>NZ_JQKR01000008.1:0-516770 GCF_000746155.1 Prevotella sp. FD3004 | reverse complement strand
AGACGATGACGTTGATAGGGTGCAGGTGTAAAGACGGTGACGTCAAAGCCGAGCACTACTAATTGCCCGAGATCTTTCGCTGTATGCTGATATTATCAGATGTAGTTGTTTCTGAAACGGGCTTCTACTGAGGTTTCTTGTGTCGACAGTGTCAATACCCATATCAGGTGGTTATTGCAGCGGGGTCCCACCTCTTCCCATTCCGAACAGAGAAGTTAAGCCCGCCTGCGCCGATGGTACTGCAATGCAATGCGGGAGAGTAGGAAGCCGCCACTTTTGTTTGAGAGCCCTGAATCCGAAAAGGTTCAGGGCTCTTTCGTTTTGTTACTGAAAATATTGAATTCTTTTCTTATTGTTATCTTCCGATTACCGAAAATTCTTTGTATCTTTGCCATCGAAATGCAGAGGTTATTGTATATATATGTATGGCTAAAGCGTATAAGGCACACTTGTGGCTTTGGCATCCAGTCGCCTACCGATTATTGGTTGGTGCGTTATGTAATTAATGAGCATTGGCCATATTATCAATATAAAACATTAGGAAAAGGAGATCAATGGTTGACTAGAAAACTGGGGCGCCTCTATTTCAGGTTAGCCAATTGGCGACAGCCTCAAATGATAGAGAGTGATGGTTATCACGATTATTTCAAGGCTGGCTGCAGTATGGCAAACTATGGTAGCTCTACCGAATTAATTAGAATAACTTTGGAAGACGATTATCAATCTCGCTTGACTGATATATATAATAAGGTGAATGACGGGACAGTACTCATAGTGGAAGGCATACAAAAGGATATTTGTTTCTGGCAACAGATAGTAGCTGATGTAAGGACAGGTGTCACTTTCGATCTCTATTACTGTGGAATCGTTTTATTCGATAAGAAACGACATAAGCAAAACTATATTATTAACTTCTAACCAACAATTGAATATGAAGATAACTAAGGTTTATACTAGGACAGGGGACAAAGGCGAAACAAGTATCGTTGGTGGTATTAGGGTGAGAAAATCAAATGTACGTCTCGAAGCCTATGGGACGGTAGATGAGTTGAGCGCTCATCTAGGATTATTGGCGGCGGTGCTTCCTGTTGGTGATGACCGTGATTTGGTCATTAAGATACAGAACAATCTGTTTAACGTATGCTCCAATCTTGCAACCGATCAGAGTAAAACCCCCTTATATGAATCGGCTAAACTTGCTGGAGGAGAGATAGAATTGTTGGAACAGGAGGTTGATAAGATTATGAAACTGCTTCCTGAGAAGCAGGGATTCGTTCTTCCTGGTGGTACGCAGGCAGCTGCCCAGGCACATGTTTGCCGTACAGTGTGTAGAAGAGCTGAGAGACGTATCGTCGCATTGTCGGAGGTGGCGCTAATTAGCCCCGAAATACAACAATATATTAACAGATTGAGTGATTACTTATTTGTTTTGGCAAAAAAAATAAATTTTAACGCTGGTGTCAGTGAAATAGTTTGGCAAAAAGTTTGTAAATAAGAATAAAATGATTACTTTTGCGTCCGATAAATTAATATAGTAAACCCAAAGACCTAAGAAATATGTATTGGACACTGGAATTAGCTTCAAAATTAGAAGACGCACCTTGGCCCGCAACCAAGGACGAGTTGATAGATTACGCAATACGCTCAGGTGCCCCTTTGGAAGTACTTGAGAACTTGCAGGAGATTGAGGATGAGGGTGATGTATATGAAAGCATTGAAGATATCTGGCCCGACTATCCAACTAAGGAAGACTTTCTCTTCAACGAGGATGAGTATTAGACTGTAAGTGTTAATCTATTAATCAAAAACATCAGCGAGACAGGCAAATCGGATTTGCTTATCTCGCTGATGTTTTTGATGCTTTCAATCGTTATTTGCTGAGATAGCTCTTCAAGGCCTCGACGTATGCCTCGAATGCTTTTCGTCCTTTATCGGTGATGCGGCAGATGGTGCAAGGGCGTTTGCCTTTGAAGGTTTTCTCTACCTCGATGTAGCCCGCCGCAGATAGTTTGTCGACCTGCACGCTCAAGTTGCCTGCCGTAGCTCCCGTCTGCTCCTTGATATAAGGGAACTCGGCTTCGTCGGCGCTGATGAGCAGCGACATGACGGCTAGTCGCAGTTCTGCATGCAGCAGTGGATCTAATGGCTGAAACATAGACGGTCCTCCTTATTTCTTGTTTTGTATATGAATCACAACTCCTGGTATGATGAGGGCAATGATTGTAACGCCTGCCATTACATAGAGCTGTTGGTAACTGGAGAAAAATAGTGCGGTAAAAAATCCTCCCAAGCCTGCGATGAATCCGCATCTTTGTATGAGAAGGTTTTGGATTATGCGTCCCGTGATGCACGTACTCATTCCAAAACATAAGGAAATGATACTAGTTATGCAGCTGAATATGTATGCATTGGGGATAATCAGTTTTAAAGGCAGAACTCCAGTGCCTATCAGGCAGAACAAGATGCCGATACCTCCACAAAACAAACCAAATGTAGACCATACATGGCCTATGGTCTTGCTGACGAATGTTGTTGGGACTGTTTCTTTCTTTTTGTCGATTATCCAATTGCCAATAAAGCCAATCAGCCACATGACAGCCCATAGAGTGTTCCAAATAGGTCCACCATGATTCTTCCACAAGTAAGCTATCAGCGGTGCAAATATAGTGACGCAAACTCCCCACCACATCAGAGGCAGAGCTGAATTCTTGGTAATCGTGCGCTGACTACGCTCAATCTGTTCTGTGATAATCTCCAGACTGCGTTCAGCAGTCAAGTTTTTATTTTCTTCCATGTCGTTTACAATTTGATAAATTATGAAATGTTGTATAACTCTCTTATGTGCCTGTCTTTCCTCCTGCAGAAAGGTCAGACAGAACACAAATTATCCGGATTGCGCTGCAAAGATAAATAAGTTTATAATATAAACCAAATTATAATGCAGAATACATCTCAAATATAAGAATTATTAACACTTCATAAAGAATATGGATAATATGTGCTTCTATTGCAACAGGTGCTTGTGTATACTTTAGATCTGTTTACAATCGAAAAAAATATCTGTAGGTTGTTATGATAGACCTACAGATATTCACTTACATTCAATAGAATGTGATTATTCAGACAGCATGGTTACCTCGATGCTGCGTTTGGCAGCCAACAGTTGCTGAGCCATGCGCTGGATGTCTTCGGCTGTCATTTCTTCTACCATCTTACAGTAGTTATGGTCGAAGTCGGCATTATCGTCGAGTTCATGCCATATGATGTAGCTCCAGTAATCGTTGGTAATAGCTACTTGGGCATACTGCTTCACGAGATATTCCTTCACTTTCTGCATGGACGTGGCTGAAGGGCCATGATTGGCGATGTTCCTCAGCTGCTGATAGATGATAGGATTCAACTCTTCATATCTTGATGGGTCGGCATTGTACGAGATGTTCAACGTGGCGTTGGGCTTATCGTCCTTATCGAGTTCAAAGTCAACGCTTACACCATAAGTGCCACCCTTTTCTTCACGAACAGAGTCGGTATAGGCGATGGAGAGACAGCGTTTCAGGAAGTCGAGTTCCAAATCGCTCTTTGGAGTGAAGGGTACGTCTGCGGTCAGGTAAATGCTGACATTGGCCAATGGGGTGGCCTGTTGCTTAGTGAACTTTACCACCTTCTCGCCATCTACAATGCGGGGTACGTTCTGGTAGTTTGTCTGTTCGTGCTTTCCAGTGGCAGGCAGCGTAGCCAGATACTGACAAACAAGATTGCGCAATTCATGCTCGTCGTAGTTGCCGATGATAACCGTCTTGAAGTTAGAGGCATCGCTGAAACGCTCTTTGTATATCTGAAGAATGCGGTCGTAGTTGGCCTTGTCGAGAGTCTCCTGCACGACAGGTTCCAGTCGTGGATGATGTCCATAGAGGATGGCACGGATAGAGTCATTATAGTCAACTTTTGGTGAAGCATTTCTGTTAGAGAGGAATGAGCGTGTACGGCTGATGAGCGAGGCATAGGCAGCAGAATCTTTGCGAGGCTGAGTGAAGTAAAGGTAAGTTAGCTGGAACATTGTCTTCATATCTTTGACCGACGAACTGCCGTTGATGCTCTGTCCCTTACTGCCTACAGATGGACTGACACGCACGCTTTTGCCCGTCAGCATCTTGCGTAAGCTGACTGCATCGAAGTTGCCCACGCCTCCCTCGGTGACACCGCTGGAGATAAGTGAGAAGTTGGGAATATCCTTATCGTCATAGAGCGATGTTCCGCCATCTGCCTTCATGCTGAGCGATACGGCATCCGCTTCATAGTCAGTCTTCTTAGCGTACACCTTCATGCCGTTGCTGAGTGTGAACTCTGTGAAACCGTGAGCCCATGCCTGCTCGTTGGTGATGGATCCTGGCTGTGGCAACTTACTTACGAGGTCGGTGGCCAGCTGCTGTTCTTCATAAGGTGCATAACTTAACTGTTGGGCAGCAAGAATCACTTGACGTACCTGGTCTTCTGATGGAATGACGATGTTTTCCTTGTCTGGGGCATACATTACCACCACCTGATTCTGGTTGGTGATAAGTTCTTTCACAGCGGCATTCACTTCAGCCAAAGTCACTTCTCGGTCGAGTTTGCGGGTATTATCCAATTTGAAGTCGGCGCTCACCAAAGGCTCGCCCTCCAGGAAGTTGTCAACACACTCGTTCACGAAGTGCGAGTTACGGTAGTCTCCCTGCATCTTGGCACGGCGTTCGGCAGCATTCATGCGCAGTTTCTTGGCGCGGTCGAGTTCTGATTGGGTAAAACCATGCTGGCGGGCTCGTTCTGCCACGCCTACGGCAGCAATGATGCCTCCCAGGATGTTGTCACTTTTACAGCTGACACTCATAGAGAAGGCGTCTTTTGTGCGACTGAGGAAGAATATCGAAGAACGCCCCGTCGCACTCTGGAAGGGTGCGTCCGACTGCTGCCGCAGTTCTACGTAACGGTCGTTGAGCATAGTGCTGATCAGACCGTCCACATAGTCGTCGCGCAGGTATTTCTCCGAGTTCTTCTCACTGTCTGGGGTGGCATCACGTTTCTGATAAAGGTGACAGAGGGCAATGGGCTGCTCCTTGTCTTTTTCGATGGCTACAATCATCGTGTCGTTGTTACTGACAGGGAAGTAGATACGCTCTGCCGCTTTCTTCGGCATGGGGATGGGTGAAAAAATCTTCTTGATTTTCTTTTCCATCTTGTCCACATCAATATCACCAACAACGATGATAGCCTGCAGGTCGGGGCGATACCACTTCTGATAGTAGTCGCGCAGATCCTGATAGGGGAAGTTGTCTACGATGTCCATCGAACCGATAGGCATGCAGTCTTCATACTTGGTGCCTTTATATATTTTGGGCATGGCCTGTTCCATGAGACGCTGCACAGCCATACCGGCACGGCGGGTGCGCCACTCCTCATGAATCACACCACGTTCTTTGTCAATTTCTGCGTCTTCAAGCAGCAGGTAGTGGCTCCAGTCGTGAAGCACCAGCAGGCAGCTGTCTATGATACCTTCGCGCTTTAGCGGGGCAGAACCGATATGGTAGACCGTCTGGTCGATAGAGGTATAGGCATTCAGATTGGCGCCGAACTTCACGCCGATGGACTCGCACCAGGGCACGATGCCGAGGCGCTTGCCCTTGCCGGGGAAGTTCTTGGTGCCGTTGAAGGCCATGTGCTCCAGAAAATGGGCCAGTCCGCGCTGACGTGGCTCCTCAAGAATGCTACCCACGCGCTGGGCGATGTAAAAGTCTGCCAGACCAGCCTCTTTCGCATTGTGACGGAGGTAGTAGGTCATGCCGTTCTTCAGTTTGCCCTTACGTACGGCAGGGTCTTGTGGCAGGCTCTGGGCCACTGCCGTAGCCGACAGCAGCACCAGAGCTAAAAGAGAATATATTTTCTTCATCTTCATAACTTATTTGAACATTGAAGGTTTTGCTTCGGGGATGAAGTCGTTGGCAGAGTTGTTGGTGTCAACATACTTTCCTTCGCTGTCAGTCTTACGGATAACAGCCTTGCTATAGCGGGTCTTATCGTTCATGGTCTTTCCACAGTAAGTCCAGCCGCTGTCGATGTTAGCGGGCAGCACGTTCCACTGCCATTCCTCCTCAACACTAAGGTTGACGCCGTCGATAACCCATGACATGGGTACCTTGTAGGTGCTGTTCACTTTCATCTCATAGGTATTACCACTGACGCTCATCATATATTTACCGTTATAAGCATACTTCTCTAGCCAGTTTTCTTTGGTTTCCTTCATCTTGGCGATGGCCATCGACTTGAAACCGCGGTTGTGCATGCTGTAGAGTGTAGCGGTATAGCAGTACCACTTGTCGAGATTGGGCACATTGGTGTTGTCTACATCGTTGTAGGTAGGATTGCTGCTGATGTCATAGAACTCGTAGTCGGCACCACGCAGGTCGATGGAGTTGGCGTTGCCCTCCAGATGGTTGATGGCGTTAACGGCCAAGGTGAGTGACTTGCCAGGTTCAACGGGTACGCTTGTGCCGTTGCCAGGAATCATGTAGACGGCAGCTACGGCCATGGTGTCCTTGCTGATATCGGGTACGTATTCGTAGTTGTTAACAGTCAGGAATGATGACTCGAGGAAAGCGATGCTATCGGCATAGAGGGTAACATCACTGTTGTTGGTGATGACCACGTATTGGTCGTTGCTGTACTGTTTGCCTTCAGGAGTGGTGGTGCCTGTAAAGAATACCTCGCTGATCACGAAGCCGCCCTTGGCTGTGAAGGTGTTGATGGTAACCTTCATTGATGTAGCTGTGCGTGAGAGGTTGATGTTATCCTGGCTAACCTCGAATTTGCTGGTACCTGCCACACCATTGATGGTGAACGACAATTCACCTTCAGCATGCAGGTCGTAAGTGCCTTCTTCCACCTCGTTGAATGTGGCTACAAAGCCGTTGCTGGTCTTCTCGATGGCGTTGTTCAGAACATGTATCTGACTTGAGCTTACGTTGGTCAGGGTGATGTTGCTATTAGTTACCTCAACGTTCTCCAGGTTGAGGGGCATCTCCAGTGACAATGTCACAGGATCATTGATGATGATAGGATCATCGTTGCTGCTGCACGATGTCAGATTCAGTCCCAAGGAAAGGAGCATCAGGCTCCACAAAAATACCTTCTTCATAATTACTATACTTTTTATCTGATAAATATTATTGTTTAAAATGTGATTCCTAACTTGACAGCCAAATACTGTTCATATTCACTCTCAGAACAGAATGTCGCCCCTCCACTCAGTGCGCCGAACATTGCATAACGGCTGGTGCCGATGCCGTGGTCGTATCTTATCTGTGCATTGACGACTGTATAGTCGGCCTTCAGATAACGGAAGTTGTGGTTCTGCATCTTGACAGCAGCCTTTTCTGTGTTCACCACAGGGATGCTTAACTGGCTGTCAAGGTTTTTGTGATAGCCTCCTGTCAGTGCACAGGTCAGCGTCCCCTTTTTACCCAGTCCTGTGATGTATTGCGCACTCAACTGGCTGTATATACGGCTGACGTTCTGTTTACGCTCAGGCTCCACATACTTCTCATGGTTCTGCATATAGCCTACCTTCATGGCGATGTGCCAGCTAGAGTGTTGACGTTGTCCGTAAACCATGTTCATACTGGCATCGATGATGTTGTTCTTATACATGGTCAGTGTGGTCAGGATAGGGTAGCTGTTCGACTGCGACGAGCCTACCATGTTCTCATCGCCCAGTCGGCAGATATATTGCGCATCAGCATAGATGGCTAAGTCGGTCTTACCACTTTTCCGCCACCCTGCCTGCAGTTTGGCCTCCTCACGATAGAGTTTGGTGAGGGGCAGTGAGTTAAGAGAGGCGGCAATGCGCTCATAGCGATGCTCTCCGATGGTGATGTTGGTGAAAAGCCCCTGGCCGTTGCGGGGTTGGACGTTCAGGTAGAGCTGTGCGCCGCCACCATTGAAATACAGGTTGTTCACCTCGCCAGAGAAGCGCACGTAGATAGCTCCTAATCCCGTCATCTGAAACTCTGGTATGACGCCTGTCTCACGGTAGAAGGTGACGTTGTCTGTCTGTTTATAGATATTAGCCTCGGCTGCTGCTCCCAAAAGGTATGTGCCTGTTTCGTATGCCACTCCGCCCCTTAGGGTAAGGTCGGTCACGATGGCACGCATACGAGGGTCGATGGTACGGTATTCGTGTTCAGCACGGAACAGCATTTCACCCCCCATAAGCACGCTTCCGACCTTCGCGGCATAGCCGCCCTCAAACACATAGCGTTCGCGCTCTGTGTTGCCGCCCATGGTGTCGGCAAGGATATAGGGCTCCAACAACTCATAGTCTGAAACGGAGTTCCATTTGATGTTTCTGTTCTTACCAGTCATATATGATGCCTTGCCCCATACTGAAGAATGGTCTGAGAGACGCAAATATGTATCGGCTTCAATATCATAGAGCGTGCTGCCAGTTCCCTTCTGCAAAGTAAACGCCTCTGTCTGGTCTGTGAGATCAAGGGAAATTGCCAATTGTGAGTAAGCCGTCTTAAAGGCCTGTCCGTGAAGTGCTGGGTTCTTCCAAGTTTCAGCATCCAGTAGATTCCATGCCTGTTGGTGTTCTGTCAGCACAGAGTCGGGCGTGGCGGCCACCAATGAGGTGGTAGCTATTATATATAATAAGGTGGTAATATGTCGTAACTGTATGTTCATTCTTCCAGAAGTATGATGGGTAATTCTGTTTTGCTGAGAGGCATGTCGGCAAAAGGCTTGTAGTCCGAGTGTGCACGATAGTGGCGGGTACGTATCGCTCCGTCCAGCCCTGTGTATTTCACCATACCTGTCACGTCAACCTTATAAGCTCCTCGCAAGACGGTTGTCTCGAAGGTGTTGCCGCTCATGTCGGCTGTCGACGTGTTGAGCGTGGTGTTAAGACTCTGCAGGGTCAGCGTTCCCTGTATCTGTATGACGTTGATGGTGTCGGGGATGTCGAGTGTCACTCTGGCCACTGTATGGTAGTCTGTCTGCTCCTGGTGACAGCCCGTAAGGACTGTTGTCAGCAGGATGAAAATACATATGTTCAGTATCTGCTTCATATCTTTACGTTCATTTCTAGTCCGAAATAGGGTGTTACGTGGCGGCGGAAGGTGTAGCCCTTGCGCTCATAGTCAGGGGTGTAGTCCCATATCTTGTTACAGAACATGGCTATCTGTAGTCTGTCGGCAAACAGTTTCTTTGTCACCTTCAGGTTCAGGTTCATCGACATAGGCACGCGGGTCAGTTCATAGAGAGTCTCGCTGTTGGTTCTGATGAGCCATTGCAGATAGGTGTCGTTTTCGTCGCCAGCCAGCCAGTCATGTATGGTGCCGTCGGGAGCGATGTACTGGTCGGGTGTGTTACTGATACGGTCGCGTTGCGACATGGTGTACCATAGGAACTGTGCCGAGAGTGAGAATCCGAGTCTCAGGCGTGGCACATCGGTGTCGAAGGTGAAGTTGGTGTTGAACGACTCGCTCATCGTGCCGTCGGCATCCTGATAGAGACCAACATACTGCAGACTCCTGTCACCTACTACCATGCTGGGGCGATAGGTCTCGAGAATAGAATTGCGGTAGTGGGTGTGTAGCCAGGCGCCATTGATGGTCAGTCGTGTCAGTATCTTAGGCAGACGTACGGTCTCAAGGGTATATTCAATACCTTGCTTGTCGGTTTCGCTGCCATTGGTGTAGTTGCTATAGCCTACCAGTTCATCCCTCAGAGTATAGGTCATATCGCTGAGGGCGGGTGGCGCTGTGAGTGTTAAGCCGTCGATGGTTGAGGCATCGTATTCCTTATAACTGAAGCTCTCGTAGTGTGTCTGACTACGGAACCCTGAGGTCATCTTCTCACGGAAGTAGGTTATGCTCAGTCGGTTGCCGCCGATATTAATGTCGGCCGACATTTCCCACTTCAAGTTTCTGGCAGCCTGCAACTCCAGGTTCCTGGGGTTGCGGATATACGTCATGAGATTCACACGGCGATAGTCGGGATTCTCGTGGTAATAGTTCAGTTGGATGAAGTCGATGTAGAGCTTGTCGGGGAAGAGCTGCTCCATCGTCGGCATCTTTGTGTGCTGTCCGATACCCCCAGCCAGACGGATGAAGGTAGGTTTGCCCAAGAAGGAGAATTTTGGGAAGGTATAACCTGCGTTGATGCGTGGGTCCAGATACTTCTTACCGTGCATGGCATATTCAGCGGGCAGGTTTAGCATCTCTGTGACACGTATGCCGCCCGTTGCCTCAAAGGTGCCTATGGCTGTAGGCCATTTTAGTGTCTCTTCTGCAAACAAAGACAACCGGTGATTAGCAGGAATGTCGTAGAGTGGACGCTCGCGGGTTGATATGCCGGGGTAGAGCGGACGCTCGGGGTCGAACACCTGTCCACGTCCGTAGTTCTTGTCCATGTTCCAGTCGATACCTAGTAGCAGGGCATTGCTGAGTCTTGTCGTGGGAATCTGCAGACGCGCCGACAACTTTGCATAGATGTTGAGTGGTTTTCCTTCAACCTCATGGTTGGCCATGTATTTCCAGGGCAGCAGTAATGCATCGGCCTCGCCCTCCTCATGATTGGTGGCAGCCACCGTCGTACGCTGGAGCTGTATCAGACGTCGGCGCTTGATATCGTCGTATTCGTAGGCTGCCGAACACATCAGTCCTGCCGACTTCAGCCATGAGTCGCGTTTGCTTTTAAGTGTCAGGTCGCCCATCCAGACCATGCGGTTATACTGCGACTTGTAGGAGTCCTCCACGTTGTAGTTCAGGTCGGGGTCTACCTTGTCGTTGTCGAACGATCCTGTATAGTCGGCGTTGGTCGACAGACTCAGGTCGTAGTTGTCGCGAAGCCACTGTTTGTGCAGGCGTGCCGAGAACGTGATGCGTTTATAGTTCTCTAACGTGTTACGGGGATCGGCTTTGGCGTCGAGATAGTCGGCACTGAGGTTCAGACTCAGGTGTTGGGGCTTCCACTCCAGACCTTTTGACAGATAGAAAAGCTTTGAACTCATGTCTGCCTTCAGTCTCACGTGGAGGTCGGCACCACCTTTCTTGCGCTCAATCTTTACCAGACCGCTGGTCAAGTCACCATATTCAACAGAGGCGATGCCACGCACAATCTCTACCTTCTCAATATCATCGGTAGAGAGTGAACGCATGTCGACACCAGCATTGGTAAAGTCACGGTAGGTACTCTCAGAGTCCCATGCGCCGCTGACGTACTGCATGTTGGCATTGGTGGAGATGGGGGCTCCGTCAACCATGAACTGTGTGCCCAGCGACGAAGTCATATACTGACTGCCGCCCGAAGCCGCCTCACGGATGTGAATCACGTTGGGTGTGCTCAAAGAGGGTGTCTCTGCCCGTCCGCCAGGCAGCAGTTCCAACAGGTCGGCAAAACTTGAGGGCTGCAGGTGCTCCATGGCATGCTTGCCGATGGTCGAGGCACTGGTCAGCCCGCGGCTCTCCTGAGCCGTCACAACCACTTCACCTAATCGGCTGATCTCGGCCTCTAACAGGTAACGCCCGTTCCTGACAGGAGCGGTTGTCAGAATCTTATAACCTATATAAGTAATGCGTATCTGTTTGGTATCATCATTATTAGGTATCGTGAAACAACCTTCTGCGTCGGTAACCGCAATCGGCTTACCTTTTACGGCATCATGGATAGTGGCTCCAATGATGGGTTCTCGTGTATCCTTATCAAGTACTGTGGCGCGTAAAACTCCCTGTGCATGGGCTGCTTGGAGTGTGAATACGGCTAAAATTGTATAAATTATCCTATATATATGCATCTCATCTGTAATGGGATACAAAGGTACTAACTTTCAATCAAGCCTGCAATACTCAAAAATTAGGATTTTAATATATGGAAAGGTATGCTCAGACACCCTTGGCCGTTTTAGCGTTGCCGTATGACTTTTACACCTTCGCAGAGGTCGTAAAGGATGTGACCGTTCTTTGTGCCTTTGCCAACGTTGACGCGGCGACTAGCTGGCAGAAAGCCGCAGACGATACGTTTGATGTGCCGACTAATATTAAACTGCTTGGGTTCGTCAACGCCAATGCTCTCTACTCGAAGACTGAAGCGCCCGATTCCTTCGATAACCACCGTCTGCCCATTGGCCAGTCGATGCTTCATAAGGTCTTGAAGCTCCATCACACCTCTAACGAAGGCTCCTTTAGAAATGCCGCTGTTGGTTGCCGCCTCTTTGGCCAGTTCCTCTATTGTCACTTCGCCTTGGCTCACTGCCTTAGCAAAAAACTTACCGTATGAACTACTGCTCTTGATGTTGTTCTGTATCAGTTTAATGTGTACTGCCATTTTTTATAAAGTTACATTATAGTTGTTAATTGTTTGAATATCGGTTTGTTGGGTTGCTTTTGTCTTTCGTTGGAAACAACACCGTTCTGCGCGACTACAAAACAAGTTGTTTTGTACTTGTTAAGATAGTCTTTTAGATTGAAAGATGACGTCTCTGACGGAACAAAACAACTTGTTTTGTGGTTGAAGGCAACCTTTCCTTCACTCTAAAAGCTAATCCTTTACCCTGTCGTTTGCAGTCGGATGATTTAGGAAATCCACTTCCCGTTCAGTTTTATCCGCTCTGTCGCAAGACAGACCTCTTCTCAATTCTTTCCGAGTTGATAATTGTTTTTTTCATATACTCTGGTTTAGTTTATGATATGCAAAGATACAACAATTTTATGAGAGATGCAAACGTTTTACCAAAAAGCTATCGAAAATAGCGAAAAAATATAGCCTTAATATAGTATTTGTCATCTAAACAACATGCTTATATATGGTTTTTAATATTGAAGATGCTGTTATGATGTCATGATAAGAAAATAAAAATGTTGATGAGAAGATGATAATACCTGTCAATACCTACTTGTTATTAATCCTATATGGTAGGTGTTTCCAAGTGCAAGAGCCTTAAAACACTCAGTTTTAGGTATTGCGCACTTTAATTATTTGCCGTACCTTTGCACCCGAAAATCAGAACCATGCCGTGAGGCTAAATTAATCAACCATATACTTTTATTCAGTAATTGTTTATAATAAAAATAGGTAAAAATGAAAAAGATTGTAATGATGATGTTTGCCGCTCTGTTTACAATGAACGTGATGGCCGACAATGTGAAATTCAAAGTGAACAACATGCACTGTGAGAACTGTGCAAAACGTGTTGAGAAAACCCTGAAAGCTAATGATGCAGTGAGTGAGGTGAAGGTTAATCTGGAGTGTAAGGCTGTTTGTGTGAGTTATGATGCACAGAAGACTAACGTGGAAGCATTGCAGAAGGCGCTTTCAGACGCCAAGTTCGAGGCGGAGATTGCCAAGCAGTGTAACGATAAAGAAGGATGTAAGGGCGAAGGTGAGCATAAATGCGGACACAACGATAAGAAAACTCAGGAGTAACATTTAATTTCAAACAACAATGATGCGATTATTTAAATTCGCACTGGCAGCTCTCATCTGCCCAGTGCTGCTGGCCTCATGCTCTGATGATGAGGCAGAAAAGAAGATTGACGTGACGTTTAATGCCATTCCTAAAGTGGCGGGTGCCCTTGACGTTTCTGCCTTAGCAGGTACGCCTGTACAGTTTACTGAGGTACGAAACCAGGATACCAAATCATTCTCACTGGATGCCAACGGAAGTGTGATTGCTTCTCTGCCTATGGGCGTCTACAACGTATCTATTGAGAAGAACATCACTAATGCTCAAGGGGAGCAGGTGGTCATCTCGCTGCGTATGGAAAACGTAAACGTGAACACTGACGGACAGGTTATTGATGGTTATGTCAACTCGCTGCCAGCCAGTGCGTTAGGTAAGGACTTTATCTTCAGTGAGGTATTCTTCAACGGTGAGACCAACTCGGGTCGTATGATGCACCCCGATCAGTATATCGTACTCTTTAACCCTACGGAGGATGTGCTCTATGCCGACGGTGTGAGCGTAGGTGTAACGATGCATATCTCATGGTGGCCTAAAGAGTTGTGGTATGACAGCTACTATCCTGATCAGGTGCCTATCGGCGGCTTCATCACCATTCCCGGTAGTGGCAAGGAGCATCCGGTTCAGCCTGGTGAAAAGCTGGTGATTGCCTTTACTGCAATCAACCACTCAGAGGTTGTGAATGGTGAGATTGCCTATGATCACGCCGTAGACTTGAGTGGAGCAGACTTCGAGGTGTACTATGGTCCCGATGCCAACGATGTGGACAACCCCAGTGTTCCCAACGTGCTCATCACAGAGAATGGTGACTCTTACGGTTTCTTCTTCCAGCCTCGTGGTTATGTCTCGCCTGTGATGTTCCGTTTGGAGAATGGTCAGCAGTCGACTGTCGACGCTTTCGTCAACAGCCACACCACACTCTCGAAGACCCATGTCGATGCAACTGAAACAACTCCCGAGGGCGATATAGATATTCATATCCTGGCTATTGAGACCGAGAATATCATTGACGGCATTCAGACCAGCGACGTACCTCAGGACGTGAAGACACGTGTGGTGCCCGAGACCGTAGACCGCGGCAAGTTCCTTGTCAATGGTTGCCACCGTCAGGAACTCTGCATCCGCAAGGAAATTAAAGTAGGTGACAAGACTTTCTATCAGGACACCAATAATAGTAGTGAGGATATGCAGGATGTGAACGAGCGCAAGGCAGCGGGTAAAGTACAGACGGCATTCCCCGTTGGTTGGCGTAATAATAAATAATAATGTATCTTTCAAATCATATTAAATTTTGTTTATTGATCCTTCTCCTGCTGTGTAAGGCGACTTCCATTATCGGACAGTCCTACACAGTCAAGGGGAAAGTCATCACTGATCACGATGGCGAGGCTGCAAGCTTCGCCATCGTTAGTATACAGAATCAGGAGTTGCGTACACTCTGTGATATCAACGGGAATTTCGAATTACGCAATATTCCTGCCGGCAAACATACACTTGAAGTGGAGTGCCTGGGTTATGCGAAGTTGAAGAAGTCTATAGTGGTCAGTAAGACCCAGAGTATTCAACTACAGCTTCAAAGTAGCAGTTTCGCTCTGCCCGAATTCGAGGTGATGGCCAAAAGAAGCCGAAAGGGGAAAGTTGTTATTGATGAGGCGGCCTTAGAATATATACAACCAACGTCGCTTGCCGATGTAATGCTGTTATTGCCTGGCAGTGTGTATAAGGAGAATAATCTGACACAGTTCTCGCAAATCAGCAGCCGTCAGGTCGGTACCGATGCCAATACTTCCCTTGGCGTGGGGATTGTCACCGACGGCGCTCCCGTTTCCAACGATGGCATCCGTTCACAATTAGTGGGTATCACCGAGGGGAGTGGCACCTATGACAGTGAGGTGAGAAACCGTACGGGCATCAACCAGGGAACCGACATGCGATATATCTCTACAGACCATATACAAAGTGTGGAGTTTACCAGAGGAATCTCCTCTGCCCGTTATGGTAATCTGTCGAGTGGCATGATCAGTATCTCGTCGAAGCACGGTGTCACACCATTACGTGTTCGTTTGAAGACCGACCTGAAAAACAAACTCATATACATGGGCAAAGGTTTCCGACTGGGAGAAAAAGCTGGAACATTGCACGCTGGTATAGACTATCTGCACTCTATCGATGACATCCGTGAGGAAATGGATAAATTCTCGCGACTGACAGGGCAACTATATTATAATAATAAGGTGAAAGTAGGTGGCTACAACTTGGATCTTGACGCACGACTGAGTCAGACCATTACCACCAGCAAGATGAAAAAGGATGAACTGACTTACGAATACGACGAAACCTATAAGGCCGACTATAGTCGTACGGGACTGATGATGAAGGGGTGTATGACTTTCGGTAAGACATGGCTCGACCAGATTGAACTGACCCTCTCTGCCGACTATACCCGCGAAAAAATCAGTCGTCATCGTTTGGTACTCTCTGGTTCTGGACCGATGAATATGCCTTTGGCCTACGAAGAGGGCGAACATGAGGGAATCTATCTGCCACGAAAGTATTATAGCGATTTCTACATCGACAACCAGCCCGTGAATATCTATGCCCAACTTAATGCCAACTCACGTATACCACTATTCAGGAATATGATGCTAAACTTGATGTATGGCGCAGAGTATACCAACGTTAAGAATCATGGCGCAGGAGCTGTGATTGAAGATGAGAAACGTCCGCCTTTTCCATACGACAACTCCTACATGCGCCCTCGCCCCAACTGGGCTATTCCTGCCCTCGGTACTGGTGCTGGATATGTTCAGGCGGATTTTATCTATGATGATAGTAAACGTAACATTCTCCAACTCTCTATTGGAGGTCGTGCCTCTATGCTGACAAACCTGCCGTCAGACTATTATCTGCACGGCCGAGTGCTGACAGATCCTCGAATCAATCTCTCCTATACTGTGGGCAGAACAGTTAAGAATACCTTTAGAATTGGCTTTGGCACAGAAAGCAAGACGCCAACGCTTGACTACCTCTATCCAGAGAAACTCTATAAAGACTTCTATATGCTTAACGCTTATACCAATGATCCACAATACCGTCACCTCATTACTTATACAAATATATATGATGTGGCCAATCGTGAATTAAAGGCTAACAAGAACAAAAAGGCGGAAGCTGGATGGGATATTGACTATCAGGGATTGAGCATTTCGCTTACCGCGTTTTATGAACAGTCGGATATGGGATTTGAGTATTTTACAGAGTACTATCCGTTAACATACAATCTCTACACCACACTGAAGCCAGATGTAAGCATCGAAGGCCGTACACCTCAGAAAAACGACTATATAGAGGAACAGTATAGTCTCTTTACTACATCGAAGAAGGTCATGAACTCCAGCAAGGTGACAAAGCGTGGTATAGAGTACCGACTTATCTTTCCAAAGATAGTGCCCCTGTCGACAACGGTAGAAATCAATGGTGCCTATTATCAGACAGACTATGCCTCGTCGTTGCCACTTTACTATTATCCAGCCGTGAAGATCGGTGGAAAGGAGTATCCTTATGTCTGCATCTATGACAATGGAGCCAAGAACCAATATCGTCGTCTGAATTCCAATATATGGCTGAACACACATATCCCGAAGTTCAAACTCTTCCTGATGAACTTCTTCCAGGTGGTGTGGCTCAACACCTCGCAGTATAAGGATAACCACGATTATATCCCCACCGAATACATTGACATGAGTGGTGCCCTTAAACCCGTTGATGACATTATCCGTGCCCAGATTGCAGCCGATGATGGTACATTCCGTTACTTCCGCCGTACTATTCTGCCAGTGAAGTATGCCCGTAATGAGAAACCTGTGTCACTGCTTTGGAATCTGAAGGCCACCAAGGAGTTCAAAAAAGGAACCAAACTCTCGTTCTTTGTCAACGGCTTGCTCGATATCAGTCCTAAATACCTCTCTGGTAGTAAGGTCACCCAACGCGAATGGCATGACCCTTATTTCGGACTTGAACTGTTTTTTAATTTCAACTTATGATACGCAAATTACGAATATACATATCACTCGTAGCCATCACCTGTGGTTGTCAGGCATCAGCCCAACTGCTGCTTGACCGCGTCACTCATCCTCTGTCACCGCAGGAAGACCGCAGCCTTACTGATAATGTCGATATATCGCTGAGCAGCAGTTGTGCCTTGTATGCCAATCCCGTTTTCACAGAGTGGCGAAATAGTAATGACACGATGCTTCGTCGTCGTACGGCTATCGTTTATGCAGGGTTGGCAAGTGGTGACGGAAAGGGGGATTTCATCCCTTATGAGGGTGACGGTTCTTCGGACTATCGCGTTGGTGCGTATGGTGAGTATACCACACCCCGTAGTGGTACGCTTTCGGGTAGCATCCAGTATGCACAAGGTGAGCATCGCAATATCGGGTGGAGTGCCATGCGGTTGCCAGAACTTTACTTCCCTTATATATCCACAGATTCATGTGGTGGTGACTTCAAGTTCGATAGCTATTATGCTGAAGGAAATTATGCACTGAAAGTTCAGCAGTGGGTTCTTGGCGTAAAAGGTTCGTTCTATGGCGAGCAGGCGTATCGGCTTTCTGATCCACGCGCCTTGAACAATACAACCTGGCTGCGCTTTAACATGGGAACTGCACGTGATGTGAACGGACATCTGCTGATGCTTGATTGGGGGTATGGCCGTAACAAACAGCACATGCAATTACGATATTGGCGTCCTGGACAACAGGATCGCTTCTTCGTGTGTTATGGTTTTGGTCTCTATGATACACGTCAGAGCGGTGTGTCATTCGGCAAATCGCGTATGTACTATGTTGATGAGTATAATGCCCGTTTGCAATACCTCTCACCACAGAGAAAGAAACTGCGCTTTCATGCATCGCTGGCTTATGCCTATCAGCATATGGAAACCGAAGAAAGTGATATTTATAATCTCTATGAATCATGTTCGCATCACCTCACTCCAATGCTCAGTCTGGCATACGATCCGAAAAATAGCTGGCGCTTTGAACTGATGGTACAAGTCGACCTCATGTTGAGAAAAGGCTATGAGAATATTATAGAGGAATACCTAATTGACAATGCTAATAACATCTACGATTTCCGTACTATTGACACCCGTCAGAATTACAGTCGTAATACTGGCCGCATGGAGGTTGCTTTGAGAACTGCAAAGAATATGGGCCGTTTTGAATTAAGTCTGCAGGGTGGTATTGCCACAGATAGATATGACGAGAAATACAAGATAGGTGATTATCGAATCAATGTAAGAAGGCTGACTTCTCATATTAAAGCAGGGGTGAACTGGCAGGGAAGTCGCAACGCTTTGGCATTTAATTTAGTTTATGCTCGTCAGCGTATAGGCTCTCACGACTACCATGTTCAGATGCAGAATCAGAAGATAACCCACCTTGACTTCCAGCATGCCTTTGCTCCCTATGCCTATCGGACAGCCAATCTTCATAAGTTTATTGCGGATGTGACGTGGCAACACCAGTTGAAGAGTGTCATTGTAGGCATTAAAGGGAAGGCATATCTTGCCAATGGTCATCGTCTTGAGAATGCATGTTATACCGATGTTATCGGTTTTCCGTCAACGGCACCTATGATTTCGGCATATCCTGATAAGCATAACGAACAGTGGGGCAGTACTTCTTTCTTTGTAATGTTCTAGTATATACCTAATTATGATTAATATCCTATTACTTAGGATGCAATTCTGTAATGACAAAACACTCAGTTTTAGGTATTGTGTGTTTGGGAGAATTACCGTACCTTTGCACCCCGAAAGATGAATAGATCATGATAAGGTATAGTTGTTATAAGAAGCAATTTATAAAGTTAGAGAGGACTCGCATGGGTGCGGGTTCTCTTTTTTTTATGAACAATTTAGAACTTTGTTCGTTTTTTGACATTTAAAAGACTATGCAGATAAAAAAGGATTACACGCGTGAACATATATTAGGGGTGTCAAAGCAAGTGTTCCTGCGCGACGGTTACGCCAAGACCTCGATGCGCGATATTGCGAAGGGGGTAGGTATTGGAGTGAGTAATATCTATAATTACTTCAAGAGTAAGGATGAGTTGTTCCGCCATATCGTCGGGCCGCTTATTCAGGAACTCGAGAGGATGATGCACGAGCACCACAATGTAGACAATCAAGAGGCCTTCCTGAGGTATGCTAGCGGTGAGTGTAACGAATTGATTGCCAATAATGTGCAGGAGTACATGTGCCTCATCAACAACCACCGCGATGAACTGAAGTTGCTGCTCTACCAATCGCAAGGCTCTTCGCTCGAGAATTACATCGATCAGTATACCGAGGAGTGCTCCAACATGGTGTTGGAGTTTATGAACCAGTTGGGCTGCCAGTATCCCGACTTCAGCACCATCCATACGCCTTTTACCTATCACATTCATATGGTGTGGATGTTCAACTTCATCTCTGAGGTCATCAAGCACAACCTATCGGCGCAGGAAACCAAAAAGGCAATCGAGGACTACATTCTGTTTGAATTTGCAGGCTGGCGAGCACTGATGAATCATCAATAAAAAAGAAAGATATATAAAGTTTCAATTATGGTAAAAAGATGTTTATTAGGAATTGGTTTTTGTATGTGTAGTATGGTTATGGCTGCTGATGTTGACAGCGTATTGACCGTAAAAGACACAGTGAGATTGCGAGAGGTCCAGGTGATGGGCCGCAGCAGAATCAGAAAACTTAAGGAGTCGGGTATGCCCGTCACTGTGATTGGACAGCACCAGTTGCAGGGTACGGCCAATAATATTAATGATGTACTGTCGCGCACTGTGGGCGTCACCGTACGTAACACGGGTGGACTTGGCAGTGCCTCGCGTATCTCCGTTCGTGGATTGGAGGGCAAGCGCATCGGTATGTATATCGACGAGGCCCCAATGTCGCAACTTAGTAACTTTGTTGCCCTTAACGATGTGCCAACCGATATGATTGAGCGTATCGAGGTGTATAAGGGGCTGGTGCCCTATCGTTTTGGCGGATCAGCATTGGGTGGCGCCGTTAACGTGGTGACTAAAGAATACCCACCTCTATATCTCGACTTCTCTTATGAGATAGGCTCGTTTAATACCCATCAGGTGTCGGGCGTGTTCAAACGTACTGACAGTAAAAGTGGCCTGCAATTTGGCTTAGGTGGTACCTACTCGTTTGCCAAGAATAACTATAAAATGCGATTAGATCATATAGACGGCCGTTGGGTGGAGCGTGACCACGACCAGTTTGACAAAGCCATTTGTGGCGGTTCTATCAAAGCTACGAAATGGTGGTTCGACGAACTGAAACTGGAATTGATAGGTATGCATACCAAGCAGGAGATACAGGGAATTGACATTGATATTCGCGAGGCCTACAATTACTCCGACAACTATGTGGCAGCGTTGAAAGTAAAGAGGAACGATTTCTTTCTCGATGGTCTTGATTTGGATTTGGATGCAGGCTACGTATTGGGCTACTCAGGCATGAAGGACAAGGCCATGCATCGCTACGATTGGGATGGTAATCAGATGCCGCCCACATCGGTTTATGGTGGCGAGCAGAATTCCTACCCCAGCGATGGCCGCACACGTACCAATGAGGTTACCTGCAAACTAAATCTGGGATATACAATCGACCTGCACCACTCTCTTAACCTGAATGTGTATGCCGATCACAGCTCGATGCACCCCAACGACTCGCTGATGGATAAGGCGATGGGATTCAAAGCCAACTTTCCCAGCAAAATGAACACTGTTACAATCGGTTTCTCGTACGACCTGACGCTGTTTGACGGCAAGTTCCAAAACGCATTTACGCTCAAGGACTACCATTTCTCGTCATCGTCGCGTAGTATTGATGTTTACAGCGTAAGCGAGCCAGAGTCAGTAGATATCTCCAAGAACTATTTTGGTTTCAATGATGCCATGCGCTATAAGTTTGCCCGCGATTGGATGATTAAAGCCTCGTTTAATTCCGAGGTACGCATACCTACTACCGAGGAACTCATTGGTAATGGATTCAGTATCCTTGCCTCGCCCGCACTCAAGCCAGAACGTACCAATGGTGTAAACTTGGGCTTGATATATCGTCACCTGAAAAGTGATGGTGGCCTGTTGGAGATGGAACTGACGGGCTACTACAATCAGCTGGAAGATATGATACGTTTTACTCCCGACATTATACCTACCATGGCTCGTTATCGTAACTTTGGCACGGTTCGTACAAAGGGAGTGGAACTTGAGTTGAAAGGCGATGTCACCAAGCTGCTCTACCTTTATGCCAACGGCACATGGCAGGACCTGCGCGACGTGCGCAAGCTGACCCCAGGCACCAATGTGCCTAACCCTACCAAGAATCTACGTATACCCAACGTGCCTTACCTGATGGGCAATTTCGGCGCTGAGCTCCACAAGGAGAACCTGTTTGGCGGCAATGGCCAGAACACCCGTCTGCTGCTCGATGCGGCCTATATCCATGAGTATTTCTACGACTTCGAGGTGAGCAAGTATCAGGAGCGTAAGATTCCCACCTCTTTCACGATGGATGCTGCCCTGGAGCATAGTTTTATGGACAACCGATTGACGCTGACCCTGAGAGCAAAGAACCTGACCGACCGCCACGTGGTGTCGGAGTTCAACCGTCCCCTGCCAGGCCGCTACATTGGCTTTAAAATCAGATATGTATATAAGTAATTAATAATTATATTATCAGAATGAAAATGAAAAAGTACAGTTTATTGTTTGCAGCCATCATGGCTTTAGTTTGTTCATGTAGTAGTGATGACGACACCCCCAACCCCAGTAATGGGCAGGCTGAGGGCAACTTCACGGGTATCATCTTCGCCACCGCCATCACCAACCCTGAAGGCAGCAGCGGCAGCTCCTATATGCAGGCCATTGCCGGCATGATTCCCGGCAGCTACGACAACCGCAACGCCATTCCCTTCGGCTTTGGTGCCACGCCCATCGTTACCTCATCGGGCAGCATCTACACTTTCCCCGACTATATGGGCAACTCGAAGGCGCAGATAGAGCGCTATACCGTAGATACCCAGGGTAACTGGGTAAAACAGGGCGTGCTGTCGATTCCTGCCGAGGCCTCGGCTGCCAACATCGTGGAACTCAACAGCGAGAAGGCCTACGTCACCCTGCAGAGCCTGGGACTCATCACCGTGTTCAATCCCACTACGATGACCAAAATCACCGACATTGACCTGAATAGTCTGGCGCAGTCCACTACCAACGTATCGCCTGCCGTGATGGTGATTCGCGACGACAAACTCTTTGTGGGTCTGAACCAGATGAATGCTCAGTGGATGCCCGAACAGAACACAATAGAACTAGCTGTCATCGATACCAAGACCGACCAGCTTGAGAAGCACATCGTCAACTCGTCACTGGGCTTTTGCTTCGCCACCCGTCCTGTCGATCCCAATTCGATGTTCATTGATGAGCAGGGCGACATCTACATCAACTGCATCGGCTCCTTTGGCTATATCCCTGGCTTCCGTAGCGGCATCGTGCGCATCAAGAAAGGACAGACCGACATCGATCCCGACTACTCAATAGCCTTCGATCAGACCGAGGTTGCAGGTTTGAGCACGAAGTATGCCGACTTCCTGGCTGCTGTGTGCTATGGGGGCGACGGCAAGCTCTATGCCTATGCCAACTCAAATGCCCTCGACCCCGATGCGATGTCGAACCCCTACCTGAGCATGACCAACCTGCCCGTCATCATCGACCTGAAGGCGAAGACCATGCGGGTCATCGAGGGTATGGAAATCAGCAACCCCCACACAATGGCCATCGGCCTGCATCAGGGTCTCGTGGTCTATGGAAGTTCTAACAAGCAGGCCAACGGCTTCTATACCTACGACCCCAAGACGCAGAAGGTAGAGGGGCCTGTTATCAGCGTGCAAGGTATCCCCTGCTTCTTCCATAGCTTTGCTGAATGAATAGAGAAGACTCGCAGCAATGCGGGTCTTTTTTGTGAACGTTTCGGAACATTGTTCGTTATTAATATTAGTAAGGTATGAAGATTGAAAAGATTAATGAGTTGTTTGCGCGGTTTGCGGGACAACTGCTGAAGATGCGCTGGCTGACGTTAGGCATCTTCGCATTGGTGATGATTGTGTCGGTCATTGGCATGAAGCGGATGGTTAAGGAGACGTCGTTCGACGACTATTTCATCGAGGACGACCCCATGCTGGTAATGACGGAAGAGTTTAAATCGCATTTTGGTAACGACTACTACGTTGGCGTGCTGACACAATGTGATAACCATTTTACGCAGGAGAACCTGCTGACGCTGCGGGCTCTGTCCAACGAACTGTTGGATAGTCTGTCGTATGCCGACAAGGTGACGTCGCTGACGGATATCGAGTTTATGGTGGGCAGCGACGAGGGGATGACTATTGAACAGATAGTGCCAGAGGAGATTCCGGAGGACAACTCGGCGGCAATGGACAGCGTCCGTGCGCGGGCCTACAGTAAGCCGCACGTGGCGCGGAAACTCATCTCGCAGAAGGGCGACCTCTCGTGGATTATGGTGAAACTGCGCCAGTTTCCTAAGGACAGCGTGTGGAAGCAGCAGGGCACGGTGGCACCCGACATCATCACGGGTCAGGAGGTGGAGCGCATCATCAAGAAACCGCAGTATGCCTCGCTGCACCCACGGGGTACTGGTATGCCCTACGTTACCAATTGTAAGACCGTGTATATCGGTAAGGAGATGGGGCGCCTGATGATGATTGCCACCATCGTGTGCATGCTGGTGATGCTTTGTATGACGCGCTCGCTGCGTGGCGTTATGGCGCCGATTATCTCGGTGGTGGGCGGACTCTTCCTTACTTATGGCATCGCAGGCTGGACGCAGATGTACGTCGATTCCACCGTGTTGATGATTCCCACCATCCTGGCCTTTGCCGTAGCCATCGCCTACAACATCCACATCTTCTCGTATTTCAGAGGTAGGATGCGCATTCACGGCGAGCGGCACAAGGCTGTGATCGAGACGATGAGGGAGATCGGTTGGTCTGTGTTCTTCTGTGGATTTACTACGCTGGTATCGCTGCTGTCATTCCTCGTCATCCCCATTCGGCCGATGCATTGTGTGGGTGTCATCAGCTCGATGAGCGTGCTATTTGTACTGCTCACCTCGCTCATTATCTCGCCCGTATTGTTGTCGTTTGGCAAAAACAAGCGTCCTACAGAGGGCTTCACGGAGGAGAGTGACACGCGCTGGACGGCAGCGATGGTAAAGTTGAGTGACGTGGTACTGAGGAATCCGAAGAAGATTGGCTGCTCGTTCCTTGTGGTGTGCATCGTGCTGTGCGTGGGTCTGTGGAAGATTGAGGCGGCGTTCGACATTGAGCGCACGATGGGCACTCGTGTGGATTATGTGAAGGAGGTGATGGACGTGGGTCGCTCGGAACTGGGCTCGCTCTATTCTTATGACCTGATAGTGGAGTTACCCAACAATGATGAGGCTAAGGAACCAGAAAACCTGAAACGATTAGATCAGTTACAGCAAAAAGTGGCTGACTATAAACTGACTAAACGTACAACCTCAATCCTGGACATTCTGAAGGACCTGAACCAGACGCTCAACGATGGCGATACAGCTTACTTTCGCGTGCCTGATAGCGAGGAAGAGGTGGCACAGGAGATACTGCTTTACGAGAATGCAGGCGGCACCGAGTCAGAGTACTGGGTGGATTACGACTACCGCCGCCTGCGACTGATGGTAGAGATTTCCGACTTCAACTCGGCGCAAGTGGAGCGCGAGATGGCGCAGATCCAGACCGATGCCCAGAAATTATTCCCAGACGCTAAGATTACTACAGTGGGTAATATTCCGCAGTATGTAACTATGATGCAGTATCTGGTACGCGGACAGATGCTCTCGTTCGTCATATCCATCCTCATCATCGGTGTCATCCTCATGATAGCCTTCCAGAGCATCCGCGTTGGTCTCATCGGTCTGATACCCAACATGATGCCTGCAGTGTTCGTAGGCGGCTATATGGGATGGATGGGTGTGCCGCTCGACATGATGACTGCCACGTTGCTGCCCATGATGCTTGGTATGGCGGTGGATGATACCATCCACTTTATCAACCACTCCAAGCTCGAGTTCGACCGCACTGCCCACTATCGTGAGGCCATCCGTCGCACGTTCCGTGTTGTGGGTGTCGCCATCGTCATCACCAGCATCATTACGTCGGCCGTCTTTGCTGGCTTCTGCACTTCGGCCTGCACTATGTGCATCAACTTCGGCCTGATGGCTATCATTGGTATCCTGTCGGCTCTTGCTGCCGACTTGTTTGTAACGCCTATACTTGTTAATAAGTGTAAGGTGTTTGGTAAGGAAAAGTCTAATCAATAAAAATAGAATATGAAAAAGATCGTTTTAATTTTTGCCGTATGCCTGATGGCTGCCGGAGAGATGAATGCCCAACAACTGACGGGGCGTGATATTGTACAGAAGGTGAAAGACCGTCCCGACGGTAATACACGCTATGGCGAGATGGAACTGACACTCAAGAAAAAGAATGGTAGTACTCGTCAGCGCAAGGTGACGTCATGGGCCATGGATGAGGGTAAGGACACGAAGAAAATGATGTTCTTTACTTATCCTGGCGATGTGAAGGGAACGGGCTTCCTGACATGGGACTACGACCAGATAGGCAAAGAGGATGCTAAATGGCTTTATCTGCCTGCCATGAAGAAGACCAGACGTATCAGTGGTTCTTCATCGAAGACAGACTATTTCATGGGAACTGACTTTACCTATGATGATATGGGCTCGCGACATGTGGATGAAGACCATCATAAACTGCTCCGTGAGGAGATGAAGAACGGGTATAAGTGCTGGGTGGTTGAGTCGGTGCCTGTAGATAAGCACGAGATATACAGCCGTAAAGTGTCGTGGATCCGTCAGGATTGTTTGATTGCAGCCTATGTGGAATACTATGACAAGCTGAACAAACTGCATCGGGTATTGACAACCTCTGACATCAAGAAAGTGCAAGGCTTCTGGACCATCCATAAGATGGAGATGAAAAATGTACAGACCGAGCACAGCACTATGATTGTAGTGAAGAATTCTCAATATGATATCAAAATAGACAAGGCACTCTTTACTGTTGCCAAACTTGAGAAAGGTTTATGAAATCAGCTTTTATTTTCATGGCATTTTTGTGGTGCGCACTCCCTCGTCCTGTCATTGCACAGGACGAGGATTCTTTGCGTGTCGGTGTGAAAGGTTTTGTTGATACCTATCACGCTGTGCGAACAGAACAGCCTAACGACTGGATGTCGTCAAGAACCCGTGTGCGTGGTGAGGTATCGGTAGAGAAGGGTCATGCTGGTGCCTTTGTTTCGGCAAATCTGGTATATAACGCCATTTTGAAAGAACGTACAGACTTTCAATTGCGTGAGGCCTATGCTTATTACTCAGATCAGCACTGGGATCTGCGTGCTGGTCGACAGATTGTTGTCTGGGGTGTGGCCGATGGTCTGCGTCTGACTGATGTGATATCACCAATGGACTATACAGAGTTCTTAGCGCAGGATTATGATGATATCCGAATACCTGTGGGTGGTCTACGTCTGCGTTACTCTCATGAGAAATGGAGTCTTGAGGCTGTTGCCGTTCCCGTTAGTTCTTTTTTTGAACTGCCTACCGACACGGAGAACCCATGGTCTGTGGGGGCGATACCTATTAATAATGAACCTAGTCATAAACTATGTAATATGGAATATGGTGCACGCCTGTCATTCTACCTCAGTGGTATCGACTTTTCGTTCTCGGCATTGCATACCTGGAATAAGATGCCTGTTGTATGTAATGGCCGAGGTGATTATCGAAGAATGACCATGTTAGGCGCAGATTTGTCAGTGCCTGTTGATAAATTTGTGATAAGAGGAGAACTCGCGGAGTATCTGGACGAGGCACAGTCGGCCAATGGCGTTAAGGATATGCCAAGGGCTGCCTCTACAAATGGTCTTATTGGCATAGATTGGTATGCAGGAAACGATTGGTCGCTCTCTGCCCAGTATGCCCATAAATATGTGGCGTGGGGTGAGCATCGTAATACCGGGCTTGCCACCTTCCGCCTGTCCAAGGAATTGTTGCACAATACTCTGACTCTTCAGAGCTTTGCTTATGTCGATGTGACCAATGGCGGTATCTACAACCGACTAAGTGGTGATTATGCATTGAATGACCAGTTACATGCTATTGTGGGATACGATTATTTCCATGCCGATCGAGGCATGTTCACAGTCTACGATAAAAACTCGGAAGTGTTTCTTAAGTTGAAGTACAGCTTTTAGACTTCTGTTTTACGGTTTTATACCAATGATAGTAGCATAGTATGGCTTCTTTTGGTATACCTTGGTAAGGGTGAAACCCGCAGCGTTGAGCATGACCTGAAGCTCCTCTGGTGTGTAGACGGTCATGCCCTCAACGATATTGGTCCACATAGAATCGCTGTTAATGGCTTCCACCATGATGGCAAAACGGCCTCCTTGTTTCAATACACGATATACTTCTTGTAGACAGCTAGGCATGTTTGGCCAGAAATATACTGTTTCGACGGCTGTTACGAGATCGAACTTTTCATCATGATAGGGTAGCTTCTCTGCAGAACCTTGGCTGACGAATACCTGCTTATCAAGTAATTCCTTGTTTATTTTTTTTGCTTTTTTTACACTCTCTTCAGAGATGTCGATACCATAGACCTGCGCACCATTGCTTCGTTTCGATAGCCGCTGTAGGGTGGCGCCTCCGCCACAACCGATGTCGAGCATCGTCCATTTGTTTTGAATGTCGATAAGGTCTAACCCCCAGTTGGTAAGTGGCGCATGGGTGCTGTTCATGAACCACAACATTGCACGTCCCATCCGACCTTTGGGATGGGCACAGTTAGTGAACAGTTTACTTAATATTTTTGACATGATTGATTAATTTAGTCTTTTAAATTATAGTGCAAAGATACGGTAAAAAAATGAATGACGCAATACCTAAAACAGAGGATTTTATAAACAACGTTCCGCCCGGGCTTTCACAAGTCCGGGCGGAACTGTCAAATCTGACTTGACTTAAAAGAATCAGCTGCCTGCTGATTATCGTTACTACATTGTATAACGAACTATAACTAACTAGAAAAACCAAATTTAATCATAGATTGGTGTACCAGTCATATTTGCTCCGTGAGCACCTGCTCCCCAACCGGGATTCTGCTTCAGTACGGTCTCGTCGTTGGTGATGGCAATCTGAGCAGGTGGTATCATGACGAAACCATCGGTATCTGCATAACGCTGTGCCCAACTGCTGCCGCCAACGGCCTGGCCATGATGCATTACCGTCCAATGGCCTTTGTAGTTTACACGACTTCCATCCTGACGTTGTAAGGCTGCTGCTGCCTCGCAATTAACTCCTCCGTTCTTACCTGACCAGCGGCGCAAATCGTTATAGCGAATACCTTCGCATGCCAATTCCCAACGGCGCTCGTCCTTGATGTTCTTCCATGAATAGGTGGTGGCAGGCAGGCCTACACGGGCACGTACTTTATTCATTTGGGTGGCTGTTCCTGTGAGCTCAGAGTGCATCAGCATTACATCGGCCAGACGAAGCAACACCATGTCTGCAAAGTGGTCGCCCTGGAACGAGTTCTTGTTATTGTTGGCTGCCGTTGAGCTTTCAGAACGAAGGACTCCCCACCAAGTATAGACTGAGTTTACATCATTCCAATGACTCTTGGAACAGGTAATGGGCATCCATTTCTTGTTGTACAGGCCTGCATCCTCTGAACAGTTGGTAACAAAGGCGAACTTCTTACATTCTTCGGGCGCATTTAGGATTGTAGCCTTTTTACGCGGGTCATCGTCACTCCAGTCGTCCCAAAGTGTTGTATTGACAAGACCTTGTCCCCATCCCTGTCCGAAGGGCATCGTATTTTCCTTACCATTCTCATTGCCTTCACTGTCGTTTCCATTGCGTAGTCCCGTATAGAGCGATACCTGATTGGTGAATCCCATCTGGATATTACCGCTCCAGCCGCCACTGTTCATGTATTGAACCTGGAACATCTCCTCGCAGTTACCATTGCCAGCCCATACCTTACCGGCTTCAGCCAGATCCTTCACGTAGTCGTAGTCCTGAATGGTATATTTATTGGTATACTGCCAGAGCAGGCGATAGTCTTCAACCAGACTGTAGCCACCGTTGTTGATGGCATCTTCTACATAGCTGATTACCTGCGCTTTACTCAGTGATGCGCCTGCACCCTCCTGCTCAAAGTCGAAGACGACATCAGCGAGAGAGGCCGAAGCCAGCTCGCCGGCTTTCTTATAGAAACCCTCATAGAACATATAGGCACGAGCCAGCATACCCTCGGCAGCGGCCTTTGTGGCATGACCGTCACCCATGGTGGTCATACCATGATTCATCAGATTAGCGGCACTCACAAAGTCGGCAAGGATGTGTGGATAGATTACCGTCTCGGCATCCTGCTGTGGACAGGGATCTGGTGCTCCTGCTGCCCAATAGGCTGGAATGTCGCCCCAGAACTGTGCCCCCCAAAGATAGAACAAACCACGCATGAAGTATGCCTCGCCCACCATCTGATCGCGCTCTTTCTCCTGACCAGTCCAGTCAAAAGCGTCGACGCCATAGATAATGGCATTAGCACGAGCTATACCGACGTAGATTCTTTTCCACAGGTTATCAAACATATCCTCCTGGTTGTACATCAGATGGCCGATGGCGTGTATCTTTGTCGAACTAGCGCTGCCGCCGCCGTTTCCTTCATCGGCCATGATATGGTTCACCAGCCATGGTGTCTCGTTAGCCGTCTGACTGATTTGGTTCATCACACCATAAAGAGCTGCCAACTCCTTGTTCAGGTCGTTTGCTGAAGCTGGGAAGTTAGAGGTGTTCGCCTCAGTATAGTTTTGGGTATCGAGCGCATTCTCGCAAGAGGTTACTCCTGTGGCTAACAGAGCTGCGATAGCTATTGTATATATCTTTTTCATAATTTCTTATCTTTTAATTCTCAATTCTTAATTAGAACTTAACGCTTGCGCCTACGATAAAGGTACGGGCTGGGGGATAGAGACCAACGTCGATACCACGGATGAAGTTTGTATTATCAGCATTCTTGCCACCATCGGCCGAGCATTCCGGATCAACACCTGTATAACCAGTAAAGGTATAGAGGTTCTGAGCTTGTACGTAAAGACGAAGCTGACTGAATGGTGACCCCTTCCATATCTTGTTGAAATCATATCCCAACGTAACGTTCTGAATCTTGAAATAGTCACCATTCTGCATGAAGCGTGTAGATACCCACTGGTCGGCTATCTGACCGACTGTCAGTCGGGGCTGTGTGTTGCTAGTGCCCTCGCCATGCCAACGGCCGAACACATCTGTCGTATACTCGTCGTACTGGTTTGTACGTTGTGCGGTACGATAACACTGCATGATCTGCTGGCCGAAGGCGCCTGCACCAGTTATTCCGAAATCAAAACCCTTGTATTCGCAACCAAGGCTAACGCCGAGGGTTACATCGGGATTGGGATTGCCTACTTCATGGCGGTCGAGGTCATAGTTAATCTCGCCATCTCCGTCGTAATCAGTCCAGATGGGGTCGCCAGGAACTGCTGAGTCGAGTACGGCCTTTCCTGCTGCACGGGCAGCGTCGATCTGAGCCTGGTTCTGCCAGATTCCATCGTATGACATAGCATAGAAATAACCAACAGGATGCCCTTCTTCTACGAGCGATACATATGATGAGCCTTGGAACAGGGTGTTAAGGAATTCTTTGTCTATACCGATCTTGCCACCATTGGCTGCCAGACGGGTGACCTTGTTCTTGTTGGTGGCAACATTTACATTTGCATGGTAGTTGAAGTCGCTACCAATTTTGTCACGCCATGAGAGTGCTAGTTCGAAACCGGTATTCTTAATATCACCGCCGTTAATCATTGCAGGCTCCTCGTAGCCGAGCACTACGTTCATGGGGGCCTGTACCAGCCAGTCTTTGGTCATCTTTACATACCAATCGAAACTCAAGCCGAGACGGCCATCTAAGAAACGGGCGTCAAGACCGATGTTTGTCTGCTCAGAAGTCTCCCATGTCACATCTTCATTGGGGGGATTCTTGGCATAGGCTCCAGTCGTGTAGCTGCCCTGTGAGATGGTATACATGTCGTCATTGCTGAATTTGTAGCCATAGTCGGGATAACCTGTAGGAGAGAAACCGATATTGGAGAGATAGTAGAAATTACCGATCTGGCAGTTACCGTTCTGTCCCCATGAGGCGCGTATTTTCAGGAAATCAAGCCAACTGGCAGCTCTTTCCATGAACTTCTCGTTGGAAACAACCCATCCTGCAGAGAATGAGGGGAAGTAGCCCCAGCGCTTGCCACGGGCAAAGTTATTGGAACCGTCGGCACGGATGATAGCTGTGGCCATGTATTTCTCATCGTAGTTCCAGTTGGCGCGTCCGAAGAACGAGACGATATTGGTTTGCAGAGGGTTGTCGTAACCGCCATGACCAGTCATATATTGGGTCTCGTAGTTGTTAGGGATGTTGAAGTCCCATCCGTTGTGAACCAGTGAGTTCAGATTATCCTCGCCCACTGTAAAGCTCATGTTCATGCTGTTACTCCATTGGGTGCGCTCCAGCGACTGACCAGCCAGCACATCAATGGTATTTTTTCCCATCTTTGGAAGGATATATGCAAGTGTGTTTTCTACCGAGAGACTGCTGCTCTGCGCCTCCCTCATATTCAGGCTATAGTTCGCACTGGCACTGGTGGGGTTCGAGTTATAGGGCAGACTGATATCGCGGTGATTGTTGGCATTATAACCCGTATGGAACTGTCCGCGATACTTCAGGTCCTTGACAGGCTCTACTATCCAGTAGAAAGTGGCATTCACGTTGAAACTGCGATTCTTGTTGATGGAGCTGTAGCCACCGGCAAGGAAATGGTTCAATGGGTTATTATAAATGTCAGTGCTATAACCGGCACCGTTCTTGTCATAAGAGGCAATCGTACCGTCTGCATTGTAGGGCTCTACCAGTGGCGATGCCACATAGGCTGCCTGCATGATGTTCCAGTAGCCGCTACCTTCTGCTAGGTCATGACTCCTCTGGTAAGTGTAACTTACGTTCTCACCAATGGTGATGATGTCATGGCTCTCACCAATCAGGTCCTTGCCTTTCAGCAGCACATGCTCTGAGTTGATTCGACCACCGTAACGTTTGTAGTTTGATGCGTTGTCGCCGCCCATAATACCCTCGTTCGAGCTGTAGTTCAGCGATATTGAGAACTTTGAGTTCTCAGAACCACCAGTCAGTGTTACGGCGTTACTGAACTGTAAAGCATTTTTGTTCTCATATTCTTTTACCCAGTTGGTGCCTGTCCATCCATTATTAATCTTCGAAAGGATGTTAGCGGGAACTAAGTTCGACCAGTTGGTGGCTTCACCGAAAGTATTCATGTTGGTCTCGTCGATAATCTGCATGTATTGTTGGGCATTCAGCAAATCGGGCACTTTGTAAGGGTTCGACCAGCCAGCATAACCGTCATATTGCAACTGAATCTTACCGGCCTTTCCCTGTTTGGTGGTTACCAAGATAACACCGTTAGCAGCACGGGCACCGTAGATGGCTGCAGAAGCAGCATCCTTCAGTACGTCAATACTTTCAATATCGTTCGGGTTCAGACCGTTCAAACCGTCATCGGCCGTACCGGCATTGATGCCATCGATGATCAGCAGTGGAGAAGAAGTACCAATGGTACCGACACCACGGATGTTGACTTTAAAGCCCTTACCAGGCTGTGAAGAACTCTGGGTAATCTGCACACCAGGCGTGCTTGACTGCATGGCGGTCAGCGCATTGGTGGTGTTCAGTTTGGCGATTTCCTCACCCTTCACCTGAACAGTGGCACCGGTAACCAGCTTTTTCTTCTGGACACCGTAACCTACAACCACCACCTCTTCAAGGACTGCATTGTCGTCCTTCATCGTAATCTTGTAGTTGTTCTGATCACCAACCCTAATCTCCTGTGTTTCGAAACCAATAAACGACACGACAATCGTTGCACCTGGTTTCACATTGAGTGTAAAGTTACCGTCAAAGTCGGTAACCGTAGCATTCGTGGTACCCTTTTCCACTACACTGGCTCCGATGACGGGTCCCATAGCATCAACTACAGTACCTGTAATCTTCTTCGTTGCCTGCTGAACCTCTGTGGTTGAAGTCGAGGCGTTTGCGTTCGGCGAGTAGAAAAGGCCTGAAAGGGCTAATACTCCTACTAGAATTGCCGTTTTCCTTACTTGTTTCATACTTTAGTTTTAGTTTATAAATTTAAATTGATTGATATATAATATTTTTCCTTATGTGTACATTATTAATTATATAGGCTTGACCTGCTATGGACGTTATCTTTCTGCTTGCAAAGTTAGAAAATAAATATGGCAGAAATAGAGTTTGTGTTTGCAAATTCTGATACAATTTTGCTCAGAAAACATTTTGGACATATAGGCGCAACAAAGATGCCATATAAGCTCATTCCTATTGGAACATAGAAAAAACAAAAATCGCCTGAACTTGAAAATCCAGGCGAAGAAACATAGGAATAAACAGCTATAGATGACTACTTGCTACACAATTCCGTGTACCAATCATGAAGGTCGCTCCACTTGTAGTAGGGATAGTCCTTAGTCTGAACAGGCATACTTACTTCTGCACCATTCAGCAGACATTTCACGAGAATGTCATCATGGGCACTTTTACTGCGATAGAATATCAGTTGGATATTCGAAGCTTTACAGGTCTGCCAGTTTTGGTAGGTGTTTTTTACTTCATACGGATCTTCTGGGTCGCGATTGGCTCCATTGAGCCCCATCAGTACTGTCAATGGCCCTAAATAGGTATCATGACCGAAGCGTAAATCGGCAATATGATCACTGTCCCCAGAGATGACAGCATCAGCTTTTCTGATAATATCCTGAAGAATTGGTATTACATTATACTGGGGAGCGAATACCCATGAATATGCGTATAGATTGGAGAATTCCCATCTGTTTGCAATCTCCTCGTCGGTCACGATGCTGCCCATCAGTCCCTCATGATTAATATTTGGTAGCGAGGTGTATAGTCTCAGAAGGTCATCGGCGATATGACCAGCACCGCCGGGCAACCCGTCGGTAGAGGTGAATACACGTGTGATAATCTTCTCTGGCAGAGAATCGGTGAATATAAATTTGTCTTTGTTGGCTTCCCAACGTGGCGTCACACGGGGATATTTGTGCTTTATAGGATTCTCTCTATCATCAGGGACTACTCCGTCGAGTGTGAAACGTGAAGACAGCTCCAGAATCTCTATCGCAGGATTACATTGGACTAGTTCTTGGCAGAAAGCAACCATGCTCATAACGCTTCGTCCCGATAGTGAGGAAATGGCCAGTGCATTGCCACCCTTTTCGAATACCTGCGGAAAATGGTTGTACATGCTACGGGCTATCTGCTGGTGCTGCTCCCAACCCAATAGTGACAGTTCTGTAGCTCCAGTCATCAGTTCGTCCTTGATGGCCATGAAGCGCTTATAGAATGCCTCACCCTCATCAGTCAGTTGTTGGCGTTCATGAGCCATGGTCATAACAGTGTCAAGATCCAGATAGAGTCGTTTCTCCCAATAATAACGCGACCCGTGACGGGCATAATGGCTGATATAAAATGGCTCATAACCATTTGGTGCCTCTGTCATCCGACACGTATCAGCAGGGTAAGGATAGTCACCACCATATGCCTTTCTGGGGTCGGCTTTCAACTGGTTCAGAATCGCACTCTCTTGTGCCGATGCTGTTATGGTAAACAGCATCAGCACCATTGCTAAAAGTTTTTTCATTGTTTGTTTTTATTTGTTGTTTGTGTTACTTTTATATTCGTCTGGAGTCATACCAAACTCTGTCTTGAAATACTTAGAGAAGACACGGGGTGAATTGAAGCCTACTTGATAAGCTATCTCAGAAACATAAAGACCACTCTGTTCGAGTAACTGTCGGCCGCGTTTCAGACGCAGAAGTCGGATGAACTGGATAGGCGTGCGCCCTGTGAGGTGCTGCAGCTTTTTATAGAGTTGCGACCGGTGTACCCCCATCTCGCTACTCAGTTCCTCAACATTGAAGTCGGAGTCGGATATATGTTTTTCTACAAGTGAGATGGCGTTGGAGATAAATTGCTCGTCAAGTGATGTCACCGTGATTTCAGATGGTGCAATGTCTATCTCATTTTTGAAACGCTGGTGGTGCTGCTGGTTGCGCTCAACAAGGTTACGAACACGCTGAAGCAAAATGCCCATACTAAAGGGTTTAATCACATAGTCATCAGCGCCTGCTTCCAGTCCTGCAAGTTCGTCAACACTCTGCGACTTGGCTGTTAAAAGGATGATAGGAATGTGTGAAGTGGCTATGTCTGTTTTGACGATACGACAAAGTTCGAGCCCATCCATCTCGTCCATCATTACGTCGCTGATGATGATATCCACATCGTTTGTCTGAAGCTGCTTTAGAGCCTCTTTTCCATTCGAAGCACTTACAATATTATAAACTTCTGCCAACCCTTGTCCCACATAAGTCAGGAAATCACAGTTGTCATCAACCACCAAAACGGTGGTCTCATGCTCTGCCTCATGCTGCTCAGTTGAGATTTCACAATATTCCTCGTCTCTCTCACTTTTATGAATGGGCAGTGTGATGGTGAAAATAGACCCATGTCCCCCCTCGTTATTTTGAACCGTGATCTCTCCACCGTGCAGACGAACATATTCTCTTACGATATGCAGACCGATTCCACTGCCAATAGCTTGGAGATTATTATTGCTCGACTGATAGAAACGGTTGAAGATGAGAGGCTTTTCTTCATCGGGGATACCTATTCCTGTATCTGCCACCTGAATCAGTGCATTTTGATCTTTCACGTCAATGCTTACGGTGATACAACCGCCAATTCTGCTGAACTTAAAGGCATTTGACAGAAGGTTCATCATAACCTTTGTCATCTTGTCTTTGTCGAACTGCATCTCCACATCTTCCACCATAGGCAGGAAAGTCAGATTAATGCCATCCTTTTTCGCCTTTAGCTTGAAAGACTCACAGACAACACTGATTATCGGGACAATATTACCGTCTGTCAGGTTCATACGCTCGTTGCCAAGTTCCAGTCTGCGGAAATCGAGTATTTGGTTTACCAGAGAAAGTAAAAGGTCGGCATTCCGGTGAATCATATCCAACATTGATTTCGAGGTGGGGTCTTTGGTCCTTGCTTCCAAATCTTCCACAGGACCGACTATTAAAGACAGGGGTGTCCGCAAGTCGTGACTGATGTTCGTAAAGAAACGCAGTTTTATCTCGTTCAATTGCTTTTCCTGCTCTTGCTGCAGTTCAAGTTGTTGCAACTTCATCTTGTAGGCTCGTTTGTTACGATAATAGCGGAACAATATCCATAGAAGACAAGCGATAACTACTAGATAAATAAGGTAGGCCCACCATGTGCGCCATAATGGCGGATTGATGGTAATGTCTAGCAGGTGGCTCTCGAGTGAATCCTGAGTCTTGGTATAGAGCTGGTATTTGCCAGGAGGCAGATTCCACAATATAATGGACTGATGTTCTATGGGCTGCCATGTATCAGAGAATCCCCGTAATTGATAATAATAGGTGTTGGTCATCGTCTGCTCTTCGAACAGGCTGGAACACTCCACCATAATATTATTTTCATTGTAATTCAACTCGAGTTTTTTTGTGAATATAACATCGTGTGTAATCAATTCTCGCCCGTTTATTAATTGGTTGGGTGATAGAATCTCATTGTTAACGCTGATGCCGCCAATGACGAGAGGCTTCTCTTCAGACTCGTTGTTGGCATGTGCCAGCAAGCCATTTAGATTGATGCACTGATAGCCGTTGTCGGTGCCTAACCAGAGATGGTTGTCCTGGTCAATGTGCACTGCACCGGGATTATAGAAAATATCTTCTGTTTCAGGGCTGATATTGAAAACATTATAGTCCCATGTCTCACCATTCTTTTTCCCGTGACTGAGCCGCACTAGTTGATTACCGCTTACAGCCCAAAGATTGCCCGTTTTGTCAAGGGCTGCAACCTTCGATGGCACTTTCTCTAGGCCCGATGGAAGACTAACAGGTTCTCCTTGGGGATTAAGAACGGTCATGCCCAAGGCATTATTGGCCTCTCCTAACAGATATACATAGTTCTGACTATCAATACATCCATGTTTGAACATGCCATTATAAACTTTCTTCCACTGTCCATTACCATCCATGGTATAGAAACCGTTAGTGCTTATGGCATACAATTTGTTGTTAACGTATTTCAAATCGAACACAAATTGGGCCTCGAGATGTGTGTCGGTTGTCATTCCTGTAGTCTGGTCTAAGCACCATACACCTTTGCGTTGTAAGGCCACATAAATATTGTTCTTAGGCCCGAAAGCAATGGCATAAGGTGACTCTCCTTTAAAATAAAACTGCTGACTACCAATGGGCGATAGTCGAAGTAATCCCTGTTTATAGATTCCAGCCCATAAAGCATTATCAATATCGGTCTTGAGAACACTGACAGACGCATTCCCTATCTTCTTTGTCCATTCCCCATTGTGTAAGGGTTTATAGTAAATGCCTCGATCCTCGAGTCCCATCCATAATCCCTTACCGTCATTTGTCTGTGCAAATGAGAGTACATCGGTCATGGCGTTTGGATTCCCAGAGTCCATCACCTGATAGAGCATGCCGTAGTTCAAACTTTTGTTATATAAAGAGATGTCACCTTTAGCGTAGCTCACCCACATGGTCCCATTGGCTTTCTCATAATGCAGCATGTAAATTTGATTATCTTTTAGTCCATTTACATCACCAGCATGGTGTGTTAGGTGTTGCTGCATATTTAATTTCATGTCACAGATATAGATACCGTCGTTCTCCAGTCCGATCCATAGATGCCCGTCAGGTCCGCATTCAATTGTCGATACCGTAGAAGGGAATTCCATTGACGTTGTCCAGGATTGGTTGTTGTAATCATATTGACGTACATGGCGATCGTCGCTAATCCATACGTTACCTTTATCATCCGCCACCATAGGAAACAGGAAGGTGCTCACTTCGTTGACAAGAGGTGCCTTTCGCATCAGCTCCTTGGTCATTGATGAGAAGAAGTACAGATGTCTCGTGGTCAACACGATGTATGATTGCTGGTTCGAAATCACATTCACAACCTGCTCATCGGTGGTGTCGAACAATAGTTTCTGTACGTTCTTATGATTCAGGTTAATGTAGTAAAGCTTGTTGCCTTGCCAGGTCAGGCAGTTGTTATCCTTTATGTTGACGAAGAGGTCCTTGTTGACGACATGAATATTAAAACCTCCTAATACACGGTCGATGTCGGGGGTGAATTGATTGTTATGGGGATTATACCTAATGACCTGTCTGCTATGCGTGTTTAGCCAAAGTCTGCCATTCATGTCTTCATAAATGCCATCGATACCAGTCTGCATATCAGGATGCTGTCGATTATATCCGTTAGGATTTCTACTCTCCAGTTGTGGCAAGGTAAAAAGTCCGAACGACGTTCCCACCCACATGATGTTGTTGGTGTCACGATAGATGGCCTTTACTCTATAACCTTTTGTATAAATGTGGTAAAATCGAAAACTATCTTGACTGAAACATTGAAGTCCGCCAAGAATCACCATTATGAACATGAATAAGTATTTTCTCATTTTACACACACACACACATTTTTGTTGCGAAGATATATAAATTCTTTTTAAAGATGATGCAAAGATAAGCAATTTGCGGCTATTTGCAAAGAAGGAATGTTGATGGTTTGTGCATTAAATGTTGCCAGTTGTGGAAAATCGACAAACTGTGCATCTCTTAAGTACAAATAGAACGTTTATCCCATCATCACATCAAGCAGCATCATCAGGACAAAGCCAAAGGAAAAACCAATGGTACTATGATTGCTATGCTGTCCACTAGAGGCTTCTGGGATTAGTTCTTCGACAACCACATAGAACATGGCTCCTGCGGCAAATGCCAGCATATAGGGGAGAATGGGCAGCAGGAATGAAGCCAATAATAATACTGCAATAGCGCCAATGGGTTCAACGGCTCCACTCAATGAACCGATTAGAAAAGAACGCCAGCGGTTGTTGCCAGCAGTTCGCATTGGCATGGAAATGATAGCTCCCTCTGGTATGTTTTGAATCGCAATACCTAATGAGACGGCAATAGCACTGGCTAAGGAAATCTGGGAAGTGCCATTCTCTGCTCCTGCGAAAACTACGCCGACAGCCATTCCTTCCGGCAGATTGTGGATTGTTACGGCAAGAGCAAGCATCGCTGTCTTTGAGAGATGAGAACGGAGTCCTTCAGGCTTGTCTGTTCCAATATGCAGGTGAGGTGTTAGCTCATCTATTAACAGAAGGAAACCCATACCCATCAAAAAACCGATGGCGGCAGGTACGACAGCCCATTTGCCGCTATAGGTTTCCATCTCCATTGCTGGAATCAGGAGAGACCATACTGATGCGGCAATCATGACACCAGAAGCAAAGCCAAGAAGTGATTTCTGTAATCGTACAGACATTTCGTCCTTCATAAAAAAAACGAAAGCAGAACCAAGTATAGTACCAAATAAAGGAATTAATAATCCGATGATGAGTATAGTCATTCTGTTTGAGTTTTAAAACTGTTTCTTAATTCTTTTTGCAAAAATACTTGTTTTGGATGAGAAAAGAAGAAAAAAAACGATATTTATGGTGATTATTCAATTACTTTAACAAGTAAAAGGATTCGATGGTATATGTGCAATAATTTGTATGATACTTCGTTATTATGATGTGTATAAAAATTATGCTATAGCGTTGTTGATGATGTTTGCTTCCTGCAAAATATGGGCGCAAAATGAAATATCCTTCAGCCATTACTGGACGATGGAGCCATCTTTTAATCCTGCAACGGTAGGTAAAGAAGCAAAGCTCAATGTGGTAGCGGCTTATGCTATTCAAATGGCTGGCTTTGAGCACAACCCACATACCATGTATGCAGCTGCTGATATGCCATTTTATGCCTTGGGCGCAAGTCATGGTGTCGGTATTCAGTTCCTTAATGATGCCATAGGCTTGTTTACTCATAAACGGTTAAGTTTGCAATATACCTATCAGCGTCAGATGTCTGGTGGAAAAGTCTGTGCAGGTATACAAACTGGGATGTTAAGTGAAAATTTCGATGGCAGCAAGTTGGATGTCGATATTTCAGGTGATCCTGCTTTTGCAACCACTTCCGTGAATGGGACGGCTATAGATTTGTCCGCTGGACTGTATTATCAGACACGAAGCTGGTATGTTGGTGTTTCCGCATTACATCTGAATTCTCCGAAAGTGGAACTGGGCGAGGCCAATGAGTTGGAAATCTCTTCCATATATTATTTGACGGGTGGATACAATATTCAACTGAGTCATCCGTTTTTATCTATACACACCTCTGTGTTGGGACGTACTGATGGTACTACTTGGCGAGCCGATGTGACAGGCAGACTGAAGTATGAACATGATAGAAAATTGATGTATGCAGGCTTGACATACAGTCCGACGAACTCTGTGACAGTATTGGTTGGAGGGCGTTTCCGTGGTGTCTACATAGGATATGGCTATGAAGTCTATACCTCGGGCATCCATGTAGGAAATGGCAGTCATGAATTATTCGTGGGCTATCAAACGGAAATGAATCTATATAAGAAAAGTAAGAATCTGCATAAGAGTGTAAGAATACTCTAAATTGTTGAAATATGAACAAGATAACGATAGGAATGTGCATGGCACTGACTTTGCTGCTGTCGAGTTGCTTCGGTGGCAAGATACTGTCTGCCAGCGGTGGTGAAGTAACAGGAATGGGAGGCAAGAGCTTTACCGAACCGACACCTTATGGCATGGTGCTTGTGAAACGTGGACACCTGAAGATGGGTATTGTGAAACAAGATAGCCTATGGGGTAAGAAAACACCTTTGCGTGATATTTCGGTGGATGGCTTCTGGATGGATGAAACAGAAGTTACCAATTCGAAGTATCGACAGTTCGTGAATTATGTCCGTGACTCAATCTTGCGAGAACGACTCTCTGAGTTTGATGAGACTTATAAGTCTGTTAAGACAGATAAAGACGGAGAGGAGATCGGCTCTGTGTTGAATTGGAAAAAGCCCTTGCCGAGACGCCCGAATGAGGATGAAAAGGAAATCATTGATGCTATGTATGTTACCAATCCTGTGACAGGAGATAAGATGCTGGATTATCGTCAGCTAAACTATCGTTATGAGGTATATGACTATACGGCAGCAGCTTTGCGTCGGAATCGTTTGAATCCTCAGGAACGTCAACTGAATACCGATGTTGCTATTGATCCTAACGAACAGGTATGGATATCCAAGGATACTGCATATATTGATGACGAGGGCAAGATTGTTAGAGAGACTATCAATCGTCAGCTGACTGGTCCTTGGGATTTCTTGAATACCTATATCGTCAATGTTTTTCCCGATACCACTTGTTGGGTGAACGATTTCCCAAATGCAGACAATGAGATGTACCTTCGTTATTATTTCTCAAATCCTGCTTATAACGATTACCCTGTGGTCGGTGTGACGTGGGAACAGGCTAATGCCTTCTGTGCGTGGCGCACAGAATATCTTCTGAAGGGACTTGGCCCAGCGGCTCGCTATGTGCAGCGTTATCGTCTCCCAACAGAGGCAGAATGGGAATATGCGGCTCGTGGTAAGGATCAGAACGAGTTCCCTTGGGATAATGAGGATGTGGCTAATGGTAAGGGCTGCTTCTATGCAAACTTTAAACCGGATAATGGCAATTATACCAAAGACGGCAACTTGATAACAAGCCGAGTCGGTATCTATGCAGCTAACAGCAATGGCCTCTATGATATGGCGGGTAATGTGGCAGAATGGACTAGTACCATCTATACAGAAGCAGGTGTGGAGGCCATGAACGACATAAACCCACAGCTGAAATACAATGCTGCTCCAGAGGATCCCTATCGATTAAAGAAAAAGAGTGTGCGTGGAGGTTCTTGGAAGGATCCTGAGTCATATATTCGTTCGGCATGGCGGACTTCTGAGTATCAGAATCAGCCAAGAAGCTATATAGGTTTCCGCTGTGTGCGCAGTATGGCAAACACTACCAGTGAAAAGGTTAAACTAAAAGGAAAGAAGTGATAAAAAAACGTAGAAGTTATGACAACATATAGTAAATACAATATTGTTTACCGCTTGCAAAAGTGGATGGACAGCGTGCCAGGACAGACATTCCTTAATTATGCCTATAGCTGGGGTGCGTCTATTGTGATTCTAGGTACGCTTTTTAAACTGACTCACCTACCAGGAGCTAATTTCTTCCTGTTCCTTGGTATGGGGACTGAGGTTTTCGTCTTCTTTATTTCTGCTTTTGACCGCCCGTTTGATAAGACAACAGAAGGAATGGAACTCAACTTGCATCCGGGAGAAGAGAAAATGGCAGCTGGAGTTGTAAGTGATAAGGTGTCAAAACTATCGTCAGTATCAGCAGTTTCTACAACTCCAATTGTATCATCAATTTCAGCTGCTCCAATCAATACGGAACTTGAGATGGCAACGAACAGATATGTTGAAGAGTTGAAGCGTCTGACGGAAACACTCTCAAAAGTTTCGGAACAGAGCCAGAAACTGACCACAGATTCTGAAGAGATGGAGAATCTGAACCGTACACTGACGGGTATCTGTAAGGTTTATGAGATACAACTGAAAAGCGCCAGTTCACAGATTGGAACGATTGATGAGATTAACGAACAGACCCGTAAAATGGCTGCTCAGATCGCAGAGCTTAATAAGATTTACGCCCGTATGATTGAGGCTATGACTGCAAAGATGAACGTATAAGGTTATGGCAATCCGGAAAAGACCGATATCCCCTCGCCAGAAGATGATAAATCTTATGTATGTCGTCTTGATGGCGCTGTTGGCACTCAACGTTTCCAGTGAGGTGCTCAACGGCTTCTCGATTGTGGAAGACAGCCTGAATCGAACTACTGGCAACTCATCGAAGCAGAACTTGTCTATTTACCAGACTTTTGAGGAGCAGATGAAGGCTAATCCGCAGAAGACAAAGGTATGGTATGACAAGGCCCAGCAGGTGCGCCAGATGAGTGACTCGCTCTACAATCTCGCTATGGAACTGAAGACAGCCATCGTTCGTGAGGCAGACGGCAGCGACGGGGATATTCATGACATTAAGAATAAGGAAGATCTGGAGGCTGCTAATCAGGTGATGCTTGCACCTGGTAGCGGACGGGGCGGTGAACTCTTCAAAGCCATCAACTCTTTCCGTCAGCGGATGCTGAAGATGGTTGGCGATGAGAAGCAGAAGCGGATCATTGCCAGTAATCTGACTACGGAAATTCCAAAGAATGCTCAAACTATGGGTAAGAACTGGCAGGAGTATATGTTTGAGTCGATGCCAGCTGCAGCTGCTGTCACATTGCTCTCCAAATTGCAGAGTGATGTGCGCTATGCCGAAGGAGAAGTGCTTCACACGCTGGCCTCTAATATAGATATGAAGGATATTCGTGTCAATCTGCTCGAAGCCTTTGTGATTCCCAGTTCCAAAACTATTGTAAGGGGAGACCGTTTCTCTGCTCGTATTGTGATGGCCGCTGTGGATACGACTCAAGTGCCGGATATCTATATTGGCGGTCAGAAAGTGAACCTGAAAGATGGTCTATATGAAACGGTTTGTGGGCGAACGGGGGATTTTACCCTTAAAGGTTATATGGAAACTGTCAATGGTAATGGCGACCGCATTCGTCGTGAGTTTTCTCAAGACTATACCGTTGTTGAACCGAGTGCTACTGTCTCTGCCGACCTGATGAACATGCTGTACGCAGGTTATAACAATCCCATCAGCGTGAGCGTGCCAGGTGTGCCGTTGAATAAGGTACAGGCATCGATGACCAACGGAACGCTTCAGGCGGTAGGTACAGGTAAGTATATTGCCAGACCCTCGAAGATAGGGCAGGATGCGGTGATAACCGTAACCTCTACGAATACTGGTCATCCACAGCAGATGGGACAATATAAATTCCGTGTTCGTAAGTTGCCTGATCCTACACCTTATATCTCTATGAAGGATGAGCACGGTAATCCTATCCGCTATAAAGGTGGAGGTCTGGCAAAGGGACAATTGGTGGCAGCCGCAAACATCGGAGCCGCTATTGATGACGGAATCCTTGACATCGCTTTCCGTGTACAGAGTTTCGAGACTGTTTTTTTTGATAATATGGGTAATGCCGTTCCGATGGCTTCTGAGGGAGCCTCGTTCTCCGCTCGCCAGAAAGATACGTTCCGCAAACTCTCACGCAACCGCCGTTTCTACATTTCCCGTGTGACGGTAGTCGGTCCTGATGGTCTGACGCGTACCTTACAGAATCCAATGGAAGTAATCGTAAAATGATGAAGATATGAAGAGATTATTATTCTTTATTATGATAGTGCTGATGGCTGGTTCCGTTGTGGCTCAGCCGAAAAGAAGTCGTATACAACAGACGGAGCAGCAAAAGAATCCTTCTTCGGCCATGTCGATGCGTGCTCAGCTGACGTATCCTACCGCATTGGATATCCCAGAAGAGGTAGTGTGGCGTCGTGATATCTATCGGGAACTCGACCTGACGGATAATGCGAATGTTGGACTTTACTACCCCGTGGAGCCGCAGGGTAAGCAGTTGAATTTGTTTACGTATATCTTTAAGTTAGCGCAGAATGGTTATATCCCCATCTATGAATATCCAACGGATGGCAGCGACAGATTCTCTGATGATGCAAGAATTGATATGAAGACAGTTCTTGACAATTATCATATTTTCTACGAAGAAAAGAATGGAAGACTGAAGGTCGACAATAGTGATATGCCTTCTGCCGATGTGAGGAAGTTTTACCTGAAAGAAAGTGCCTATTATGATCAAGCCAATTCCTCGTTCCATATCAAGGTGCAGGCTCTTTGTCCTGTGATGCTTCGTGAGGATGATTTTGGCGGTGAGGCCACTCAATACCCCCTTTTCTGGGTGAAGTATAGCGACCTGGAACCATTCTTGAATCGTCAGACTATCATGTCTAGTAGCCTTAATAACGCTGCGACGATGTCGATGGATGATTTCTTTACAATGAACAGTTATAAGGGTAAGATTTACAAAACAAGCAATGCCCAGGGTAAGACTCTGTTGCAGCTTTGTGGCGGGGATGAAGAGAAATTGTCGGCAGAGCAGAAACGTATCGAGGAGGAGTTGGCTGCTTTCCATAAGACGATTTTCGGCGATTCTGCAAAAAGAGACTCTCTTGACAGCATAGCCGCCCTACAGGGTAAGGACACCAAGAAGGTGAAAGCCGTATCTTCTTCTGTGCGTAGTCCGAAAGCGCCCAAGGCTTCCAAAGCGAAGTCGTCTTCTTCAAAAAGTAATGGAAGCAGCAATAGTTCTGCCCGTGTGACGGTTCGCCGACAGCGACATTGATTTTAAACGGCATTTTCCCGCTAAAATATTCTTTGTTTCAAATTATTTTCGTATCTTTGCCCCCGCAGATGTAACATAAAACGGTTGAATTATGAAAAAGTTATTTGCATTAGTAGTGGCTTTTGCTGCTATAACGATGAGCGCTAAGGCACAGATTGATTTTGGTGTTAAGGGTGGCCTGAATGTGACTAGTATGAGTCTTGACGCTAAGGTCTTGGATTCCTCGAATCAAATGGGCTTCTTTATTGGTCCAACGGCAAAGTTCACATTGCCAGTTGTCGGATTAGGGATTGACGCTTCATTGCTTTTCGATCAGCGTTCTTCTGATGTGGAACTGGAAACAAATGAGGGTTATGTACTCAGCAATAAGATAAAGCAACAGAGTATTCAGATTCCCGTGAATGCCCGATTTGCATTCGGACTGGGTGATGCTGCTAGTGTATATGTGTTTGCTGGTCCTCAGTTCGGCTTTAATTTAGGAGGGAATAAGAACGTTTTTGAAAACGCAGCAGAGTGGAAATTCAGTTCTTCAAATCTCAGCGGTAATATTGGTGCCGGTGTTATGGTACTCAAGCATCTGCAGGCCTCGGTAAGTTATAATTTCCCGCTTGGTAAGACTGGTGAATTCGAGGTTGAGAACTATTTCGCAGAGAAAATAGGTAAGAATGGATCGAAGAGCAGCGGAAAGATGAATGCTTGGCAGTTGTCTGTTGCTTATTATTTCTAAGTCTTGTTTGCCGATATTATTTTACCACTGCCGCTTGACGGCCTTTTCACCTATTCCGTCCCGCAGCAGCTGGAGAATCGGGTGAAAGAGGGAATGCGTGTCCTTGTCCCATTTGGCAAGAATAAAACGTACGTAGGAGTTATTTCTAAGATACATAACCAGTCACCTGAAGGATTCCAGACTAAGGACATCCTTCAGGCGATTGGTATTTCTCCCGTTCTGCTTCCCCATCAGTTTGAATTCTGGCAGTGGATAGCCGACTATTATATGTCGCCTATTGGAGAGGTCTACAAAGCGGCGCTGCCTGCTGGATTGAAAGCGGAGGACGGATACAAAGCCAAGACGGAACTCTATATCAGGCTGACGGAGCCGTTCCGCAATGAACAGGCTCTTCATGTGGCACTGAATATGCTTCAGAGAGCAGGGAAACAGTTGAAGTGTTTTGTTGACTATCTCTCTATCTCACATTGGGATCAAGGTGAGGGTATAGAACTGACGCGTGATGAACTTTTGAATCAGGGACATTCGCTTCCGACGATTAACGCGCTTGTAAAACGAGGGGTGTTGGAAACCTATGAGCAGGAGGTGGGACGTCTGAATCTGACAGGAGATCCTCATCCAGAGAAAATAAAGCCTCTTAGTTCTGTACAGCAAGACGCCTTTAATCAGATACGGTTCTCATTCTTAAAGAAGAATGTAACCTTACTCCATGGCGTTACTTCGAGTGGTAAAACTGAAATATATATCCATCTGATTCAGCGTGCATTGGAAGAAAAGAAGCAGGTTTTGTATCTGTTGCCAGAGATAGCACTGACAGTGCAGATGATGGAACGTCTACATAGAGTGTTTGGTAACCGATTAGGCATTTATCATTCGAAATACTCTGATGCAGAACGTGTGGAGATCTGGCAGAAACAACTATCACAGAACCCCTACGATGTGATCCTTGGTGCTCGCAGCGCCATTTTCCTTCCTTTTCAGCACCTCGGTCTTGTCATTATTGATGAAGAGCATGAGACATCTTACAAGCAGCAAGACCCAATGCCTCGTTATCATGCCCGCTCAGCGGCTATTATGTTGGCGCAGATGTTCAAAGCCAAGACACTATTAGGTACGGCGACGCCATCGTTGGAAACATATCATAATGCAAAGGTTGGGAAATACGGACTTGTAGAACTGTTTCAGCGTTATCAAGGCATCGAGTTACCAGAGATCCAGGTGATAGACATAAAAGACCTGCAGCATCGTAAGATGATGAAAGGGCCGTTTTCTCCTATATTATTGAGAAAGGTTCACGAGGCTTTAGACCATGGTGAACAGGTTATTCTTTTCCAAAATCGTCGTGGCTATGCTCCGATGATAGAGTGTAAGCAGTGTGGCTGGGTTCCCCATTGTCAGCATTGCGATGTGTCGTTGACACTTCATCGTAACTTGAATCAGCTGACATGCCATTATTGCGGATATACTTATCAAGTGCCGACGCAGTGCCCCAATTGCGGCTGTACCCAGTTGCAGACTCGTGGATATGGTACGGAAAAGATAGAGGCAGAGGTTCATGACATCTTCCCTGAGGCACGTATTGCCCGTATGGATCTTGATACCACCCGTAGTCGTCAAGCTTATGAGCGTATCATTAATGACTTCTCAGCGGGGCGTACCAATCTGCTCATTGGTACACAGATGATTTCAAAAGGACTGGATTTCGATAAGGTATCAGTGGTAGGCATCCTCAATGCCGATACGATGCTTAATTACCCAGACTTCCGAGCTTACGAGCATGCCTTCATGATGATGGCTCAAGTGAGTGGACGAGCTGGTCGCAAGGGAAAGCGTGGTTTGGTAATTCTACAGACGAAAAGTCCGGATATTCCTGTGATTCAGCAAGTCGTCAATAATGATTATGCGTCGTTCTATCGCTCGTTGATTGCCGAGCGTCGGCATTTCCATTATCCGCCCTATTATCGTTTAGTGGAAGTCTATTTGAAACATCGTTCTGAGAGTGTTGTGGAAATGGCGGGTTTGGAACTTGCCAGTAGGTTGTGCCAATGGTTCGGAACCAGAGTTCTTGGACCAGATAAGCCAGCCGTCGCTAAGGTCAAGTCACTCGCTATTCGTAAACTTGTCTTAAAGTTCGAACAAGGTATCAATATGTCTGAAGTTCGCAAATATTTAGCGCTTGCCCAGCAGCTGATGCTTCAGGACAAGCGCTATGGTTCTCTTCAAATCTACTACGATGTAGATCCGTTATAACTTTTTTAGAATCTCATCTCGCAGCCGATGCCGAGGACATGGTTTGTACGAGTAAAGTCGTCGCTAACACCAATTTGGGGATAGTCCTCACGCTTATAGTGATCGTAGTTTGTCTGGAAGTAGGCTGCCTTTAGTGTGATGTTGTCGGCAACCTTATAGTTGAATCCAAAACCAAAGCTGTAGCTGTTGACAACGAATGACATATCATTCATATACTCGTCAGTGAGTTGATAGCGAGTCAGCTGTCCGCCAGCAGAGATGGTCAGCTTGTCGTTGAGGTCCCACTCTGCGCCGCCCAGATATTCGTTTGTGCCACCACCAAGCAGGTCCTGTGTGTTGTTATACCAGCTGACGTTGGTGTCAAAGAAGTGGTGATAACCAAGGTTCAGGCGAACGTCATCGGTGATGTTCCACATTGCGCCGACAGCGAGTTGTGCGGGAGAATCTTCGTCAATCTTCTCACTGTCGCGGAATTTATTGACAGCGGGAATCTCACTGGCCTCATTTACTGTCGACTCGTTCTTCATGTGAATCTGTGTCTTGAACTCGTACTTAGCGGCGAGGTTGAAGCGTCCGAACTTATAGTCGATGCCGATGACGGGAGCGATACCTACTGATGATTGGTTACAGAGAAGATTCACACCCTGAGAGTATTTCTGCAGGGAGTTGAGGCTCTGCTTGGTGCCCTCTAACTGCGCTTTCTGTTGTGTGAGTTCAGCGGGGACGGGTGCCCCTGCAGCCTCATACTGTGCAATACCTGCGTTAATCTTGCTAAGTCCGCCGTCAATAGTGGTCTCGGCACCTTGAAGGAAACTGCTGAAATCAACATATCCACCCTCGGTACCTACCATGATGTTACTAATCTTTGCTTTGTAGGTCGCTGTACCATAAAGCAGTCGCAGACCCCCATAAACAGAGAGATTCTTTGTTACCTTATAAGCAGCGCCGAGCTGGAATCCGAAATAGTACTGGCGTCCCTGCATGTAGCCGTCCATATCGTAGCCATTAGCCCCGAGTGGCTTCAGTTGGTTTGCGATACTACCTACAACGCTCTCAAATGATCCGAGACCATCACCAAATTCACAGGCTCCACCACCACCAGGAACAGAGAAGTTAAACTGGGCACTCCAATTCCCTTTGTTGTATGCAGCTTGGATTGAGGGAATAAAAGGAGCGTCTGCCACACCCTCGAAGGTCTTTACCGTTGCTCCGTTGTTTTTCTTGCCAAGGGCAAATAGGGGATTGGTGGATTCGATAGTACGAGTCTGGTGGGCGTATTGCCAGTTGATTCCGAGATAGAAACCTTCAGGAAGGAATGCTACGCCAGCAGGATTGCTGTATACACCATCAAGTCCGATGGCTGCATCGCGAGCAGGATTTCTGAGGAAGTCAATACTTTGATTTGTGTTGGTTAAGATGCCACCTGCTGTGGCTGGTGTTGCTATTGCCAGTATTGCGCCGACAAGCATGACATTGATTTTTTTCATATCCTTAAACAATTTTTTGCTAAAATCGGCTGCAAAGGTAAAAGTATTGTCCTAATTATCCCTGTTCGCGCTCACAAAGTTAACGAAGTTTAACGAAAAATGCACACAAACCTGCACAAATGTGCAATTTTGTGCAGGTTTATGCACACAAAGAGGTGTTTTTGTGCAATCTGAAGGCTTATTTTTTTAGCTCAGGATAACTAAGACGGGTATGATATATTGTTTTCAGTTTCTCAATGAGTACTGTTTTTGCATAAGCAATATCGCGGAATGTGATTGGGCATTCTTTGAAATAGCCCTCTTCCACCTGAGCATCAATAAGCCGGTTTACGAGTTCTCTAATAGTCTTTTCTGTATAATCGGGTAGGGAACGTGATGCAGCTTCTACGGTGTCGGCCATCATCAAAATGGCCTGCTCTTTCGTGAATGGGTTAGGACCAGGATAGGTGAAAAGCAGGTCGTCGACCGCATCGTTGGGGTGAGCATTCTTATATTGTACGTAGAAATATTTTGTTTTGCCCAATCCATGATGAGTTGTAATAAAGTCCTTGATGATGTCTGGGAGATTATATTTCTCAGCCAGTTTAATACCTTCCGTTACGTGACTGATAATCATCTGTGCGCTGTCAATTGATCCCATTTTCTCATGGGGATTAACACCCGATTGGTTTTCTGTGAAGTAGATAGGATTAATAATCTTACCAATATCGTGATAGTAAGCACCAGTACGTACCAACTGACTCTTTCCTCCTATTTTATTGGCAATCTCTGCGGCGAGGTTACCAACCTGAATAGAGTGCTGGAATGTGCCAGGAGCTACTTCACTCATCTTTCGGAGCAGTGTCTTGTTCATATCCGAAAGTTCGATGAGTGTAATGTTTGACGTAAAGCCAAAAGCTTTTTCTATCAAATAAAGCAAGGGGTAGGAGCAGAACAATAAAACACCATTGATGGCTATGTAGTTATATTCGCTATAACTGATTTTTGTTAGGTCATTATTGCGTATCCAGTCAAGTGACAGGTTTGATAATCCTGCCGCAAAAGTTACAAAAACTGCAGTCCAGAACAGTTGTGAACGGCTTGACAGTTCTCTCAGCGAGAAGATGGCTGTGAGCCCTGCAACTAATTCTACAGCAATAAATTCCAATGGGTATTGTAGGAAACTGGCACAAATCATCACCATGGTGGCGTGCGCAACGAAGGCGGTTCGAGAGTCCATGAACACTCGTATGAAAATGGGCACCATTGCAAATGGCAGGATATAGATATGCAGAACATTATGTTTAACCATCATCGATGCTATAATGACAAAGATGATGATTAGGGCGTACAACATAGCGGTGGAACGTATCTTCTCAAAATAGTCTTTGCGGAAAAGTGTCAGATATACGGTGAAACAGGTTATCAGGATAAACACATATAGAATCTGTCCCATGATGGTAAGGCTGATTCGTTCGTTTCCTTCTTCACGTCTCTGCATTTCTTTTTCAAACGATTGGAGGATATTATAAGTCTTGGTGTCAACAATATCGCCTCGGTCAATGATTTTCTGACCTCGCTGTACAAGTCCGCTTGCCAGAGCAATACTATTATGCAAGTCATTGAGACTGGCTTCGCTGCGTTCCTTGTCGTAAATCAAGTTGGGTGTGATGTAGTCGTTAAGATTACACTTTTGTAAGATCTCTCTATGTGCAGCCAAAGTTTGGTCAAGGAAAATCTGTTCATAAGCAGAGATGACAGAATGGACTTTTGTAATCTGTATGCTGACAGCATTTTTTCCATTGACGATACGGATAACCTGTGAGGTGTCTTTTGTAAGCCGAGCATATTCAGAGCTGTTCATGATACCTTGTGTGTAAATAGCACGAAGACGGTTGGCTATGATGCTGATATAGTCGTTGGGTAGTCCAGGTATACCGTCACTATAATCTTTGGCAAACTCGCGCAGTTGCTTGCCAACAATCTCGCTGTTGAAGGTATAGTAGGGCTCGTATTGCTTCATCAGACTATCGCGCTCTGCTTTTACAGCTTCGTCACTTTTGTAGATTGGAAAATCGAAGGGGGCTTTCAAATCTGCGTAGGTCCAGGGCTTTCCTTTTTCAATCCTGAATGTATTATGGGTGCTACGAGGCATCAGCCATACGATGATGGCTACAGTAACTATTATTAGTCCTGTACGGATGAGAAAATCACGCCAACTAGTGTCGTTTTTGAGGTTAAAACTACTCATTTCTACGTATTTATATGTATTTATGGTTGCAAAAATACAAAAATAAAATTAAATTTCGTACCTTTGCAGGCAAATTTAAGAAAAAGTATGTCAGAAAGAAGAGTAAGAGTGCGTTTTGCACCAAGTCCTACGGGAGCTTTACATATCGGTGGTGTGCGTACCGCCTTGTATAATTATCTGTTTGCCAAGCAGCATGGTGGTGATCTGGTGTTCCGTATTGAGGATACGGATTCAAATCGTTTCGTGCCTGGTGCCGAGGAATATATCATCGAGTCGTTCAAGTGGTTAGGAATCAAGTTTGACGAAGGCGTGTCGTTCGGAGGTGATAAGGGTCCGTACCGCCAGAGTGAGCGCCGCGATATCTATAAGAAATATGTTCAGCAGTTATTGGATGCTGACAAGGCTTATATTGCATTTGATACCCCAGAGGAATTGGAGACCAAACGTGCTGAGATCCAGAATTTCCAGTATGACTGTCATACCCGTGGTCAGATGCGTAATTCGCTGACGCTGACTAAAGAAGAGGTTGAACTGCTGATTGCTGATGGCAAACAGTATGTGGTTCGCTTTAAGATTGACGCTGGACAGGAAGTATTGGTGAACGACCTTATACGTGGTGAAGTGCGAGTAAAAACAGATATTCTCGACGATAAAGTGCTCTATAAGAGTGCAGACCAGTTGCCCACTTACCATTTGGCCAATATCGTTGACGACCATCTGATGGAAATCTCACATGTCATCCGCGGTGAGGAGTGGTTGCCGAGTGCACCCCTGCATGTGCTTCTTTATAAGGCTTTTGGCTGGGAGGATACAATGCCACAGTTTGCTCATCTCCCTTTGCTTTTGAAGCCCGATGGTAAGGGGAAACTCTCGAAGCGTGACGGCGACCGTCTAGGCTTCCCCGTATTCCCCTTGTTGTGGAAGGATCCGAAGAGCGGCGAGACTTCTCGTGGTTATCGTGAGGATGGTTATTTCCCTGAGGCAGTCATCAACTTCCTTGCTTTGTTAGGTTGGAATCCTGGAACTGAACAAGAGATATTTTCCCTCGACGAGCTTGTTCCACTTTTCGATATCAGTAAGTGTTCTAAGGCTGGTGCTAAGTTTGCTTTCGAGAAGGCTGTCTGGTTTAATCATGAGTATATCCTCAAGAAATCGAACGAGGAAATTGCGGCGCTCTTCGAGCCAATCGTTAAAGAGCATTGTCCCAATGAGACCTCAGAGCGTATCCTTCAGGTCACATCGATGATGAAGGATCGTGTTTCGTTTGTCAAAGAACTCTGGCCACTCTGCTCGTTCTTCTTCGTTGCTCCTACTGAGTATGATGAGAAGACTGCCAAGAAACGCTGGAAGGAAGACTCAGCACAGGTGATGACAGAGCTTATCGGAGTTCTCGAAGGAATTGATGATTTCTCTTTGGAGAATCAGGAGCAGATTGTTCATGCTTGGGTTGAGCAGAAAGAGTATAAACTTGGAAATGTGATGAATGCCTGGCGCCTGACACTCGTTGGCGAGGGTAAGGGACCCGGCATGTTTGACATCTCAGCCTTCCTTGGCAAGGAAGAGACTATTGCAAGAATGCGTCGTGCTATAGAAGTACTTGGATAATGTATAATATCGTCATTTATCTATATCTCTTGGGAGTTGCCGTCTACAGCCGTTTCAATGAGAAGGTTCGTAAGATGTGGCGCGGAGAGCGTGATGCCTTTCGTATTCTGAGAGAACAGGTTGACCCCAATGCGAAGTATGTATGGTTTCATGCCGCGTCGCTGGGAGAATTTGAGCAGGGACGTCCTCTGATGGAGCAGTTGCGTAGGGAGCATCCTGAGTATAAGATATTGCTGACCTTCTTCTCGCCATCAGGCTATGAGGTTCGTAAGAACTATGAAGGAGCAGACATTATCACTTATCTGCCACTCGACACGATTACAAATGCTCGTCGTTTCCTGCGTACCATTCGTCCTGTCATGGCATTCTTCATCAAGTACGAATTCTGGTATAACTACCTTCATATTCTGAAGCATAGACATGTACCTGTCTATAGCGTGTCGAGCATCTTCCGTCCCGACCAAGTGTTCTTTAAGTGGTATGGTCGCCAGTATTCTCGTGTGCTGAAGTGCTTTACGCATTTCTATGTTCAGAACGAAGTCAGCAAGGAATTGTTGGCAAAGATTGGCATTACTGATGTTACGGTGGTAGGCGATACCCGCTTCGATCGTGTCCTTCAGATTAAGGAGGCTGCCAAGCAGTTACCAGTAGTTGAGGCGTTTATAGGAGTGAAGAGTGAAAACTCTTCTAAGGTTTTTGTGGCAGGGAGCAGTTGGCTGCCTGATGAGGAGATATTTATTAAGTACTTCCTAGACAAGCTGGGTGACAAAGCCGGACGCAATGGATATAATGACTGGAAATTGATTATTGCTCCTCATGTGATTGGCGAGGAGCATTTGCAGCAGATAGAGAAACTGCTTGAAGGTCGTCGTGTAATCCGTTATACAGAAGCCACAGAAGAGAATGTGCGTGATGCTGAGGTTTTGATTGTCAATTGTTTCGGTCTGCTGTCAAGCATTTACCATTATGGTGATGTGGCTTATGTCGGAGGAGGCTTTGGTGTAGGCATACACAATCTGCTGGAGGCTGCTGTTTGGGATATACCCGTGTTCTTTGGTCCAAACAACCAGAAGTTCCAGGAAGCACAAGGCTTGAAGACAAGTGGTGGTTTTGAAATTTGCGACTATGCGCAGTTTGAGCAGCAGATGAACCGATTGACTTCTGATGCTTCTTATCTGATGGAACAAGGCGATAAAGCCGGACAATTCGTCAAGGGGCAGGCCGGTGCGACAGGAAAGGTACTAAGTAGTGTTAGTCCTCTGTAACTATCAGGTGATTCACACCACTGGGGTGTATCGTTCCGTGCTTCCTCATATAACCGATTAACAAGTCGGATGTATGTACATTAAGTGAATTATACGAGCAGTTAAGTAATGGCTGGCATATGCTGGCCACATAACTGTTTGTGATTACCTTGTATGTTCTGTTTAGGTCTAATTTCTTGCCGTCGAGTGTCATAACCTTGATGTGCTTCAGCCTGTCTTTCTTCTTGTCTTTCTTGTCGATAGAGGCTTTGCAGACAACACCTCCAACGCGTGGCAGATGATACAGAGAACCGCGACCGTATGTGTTAAGCAGTCTTGTGATTTCTTCTCCTGTCAGATGCATCTCGACAGCTTCGTTGTTAAAAGGATCCATCGACAAGACATCTCGCATGGTGATATCGCCAGCTGGCAGAGAGTCAATGCGTACACCGCCATTGTTCACAATGCAGATTTCTCCCTTGGTTTCTTCGATAAAGGCGTCACACATCATGAAGGTCAGTTCGTCTCTTTCCTTGAAGGATCTGTCGGCCTTTGCTATAACCTGCTCATAATAGGGATTCTTGTTAAAGTACTGTACCATAGCGTCTACTAACAGATTCTTCTGTGTAGAGCATTTCACGGGGATATATTCTGCCTTTTTATCTGTTACACGTCCGTTATTGATGGTTAAGGTGATATGAGTAGCCATCGATAGTTTGTTCTTGTTCTGGGTGATTAGCACGCCATTGTGTAAAGGCTCATCGGCAGAGAGTTGAGTATGGGTGTGACCTCCGATAATCAAATCAATCCATGGATATAGATTGGCCATCTTGACGTCTTCGGCATAGCCGATGTGCGATAGGAGTATCGTAGCATCGCACTGGTGGCTGAAGTCTTCATACTGGGTAATGACCTCTGTAGGAAGTGAGAACTTGATACCTTCCACATTATCGGGATGTGTATCGGGGTGTCCTTGACTGTTTACCTGCACCAAGCCGATAATGCCAATCTTCATGCCGTCAACGTCGAAAATCTGGGTAGGTACGATGTGTAGTCCGGCCTCGTCGGGTGAAGAGATATTGGCGCAGATATAACTGAAGTTGGAATAACCCATGAGTGGCGCTAACGAGTGAACGTCGAAGTCGTGATTGCCAAGTGTCGTGGCATTGAAACCTACCTGATTCATCAAAGCCACGATGGGGTATGAAGAAATTTTATACGCATCGTTGATGGGGTTGCCTGTTCTGTTATCGCCAGCCGAGAGAATGAGTAATGATGGGTAGAGTGCCCGAAGACTGTCAGCGATGCCCGCCAGTTGGGGAAAGGCATCGATGTTGGCATGCATGTCGTTGGTGGCGAGTATATGTATTTCTTGTTTTTGTCCGTAGCAGACGCTGCTCAGAAGTATCACCAGTCCTAAAAGCAAATCCTTTTTCCTCATTTTTATCCTATGTAACAAAGATATTAAAGTCTATTGGTTGTTAATCGAATGCAAAGATACTGATATTTTTCTTATTTACAAAATTAATTCGTATCTTTGTGCCCGTATCGCTTTCAAATAGGTGTGACATACTTAACTGATGAAATATATGTGGATGATAATCTTTATGGTGTTGCCTGTTGTAGCTTTGGTTTATGTGGCTTGGCATGTATGGATGGTGCTCCCTTTTGCTGCTCTTTGGAAATCGCTGCTTATTGCTGCTGGTGTGTTCTGCTTTGCAATGCTGTTTATGAACTTCGCGCGTAAGTTTGATACCTGTCCGTTGCCTGTGGCTCGGGCGGCCTATGATATTGGTACGTCGTCTATCTTCGTGTTGCTCTATCTGGTAATACTTTTCCTGGTGCTCGACCTTGGCCGGCTATTCCACCTAGTTCCGAGAACCTTCTTGTTTCATAACGGCCATACCTCACTCGCCATCTTTGTCCTGCTGTTTGGCATCTTCTTGTATGGTCATCTTCATTATAATAATAAGGTGCGCGTGGCTTTAGAGTTGAATTCGTCAAAGCCTCTGCCTCGTGAGTATAAGGTCGTCATGGCCTCCGACTTCCATATTGGCTACCATAACACGCGAAAAGAGCTGGCCCGTTGGGTGGATATGATTAATAGCGAGCATCCTGACTTTATCCTAATTGCAGGCGACATTATTGATGGCAGCATGCGCCCTTTGAAAGAAGAACGGATGTACGAGGAGTTTCTGAGACTAGAGGCACCGGTTTATGCCTGTTTGGGTAACCATGAGTTCTATGCAGGACATCCTGAAGCCAAGCAGTTCTATAAAGATGCGGGTATCCATCTGCTGATCGATGAGGTTGCTGTCATCGACAGTAGTATCGTCATCGTAGGGCGTGACGATCGTACTAACATGCATCGCAAATCTGTTAAGAGGCTCGTTCCCGATCGAAACAAATATACCATAGTGCTCGATCATCAGCCTTACGACCTCAATCTCAGTGAAGAAGCTGGTGTAGACTTTCAACTCAGTGGTCATACCCATCGCGGACAGGTATGGCCTATATCCTGGATTACAGATCACGTATACGAATGCTCCTGGGGTAGCCATCAGCGCGGCCAGACTCAATTCTATGTCTCTTCGGGCATAGGCATCTGGGGCGGCAGGTTCCGCATTGGTACCCAGAGCGAATATGTGGTAGCTACTCTTCGTTCAAATAATATTTAGAATATTCCACGTAATGCTTGGCGTTGTCGGTCTGTCCTGGACGCACGGGTTTGATGTACTTGGCTGGCACGCCACCCCAGATTTCACCAGCGGGAATCTTCGTGTTCTGGAGTACTAGAGCCCCTGCGGCTACAATGCTGCCTTCGCCGATCTCGCATCCGTCGAGCAGAGTAGAGCCCATGCCGATGAGTGCGTTGTCGTGGATGGTGCAGGCATGAACGGTGACGTTATGCCCAATAGTGACGTAGTTGCCGATGTGTGTGGGACCTGTCTCATGGGTCACGTGAACACAACTCCCGTCCTGTATGTTTGTGCAGTTGCCAATCGTAATTGGAGCCACGTCGCCTCTGACGACGGCGTTGAACCAAACAGAACACTCGTCGCCCATCGTTACATCGCCCACAATCGTGGCGTTCTCGCTGAAATAGCAGTCCTTGCCCCATTTGGGTGCCAGACCGCGATAACTCTTAATTAATGCCATAACTGGTTGCAAAGTTAAGCATTATTTTCGAGTAATCGTTATTTTTACGTCTAAAACATGCTCTATCATCTCAATGGTCTGTTCAAGATTGTCAGAGTCGAAATCGGCCGTCAGATGTTTGCTGGTGTCGTCGGCTGTCAGCTTGACGTGGTAATGCTTGCCCAGCACCTTAAGAACTTCAGGCAGTGGCGTGTTGTCGAAGTGGAAATGTCGAGGCTGTGGAGCCGTGATGGTCGAGGGTTGTACGACTTTTGCGCCATCGGTGGGGTGGGGAAGCACCCCTGTAGTGTAGGCGGCATAGGCTCCAACAAGCAGCAGAAGTGTGAACGAGGCGGCTACGGCCACCTTGCGCCAGAGTGGGATGACCTTTACTGGCGAGACATTGCGGATTGCCTGTCTGGTGTCGAATTTCCCCGTCTGATAGTGACGGAGTACGAATTTGAGTGATTTGTCCTTTATCTCTTTCATAGGTTTAATAATATGTCTTGGTGATCCATTCTGTTTCTGTAACATTGTATCCGCCCATGATGCCAACACCGTTAAGGATGTTGGATGGGGTGGGCGTTAGCAGGGAGAAACCGCTCTGCGCCAATTCGTTGTTCTCTACGTCGTTAAGGGCTTTTACGTAGCGGTAGAGTTCTGGCGTGATGTGGTAAAGCTGCACTTGATAGCGCATGAGGAACTCATAGTGAGACACGGTGGCGTTAGTCGCAACATTCAAGTGTAGCGTGTATGTCTGACCGTTGATGGAAGCATCGCTGAAGATGTAGAACTCCCTGAAGAAGTCGCTGTCAAATCCGAAGTTCTCGTCCATCTCGCTTATTGGATTTAGCAATGGCTCGTCTTCGTTGTTGATGATGGGGTAGCTGTAGGCGGAGTCCTGTAGCTCCATGTGCCATTCTGCTTCTGGATACTTCTCCTGATGGCTCAGGTAGTCGGCATAGGCGCCTCTTCCATTACCAAGTGACCAACGGGTCTGATAGTAGTCTATCTCACCATTTTCGTCGTAGATAGGATTGGCTTGTCCGTAGGCGTAGCCCTTATAGTTGATGGCTCTGACCCTGACAGCGTAGTAGTCTGTGGTCTCTTGTGGGTCGCTAAAGGTGGCCGTCAGTTGGTCGTAGGTTTCGAAACGGGCTTGACTATGGCTATATACACTGACCCTTTTCAGTCCGTCGATTCTGATAGGTATGACATTTGGGACGATAGCCTCCGACTTAACACCTTCAAAGCCCTCAGCTGTCACTTCGAGTGTTATGATGTCGCCCACCTTCTGAGGGCCGCAGGCATAGTACAGTCCAGGAATCTGCTGGGCGATTTCACGCTGTTGGTCGTTCACCTTATATATAATATGGGCATTTCCGATGGTAAGGCCCTCGTCTGCATGCGAATGCTTGCCGACGGGAATGGTGCGCCCTACTCTTATCCATGTGGTGTCGGCTGTGGAGGGATAACAGCTGACGTTGAGTTTCTGTGGCTCGTTGAGATTGGCGATGTCGAATTCGTCTTTGCAGGCGTAGAACGACAAAATAGTGAATACGGCTACAACGTATGTTGACAGATGCTTTTTCTTCATGATCTCTTAGAATTTGATGGTGTAACTGAATGATGGTACGATGGGTACGAAGCCTTTCGACTTGATACGGATAGTGCCGTCGTCTTTGATTTTCGCTTCTGTCCACATGGTGTTGATGTGACAGTAAGCATTGTAGAGCGACAGGTTCCAGATGCGTTGGTGACCGTGCTTCGTTGTGTGATAGAAGTTGAACCCGAGGTCGAGTCGGTGATAGGCAGGCAGCGTAGTGTTATTGGGCCGCTCATAGATAAATCCGCGTTGCATGATATCGCCATTGCCAAAGAAGAAGGTCTTCATGTCAGCAGACTCGATGGCGGGCAGCGATGGAAATTCGACGTATTGAGTCGGCAGCGTCATCTTATTGCCGCTATGTAGAGTCCATGCAGCAAACATCTCCGTCTTCTTGCTGAGCTTGAAACGTCCTGTCAGGTTCAGTTTGTGACGGTTGTCAAACTTGTCGTAATACCAGTCATCATAGAACTTGTCAAACTTCCGTTTGTTCCATGAAAGGGTATAGGCTGCGTCGAGCTGAATCTTCTGCGTATGATAGCTTACATCTGCCTCGATGCCATAGAACACACCTTTGCCGTCGATGACCTCGTTCTCCCATGAGGTTGCAGGAGGTTGCAGTCCTGACCAGCTTGAGTATTGGAGCAGGTGCTTTGTTGCCTTGTAGTAGCCTTCAATAGAGGCAGTCCACTGTTTGCCAAACTGGGTGTAGAGTCCTGCAGCCCATTGGTGGGAACGCATGGGCTGCAGGCTGGCCGTGGTGGGTACCCAGTAGTCGGTAGGCATCTCTAAGAAAGAGTTGGTTATCTTGTGAATATACTGGGTCATCATGGTGTAGCTGGCCTTGGCCGACAGATAAGAGGTTATCTGGTATTTTACTGCCAGACGCGGGTCGATGTAGGAGAATGTCTTACCCTGAGTGGTGAAGAACGATAGGTTTACACCGCCGTTGAGGCTCCAGCGCTTGCTGAGGGAAATCTGGTCTTCGACATAAAAGTTCAGTTCGTGAGAGGTATGATGATTGCTGCTACTCTTGCTGATGGTGTCACTCTCTTCCTGCACGCCGTTATAGTTTAGCAGTTTTTTGGTCTGCGGACGGAAAAGATGGAGTGTGTGGTTATTGCCGAAACGAATGTGATGACGGGGTGAAGGACGGAAGTCTGCCTCTGCTCTATATCCGATATCGTCGATGGTAGAGCGGGTCTCGTTCTCATGGTGGGTTATCTCTATGGGTATGTTGCTATTGGATGCGTAACGATAGTCATCGCGACGGTGGATGTTAGCCCGATTGTGGGTGTAGATGGCTGTCAGGTTGGTCATCAGTTTTGGTGAAGGTTGGTAGTTCCAGTTCAAGGCAGCGTTCAGATTGCCCCATCTCAGGCGATTTTTTGTCAGTTCTATGTCAGTGCCGCCATTGGACATTTTCCAGTCAGCCTCGTATTTGGTGCTGAGGGCATCGCGTCCTGAATAGAGACTCAGACTCAAACGCGACTGGTCGTTCAGAATGTGCGTCAACTTGGCATTCAGGTCGTGGAAGTTGTAGTTAAGACCGATTTTCTCTTCTTTCGATATCCTTCTTTGTAGAAAGAAGGCAGGCTCCGACAGCAGGTCGAGCCATGAACGGCGAAGACCGATGTTCAGTGAGGTCTTGCCTTTCTGGATGGGACCGTCGAACTGTACTCCTCCGTCAAGAAGGCCGATGCGATAGGAGCCATGCCACTCCTGCATGTTACCGTCGTTGGTACGCACGTCGACCACACTCGACAGTCGTCCACCATAGCGGGCAGGAAAGCCACTCTTGTAGAAATCGACGTTTTTCACCATATCGGTGTTAAACGAGGAGAAAAGTCCCATGGAGTGATTAATCTGGTAGAGCGGAGAACCATCGAGCAGAATAAGATTCTCATCGTTATTACCACCATGAACGTAGAGACCAGATGCTAACTCAACGCCTTCCTGTACGCCACTGATGCGCTGGAGTGTTTTCACCACGTCTGGCGAAGAGAACAGAGCGAACTCGGTCTTGATGTCAGTCTGCGACAGAGAGCGCTTTCCCATTTGGGTGCCGATGACTGGTGAGTTCAAGTCACCTGTAACGACGACCTCGCCCAGTTTGGTATTGCCGTCAAGCTTGATTTCGAGAGCCTGATGATGGGTGAGCTTGAGCTTAATGGTCTGTTCCGTAAAACCGACATAGGAGATGCGAAGCAGATGTTCGCCTTCTGGCAGGGTGAGTGAGAAGAAACCATACTCGTTGCTCATTGTGCCCTGTCGGGTAGTCAAGTCGTAAATGGTGGCATTTATGAGCGTCTCGCCGATGGAGTCTCTTACATGTCCGCTCAGGGTGAAGCGTCTGGTCAATTTCTGAGCCGTTTCCTTGAATAGCATCACGTACTTGCCGCTCAGTTGGAAACTGATACCTGAGCCCTCGAGAAGGGTTTTTAGGGCTTTTGAAAGTGAGAGCCCTTTCAGTGCTGGTCCATTGTAGTTCTGACCCACGTTGAGGCTTGCGTCATAGACGAAGTTTACGCCTGTGGTTTCATGTAGTCGATCCATCTGCTGACGGATGGTGGAAGTTGCTGTCTGGGCTCCTGCTGTTAGCGACAGAAGGAACAATAGTGTGATTATTAATTGTCTCATATTGTGTCTGTGTTAGAATACCAGACCTGCACTTAGCTGGAGATGGTGTAGGGTGTGTCTCGTTTTATCGTTCTGTTCATCGATTGTGATGATTTTGTCACTGTCTATGTAGGTAAAATCGAAACTATTGAAGTGCCATTTGTATTTCAGTTGTTGCAAGTGGTATCCTATCTTCAGGTCAAGCCGTTTCTTGCTGCCGAGGTTGAAGCTCTTGCCTACACCAAGGTTAAACATTAGTCCGTCGACACCTTTGCCTGAAGTGTTTTCGGCATTAGTAAATGTCCAGCCAAGTTCCGAAAACAGATAGGTGTGGGGTCTTGAACTCCAAGGTTTATAGTGCAGGGTGGCGAAGAGGGGAAACTGCCACATCTCTTGTGTGAATGAACGGCCGATGCCGAGTCCTGCGCCGATGCTCATGTGGCGGTTCAAATCATAAAGTTCATAAAGCATCAGTGTATTGCCGCCGTATTCGAAATTGTCGAGTCTTGACTCGTTATAAGTCTCTTCGTAGTCTTTCATACCTTTGTAGATAAACTGCTCGTCGACAAATTCGAAATCTGCTATGCGCCCTTTCGCCCAATCATGACGGTACAACTCTTGTTGATAGCGCAGGTCTATTTCGAAATGCCAGCGTCGTGGCTTTTGTTCTGTCTGTGCTTGTGTGGTAATACTTGACATAAGCATCATGGTGATCATGATGAGAAGCGGAGTCAGGACCGTACTGGTCCCAGTAGTGATTTTAATTTCTTTCATTTGGGTTCTTGCTTTTTCTGCTATGACGCAGGAAATAAAGCTTCCCCCCATCCTGATAGTGTTAAACAAGGTTAAGGAGGTAGAAATAGTCGCCAGACTTCTTACGCAAAAACCGTAAAGCCTTGCTGACCTGATGCTCTACGGTCTTTTCGCTGATATGAAGCTCTTCTGCTATTTCATGGTACTTCATCCCGTCTTGTTTCGCCATCAGGAAGATCTCTCTGCATCGCTCTGGCAGTGAGTCTATGGCTGTCCAGAGTTCTGCTTCGTGCAAACTTCGCTCGGCGGCTTCTTCATCACTGATGACTCCTTCAAGGTCGGTGGGTTGGATGTCGGTGGCTTGTGGGAATTTTCGACGGAGGTGGTCTATGCAGGTATTTCTAACGGTTGCATATAGCCATGCTTTCTCGTTAGCTACAGGCTCTTTCTCTATCAGTCTTACAAAGCATTCCTGCACTAAGTCTTCCACCACGTCAGTATCATTGACATAGTGTAGTGCGTACAGACATAGTGGCCTATAGTAATAAAGAAAGAGTTGTTTGATATCCATGAAAACACAAAAAAAGAGCAGCATGGGTGCACCATGCTGCCCTTTTATATAGTATTAATTAGAGGTTTGCATTGTCCTTAGCCCAGTCCTCTACAGCAGGGATGATGCCAAGTGAGATGATCTCATCGCGCATCTTCTGCAAGTGCTCGTAAGAAGCCTGCAATGCAGCCATCTCCTCAGCAGTACCCTCAGGCTGAGTAAAGTGAACACCATCTTTGTCGATAACGGTAGGCATAGCCATCATCACGTTCTTGAAGCCGTAAGCGTTGACATAGCAACCAGCAGGCCACTTGAAGGGCTCACCGCCCATAGCACCCTCAATCATCTTGACAGCCTGATAAGCGGGGCTCTGGAATGAAGAACGGCCACGGAGCTTGATGATGTTGCTACCACCCTGTGTAGTCATGTGCTTGATCTCTTCCCAACGCTCAGCAGAGAGTGAGAGCTCTGAGAGAGGCTTGCCATCGATGAGAGCCTTGCTGGCGAATACTGCCATCTGCTCACCGTGACCACCGTAAGTGTAAGCGTTTGTAACCTTGTCCTGCTGTACACCGAACTCCTGAGCCAGCTGCTGCTGCAGACGGGTAGAGTCGAGAGCTGCCAGAGAGGTCAGCTGGTTGGGCTTCAAACCTGAGTGGATCAGAGCTGTCAGGGCTGTTACGTCAGCGGGGTTGAAGATAACAACCACATGCTTCACGTCAGGACAGTACTTCTTGATGTTCTCACCGAAGTCGGCTGCAATCTGGCAGTTGCCCTTCAGCAGGTCCTCACGGGTCATACCCTCCTTACGTGGGGCACCACCTGAAGAGATGATGTACTTAGCACCAGTGAAAGCCTCTTTAGGATCAACAGTATAAGAGATGTTTGCACCAGGGAAAGCGCAGTGACACATCTCATCGTAAACACCATGAACACCTGGCTCATAGATATCATACAAACAAATGTTTGGAGTAAGGCCGAGCATCAGCACGCTCTGCACCATGTTTGAACCGATCATACCGCCTGCACCGACGATAACCAGTTTCTCGTTTGTTAAGAATGCCATAATTGTATAATTATAATTTGAATGAATACTCAAAAAAGTGCTGCAAAGTTACAAAAAAAACGCCATATTCAGTCTCTTTTTACTATTAATCTTCGTTAATCAGTTGAATCTCTAACTATTTCTTTGTACCTTTGTAAAGTCGAAATTACAAAATGAATAAAAAATGGATATAAACCAGCGAATAGCCGCTCTTCGAGAGGTGATGCAACGTGAACATCTTTCGGCCTTTATCTTTCCAAGTACTGACCCCCATCAGGGTGAATATGTGCCCGATCATTGGAAGGGCAGGGAGTATGTCAGCGGCTTTAATGGCTCTGCTGGTACTCTTGTCGTGACCATGAGCTCTGCTGCGTTGTGGACTGATTCCCGCTACTTTCTCGCGGCAGAAGAACAACTGAAGGGTACGGAGATCCTGTTGATGAAACTCAAGATAGAAGGAACGCCTACGATTGCGGAATGGATTGGACAGGAGTGTGGCGCTGGCGCTGAAGTGGGAGTCGATGGAATGGTTAATTCTGCTAGTGCAGTGAAGATGCTGATTGCTGATTTGCGCAGACAAGGCGGTATTACGCTCAGAACAAATATGGATCCGCTGGCTGTCATTTGGAAGAACCGTCCCCCGATACCTGAAAACCCTGTAGAAGTCTATCCGTTGACGTATGCAGGACAGGCTGCTCATGAAAAGATAGCCCGTATTCGTCAGGCTTTGCGCAGACTGCATGCCGATGGTATGTTGATGTCGGCTCTCGACGATATCGCCTGGACTCTGAATCTAAGGGGTTCTGATGTGCATTGTAATCCAGTGTTTGTCAGTTATCTGCTGATTTCATCGAAGCACGTCACTCTATATATAAATAAGGTGAAACTGTCACCGGATGTGATGGCTTATCTGAAAGCAGAGGGGGTGGATGTAGCGCCCTATGAAGATGTGAAGAAGGGATTGAGAGACTACTTCGAGTATAATATCCTGCTCGATCCTGATGAGGTGAACTATACGCTCTATAAGACCGTTACTCGTGAGATCGTTGAGGAAGAGTCGCCCGTTAAACGGATGAAGACCATTAAGAACCCCATAGAAATAGCGGGATTTAAGTCGGCGATGCTGAAAGACGGCATCGCAATGGTGAAATTCCTTCGTTGGCTGAAACCTGCCGTTGAGTCTGGTGAACAGTCGGAAATGTCTGTAGATGAGAAGCTTACATCGCTCAGGGCTGAGCAGCCGCTCTATCGTGACATCTCTTTTGATACCATCGCAGGTTATCAGACTCATGGCGCTATTGTGCACTATGAGGCCACACCTGAAACGGATATGGCTTTGAAACCTGAAGGCTTTCTGCTGCTCGATAGTGGCGCCCAGTATCTTGATGGAACGACAGATATCACTCGAACCATTGCCCTTGGTCCTCTGACGGAAGAACAGAAGAAAATCTATACCTTAGTGCTGAAAGGCCATATACAGGTGGAACTCTGTAAGTTTCCTTCAGGAACGAGTGGTACACAGATAGATATCCTGGCTCGTGAGGCGATGTGGCGCGAAGGTCTGAATTATCTTCATGGCACAGGTCACGGGGTGGGAACCTATCTGAATGTGCATGAAGGCCCCCACCAGATCCGTATGGAATATAAAGCTGCTCCTTTTGTAGAAGGGATGACTGTGACTGATGAACCCGGAATCTATCTTGCAGGAAGATTTGGCGTGCGCATTGAGAACACTCTTCTCATCACGCCCTATAAGGAAACAGAGTTTGGTAAGTTCCTTCAGTTCGAGTCGTTGACGCTCTGTCCCATCGATAAGTCTCCTGTCATCAAGGAAATGCTTTTGCAAGAGGAGATAGAGTGGCTTAATACCTATCACCAGCGTGTCTTCGATACGCTCTCGCCACATCTTGACGCGGAAGATGTGGAATGGCTTCGCGAAGCCTGTGCGGCGATATAGTCGTCTGTGGAAAAATGCTGAGCGAAGTCTGCCTCCGAGTAAAGTCTGACTTTCGTCGGAGTAAAGTGGCATTTTAGTCGGAGCAAAGTCCTGTATTGTTCCAACCTTTCTTTTTGGCCCCTTTTTAGGGAAAATGGAAGGAAAAAAGGACTGAAAATGAAAGAAAAGTGGCTAAAAACTTGTAAGTTATCTAAAAAAACAGTAACTTTGCACCCGCTTTTCGTGGCCCTATGGCCCGAGGCGGTAAGTTTAACATAAAATTTTAAAAACAAAAGCAAATGATTATTGTACCAGTAAAAGAAGGCGAGAACATCGAGAAGGCCCTCAAAAAGTTCAAGAGAAAGTTCGAGAAGACAGGTGTTGTTAAAGAGCTGCGTCGTCGTCAGCAGTTTGACAAGCCTTCTGTTCTGAAGCGCCTGAAGATGGAGCATGCCGTTTACGTACAGCAGCTTCGCACAAACGAGGAATAAAAATTCCCTAAAAAATTTGGTAGTTTCGGGAAATTTCCGTAAATTCGTAGCCGAAAAGGTATTGGTGACGATTTATGATGATTGACCAGTTTCTGAACTACCTGCGCTATGAGCGGAGCGCATCTCCGCAGACAGTGCAGACATACGAGGAAGGCCTACGGGAATTCGAATCGTATATCAGCTTAAGGGATAGCGGGCTCTCTCTACAGGCGGTGGATACCGACCTGATCCGTGACTGGATGGAGGGTCTGATGGATAAAGGAAACTCTGCATCAACAATCAATAAGAAGTTGAGCGCATTGCGTTCCTTTTATCGCTTTTCCCTAAAGCGAGGACTGGTTGAGAAGGATCCGGCACATGCCGTGACCGGACCGAAGAGGTCGAAGCCGCTGCCGCAGTTCCTGCGCGAAGGAGAAATGGACAGACTGTTGGATCAGTTTGAATGGAATGATGATTTTAATAATGTACGTGCGCGTACCATATTAATATTATTATATGAAGCAGGCCTCAGACGGTCAGAGCTTACAGGACTGAACGACGATGATGTTGATTTCAATGCAGGACAGCTAAAGGTGACGGGAAAGAGAAATAAGCAGCGTATCGTTCCTTTCGGAAGAGAACTTGCAGACGCGCTCCGTCAGTATATGACACTTCGCGACTCGCAGTTCGATGATAATAACGGTGCTATGTTTCTTGATAACAAAGGTGGGCGGATGACGGGGAGCCAGGTTTATGCCACGGTTCATAAATACCTGTCGATGGTTACTTCGCTCAAGAAACGCTCGCCTCACGTCTTACGTCACTCCTTTGCAACGGCTATGCTCAACAATGGTGCAGGGCTTGAGAGTATCAAGAACCTGCTGGGTCATGAGAGCGTCAGTACGACAGAAATCTATACCCATACCACGTTCGAGCAGTTAAGGCGAGTTTATAAAGAGGCTCACCCAAGAGCCTGAACCTTTATTAATAACTATTTTAAAATAGGAGGTAACTATGGAGATTAAGATTAAGTCGATTCATTTCGACGCTACCGAGAAGCTACAGGCGTTCATCGACAAGAAGATCGCTAAGTTGGAAAAATCTTTTGAAGATATACAGAAAGTAGAGGTGCAATTGAAAGTTGTGAAGCCCGCCACTGCACAGAATAAGGAAGCAAGCCTGTCTGTGATAGTACCTGGAAGCACTCTTTTCGTAGAGAAGACAAGTGACACTTTTGAGGAAAGTATTGACCTTTGTGTCGACTCAATGAGGGCTCAACTGCAGAAATTCAAGGAAAAATTGAGAAATAGATAAAAAAAACTTGGAAAAGTTTTGGTAATTCAAAAATAAGTCGTAACTTTGCAGCCGTTTTCCGACAGGTCGTAAATCTGAAACAGAGAACGGCTGCTTAGAAAAGCCTCTTTAGCTCAGTTGGCCAGAGCACGTGATTTGTAATCTCGGGGTCGTTGGTTCGAATCCGACAAGAGGCTCAAGGAAAGGCGAAAGCCAATTGAGTTCATACTCAAGGGTCGGCGAAAGCCAATCGGGCTGAAGGCTCAGAAGAAAGTTCGGGAACGAAAATGGTGAAAGCCAAACGGGTGTTTTCCAGAGTGGCCAAATGGGGCAGACTGTAAATCTGCTGTCTTTCGACTTCGGTGGTTCGAATCCATCAGCACCCACTCCCAAGAGATGTTTTGCGGAATTGATCGCGAGCCGAACGCAGAAGCTTGCTTTTGCTGAGGCGAGGACGAAATGCCGTTTTGCGGAAATAGCTCAGTTGATAGAGCACTAGCCTTCCAAGCTGGGGGTCGCGGGTTTGAGCCCCGTTTTCCGCTCGAAACTCGCTGTAATAGCTCAGTGGTAGAGCACTTCCTTGGTAAGGAAGAGGTCCTGAGTTCAACTCTCAGTTACAGCTCTCTTGATTTTGAAGGAGGAACTGAAAATTCGTAATAATTAACAAGATTAATAAACAAGTAAAATGGCAAAAGAGAATTTTGTGCGCACCAAACCGCACGTAAACATCGGTACTATCGGTCACGTTGACCACGGTAAGACAACTCTGACAGCTGCTATCACAACTGTGCTGGCAAAGGCTGGTCTCTCTGAGGTTAAGTCATTCGATCAGATTGACAACGCTCCCGAGGAGAAGGAGCGTGGTATCACTATTAACACCGCTCACGTTGAGTACGAGACAAAGACTCGTCACTACGCTCACGTTGACTGCCCGGGACACGCCGACTATGTGAAGAACATGGTAACTGGTGCTGCTCAGATGGACGGTGCTATCCTTGTTGTTGCTGCTACTGACGGTCCTATGCCTCAGACTCGTGAGCACGTTCTGCTCGCTCGTCAGGTAAACGTTCCCCGTCTGGTTGTATTCCTGAACAAGTGCGATATGGTTGAGGATGAGGAGATGCTGGAGCTCGTTGAGATGGAGGTTCAGGAGATTCTCTCTCAGTATGAGTTCGAGGATGATACTCCTATTATCCGTGGTTCTGCTCTTGGTGCACTGAACGGTGTTGCTAAGTGGGAAGAGAAGGTAATGGAGCTGATGGATACTTGTGACACTTGGATCCAGGAGCCTCCTCGTGCTACCGACAAGCCTTTCTTGATGCCTGTTGAGGACGTATTCTCTATCACAGGTCGTGGTACTGTAGCTACTGGTCGTATCGAGACTGGTGTTATCCACGTAGGTGACGAGGTTGAGCTGCTCGGTCTCGGTGAGGATAAGAAGTCAGTTGTTACTGGTGTTGAGATGTTCCGTAAGATTCTTGACGAGGGTCAGGCTGGTGATAACGTAGGTCTGCTTCTCCGTGGTATCGATAAGAACGAGATCAAGCGTGGTATGGTACTCTGCCATCCAGGTCAGATCAAGCCATTCAAGAAGTTCAAGGCTTCTATCTACGTTCTGAAGAAGGAAGAGGGTGGTCGTCACACTCCATTCGGAAACAAGTATCGTCCTCAGTTCTATCTCCGCACCATGGACTGCACAGGTGAGATTTCTCTCCCCGCAGGTGTTGAGATGGTAATGCCTGGTGATAACGTAGAGATCACTGTAGAGCTGATTTACGCTGTAGCTCTGAACCAGGGTCTGCGCTTCGCTATCCGTGAGGGTGGTCGCACCGTTGGTTCTGGCCAGATCACAGAGGTATTCGAGGACTAATCTCCTCATAGCTCTAGATTGTCTAGACTCTCTAGTAAAAACTAGATACTCAGGCCCCCGCACATAGGGCGGGGGCTTACTTACGGGAATAGCTCAGTTGGTAGAGCATCGGTCTCCAAAACCGAGGGTCGTGGGTTCGAGTCCTCCTTCCCGTGCAAAGATTAAAGATTATGTTTAAGAAAATTATTAATTATTGCAAGGCTTGTTATGACGAGTTGGCTCACAAGACAACTTGGCCTACGCGTAAAGAGTTGACGCACAGTGCGGTAGTGGTGCTTACAGCTTCACTTGTTATTGCATTGGTAGTATGGGCAATGGATTTCGTATTCAAGTCTGTAATGAGCCTGGTTTATCCAGGATAATTGATCGTTGAGAGATGGCTCAGACAGGAATGAAATGGTATGTACTTCGTGCTGTTAGCGGAAAAGAGGGCAAGGTAAAGGAATATCTTGAGGCCCTCATGAAGCATGATACGGTGCTTGCAGCTAATGTTGGTCAGGTATTGTTACCAACAGAGAAATATGCGCAGCTCCGTAATGGTAAGCGCGTGGTTAAGGAGAAACTGTTCCTTCCCGGTTATGTGCTTGTTGAAGCTAATCTTCAGGGTGAGATGGCGCACACTCTGCGCTTTATCCCTAATGTGTTAGGCTTCCTCGGCGGTATGGACAATCCTACTCCCGTCAAGCAGTCTGATATCAACCGCATCCTTGGTGTGGCTGAGGAGACTGAAATCAAAACAGAGGAAATCGGTGTTCCTTATATGGTTGACGAGGCAGTAAAGGTAACTGATGGACCTTTCAGTGGCTTCAGTGGAGTCATCGAAGAGGTGAATGCTGAGAAGCATAAGCTGAAAGTTATGGTTAAGATATTCGGTCGTAAGACACCGTTGGAACTTGGATATAATCAGGTAGAGAAAGAATAAGGCGAAATTGTTACGGTTCGCCGATTCTGTATATCGGTCGCAGGAGGCTTCCACTCCTAAGGCTTATATAACAATTCAATAAATTATTAACAGAAATGGCTAAAGAAGTTGCTGGATTAATCAAATTACAGATTAAAGGTGGCGCTGCGAATCCTTCACCCCCAGTAGGACCTGCTCTGGGTTCTAAGGGTATTAACATTATGGGATTCTGCAAAGAGTTCAACGCCAGAACCCAGGATAAGGCAGGTAAGATTATTCCTGTCGTTATCACTTACTACACTGATAAGTCATTCTCTTTCGAGCTGAAGACTCCTCCCGCAGCTGTACAGCTGAAGGAGGCTGCTAAGCTGAAGAGCGGAAGCGCTGAGCCTAACCGTAAGAAGGTGGCCAAGGTAACTTGGGATCAGGTTCGTGCTATCGCCGAAGATAAGATGAAGGACTTGAACTGCTTTACCGTTGAGTCAGCTATGAAGCTGGTTGCTGGTACAGCGCGTAGTATGGGTATCACTGTAGAAGGGGACTTCCCTGGTAAATAATTAATAACTTCAATTAGAAAAATGAGTAAACTGACAAAAAATCAAAAGTTGGTAGCTGATAAGGTTGAAGCAGGGAAAGCATACTCTTTGAAAGAAGCCGCTGCATTGGTGAAGGAGATTACCACCACCAAGTTTGAGGCTTCAGTCGATATCGATGTACGCTTGGGCGTAGACCCACGTAAGGCTAACCAGATGGTTCGTGGCGTTGTATCGCTGCCAAACGGAACTGGTAAGGTTACACGTGTGCTCGCTCTCTGTACTCCTGATCAGGAGGCTGCTGCAAAAGAAGCAGGCGCTGACTATGTTGGTCTTGACGAGTATATCGAAAAGATCAAGGGCGGTTGGACAGATGTTGATGTTATCATCACTATGCCATCTTGCATGGGTAAGTTAGGTCCCCTCGGCCGTGTACTCGGTCCTCGTGGTCTGATGCCTAACCCAAAGAGTGGTACTGTTACTATGGATGTTGCTAAGGCAGTAAAGGAAGTAAAGCAGGGTAAGATTGACTTTAAGGTTGATAAGGCCGGTATCGTGCACACATCAATCGGTAAGATCAACTTCACTGCAGATCAGATCTTTGAGAATGCGAAGGAGTTCATCTCTACCATTATCAAGCTGAAGCCTGCTGCTGCAAAAGGTACATACATCAAGAGTATTTTCCTCTCAAGCACTATGAGTATGGGTATCAAGGTAGATCCTAAATCAGTTGAATAACTCGTTAAAAGATTAGACAAATGAAAAAGGAAGTAAAAGATACTATCATCGTAGAACTCGGAGAGCAGCTCAAGGCATTCCCTCATTTCTATCTGGTCGACCTGACTGGATTGGATGCAGCGAAGACCTCTGACCTCCGTCGCAAGTGCTTCAAGAATGAAATCAAACTGCTGGTAGTGAAGAATACTCTTCTTCAGAAGGCATTTGAGGCATCTGAGATCGATTTCTCTCCGTTGTATGACTGTCTGAAAGGGAATACAGCTGTTATGTTCGCACAGACAGCTAACGTACCCGCCAAGCTGATCAAGGAGTACAAGAAGGAAGGTATCCCCGCCCTCAAGGGTGCATATGCTGAGGAGAGCTTCTTCGTTGGTGCTGACAAGCTTGATGAGCTGGTAGCTATTAAGAGCAAGAACGAACTTATCGCCGAGGTTGTGGCTCTGCTGCAGTCGCCGATCAAGAACGTCGTTTCTGGCTTGAACGCCGGTGGTAAGATCCACGGTCTGCTTGACGCTGTCGCTGAGCGTAACAAATAAGCGAAAAGAGTAACATTCTTGGCTGCGCCAAACGGCAAGGCCGAACGAACATTAGTAAAAACAATTAAAAATTTTAAATAAAATGGCAGATATTAAAGCTATTGCAGAAGAGTTGGTAAACCTTACTGTAAAAGAAGTAAACGAGTTGGCAACAGTCCTGAAGGACGAGTATGGAATTGAGCCTGCTGCTGCAGCCGTTGCTGTAGCTGCTGGTCCCGCCGCAGGTGGCGAGGCTGCCGCTGCTGAGGAGAAGTCTTCATTCGACGTAATCCTGAAGTCAGCTGGCGCTGCTAAGCTCCAGGTCGTTAAGGCCGTTAAGGAGGCTTGTGGTCTTGGTCTGAAGGAGGCTAAGGATCTGGTTGACGGTGCTCCCGCTACCGTTAAGGAGGGTCTTTCTAAGGAAGAGGCTGAGAACCTCAAGAAGACTATCGAGGCTGCTGGTGCCGAGGTTGAGCTGAAGTAATTCGCACAACAATACTATTTGGTTGGGGACTCTCCAGTAGAGAGTTCCCGACCATTTTTTGTCTTTATAACATTCCAAAGTTAATATATGGCTTCAAAAATCATTGATAACAGAGTAAATTTTGGCAGCGTCAAGAATCCTCTGCCGTTCCCGGATTTCCTTGATGTGCAATTAAAGTCATTCAAAGACTTCCTGCAGTTGGACACTCCGCCTGAGGAACGCAAGAATGACGGTCTGTATAAGGTGTTCGCAGAGAACTTCCCTATCACCGACACGCGTAATAACTTCGTTCTTGAGTTCCTGGATTACTATATCGACCCGCCCCGTTACACCATCGACGAGTGTTTGGAGCGAGGCCTCACCTATAGTGTGCCTTTGAAGGCTAAGCTGAAACTGTATTGTACCGATCCGGATCATGAGGATTTCGATACCGTTGTTCAGGATGTATTCCTGGGCCCGATTCCTTATATGACAGCCAATGGTACTTTCGTTATCAATGGAGCCGAGCGTGTAGTCGTATCTCAGTTGCACCGTTCACCTGGCGTATTCTTCGGCCAGAGCGTTCATGCTAACGGTACACTGCTTTACTCAGCACGTATCATCCCGTTCAAGGGTTCATGGATCGAGTTTGCTACAGACATTAACAATGTGATGTACGCATATATCGATCGTAAGAAGAAGCTGCCCGTTACAACTCTGTTGCGTGCAATCGGTTACGAGACCGATAAGGATATTCTTCAGATTTTTGATCTCGCTGAGGAGGTGAAGGTCAACAAGACGGCTCTGAAGAAGGTCCTGGGCTGCAAGCTTGCTGCTCGTGTGCTGAAGAGCTGGAATGAGGACTTCGTAGATGAGGATACGGGTGAGGTTGTATCTATCGAGCGTAACGAGGTGATCATGGAACGTGAGACCGAGATCACTGAGGACAATATGATGGAGATTCTGGAGAGTGGCGCACAGACTATCCTTGTACATAAGGATGAGTCGATGGCTCAGGACTACTCTATCATCTTCAATACGCTGGCCAAGGATACATCTAACTCAGAGAAGGAGGCTGTGCTCTACATCTATCGTCAGCTGCGTAATGCAGACCCTGCTGATGATGCAAGTGCACGTGAGGTTATCCAGAACCTGTTCTTCTCAGATAAGCGTTACGACTTGGGTGATGTAGGTCGTTATCGTATCAACAAGAAGTTGGGCCTCGATACCGATATGGATGTTCGTGTGCTGACTAAGGAGGATATTATCGAGATTATCAAGTACTTGATTCAGCTGATTAACTCTAAGGCAGCTGTCGATGATATCGATCACCTGTCAAACCGTCGTGTTCGTACCGTTGGTGAGCAGCTGTCTAATCAGTTCTCCATTGGTCTGGCACGTATGAGCCGCACCATCCGTGAGCGTATGAACGTTCGTGACAACGAGGTGTTCAATCCAACAGACCTGATTAACGCCAAGACTATCTCTAGCGTTATCAACTCGTTCTTCGGAACCAACCCATTGTCACAGTTCATGGACCAGACCAACCCGCTGGCTGAGGTAACTCACAAGCGTCGTCTCTCTGCTCTTGGTCCTGGCGGTCTGTCTCGTGAGCGTGCAGGTTTTGAGGTTCGTGACGTACACTATACACACTACGGACGTCTCTGCCCGATTGAGAGCCCTGAAGGTCCTAACATCGGTTTGATATCATCTTTGTGTGTATATGCCAAGATTAATGAACTTGGCTTCATCCAGACTCCATACCGTAAGGTTGAGAATGGTGTTGCCAATCTTGATAATAATGATATTGTATATCTGACTGCTGAGGAAGAGTCTGAGCACATTATCGGTCAGGGTAATGCTCCGTTGAACGATGACGGTACATTCATCCGTGAGGTCGTTAAGTGTCGTCAGGATGCTGACTTCCCCGTTGTGCCTCCTACAGATGTTGATCTGATGGACGTGTCTCCACAGCAGATTGCCTCTATCGCCGCTTCGTTGATTCCGTTCCTGGAGCACGATGATGCTCACCGTGCTTTGATGGGATCTAACATGATGCGTCAGGCAGTGCCCCTGCTTCATAACGAGGCTCCTATCGTAGGTACTGGTATTGAGAAGCAGGTTTGTGAAGACTCTCGTACAATGGTGACTGCAGAGGGTGAGGGTGTGATTGAGTATGTTGACGCTACAACCATCCGTATCCTTTATGATCGCACAGAGGATGAGGAGTTCGTTAGCTTCGAGCCTGCACTCAAGGAGTATCGTATTCCTAAGTTCCGTCGTACCAACCAGAACATGACCATCGACCTGCGTCCTATCTGTGAGAAGGGACAGCGTGTGAAGAAGGGTGATATCCTGACAGAGGGTTATGCTACTGAGAATGGTGAGTTGGCACTGGGTCGTAACCTGCTTGTAGCTTATATGCCTTGGAAGGGTTATAACTACGAGGATGCCATCGTGCTCAACGAGCGCATTGTTCGTGAGGACGTTCTTACTTCCGTACATGTTGATGAGTACTCTCTCGACGTTCGTGAGACAAAGCGTGGTGTTGAAGAGTTCACTGCCGATATCCCCAATGTCAGTGAGGAAGCTACCAAAGATCTTGATGAGAATGGTATCATCCGTGTTGGTGCACGTGTAGAGCCAGGTGACATTCTGATCGGTAAGATTTCGCCAAAGGGTGAGAGTGATCCTTCACCTGAGGAGAAACTGCTCCGTGCCATCTTCGGCGACAAGGCAGGTGATGTAAAAGACTCTTCATTGAAGGCTAACCCATCGCTGAGTGGTGTTATCATCGACAAGAAGCTGTTTGCCCGTGCTATTAAGGACCGTAAGTCTAAGCAGCAGGATAAGATAACGCTGGCCAAGATTGATGAAGAGTATGAGGCAAAGGTTGATGACCTGAAGGATATCCTGATCGACAAGCTCATGGAGTTGACCAAGGGTAAGACGTCTCAGGGTGTGAAGGACTATACCGGTGCCGAGATTATCACTAAGGGCAGTAAGTTTACCGCAACAGCCCTGCGTAACCTTGAGTACGGTGACGTTCAGATCAGCAACTGGACAAATGATGAGCACAAGAATGAGTTGATAGCCAAGCTGATTATCAACTTCATGAAGAAATACAAGCTGCTTGATGCAGAGCAGAAGCGCCGCAAGTTCGCCATTACGATTGGTGACGAGCTGCCCAACGGTATTCTGCAGATGGCAAAGGTATATGTAGCCAAGAAGCGTAAGATCGGTGTAGGTGATAAGTTGGCCGGACGTCATGGTAATAAGGGTATCGTATCGAAGGTGGTACGTCAGGAAGATATGCCATTCCTTCAGGATGGCCGTCCTGTAGACCTTGTCCTGAACCCGCTGGGTGTGCCTTCTCGAATGAACCTCGGTCAGATTTTCGAGGCTATTCTCGGTGCAGCAGGTAAGCGCCTTGGTGTGAAGTTCGCTACGCCAATCTTCGATGGTGCTAAGCTTGATGACCTCGCAGAGTGGACTGACAAGGCCGGTCTGCCACGTCTCTGCTCAACTCATCTTTATGATGGTGAGACTGGTGAGATGTTCGACCAGCCCGCAACAGTTGGTATCACTTACTTCCTGAAACTTGGTCACATGGTTGAGGACAAGATGCACGCTCGTTCAATTGGTCCGTACAGCTTGATTACTCAGCAGCCACTTGGTGGTAAGGCCCAGTTCGGTGGACAGCGTTTTGGTGAGATGGAGGTTTGGGCTCTGGAGGCCTTTGGCGCCAGCCATGTTCTTCAGGAGATCCTGACCATTAAGTCTGATGATACTGTAGGACGTTCGAAGGCTTATGAGGCCATCGTGAAGGGCGATCCTATGCCAACACCGGGTATCCCCGAGTCACTCAATGTGCTGTTGCACGAGTTGCGCGGTCTCGGTTTGAGTATCACGCTGGATTAAGCGAGTTAAGAATTTAGTTTTAAGAATTTAAGAGAAAGAATAATATATATGGCTTTCAAGAAAGATTCAAAAGTAAAGAGTAATTTTACGAAAATTACCATCGGACTTGCTTCGCCCGAAGAGATCCTCGAGAGCAGCTTCGGAGAGGTTACCAAACCTGAGACCATCAACTACCGTACTTACAAGCCGGAGCGTGACGGTCTGTTCTGCGAGCGCATCTTCGGTCCTACTAAGGACTATGAGTGTGCCTGCGGTAAGTACAAGCGTATCCGTTATAAAGGTATCGTTTGTGACCGCTGTGGTGTAGAGGTAACCGAGAAGAAGGTTCGTCGTGAGCGTGCTGGTCACATCGAGCTTGTTGTGCCCATTGCACACATCTGGTATTTCCGTAGCCTTCCTAATAAGATTGGTTATCTGCTTGGTCTTCCTACTAAGAAGCTCGATGCTGTCATTTATTATGAGCGTTATGTCGTTATTCAGCCAGGTGCTATGGCTGGTAAGAAGGATGCTGAAGGTAACGATGCCATTGGTTCTAATGTTTACGACCTGCTTTCTGAGGAGGAATATAACGATATCATTGACAACCAGCTCTCACCTGATAATGCTTATCTGGATGATAGCGATCCCAATAAGTTCATTGCTAAGATGGGTGCAGAGGCCATCTACGACCTCCTTGTACGCATTGATCTCGACTCATTGTCATATGAGTTGCGTGACCGTGCAAACAGTGACTCATCCGTTCAGCGTAAGAACGAGGCTTTGAAGCGCCTGCAGGTTGTTGAGGCATTCCGTCAGAGTGTAGAGAAGGGTATTAACCGTCCTGAGTGGATGATCATGAAGATTATCCCTGTGACACCTCCAGAGCTTCGTCCTCTCGTGCCACTGGATGGTGGTCGTTTCGCAACATCCGACCTGAACGACCTTTATCGTCGTGTGATCATCCGTAACAACCGTCTGAAGCGCCTGATGGAGATTAAGGCTCCTGAGGTGATTCTCCGTAACGAGAAGCGTATGCTGCAGGAGGCTGTCGACTCACTCTTCGACAACAGCCGTAAGTCTTCAGCAGTGAAGAGCGACTCAAACCGTCCTCTGAAGTCACTGTCCGACTCACTGAAAGGTAAGCAGGGCCGTTTCCGTCAGAACTTGCTCGGTAAGCGTGTTGACTACTCAGCCCGTTCGGTTATCGTTGTAGGTCCTGAGTTGAAGATGGGTGAGTGCGGTCTGCCTAAGCTGATGGCTGCCGAGCTCTACAAGCCATTCATCATCCGTAAGCTCATTGAGCGTGGTATCGTGAAGACGGTGAAGAGCGCCAAGAAGATCGTTGATCGTCGTGAGCCGGTTATCTGGGATATCCTGGAGAACGTGATGAAGGGTCATCCCGTTCTGCTTAACCGTGCACCGACACTGCACCGTCTGGGTATCCAGGCCTTCCAGCCTAAACTGATTGAGGGTAAGGCAATCCAGCTTCATCCATTGGCTTGTACGGCGTTCAATGCCGACTTCGATGGTGACCAGATGGCTGTACACCTCCCATTGAGCAATGAGGCAGTTCTCGAGGCACAGTTGCTGATGCTTCAGAGCCATAACATTCTGAATCCTGCCAATGGTGCGCCTATCACCGTTCCTTCACAGGATATGGTGCTTGGTCTGTACTATATTACCAAGATCCGTCCGGGAGCTAAGGGTGAAGGTCTGACCTTCTACGGCCCCGAGGAAGCTATTATCGCTCATAATGAGGGTAAGTGTGACCTCCATGCGCAGGTGAAGGTTCTTGTCGACGATATCGTTGACGGTCAGCCAGTGCGTCACTTGGTTGAGACCTCTGTAGGTCGTGTCATCGTGAATGGCATTATTCCTAACGAGGTAGGATTCGTTAATAAGATTATCTCAAAGAAGAGTCTGCGTGATATTATTGCCGACGTTATCAAGAATGTCGGATTTGCTGAGGCATGCGAGTTCCTCGATGGTATTAAGAACCTCGGTTATCGTATGGCTTACCTGGCTGGTCTGTCGTTCAACCTCGACGACATCATCATCCCGAAGGAGAAGGCTGACCTGATCCAGAAGGGTAACGAGGAGGTTCGTCAGATTACCGACAACTATAACATGGGATTCATCACCGACAACGAGCGTTACAACCAGGTTATCGATACCTGGACACACGTTAACAATGATATCGGTAACATCCTGCTGAAGCAGATGACCGAGGCCGACCAGGGCTTCAACGCCGTATTCATGATGCTTGACTCAGGTGCCCGTGGTAGTAAGGACCAGATCAAGCAGCTCTCAGGTATCCGTGGTCTGATGGCAAAGCCTCAGAAAGCCGGTGCCGAGGGACATCAGATTATTGAGAACCCGATCCTTTCTAACTTTAAGGAAGGTATGTCAGTGCTTGAGTACTTCATCTCTACTCACGGTGCTCGTAAGGGTCTTGCCGATACGGCCATGAAGACCGCCGACGCAGGTTACCTGACCCGTCGTCTGGTTGACGTTTCTCACGATGTGATCATCACAGAGGAGGACTGTGGCACACTCCGTGGTCTGCAGTGTACTGCTCTGAAGAGTGGTGATGAGATTATCTCAAGTCTCTCAGAGCGTATCCTCGGCCGTGTATCAGTACACGATGTGATTAACCCCAAGACCGGTGAAGTTATTGTAGAGGCCGGCGAGGAAATCACCGAGAGCGTTGCTGATGCCATCGAGAAGGCTGATATCGAGAGCGTTGAGATCCGTTCAGTGCTCACTTGTGAGTCGAAGAAGGGTGTCTGCATGAAGTGTTACGGACGTAACCTTGCTACCCGTCGTATGGTACAGAAGGGTGAGGCTGTTGGTGTGATTGCCGCTCAGGCTATCGGTGAGCCGGGTACACAGCTTACACTTCGTACGTTCCACGCCGGTGGTGTGGCTGCCAACGCTGCAGCAAATGCCAGCATCGTTTGTAAGTACGACCGTGCTATGATTGAGATGGAAGAGGTTCGTACCGTTCCGTTCGATGAGGATGGTCGCGAATGCGAGATGGTTGTCAGCCGTCTGGGTGAACTCCGTTTCGTTGATCCTAATACGAAGATCGTTCTTTCTACAGTAAACGTGCCTTATGGTTCTTCACTCTATTTCCACAATGGCGACGAGGTTGCCAAGGGCGACAAGATCGCACAGTGGGATCCGTTCAACGCTGTCATCGTGACCGAGTATGCCGGTACGCTGAAGTTCAACGACGTGATCGAGGGTATTACCTTCCGTGCCGAGACTGACGAAACAACTGGTCTGACTGAGAAGATCGTAACCGAGTCTAAGGATAAGTCTAAGGTGCCCACCTGTGATGTCATTGGTGCTGACGGTGAGGTCATCGGAACATATAACTTCCCTGTAGGTGGTCACGTGGTAGTAGAGGATGGCCAGACACTTAAGACTGGTGAAACCCTCGTTAAGATTCCTCGTGCTGCAGCCAAGGGTGGTGATATCACTGGTGGTCTGCCACGTGTAACCGAGCTCTTCGAGGCACGTAATCCATCTAACCCCGCCGTTGTATCGGAAATCGATGGTGAGGTGACCATGGGTAAGGTAAAGCGTGGTAACCGTGAGATTATCGTTACTTCAAAGACTGGCGAGCAGCGTCGCTACCTCGTATCACTCTCTAAGCAGATCCTGGTACAGGAGCATGATGCCGTACGTGCTGGTACACCGCTCTCTGACGGTGTCATCACGCCTGCCGACATCCTGGCCATCAAGGGTCCCACCGCTGTTCAGGAGTATATCGTGAATGAGGTTCAGGACGTATATCGTCTGCAGGGTGTGAAGATCAACGATAAGCACTTCGAGATCATCGTCCGCCAGATGATGCGTAAGGTTCAGATCAATGAGCCCGGTGACACCTCGTTCCTCGAGCAGGAGATTGTCGACAAGCTCGACTTCGCAGAGGAGAACGACCGTATCTGGGGTAAGAAGGTTGTTACCGATGCCGGTGACTCTGAGAACCTGCAGAAGGGTCAGATCGTAACAGCCCGCAAGCTGCGCGACGAGAACTCTATGCTGAAGCGCCGTGACCTCCGCCTTGTTCAGGTTCGTGATGCCGTACCTGCAACGTCTACTCAGATCCTGCAGGGTATCACCCGTGCAGCTCTGCAGACCAAGTCGTTCATGTCGGCTGCATCGTTCCAGGAGACAACCAAGGTGCTCAACGAGGCTGCCATCCGTGGTAAGGTAGACCATCTGGAGGGTATGAAGGAGAACGTTATCTGCGGTCACCTGATTCCTGCCGGTACCGGTCTGCGTGAGTTCGAGAAGATTATTGTTGGTTCGAAGGAAGAGTATGAGCGTATTCAGGCTAATCGCAAGAATGTGCTTGACTTTGCCGAAGAAACAGTACTCGACGAGAAGTAAATCAAACGCATCGGTTGCGATGCGCTTACAATAAATCCCTTTTAAGCGGGAAAAGTGAACTTAGCTGTCACTTTTCCCGTTTTATTTGTTTGTATACTGATATGGATATGACTGACAGAAAGCAGTCGGCAAACTGGCACGTATCATCCGCGCTTTCGCAATTTAGACTAAATTGCTGACCAATTTAGTCTATTTTGCTCTGTAATTTAGTCTAAATTGCAATTAAGGGAATAGTCTCTGTCAATGCCACCGCCTATAGATGACATCGGAAAGCTACCGCCCTGACAACTGCTCTCACTACCTGTGCGATACCTGAGGACAGAGTGCAAACGATGCTACCAGATTGTGCATCATACAACCAAATTAGGCAGGAATTCGTTGTTAATTATTGCAAATAACGTTATTTCTTGTTAAATCATATAGGGTATGGCGCTTTTTCTTCATTATAGATTAGGTGGAGTCGAAAAATAGTTGTACCTTTGCAGCCCGAAATGCCCTTCTGAGCGAGGTAGGGCGTTGTAAAGTATTGAATATAAACAATATATATACATAAATTAATTTAAAGTAAAAGTATTATGCCTACAATTTCACAATTGGTAAGAAAAGGCAGAAAGGTGATTGTTGACAAGTCAAAGTCACCCGCGCTGGACAACTGTCCTCAGCGTCGTGGTGTCTGCGTACGTGTTTACACAACAACCCCGAAGAAGCCTAATTCGGCTATGCGTAAGGTAGCCCGTGTTCGTCTGACAAATCAGAAGGAAGTTAACTCTTACATCCCCGGCGAGGGACACAACCTGCAGGAGCACTCTATCGTGCTTGTTCGCGGTGGTCGTGTAAAGGACCTGCCAGGTGTACGTTACCACATCGTTCGCGGTACATTGGATACCGCCGGTGTTGCAAACCGCACCCAGCGTCGTTCAAAGTATGGAGCTAAGCGTCCTAAGGCTAAGAAGTAAAATGACCGGAGAAGGTCAGTCGAGCCAAAAAAGAAACAAATTTTAATCCGTTTTGCTGGAGCGCCGATATTATTCGGTAAATGTTATAAGGTTGAGTAAATGCTCACGTGAGAGCGTTGAAGAACAAGTAAGAACAGCCCCCAAGCAGAATTTAATCATTCAAAAAACAAAATGAGAAAAGCAAAACCAAAGAAGCGTGTGATCCTGCCGGATCCCGTGTTCAATGACCAGAAGGTCTCAAAGTTTGTGAATCACCTGATGTACGATGGTAAGAAGACCAAGTCGTACGAGATTTTCTACAATGCGCTGGAGACAGTGAAGGCTAAGATGAATAATGAGGAGAAGTCTGCTCTCGAGATCTGGAAGCAGGCCCTCGATAACATTACCCCGCAGGTTGAGGTTAAGAGCCGCCGTATCGGTGGTGCTACTTTCCAGGTTCCTACCGAGATTCGTGCAGACCGTAAGGAGAGCATCTCAATGAAGAACATGATTCAGTTCGCACGCAAGCGTAGTGGTAAGTCTATGGCTGACAAGCTGGCTGCAGAGATTATGGATGCCTTCAACAACCAGGGTGGTGCCTTCAAGCGTAAGGAGGATATGCACCGTATGGCTGAGGCTAACCGCGCATTTGCACACTTCCGTTTCTAATTTAGGTGTTTTTTAAGGTAAAAGCAAATTAAGGATATACAAAACAATGGCAAATCGCGATTTACATTTGACAAGAAACATCGGTATTATGGCCCACATCGATGCCGGTAAGACAACGACCTCTGAGCGTATCCTGTTCTACACAGGTAAGACGCACAAGATCGGTGAGGTACATGATGGAGCTGCAACGATGGACTGGATGGCCCAGGAGCAGGAGCGTGGTATCACTATTACCTCTGCTGCTACAACCTGTAACTGGACATGGGATAACAAGACTTTCAAGATTAACCTGATCGATACTCCGGGACACGTAGACTTTACCGCTGAGGTAGAGCGTTCACTGCGTGTGCTCGACGGAGCTGTTGCTACCTATTCTGCGGCAGACGGTGTACAGCCTCAGTCTGAGACTGTATGGCGCCAGGCCGACAAGTACAACGTTCCCCGTATCGGTTATGTAAATAAGATGGACCGTTCAGGTGCTGACTTCTTCGAGACTGTTCAGCAGATGAAGGACATCCTGGGTGCTAACCCCGTTGTTATTCAGGTGCCCATCGGTGCTGAGGAGAACTTCAAGGGTCTCGTTGACCTGATCAAGATGAAGGCTATCCTGTGGCACGATGAGACTATGGGTGCTGAGTACGATGTTGAGGATATCCCCGAGGAGCTGCAGGCTGAGTGCGACGAGTGGCGTAACAAGCTGCTCGAGGCTGCCGCTGAGTACGACGAGGCTCTGATGGAGAAGTACTTCGACGATCCCGACTCAATCACCGAGGCTGAGATCATCGCAGCTATCCGTAAGGGTACCATCGCTATGCAGTGTACTCCTATGCTGCTCGGTTCTTCTTATAAGAATAAGGGTGTTCAGCCCCTGCTCGACTATGTGTGTGCATTCCTGCCCGCACCTGTTGACGTAGAGGTAATCAAGGGTACCAACCCCAGCACCGACGAGGAAGAGGATCGTAAGCCTTCTGAGGATGAGCCTACATCAGCTCTGGCATTTAAGATTGCCACCGACCCATATATGGGACGTCTGGTATTCTTCCGTGTCTACTCTGGTAAGATCACTGCCGGAAGCTACGTATTCAATCCCCGCTCAGGTAAGAAGGAGCGTATCAGCCGTCTGTTCCAGATGAACTCAAATAAGGAAATCCCCATGGAGTCAATCGACGCCGGTGATATCGGTGCAGGTGTAGGCTTCAAGGATATCCGCACTGGTGATACTCTCTGTGACGAGGCACATCCTATCGTGCTCGAGTCAATGACCTTCCCCGACACTGTGATCTCTATCGCAGTAGAGCCCAAGAGCCAGGCCGACGTTGCTAAGCTCGACAACGGTCTCGCTAAGCTGGCTGAGGAAGACCCAACCTTCACCGTACGTACCGACGAGCAGAGTGGTCAGACCATTATCTCTGGTATGGGTGAGCTTCACCTCGATATCATTATCGACCGTCTGAAGCGTGAGTTCAAGGTTGAGTGTAACCAGGGTAAGCCTCAGGTTAACTACAAGGAGGCCATCACCAAGACTGTTATGGGTTACCGTGAGGTTTACAAGAAGCAGTCGGGTGGTCGTGGTAAGTTCGCCGACATCATCGTAAACGTTGGTCCTGTTGACGAGGATTACGATGTTAAGGAGAATGGACCTCTGCAGTTCATCAACGAGGTGAAGGGTGGTAACATTCCTAAGGAGTTCATCCCCGCCGTACAGAAGGGCTTCGAGGCTTCTCTGAAGAACGGTATCCTCGGTGGCTATCCTATGGATTCACTGAAGGTAGTCGTTGTCGACGGTTCGTTCCACCCAGTTGACTCTGACCAGCTCTCATTCGAGATTGCTGCCCAGATGGCTTACAAGGCAGTCTGCGCTCAGGCTAAGCCCGTACTCATGGAGCCTATCATGAAGCTCGAGGTTGTAACACCTGAGGAGAACATGGGTGACGTGATCGGTGACCTGAACAAGCGTCGTGGTCAGGTAGAGGGTATGGAAGAGGCTCGCAGCGGTGCCCGTGTCGTTAAGGCTCAGGTTCCCCTGTCAGAGATGTTCGGTTATGTAACCGCTCTCCGTACTATCACCTCAGGTCGTGCTACCAGCTCTATGGAGTATGATCACCACGCACCACTCTCAAGCTCAATCGCCAAGACTGTACTTGAGGAGGTGAAGGGTCGTGCCGACCTCGTCTAATAAAAGACTGAATTAGGAGTGCCGCTGAGCAAATGACTCTTTAGCGGCCTCCGTTTTATAATAACAATTAAAATAGAAAGACAATGAGTCAGAAAATTCGTATCAAGCTGAAGAGCTACGACCACAAGCTCGTAGACAAGTCAGCCGAGAAGATCGTGAAGGCAGTTAAGGCCACAGGTGCTATCATCAGCGGTCCTATCCCCCTTCCTACGCACAAGCGTATTTACACCGTAAACCGCTCTACCTTCGTTAACAAGAAGGCCCGTGAGCAGTTCCAGCTCTCAGACTACAAGCGTCTGATTGACATCTACAGCTCAACTGCTAAGACTGTTGACGCACTGATGAAGCTTGAGCTTCCCAGCGGTGTTGAGGTTGAGATTAAGGTATAGTATTATCAATTTCCCCTCAATGATAAAGTGGCGCATCCGAAGTTTCGGATGCGCCCTTTTTTACAAATTAACATGCCTTTTGCTTCTTAAATTCATAAAAAAACTTAAAAATACGTTTTGGCGGGTGATAAATGTTGCCTATCTCACATTATATTTGTACCTTTGCACCCGCAAAAGTGCGTATTGCGCTGGCTCGATAGCTATCAATACCCTGATAAAGAGCAACTTAGCCTTCAAGAATGAAGCAGTTGAAGTTCCTTTTTAAGTGGGTTTTGTGTGCTTCGAAAAGCGAGATGACACTTAAAAAAGAACAATATAAACAATATTATTATTTAAATTTTAAACTGAAATGCCAGGATTAATTGGAAGAAAAATCGGAATGACATCCGTTTTCAGTGCCGACGGTAAGAATGTACCGTGCACTGTAATCGAAGCTGGTCCTTGTGTTGTTACTCAGGTTAAGTCTGTAGAGAAGGATGGCTATAAGGCTGTTCAGCTCGCCTTCGGTGAGAAGAAGGAGAAGAATACCACCAAAGCAATGATGGGTATCTTCAAGAAGGCTAACACAACACCAAAGGCTCACTTGGCCGAGTTCAAGTTTGACGAGGAGCTCAACCTCGGTGACACCGTAACAGTCGACATCTTCGAGGGTGCCGAGTTTGTTGACGTTGTCGGAACATCTAAGGGTAAGGGATTCCAGGGCGTCGTGAAACGCCATGGTTTCGGCGGTGTAGGTCAGGCTACTCACGGTCAGGACGACCGTCTGCGTAAGCCAGGTTCTATCGGTGCTTGTTCTTATCCCGCTAAGGTGTTCAAGGGAATGCGCATGGGCGGTCAAATGGGAGGTGACAGAGTGACAACTCAGAACCTCAAAGTGTTAAAGGTAATTCCAGAGCACAACCTGATTCTTATCAAGGGTAGCTGCGCTGGTTACAATGGTTCAACTGTAATAATCAACAAGTAAAGATGGAAGTTAGCGTATTGAATATCAACGGTCAGGAGACCGGAAGAAAGGTAACTCTGAATGAGGCTATCTTCGGCATTGAACCTAATGACCACGTTCTTTATCTGGATGTAAAGCAGTATCTCGCTAACCAGCGTCAGGGTACAGCTAAGTCAAAGGAGAGAAGCGAAATCTCTGGTTCTACTCGTAAGCTCGGTCGTCAGAAAGGCGGTGGCGGTGCACGTCATGGTGACATCAACTCTCCACTGCTGCGTGGTGGTGCTCGCGTGTTCGGTCCCACACCCCGTGACTATGGCTTCAAACTGAATAAGAAGGTGAAGCTTCTTGCTCGTAAGTCTGCACTGGCCTACAAGGCTCAGGAGAATGCAATCGTAGTTGTTGAGGACTTCAATATGGATGCCCCAAAGACTAAAGAATTCGTAAATATTGCAAAAAATCTCAAAGTAGACGGCAAGAAGACTCTCTTTGTTTTGTCAGGAACAAATAATAACGTATATTTGTCGGCTCGCAATCTGCAGGGCGCAGAGGTAATGGAGGCATCAACCATTAATTCTTACAAAGTTTTGAATGCTGATGTACTGGTTATCTCTGAGAAGTCTCTGGAGGTTATCGACGGTATCTTAAACAAGTAAAGGAGACAAATAGAAATGGCATTTATCATTAAACCCCTGGTCACTGAGAAGATGACCAAGATTACAGACAAGTCTTCTGTAGAGAAAACTTATAAGGTTAAGGGTGAAGAGAGAACCAAGAAGGCCGAGGCTAAGTATGGTTTCATCGTTAAGCCCGAGGCTAATAAGCTTGAGATTAAGAAAGAGGTTGAGAGCCTGTACAATGTGACAGTGATCGACGTGAATACCGTTCGTTATGCCGGAAAGCGTAGCTCACGCTACACAAAGGCCGGTCTGATCAAGGGTCAGAAGAACGCGTTCAAGAAGGCTATCGTTACTCTGAAGGAGGGCGATGCAATTGATTTTTATAGCAATATTCAATAATAGAAATGGCAGTACGTAAATTAAAGCCCGTAACTCCGGGTCAAAGACACAAGATTATTGGCACGTTCGAGGATATTACTGCATCCGTGCCAGAGAAGTCTCTCGTTTACGGTAAGCGTTCTACTGGTGGTCGAAACAACACCGGTAAGATGACCGTCCGTTACATGGGTGGCGGTCACAAGAAGAAGTATCGTCTGATCGACTTCAAACGAGAGAAGGATGGTGTTCCAGCTGTAGTTAAGACAATCGAGTATGATCCTAACCGCTCTGCTCGCATTGCGCTTCTTTTCTACGCTGATGGTGAAAAACGTTATATCATTGCTCCTAATGGACTGCAGGTTGGTGCAACCTTGATGTCAGGAGCGGATGCAGTGCCTGAGGTAGGTAATGCACTTCCACTCGCTAACATCCCCGTTGGTACAGTCATCCACAACATTGAGATGCGTCCCGGTCAGGGTGCCAAGCTCGTTCGTTCGGCAGGTAATTTCGCTCAGTTGACTTCTCGTGAGGGTAGCTATTGCGTTATCAAGCTTCCTTCAGGCGAGACTCGTCAGATTCTCTCAGCTTGTAAGGCTACTGTAGGTAGTGTAGGTAACTCTGACCACGCCCTTGAGGCTTCTGGTAAGGCTGGTCGCAGCCGCTGGTTGGGCGAGCGTCCTCACAACCGTGGTGTTGTTATGAACCCGCATGATCACCCAATGGGTGGTGGTGAAGGCCGTCAGTCTGGTGGACACCCACGTTCACGTAAGGGTCTGTACGCTAAGGGTCTCAAGACTCGTGCACCTAAGAAGCTTTCAAACAAGTATATCATTGAAAGAGCTAACAAGAAGTAATCACGAAGTTAATTAGAGAAGAAAATTATGAGTCGTTCATTAAAGAAAGGTCCGTACATCAACGTATCACTCGAGAAGAAGATTCTTGCTATGAATGAGAGTGGTAAGAAGAATGTCGTTAAGACATGGGCCAGAGCATCAATGATTTCCCCGGACTTCGTGGGACACACTGTTGCAGTTCATAACGGTAACAAATTTATCCCTGTTTACGTTACTGAGAACATGGTTGGTCACAAACTCGGTGAGTTTGCACCTACGCGTCGTTTCGGCGGACATGCTGGTAACAAGAAGTAATCCCAGGGAGATTTAAGAATTTAAGAATTAAGAATTAAGAATTTACAATGGGAGCAAGAAAACATATTAAGGCTGAAGAAAGAAAAGCAGCACTTAAGACACAGTATTTTGCCAAGCTGAAAGGCTGCCCCTCTTCACCCCGTAAGATGCGCTATGTCGTTGATATGATCCGCGGCATGGAGGTAAATCGCGCACTGGGTGTGCTTCGTTTCTCGAAGAAGGCAGCTGCAGCTGATGTAGAAAAACTCCTCCGTTCAGCCATTGCCAACTGGGAAGCCAAGAATGATCGCAAGGCAGAGGACGGTGAGCTGTTCGTAACTCGCATCTTCGTCGACGAGGGTGTTACAATGAAGAGAATGAGACCGGCACCTCAGGGCCGCGGCTATCGTATCCGCAAGCGTTCTAATCACGTGACCCTGTTCGTTGACGCTAAAACTAATGACGTAAAAGAATAAGTATGGGACAGAAAGTTAATCCAATAAGCAACCGTCTGGGTATCGTTAGAGGTTGGGATTCAAATTGGTTCGGAGGCAAAGACTTCGGAGATAACCTGGTAGAGGATCAGAAAATCCGTAAGTATCTGAACGAGCGCCTGGCTAAGGCAAGCGTTTCTAAGATTGTCATCGAGCGTACATTGAAGCTGGTTACCATTACTATTTGCACTGCCCGTCCGGGTATCGTCATTGGTAAAGGTGGTCAAGATGTTGACAAACTGAAGGAAGAGCTGAAGAAGCTCTACGATAAGGAGATTCAGATTAATATTTTTGAGGTTAAGCGTCCTGAGCTCGACGCAACCATCGTGGCTAATAACATCGCTCGCCAGATAGAGGGTAAGATTGCTTATCGCCGTGCTATCAAGATGGCTATTCAGAACACGATGCGTGCTGGCGCCGAGGGTATTAAGGTACTCATCTCAGGTCGTCTCAATGGAGCAGAAATCGCTCGTAGTGAGATGTTGAAGGAAGGCCGTACTCCACTGCACACCTTCCGTGCAGACATTGACTACTGCCACTCTGAGGCCCTGACAAAGGTTGGCCTGCTGGGCATTAAGGTTTGGATTTGCCGTGGTGAGGTTTATGGTAACGTTGACCTGGCTCCGAACTTCACTCAGGAGAAGGCTGGTGGCCGTTCAAACGGCGCTGGTCGTGGCGGTGACAGAAAGTTCCGTAATAAGAAGAAGTAATAATCGTTTAAAGTAGAAGCTTATTATGTTACAGCCCAAAAGAGTAAGATATAGAAGACCTCAGGATGGACGCGGCAATAAAGGCAACGCCCACAGAGGTACAACGCTGGCTTTCGGCTCATTCGGCATCAAGACTCTGGATGCCAAGTGGATTGACAGCCGCCAGATTGAGGCAGCTCGTGTTGCCATCAACCGTTATATGAACCGTGAAGGTCAGGTATGGATCCGCATCTTCCCTGATAAACCCATTACTCGCAAACCTGCTGATGTCCGAATGGGTAAAGGTAAGGGTGATCCCGCAGGATGGGTAGCTCCCGTTACTCCTGGCCGCATCCTCTTTGAAGTAGAAGGCGTTCCTTTCGACGTTGCTAAGGAGGCTCTCCGCCTCGGTGCACAGAAACTGCCGGTTAAGACAAAGTTTGTTATTAGACGTGATTACGATAAAAACGCTTAATTGAGTATGAAGATTAAAGAAGTAAGAGAGCTCGAGACCAAGGACTTGGCAGAGCGCATTGAGGCTGAGGTTGCAAAGTACAACCAGATGAAGTTAAACCACGCCATCACTCCGCTTGAGAATCCATCTCAGATTAAGGCTGCTCGTCGTGATATCGCACGTATGAAATCAGAACTTCATCAGAGAGAACTTAATAAATAACAATGGTCCAGATGGAAACAAGAAATTTAAGAAAGACAAGACAGGGTGTCGTTATCAGCAACAAGATGGATAAAACCATTGTTATTGCCGCTAAGTTCAAGGAGAAGCACCCTATTTATGGTAAGTTTGTCCAGAAGACAAAGAAGTATCACGCACACGACGAGAAGAACGAGTGCAATGTAGGTGATACCGTGCTCATTATGGAAACCCGTCCTCTGTCAAAGACAAAGAGATGGAGATTAGTTAACATTGTAGAAAAAGCTAAGTAATTATGATACAGACAGAATCAAGACTTACAGTAGCTGACAACAGCGGTGCACGTGAAGCTCTTTGCATCCGTGTATTGGGTGGTACAAAGCGCCGTTATGCCAGCGTAGGTGATATCATCGTCGTCTCTATCAAGAACGCGATCCCTACAAGTGATGTAAAGAAGGGTGCAGTATCAAAGGCTTTGGTTGTTCGCACTAAGAAGGAAATCCGTCGTGCTGATGGCTCATACATCCGTTTCGACGATAACGCCTGCGTACTGCTGAACAATGCTGGTGAGCTCCGCGGCAGCCGTATCTTCGGCCCTGTTGCCCGTGAACTCCGTGCCGTGAATATGAAGGTCGTTTCTTTGGCACCTGAGGTACTTTAATATTTAAATTGATACAAGAAATGGCAAAGTTCAATATTAAGAAAAACGATACAGTCATCGTCCTGGCCGGTGAGGATAAGGGCAAGACTGGTAAGGTGCTGAAGGTTATGGCCGACAAGCAGCGTGCCCTTGTTGAAGGTGTTAACATGGTCAACAAGAGTGCAAAGCCTAGCGCCAAGAATCCTCAGGGAGGTTTCGTGAAGATGGAGTCTCCTATTCACATCTCAAATATTAGTTTGATTGATCCGAAGAGTGGCAAGGCTACCCGTGTTGCTATCAAGCGCGAGGGCAAGAAGGTCACCCGTATCGCTAAAAATCAGGGGAGGAGATTAAGTAATGGCAAATACAGCACAGTTAAAGTCAGAGTACAAGGAGAAGATCGCTCCTGCTCTGCAGAAGCAGTTCAACTACACTTCAACGATGCAGATTCCTGCCCTGAAGAAGATTGTTGTTAACCAGGGATTGGGCGACGCAACTCAGGATAAGAAGATCATCGACGTAGCTATCAACGAAATCAGCGCCATCTGTGGTCAGAAGGCAGTTGCTACATATTCTAAGAAGGATATCGCCAACTTCAAACTTCGTAAGAAGATGCCTATCGGCGTGATGGTGACTCTCCGTCGTGAGCGCATGTATGAGTTCCTTGAGAAACTCGTTCGTATTGCTCTTCCCCGTATCCGTGACTTCAAGGGTATCGAGAGCAAGTTCGATGGCCGTGGTAACTACACACTGGGTATCCAGGAGCAGATTATCTTCCCGGAGATTAATATCGATTCAGTAGACCGTATTCAGGGTATGAACATCACTTTCGTAACATCAGCTCAGACCGATGAGGAAGGTTATGCTCTGCTGAAGGCATTCGGTCTTCCATTCAAGAACGCTAAAAACGATTAAGAGATATGGCAAAAGAATCAATGAAAGCCCGCGAGGTAAAGCGCGCCAAGCTCGTTGCTCGTTACGCTGAAAAGCGTGCAGCTCTGAAGAAGGTAATTGCTACAAGCGAGGATCCTGCTGAGGCTTATGAGGCAGCTCGCAAGTTGCAGAGCATTCCCAAGAATGCAAACCCCATCCGTCTGCACAACCGTTGCAAGATCACGGGACGTCCAAAGGGATATATGCGCCAGTTTGGTCTTTCTCGTATCCAGTTCCGTGAGATGGCATCAAGCGGTCTGATTCCTGGGGTAAAGAAGGCTAGTTGGTAAACAACAAGAAAGAAACAGAGATTATTAATATTGTCGGGGTAGTCCCGATTAATTAAAATTTTATTTTATGACAGATCCAATAGCAGATTATCTGACACGACTCAGAAACGCAATCATGGCACATCACCGTGTCGTTGAGGTTCCTGCGTCAAACTTGAAGAAAGAGATCACAAAGATCCTCTTCGAGAAGGGTTACATCCTGAACTACAAGTTCATTGAGGATGGTCCTCAGGGTACTATCAAGGTAGCTTTGAAGTATGACCCTGCAACTCGTGAAAACGCCATCAAGTGTCTGAAGAGAGTATCCACACCGGGTCTCCGCAAGTACACTGGCTACAAAGAGATGCCGAGAGTTATTAACGGACTTGGAATCGCAATTCTTTCCACGTCTAAAGGTGTAATGACAGACAAAGAGGCCGCTGCCCAGAAAATCGGTGGTGAGGTTCTTTGCTACGTATATTAATTGGAGGATAGAATATGTCAAGAATAGGAAAATTGCCAATTAGTATCCCTGCAGGCGTTTCAGTTGCTCAGGACAAGGACGGTATCGTTACCGTAAAGGGTCCTAAGGGAGAGCTTTCACAGAAGGTAGATTCATCTATCAAGGTGAAGATTGAAGATGGCCACGTGACATTCGAGATCGATGAGAACAGCCCTGTCAACATTAAGCAGAAGCAGGCTTTCCATGGTCTGTATCGTGCGCTTGTCAACAACATGGTTGTAGGTGTTAGCGAAGGCTATAAGAAGGAAATGGAACTCGTAGGTGTTGGTTACCGTGTATCTAATCAGGGTAACATCATTGAGTTCGCTCTTGGTTATACACACCCCATCTTCATCCAGCTTCCTAAGGAGGTTAAGGTTGAGACAAAGATGGAGCGTAACCAGAATCCTCAGATTATCCTCGAGTCATGTGACAAAGCACTGCTCGGTCTGATTTGTGCTAAAATTCGTTCTTTCCGTATGCCTGAGCCTTACAAAGGAAAGGGTATTTTGTTCAAGGGTGAGGTTATCCGTCGTAAGTCGGGTAAGTCAGCATCAGCTAAGTAACTTTAATTGATTTGACGATTATGACAACGAAGAAAGTAGAAAGACGAATTAAGATCAAATATAGAATTCGTAAGAACGTGTTCGGCACAGCCGAGCGTCCTCGTCTGAGTGTATTCCGCAGCAACAAGCAGATCTATGCTCAGGTGATCAATGATTTGGAAGGTAAAACACTCGCATCTGCATCATCACTGGGTCTCGAGACTATGCCTAAGATCCAGCAGGCTGAGAAGGTTGGTGAGCTGGTAGCCCAGAAGGCTCAGGAGGCTGGCGTTACTGCCGTAGTCTTCGACCGTAACGGTTATCTCTATCACGGCCGTGTAAAGTCACTTGCAGACGCAGCACGTAAAGGTGGACTTAAATTCTAAACGATTATGGCAATGAAGAATGTTAAAGTAAATAGTGACGTAGAGTTGAAAGACAGATTGGTTGCCATCAACCGTGTTACCAAGGTAACAAAGGGTGGTCGTACCTTTACATTCGCAGCTATTGTTGTTGTCGGTGACGGCAATGGCATTATCGGCTGGGGTCTTGGTAAAGCTGGTGAAGTAACAGCAGCTATTGCTAAGGGTGTTGAGGCTGCCAAGAAGAATCTTGTTAAGGTTCCCGTTCTCAAGGGTACTATTCCTCATGAGATGGAAGCCCGCTTCGGTGGTGCACAGGTATTCCTGAAGCCGGCCGCTGCCGGTACCGGTCTTGTGGCTGGTGGTGCTATGCGCGCCGTACTGGAGAGTGTTGGTGTAAAGGATGTGCTTGCAAAGTCAAAGGGTTCATCAAACCCTCACAATCTGGTAAAGGCTACTATCGCAGCTCTGAGCCTGATGCGTGATGCCTACACTGTTGCAGGTACCCGTGGAATCAGTATGGATAAAGTATTTAGAGGATAAAGGAGAAATTGACTATGGCAACAATTAAGGTTAAGCAGATTAAGAGTAAGATCGGTTATCCGGTAGACCAGAAGCGTACGCTCGAGGCTCTCGGCCTGCGTAAAATCTCCCAGGTTGTTGAGGTAGAGGATACTCCTTCAATCCGTGGAATGATTCGCAAGGTTCACCACTTAGTGACCGTTATTGACTAATAACAACATTTAAAAAGTAGATTCGATTATGAAACTGAATAATTTAAAGCCAGCTGAGGGCTCAACTCACTCACGTCGTCGTATCGGTCGCGGACCAGGTTCTGGTCTGGGTGGTACTTCTACCCGTGGTCACAAGGGTGCCAAGGCTCGTTCTGGTTATAAGAGAAAGATTGGTTTCGAAGGTGGTCAGATGCCTCTCCAGCGCCGTGTTCCGAAGGCTGGTTTCAAGAACATCAACCACAAGGAATACTTTGCTGTTAACCTCTCTACACTTCAGAAGCTTGCTGAGGAGAAAAACCTCACTAAGATCGGAGTGGCAGAGTTGATCGCTGCAGGTCTTACCAATGGCAAGGAACTGATCAAGGTTCTTGGTACTGGTGAACTGAAGGCAAAGGTTGACGTAGAGGCCAATGCTTTTTCAAAGACTGCCGAGGAAGCTATCAAGGCAGTAGGTGGTAACGCAACAAAAATCTAAAACTGTATATGAAGAAGTTAATAGAGACACTGAAGAACATTTGGAAGATTGAGGATCTGCGTCAGCGCATCCTGATTACTCTCCTGTTTGTAGCGATTTATCGTTTTGGCTCGTTTGTGGTACTCCCCGGTATCAATCCAGCCATGTTGAGCCAATTGCAGTCTCAGACTGCTGGCGGTCTGATGTCGTTGCTTGACATGTTCTCCGGTGGTGCATTCTCCAACGCATCTATCTTTGCGCTTGGAATCATGCCATACATCTCTGCTTCTATCGTAATGCAGCTTCTCGCTGTCGCTGTTCCTTACGTGCAGAAAATGCAGCGTGAGGGCGAGAGCGGCCGTAAGAAAATCAGTATGTATACCCGTTGGCTGACAGTAGCAATCCTGCTGTTTCAGGCACCGGGTTACCTGATGAACCTTAAGATGACTTCAGGAGCAGCTCTGGCAACAGGTATCTCTTGGTCTGTCTTTATGGTTCCCGCTGTTATCATTCTTTCTGCAGGAAGTATGTTCATCCTGTGGTTGGGTGAGCGCATTACGGATAAGGGTATAGGAAATGGTATCTCACTGATCATTATGATTGGTATCATTGCCCGCCTGCCTCAGGCTTTCATTCAGGAAGTGAGCTCGCGTTTTACTGCCATCACTGGTGGCGGATTGGTGATGTTCCTCGTTGAGATTATCATTCTCTATGCAGTTGTTTGCGCATCTATTGTTCTGGTACAGGGTGTCCGCAAGGTTCCCGTACAGTATGCAAAGCGCCTCGTAGGTAATAAGCAGGTTGGTGGTGCACGTCAGTACATCCCTCTGAAGCTGTTCGCTGCTAACGTAATGCCAATCATCTTTGCTCAGGCTCTGATGTTTATTCCGTTGAGCATCGCCCAGTGGATGAACCCGGAAAGCACTTCACCGTTCATGCAGGCCATTCGTACGATGATGGATCATCATTCGCTGGCTTACAACGTTGTATTTGCTGTTCTGATTATCGCATTTACCTATTTCTACACAGCAATCACTCTGAATCCAACTCAGATGGCAGAGGATATGAAGCGTAACAATGGTTTCATTCCTGGTGTTAAGCCTGGTAAGGAAACTGCAGAGTATATCGACACTGTGATGTCTCGCATCACCCTGCCCGGTTCTCTGTTTATTGCTTTCATCGCTATCATGCCTGCTTTTGCAAGTTTGCTGAATGTACAGGATGCATTCTCTCAGTTCTTTGGTGGTACATCTCTGCTGATTCTTGTCGGTGTCGTGCTTGATACGCTTGCACAGATCGAGAGTCATCTGCTGATGCGTCACTATGATGGTCTGCTCAGTTCTGGCCGTATCCACGGTCGCGGAATGGCTGCATACTAATCTTCTTCTATGAAGATATTTCTGAAGACTGAGGATGAAATAGAGCTGATGCGTCAGGCGAACCAACTCGTTGGTCGTACGCTTGGCGAATTAGCAAAACATATAAAGCCTGGAGTAACGACCCTCCAGTTGGATAAAATTGCGGATGAGTTCATTAGAGATAATGGAGCTATACCGACATTTAAGGGTTTCCCCAATCCATATGGAGGGCCGTTTCCTGCCAGCATCTGCACGTCAGTTAATGACGTAGTCGTTCACGGTGTGCCTAATGCAGAAACAATTCTGAAAGATGGCGATATCATCTCTGTTGACTGCGGAACATTACTGAATGGCTTCAATGGAGACTCTTGTTATACGTTTTGCGTGGGCGAGGTCTCAGAAGAGGTCAAGAAGTTGCTGAAAACCACTAAGGAAGCGCTTTACCTAGGTATTGAAAATGCCGTAGCAGGAAGGCATCTTGGTGATATCAGTAGTGCGGTGCAGGAGCATTGTGAGGCACAGAAGTATGGAGTCGTGCGTGAGTTGACCGGTCATGGTATTGGTCGTGACATGCATGAGGATCCGCAGGTACCAAACTATGGCAGGAGAGGAAATGGCGTGATGTTGAAAGCCGGTATGTGCATTGCTATCGAACCCATGATTACGATGGGTGATCGTGCCATCTGGCTGGATAAGGATCGTTGGACTATCCGCACCCGAGACGGTAAACCCGCTGCTCATTTCGAGCATACGATAGCTGTTCGTAAGGGTAAGGCTGAGATTTTATCTTCATTCGATGAAGTTCAAAAATTAGAAGGAAATATATATTAGATTTATGGCAAAGCAATCCGCTATTGAGCAAGACGGAACAATCGTAGAGTCGTTATCGAATGCGATGTTCCGAGTAGAACTTGAAAATGGAGTCCAGATAATTGCGCATATCTCTGGAAAGATGAGAATGCACTATATCAAGATACTTCCTGGCGATAAGGTTAAGGTCGAAATGAGTCCGTATGACCTGACAAAGGGACGAATTGTATTTAGATACAAATAAACAATAGGAACAAATATGAAAACAAGAGCATCATTGAAGAAGCGTACCCCAGACTGCAAAATTGTACGTCGTAAGGGCCGCCTGTTCGTTATCAACAAGAAGAACCCTAAGTATAAAATGCGTCAGGGTTAATGTTAAATAAGCATAAAATGTGCGGAGGTTTGAGAAAATCTTCGTACCTTTGCATGCTTTTTAGCAGAATTTCGAAATTTAAAGTTTATTATTTTATCTTTTTATTTAACAAATGGCAATAAGAATTGTTGGAGTAGATTTGCCCCAGAACAAGCGTGGCGAAATCGCATTGACCTATATCTATGGTATTGGTCGAAGTAGTTCAGCAAAGATATTGGATAAGGCAGGTGTCAGCCGTGACCTGAAGGTCAACGAGTGGACTGACGACCAGGCAGCCAAAATCCGTGAAATCATCGGCGCTGAATTCAAAGTAGAAGGTGATCTTCGTAGTGAGATCCAGTTGAATATTAAGCGACTGATGGATATTGGTTGCTATCGTGGAGTCCGTCATCGTAATGGTCTTCCTGTTCGCGGTCAGAGCACAAAGAATAATGCTCGTACTCGTAAGGGAAAGAAGAAGACTGTTGCTAACAAGAAGAAGGCTACGAAGTAATTCTAAGTTGAACGATTAAAGAATTTAAGAATTATGGCAAAGAAAACAGTCACTTCAAAGAAAAGAAACGTGAGAGTTAACGCTATTGGTCAGCTCCACGTACACAGTTCTTTCAATAATATTATTGTGTCTTTGGCTAACGATGAGGGTCAGATTATCTCTTGGTCATCAGCAGGTAAGATGGGCTTCCGTGGTTCAAAGAAGAATACTCCTTATGCTGCTCAGATGGCAGCCGAGGATTGCGCTAAGGTTGCTTACGATCTGGGTCTGCGCAAGGTGAAGGCTTATGTAAAGGGTCCCGGTAACGGACGTGAATCTGCTATCCGTGCTATCCATGGTGCTGGTATTGAGGTAATGGAGATTATCGACGTTACACCACTGCCACATAATGGTTGTCGTCCTCCAAAGCGTCGTCGTGTATAGTCTTTGAGGCTATTCAATATTTACAGAAAATTATTTTTAGAATTATGGCAAGATATTTAGGACCGAAATCAAAAATTGCACGCCGTTTTGGTGAACCCATTTTCGGCGCAGACAAAGTTTTGTCCCGCAGGAACTTCCCCCCGGGACAGCATGGCAACAACCGTCGTCGTAAGATGTCGGAGTATGCAGTCATGCTGGCAGAGAAGCAGAAGGCCAAGTACACTTATGGAGTACTTGAGCGCCAGTTCCGTAATTTGTTTGAGAAGGCTGCTAAGGCTGAGGGTATTACCGGTGAGGTGCTCCTTCAGTTGCTGGAGAGCCGACTCGACAATGTAGTGTTCCGTCTTGGTATTGCTCCTACTCGTGCAGCTGCTCGTCAGCTCGTAGGTCACAAGCATATCACTGTTGACGGCCAGGTTGTTAATATCCCTTCCTATAGTGTGAAGCCCGGTCAGGTTATCGCTGTTCGTGAGAAGTCAAAGTCTCTCGAGGTTATTGAGGCAGCCCTTGCTGGTTTCAACCATAGTAAGTATCCCTGGATCGAGTGGGATGAGAATTCAAAGAGCGGTAAGTTCCTGCACAAGCCCGAGCGCACCGACATCCCCGAGAACATTAAGGAACAGTTAATCGTTGAGTTGTACTCTAAGAACTAAAATCATTTAAATTAATGGCGATATTAGCATTTCAAAAACCTGATAAAGTCGTAATGTTGGAGGCCAACGACAAGTTCGGCAAGTTCGAATTCCGTCCTTTGGAGCCTGGTTTCGGTGTGACCATCGGTAACGCCCTCCGTCGCATTCTTCTTTCATCACTTGAGGGCTATGCCATCAACACCATTCGTATTGCTGGTGTTGAGCACGAGTTCTCATCTGTACCTGGTGTAAAGGAAGACGTGACCAACATTATCTTGAACCTGAAGCAAGTTAGGTTCAAGCAAGTAGTAGAAGAATTCGAGAACGAGAAAGTCAGTATCACGGTCGAGAATTCTACCGAATTCAAAGCCGCAGACATAGGCAAGTATCTGACTGGATTTGAGGTGCTGAATCCCGATTTGGTGATTTGTCATTTAGATTCCAAGGCATCGATGCAGATTGATCTTACAATTAACAAAGGTCGCGGATATGTACCCGCTGATGAGAATCGCGAGTTCTGCACTGATGTAAATGTAATAGCAATCGATTCTATTTACACTCCGATTCGTAATGTAAAATATGCTGTAGAGCCTTATCGTGTTGAGCAGAAGACCGACTACGACAAGCTCGTGCTGGAAGTTACGACGGACGGTTCCATTCACCCGAAGGATGCCCTGAAGGAGGCTGCAAAGATTCTGATTTATCACTTCATGCTGTTCTCTGACGAGAAGATTACACTCGAGAATACCGAGTCAGAGGGCAATCAGGAGTTTGATGAGGAGATTCTGCACATGCGCCAATTGCTTAAGACACGTCTCGTTGACATGAACCTCTCGGTTCGTGCCCTCAACTGCCTCAAGGCTGCTGATGTTGAGACGCTTGGCGATCTGGTACAGTACAACAAGACAGACCTTCTTAAGTTCCGTAACTTCGGTAAGAAATCGCTCACCGAGCTTGATGATTTGCTCGAGAGTCTGAATCTTTCGTTTGGAACTGACATTTCAAAGTATAAACTGGACAAGGAGTAACTGTAGGTTTGGCCTATAAGACTCAGCGCCCAATAAAAAGAAAAGAAACAAAATGAGACATAGTAAGAAATTCAACCATCTCGGTCGTACTGCATCTCATCGTAGTGCCATGCTTGCAAACATGGCTATCTCGCTGATCATGCACAAAAGAATCACTACGACCGTTGCAAAGGCTAAGGCCTTGAAGAAGTATGTAGAGCCCCTGGTTACTAAGGCAAAGGAAGACTCTACCAATTCTCGTCGTGTAGTATTCAGCTACCTGCAGAACAAAGAAGCTATCAAGGAACTCTTCGGAGAGGTAGCTCAGAAGGTAGGAGACCGTCCTGGTGGATACACTCGTATCATCAAGCTCGGTACTCGTCAGGGTGATGCTGCACAGGTTTGCTTCATCGAGCTCGTAGACTTTGATCCCGAAATGGCCAAGGAGACCAAGAAGAAGACTACCCGTCGTTCTCGTAAGGCTGCTCCTAAGGCTGAGGCTGCTCCTGCAGAAGCACCCGTTGCTGAGGAGGCAAAGGCAGAGGCTCCTGCTGAGACTCCCGCAGAAGAGGCAAAGGCTGAATAAATCAAAATCTCTTTTATATGAAGGTCCCGTATCGAAAAGATGCGGGACTTTTTTGTTTATTATTCGTATAAAATTGCCTTGTAGGGGTTCCCCTATGCAATTTTCGGGATTTCCCCTTGTTGGTATCTTATACATTTCTTATCTTTGCAGCGTTGAACAATAATAGGTCTGCTTATGAAAAAGATGTTAGTTTTATCGGTTGGCGCACTGCTGTTGTTGAGCAGCTGTGGTAGCTATACGGCTGCTGGTACTTATACCGGTGCGTCGTTTGGCTCTATTATCGGTTCTGCTATAGGAGGAATCGCTGCTGGCCCGCGTGGTAGTGATGTCGGTACTCTGATTGGTATGGCTGGTGGTGCTATGGTCGGAGCGGCTGTTGGTGCTGCTGCCGACAACGCAGAACAGAAGAAGTACGAGGACTACCGTCGGCAGCGTATGGAGCGTATAGAGTCGCAGCGAGATCGAGACACCTATTATGGAGGTGGTGAGGCTGATGACCGTCTTTATGGCTTTGGAGAAGACTTTACTCCGTCTACTGCTCCCGTCAATCGCGTCGTTGAGCCGTGTCTTGAGATTCGTAATCCCCGAATTGTGGATGCCACCCGTGACCATGTATTAAGCCGTGGCGAAGATGCTAGAATTGTATTCGAAGTGTTTAATACTTCAGCAAAACCTGTATTCCGTGTGTTGCCTTCAGTAAAGGAAGTTACGGGTAATAGACATATCCATATCTCAGAGAATGTCCTGATAGAGAGTATTATGCCTGGTAGAGGCATCCGATATTCGGCTATTATAAGGACTGATGATCGTTTACGTGACGGTGAGGCCGTCATCCGTGTAAGTGTTTTCCAGGATAACAGGGAACTGCGTTCTCAGGCTCGTGAGTTCCGTATAATAACAAGTAAGCGATAGAATCATTCTATCGCTTACTATCTTTTTCTTTGGCTGTTTCTTTCTTCATCTGTTCCCGTAGAATCACCCATACAGGCTTTTCCAACGGCCCGCTGTTAGTTCCCATCTCCAGTTCTGGCTGTTCGAAGATGTCTTCAGGTTTGAAAGGGATAATAGCAGAACTGTAGTGTTCGACAATGACAGGGGCGATACCTTGGGCAACGATTCCAAGTTCTTGAGCAGCTTTAACCGAGAGATCGATGATTCGTCCTTTTACGTAAGGTCCTCTGTCGGTTACGCGTACAATCACATGCTTGTTGTTTTCCGGATTAGTCACTTTTAGCAACGTACCGAAAGGGTAGGTACGATGTGCACAGGTCAGACTGTCATGGTGCAGCCGTTCGCCGCTGGCGGTCTTCCTGCCTGTGAACTTCTTGGGATAAAACGAAGCCTTACCGCTCTGACTTTGAGCCAAAGCGGTAAAGCTTATTAGCAATGTGAGTGTCGTTAAGACTATCTTGTTCTTAAATAACATTCATTAGTTTCTGCTCACTGGACAACAGGCAAGGCTTTGTACGAAGCCTTATCAGCATCGTAGATAGACCCTGGCTTGCGCCGAGCTTCTACACAATGCCCTGAGCCAGCATTGCCTTTGCTACTTTCATGAAGCCGGCAACATTAGCACCCTTTACGTAGTTGATGTATCCACTAGGTTCCTTACCGTACTTCACACACTGTTCGTGGATGCCTGACATGATCTGATGCAGACGCTTGTCAACTTCCTCTGCTGTCCAAGCCATACGCATCGAGTTCTGTGTCATTTCCAAGCCAGAGGTTGCCACACCGCCGGCATTTACGGCCTTGCCGGGAGCAAAGAGCTGACCTGCAGCGATGAACTTGTTCACAGCCTCTGCCGTACAACCCATGTTTGACACCTCAGCTACGCACAGTGGCTTGTTGGCCAGTATCTTGTCGGCATCTTCGCCATTGAGCTCGTTCTGTGTGGCACATGGCAGATAGATGTCTGCTTTCTGCTCCCAAGGCTTCTTGCCGGCGAAGAACTTTGAGCCAGGGAACTCCTCCTCATAGGGCTGACATACGTCGTTGCCACTGGCACGGAGCTCCAGCATGTATTCAATCTTCTCGGCATCAAGACCTTCGGGGTCGTAGATGTAACCGTCTGGACCAGAGATGGTGATAACCTTTGCCCCCAGTTCGGTAGCCTTCTTAGCAGCACCCCAAGCCACGTTGCCGAAGCCCGAGAGAGCCACTGTCTTACCCTTGATATCCATGCCATGAGTCTCCATCATGTGGTGTACGAAATAGAGGGCGCCGTATCCTGTTGCCTCTGGGCGCAGTATGCTGCCGCCCCATTCCATGCCTTTACCTGTCAGGGTGGCACCATGGAACTGGCTTGTCAGTTTCTTATAATAGCCGAACAGGTAGCCGATTTCACGTGCGCCTACACCTATATCACCAGCGGGCACGTCCATATCAGGCCCGATAACCTTATACAGTTCACACATGAAGGCCTGACAGAACTTCATCACCTCATTGTCGCTCTTACCGCGGATGCTGAAGTCAGAACCGCCCTTACCGCCGCCCATCGGCAGTGTTGTCAGAGCGTTCTTGAACGTCTGTTCAAAGCCGAGGAATTTCAGAATGCTCAGGTTTACTGACGGGTGAAAGCGCAGACCACCTTTATAAGGACCGATAGCGCTATTAAACTGTACGCGATAACCGATGTTTACCTGTACCTCTCCTTTGTCGTCGACCCAGGGCACTCGGAATGTCGTGATGCGCTCAGGCTCCACAATGCGTTCTATAATCTTGGCCTTTTCAAACTCTGGATGCTGGTTGTATACATCTTTAATAGATTCCAGCACTTCCCTAACGGCCTGTAGGTACTCCAATTCGCCTGGATGTTTCTGCTCCAAGGCTTGCATAATCTTCTCTACTTCCATCATAATTCTAAATTAGAATATTTGTTTTAAGTTGTCAATATGTTACTTATGATGGTGCAAATGTAGAAAAAATATCGGTACCATCCAAGGAAAGTACCGAATATTTTTGCTGTAGAGTTACAATTTGTTAAATCTGGGCTAATGCCTGCTTGATGTCGTCGAGGATATCCTCAACGTCTTCTATACCTACAGAGAGACGGATCAGGTCGGGGGCAACACCAGCCTCAAGAAGCTGCTCGTCGCTGAGTTGGCGATGGGTGTGCGAAGCAGGGTGGAGCACACAGGTACGGGCATCGGCCACGTGGGTCACAATGTTGATCATCTTTAGAGAGTCCATCCACTTGATGGCAGTCTCACGGGTGCCTTTCAGCCCGAAAGCAATCACGCCACATGAGCCGTTGGGCAGGTACTTCTGTCCCAGAGCGTAGTTCTTGTCGCTGGGCAGTCCGCAATAGTGAACCCAAGCCACCTTTTCGTTGTCGTTCAGGAACTCGGCCACTTTCTGCGCGTTCTTACAGTGCTGGGCCATACGCAGATGAAGTGTCTGCAAACCCAAGTTCAGCAAGAAGGAGTTCTGTGGAGCGGGGATGCTGCCGAGGTCGCGCATCAGCTGAGCTACGAGCTTAGTCATATAGCCCATCTTGCCGAAGGCCTTCACGTAGGTCAGTCCGTGATATGACTCATCGGGTGTGCACAGTCCGGGGAATTTCTCGGCATTGGCGAGCCAGTCGAAGTTACCACTGTCTACCACGCAACCGCCAACCTGAGTTGCCAGACCATCCATATACTTGGTAGTAGAGTGGGTCACGATATCGGCACCCCATTCAAACGGGCGGCAGTTCACGGGGGTGGCGAATGTATTATCCACAATCAGGGGCACACCGTTCTTGTGGGCGATACGGGCAAACTTCTCAATGTCGAGTACGGCGCAGCCTGGGTTCGAGATGGTCTCGCCAAACAATGCTTTCGTGTTCGGACGGAAGGCTGCTTGGATCTCCTCTTCGCTGGCATCCTGAGAGACGAATGTGCAATCAATGCCAAGCTTCTTCAGTGTTACACCGAACAGGTTATAGGTTCCACCATATATCTCATTGGAGGTCACGAAGTGGTCGCCAGCCTGACAGATGTTGAAGATCGCATAGAAGTTGGCTGCCTGACCTGACGATGTAAGCATAGCACCCACACCACCTTCGAGCGTAGCAATCTTGGCAGCTACAGCGTCGTTGGTCGGATTCTGTAAGCGGGTGTAGAAATATCCCTCTTTCTCGAGGTCAAATAACTTTGCCATCTCGTCAGAGTCATCGTATTTGAATGTCGTACTCTGGATGATAGGCAATTCTATTGGTTCTCCGTTTTTGGCCTTATAGCCAGCTTGTACGCATAGCGTACCTTGTTTCAATTTCTTAGCCATGTTGATGTTTGATTTACATTTTGCCGGCAAAAGTACGAAAAAACTGGCAGAAAGCATCAATTAATAGGATTATTTTGTGTTTTTGTCCCGATATTTCATCTCATAAGCAAAAGAAGTAATAAAGTATGCAGCATTTATTCATAATCTGAGCATTGGCGGCAATATGTCCTTTGTGGGTAAGGAGATAATCTCCTTAAGTACAAAACAACTTGTTTTGTACTCGTTAAGATGGTCTTTTACACTCATGGAGACTATCTCTTACGGAACAAAACAAGTTGTTTTGTAGTTTAAAGTCTGTTTCTCTCGTCGTTACCAGCACCTGTTCCTTTATACTTCGAGTTGCTGACATTGAAGTTATAGCTAAGGGTCAGGCCTACGCTCTGTGTATAGGTATAGACGTCCTGAGCCGTCTGGCCGATGGCATAGTAGGTTATTGTCTTGTGCTTGGCCGTGCGGAAGATGTCGTTGGCATAAAGCGTGGCCGACAGCTGTCCCTTCAAGAAGGTCTTTTGCAGTCGGGCATTCACTATGAAGTTACTGCCGCGATACATGAATCCCCAGTGGTTACTGCCTGAATAACTTGCCTGCACCAGAGCCTTCGCCGTTGGATTGATCTCGAACCAGTTGCTCAGGTTGAAACTGAATTCCGGCTTGTTCAGTTTCTTGGGTGCGCCGTACTTCTCGGCGTCGAACATCTGCTGATAGTAGTGTAGTGTGGCCTGTGGCTGCCAGAATCCGAATTTGGGCGAAGCGACGAGCGTGGCATAGACACGATCCTGGTGGTCGAAGTTGTCTGGCATAAAGATGGCGATCTCGTTCTCCTCGTCATAGATATTGCCAACGTGAGTAAAGAAGTCTTTCTCACGAGTAAAGCCCGTTGTGAAGTTCAGCCACGAATAGGTGAGACTGAAGTCGATGCTTTGGCGAACAGAAGGACGTAATAGCGGGTTACCGCCTTCGTAGAACATACGACTGTCGTATATGACCATAGAAGTCAACATGTTGTATGGTGGACGGGTGATGCGCTTACTGTAACTCAGTTGTGCCCCCCACTTGTCCTTCTGCCACGCAGCAGAGAGGTTAGGGAACCAGTCGTTGTAAGTGCGACTGGGCTCTTCCTGCCTGATTCCGAATGAGGTGTATTCTGCTGATACATGCTCATATCTCAGGCCGGCATTCAGATGCCAATGGCCCAGCTGCAAATCGTATTCTGCAAATCCGGCAATATTATTTTCCTTCATCTCTGTGTCCGACTCTGGTATGATATTCTCCTGATTGTAGTTATGCCCCTGACTTTTTGTACTTGTTGCCTCCGAACCGCCACTCAGTTCACCTTTCCAGACTGGATAGGTCAGCACCAGTTTACCTGCCGCCATCCGACGGTCCTCATTGGTCAGAGTGGTGATGGTGCGGTTGCCGTATTGTTCGCTCGTCTCCAGTTGGTTGTTATTATTCTCCGATTCTTGTCGCAACACGGTGGCGTTCAGGTCAATGCCAAGTTTGCCGGCCTTACCTATATAGTAGCTGTTCAGTTCCCATACGGGTCGGTTCTTTTCGCGGATATCCGTTGTCAGACGTACGTCGCCATCAAAGGCTCCGTTCTTCAGGTAGTGCTGCTTCATATCAGACTTGAAGGCTCCATAAAAGAGCTTTTGCGACGAGAAACTCAGTCCGATGGAATGGTCTGCGTTGAAATCGTAGCTCAGGCCACCCTTGTACTGAAGTTCAGTCCAGGAGCTCCTTACTGGCAAATCTGCATGGGCATTAAACAGGTCATTAGTAATATGCAATTCCTGATCGTCATCCTGGTCGTTGCTGTAGTGCCCGTTTTCGAGTGCTACGGTAGCAAAAGCCTCCAGTCCGCCAGTACGGTATTTCAAGTTCAGGTCATCGTAATTGTTCCACTTGTTGTTCTTCCATGTCTGAGTGGTCGCCATCAGACTGAATCCGTCGCCTTGGGACTTCAGCGTCTTGATGCGGATCACTGCATTCACCTCGGCGTTATATCTGGCACCAGGGGCCGTAATCACATCTACGCTCTTAATTTCGACAGACTTCAGTTGCTTCAGTTCGCTGGGGTCGCGCACCTTTTTGTTATTGATGTATATCTCAGGCTCGCCCTTCGCCAATACCTCGAACTTCCCGTCTTTGCCTTGCACCATCGGTATCATCGAGAGCAGGTCGTCGGCTGTGCCTATATCATGGAGGATAGAGTGCTGCACATCTACCGTCATACCTCCCTGAGCCAACTTGTACTGAGGTATCTCGCCTTTCACCTCTACGCCTTTCACCATATAGGTCTCTGGCTGGAGGGTAATACTGCCGATATTACCCACACCAACGTTTCGTATTACCGTCTTATAGCCTATGTACGATACCTTCAGGGTTATCTTCTGGGCCTTGCAGGGGATTACGAAATCGCCATTCTCATTGCTCACACCGCCATTTATATATGTGGAATTTTTGTTGTTCGTATGTGTTTCAGAAGCGCTGTGCAATGAGATATTGGCGAATTCTATAGGTTTGCCGCTCTCGTCGATTACACGTCCGATGACTTTTGTATCCTCTTTCTGGGTACATTCAATGAAGATGCGATCATCTTCGTAGGTTACCTTCATCGGATAGAATCCTATCACCTCACGGATGGCCTCCTTGATGGGCAGGTTAGTGAAGTGGCTGGTTACAGTGAAGTCTTCCAGTTCGTCGTAGATGAAGTAAATCGTTTTCTCGCTGGTCGTGGCGTTCAAGTCTTCGAGAACCTTCGAAAGCGGCTCGTTCAGATAGCTGCGGCTAACCCTTTGTGCCTGGGTGCACAGCGTCAGAACACAGAGTAATGCTGTGAATATATATTTTTTCATAATGTGTTGGCAATGATTATTCTACAATTAGTTTCTTGTCCTCTCGAGTCATGTGGATACGCTCGAATTTGTTGAACGTATCGATGATATCGTCTATAGACGATGTCTTGTCCCATGTAAAGTAGAGGCGGATATGCTTGCTGGCCTCTTTTTTATAGACGGTTTCTAACTGGTTGAAAGTAGCAATCTCATTCAAGATGGTACCCAACTCAGCGTCTTCAAACACCACGGGCTTCAGTGTGGTGCTGTCGTTAGTCGCCTCAGTAATTGTCTGCTGGCTGACCATAACCGCGTTTGCCTCCTGTTTTACGGTTTCCTGTTTGTTGTTACTGCTTCCAGCCATTTGTATCGTGGCGTATGCGATGCCTGAGAGCATCAGCACACCTGCGAATATGGCTGCTGCTTGCATCCAACTGCGTGAATGCTTAGGAGTGATGTGCTGTGTTTGGAAACGGTTCCATTCCTCATTAACATCGGGAATGGTGGCGTTTGTCTCGTCCAGCATCTTGTCCAGCTGCTCGTCTGTGTATTCCTCAGGGTGCAGAAGCATCCTGATTTCCTCATCTCTTTTCATACTTCTTGTCTTTTTAATGTTGTACGTAGTTTCCTCAATCCCTGCACAATGTGCTTGTTTACGGCTGAGAGACTGATGCCCAGCTGACTCGAGATGTCTTTGTACGACTGGTCCTCGTCGTAGTGCATCCGGATGATGCGACTGGTCTGAGGAGTCAGTTGTTCGTCAATGCAGCGTTTCACGATCTCGATGATATCATCGTCGTACTCTCCGCTGTCGATAGCATTGGGTGTCAGCAGTTGCATGGCCTCTTGCTGAGCCTTGCGGTGTGCAATGATGTTGAGGCAGCGATTACGGATGCAGGTCAGCAGAAAAGCTCGTTGCGACTCTTCCTTCACTGGGGTGGTACCTGCCCATAGTCTGGCAAAGACATCCTGTACGGTGTCTTTCGCCTCGTCTTCGTTGCCCAGTAGAATGTAGGCTGCCTTGTACATCCTGCTGTACTCCGATAGGAAGAGTTCCTTGAACTGTTGTGCTCTGTCTTGCATCTTTTTAGTCGCTTTTATCTATAATACAGATGAGTATGGAATGTCATTACCCCTATAGAGCGATTTTGTGCACAAAGATACGAATAATATCTGAACTAACGACCCTTCTATTTGATAAAATTCTTAATTGTTTGATAAATTTTCATTACGTTCCCGAAGGTTAATAATGTTAGAATTCACCCTTGGTTTGTTAAAAGATAACTTCCAATTCAACTCTTTACGTTACCTTTGCACCACGAATTCAGCCATAAATAGCTTTTGTATGAGAAAATTTTCATTACTTTTGCTGTCTGTTATGATGCAGACGGTGTGTTTTGGCCAAGTAACAGTCAAGGGTAACGTTGTAAACGAACGTGGCGAGGCCGTCGAGTATGTCAGTATTGGTTTCGAGGATGACAGCGTTGGTGTCATCTCCGATGCCAAAGGTCATTTTACCATCAGGATTCCCGCTGGGCGAAAGAAGGAACTCTCGTTCAGCCATGTGTCCTATCTCACGACAGAGATCCCCTATCAGGAATATGCCAAGGGAAGTGAACTCACCGTCGTGTTGAAAGACCGTGTCGTAGAACTGGCAGAGGTGGTGATTGGCAAGAAGAACAAGCCCAAGACTATCGTAGGCAAGGGCATACCTGCTCCAGGTCTCGTCGGTACATCTGGTCATGGCTCTGATCTAGGTCCTGAAGGCGGCGTACTCTTCTCATGCAGCAAGTCTTACGTCATCAGCGACATACTGGTAAATATCGCGGGCATCACCTTTGAACAATGCAAGGTGAGCATCAATGTCTACGAGAAACAAGGAAAACGGTTCGTGAACATCCACCAGAAGCCCATCTACGAGACGCTCACCAAGAGTAAGAACAAGTACACCCTCGATGTCCGCCCTGAAGAGAGCATTGTGCTGAAGCCTAAAAAGGAGTACTACGTCAGCATTAATGTGGTTGACGGCTATGGCGAGAAAGGCTTTCTGAATATGAAGGCCTATATGAAGAACGGCCTTTATCGCGATGCTGTGAAGGGCAAGACCAAGAAATTCCCCGTCTGTCCAGCCATACAAGTAAAGGGTTACGAAGTGGAATAACTGTTCTGATGATTCGATGTCTACGCGTACCTTATATCTGATAAGTCTCCTGCTTCCGTCTCTCGGGATGATGGCCCAGCGACAGCTGATAGTGGTCAACGCTGAGTCGAAGGTACCCATCCGCGATGTCATAGTGAGCACCAGTGATGGGCGTGAGATTCGCACCCCTTGGAATGGTGTGTTCGAATGGCCCGATAGTGTACGGCGTCTTGACTTCCGGCATCCCGACTTTGAGCGCCGCTATGTGTTGAGGCCCGAGATACAGGGCGACACCATCTTCCTGATTCCCAATATTCATGCCTTGCGCGAGGTGGTGATTCTGGGCGAACGACGCTTTGATAAGCGAATGAACTCGATGCTGAGAACTACGCCAGAGAAGAAACAGAATGACCAACTGGCCAGGATCAGCATACCCTCGGGCTTCAGCCCTATAGGTTTTGCTCTTTGGGTTTATGATGTGGCTTTCCGCAAATCCGTAGAAGAACGCGCCCGTAGGAAGAAAGCACTCAAGGAAGTCCGCAGACAGGAGACCATGTATCAGAAACGCTGGGAAGAACTGGAAAAGCCGTCAAAGTAGTTTCTCTCCTCAAGAAGTTTCCCCTAGGGAAACTATTGTTTTCCCCAGGGGAAAACACAGTTTTCTCCGTAGGAAACTATCGTTTTCGCCTAGGGAAACAAATGTATTCTCCTTAAGAAACTCCTTGAAAACTACTTTCCTTTCTTGATTCCGCCTACAACATCGTCGTTGTCAATGCTGTGTTCCGTCTTCTTGACATTGGCTTTAAGCGATCCGAAACGCCAGTTGACATTGATGCTGAACGTACGGCCAGAGAGCCAGGCCTTATTATAGCCGCGATAGTCGCCATTCACTGTCTTCGATGTTGATGTGGTGTATTTGCTGAAAGGTGTGTCGGCTCCGAGGCGTACCGTCAGGCGATTGCCCTTGAGGAACGAACGTTGCAATGAGACGCTGCATCCGTCAGACGAGTGTTGCATGCTATAGATGTCTGATGGCTGATAGCCAATCAACCCCCAAGCGCTCAGATTGAGACGCAGTTTCCAGGGAAGTATCTGTGAGAGGTTGGCGTAGTAGTTGTCAGACCATCCGAAGTTGCGATAGCCAAGGTTCGGATTCTCGTTGTGCTCGTAGCGCAGGTTGTTGTTGATGACAAGTGTCGTTCTATCGAAGGGCTTCCATTGCACATACTGTTCGATGGAGAAACGGCGATAGCGCAGGATATTGTCGTAGGTGGTATAGCGTATATCGTTCTTGGCAATCTGAACGGAACTGATACCGCCAGAGTAGAAGGTATAGCCTGGAGCCAGTTGGAAGGTCAGTCTGGGCAGGATATACGAGTAGATGATATTGAGACGCTGGATGTGCGAGCTTGATAGCTGCGGGTTGCCCTGCGACACGGCTGTTGGTGATATACCCGCAGCAGGGTTCAGGTACGAGATGCCAGGACGGTTGATGCTTGTGGTGTAGTTCAGCTTCAGCGACTGGGCATCTGTTATCTGATACCTCAGAGTGGCCTGGGGCACCCAGTCGCTCAGATGTTTGTCAAAGGACTCGCCACTTCCGTCGGGAAAACAGCCTTTCATGAAGCTGTATTCATAGCGCAGACCTGCGCGAGCCGACCATTTCTCCCAGTTATAGATGTAGTCTGCATAACCAGCCAGTACACGGGTAATGTGGCGGAACTCGTCGTGGGTCTGCATGTCGGAGCCGTAGAATTCCTGATGGCTATTGCTGCCGTTATGACGATCGATGTATTTGGTACCAATCTCCAGTTGATGGCCTTTTCCTAAAGGTCGTAGCCAGTCTGCCTGAAACGTGTGCTCCGTGAACCTTTCACGTTCCGTCATCATGATGCCAGAGTAAGAGAATGGCGCATTCACGATGCCAGTATAGGTATTCTCCTGATTGGTATGTTGACGTGTCAGGGCGAGCATATAAGAGAGAGTGAATCGCTCGCCCTTGCGACGCGTCTTGTGTTCATAGTCAAATCGCCCGTTCCACGAATGGTGCTGGTAGTCTGGCATCCAGTAGTAGTTGTCGTAGCGGTAAACGAGCTGTCCTGAAGGGGCACTCAGTGATGCCCGGCTGTCGCCCTGTACATTCACGTTATAGAAGAATCCGCCAAACGAGGCTGAGAGCAGATTGAGTGAGTCTATGTCGTAGCTGGCATCCACGTTGGCAACATGATAGTGGCCAGGGTTGCTCTGGTCGTTATGTGTCTGCAGCATGTTGCCCGTTTCGAGATAGGTCCGCTCATTGTCAGACATATATCTGGATTCGCGCCTCGACGTTCTGCCATAAGCGTAATCGCCAGAGAGCATGAGTCTTCCCATCTGTCCAGTCAGGGAGTTATAATAATTGAAGTGGTTGTCCGACCTATAGCTCGCAGACACGACACCCGTTATGCCCTCCATATTGGAGCCGCCAGCCATCACGATGTTCAGAACGGCATCAACGCCTTCTGCATCCTCACGGGCACCTGGGTCGGTAATCACTTCGATACGCTTTACCATCGAAGCGGGCATCGACTTCAGCACCTCCTTGGCGTTTTTCGTCAGTCTGGGATCATAGTGTCCGTTTTTGTAAATCTTAAAGTTGCTGTTGCTCTTCACACGGATGTTATCCTGACCGTCCACAGTCACCATTGGAACCTTGCGAAGCATATCCATCACAGTCAGCGTCTTCGATTCCTCATCGCTCTGCACGTCGTAGGCTATACGGTCTATCTCCTGCTTGATGAGTTGTTTCTGTGCTTTGATGACAACACCATCCAGTTCTTTGCTCCATGTGATGGAGTCGTTGCTTACACTAGTTGAATCTGCCTGGTTCATGGGCATGGCTATCCCTGCTCTCGCTGCCATTAGCAGCGAGAGGGAAACAATCTTTTTAAGTTTCATAAGTGAGATTACTTCTTGAGTCGTTCGATGCTCATGTCGAACAGGTTCTGTATGAATTCGTCGTTGGTCTTTGTCTTTAGTTTCAGTATTTCTTTTGATACAAGTGCCTTTTCAGCATCATCTAAGTTGTCGGCCTTCTTGCACAGATTGTATATCCGTGACGCATATACGTTGGCTGGTGTTCCTTCAGGATTCTTCAGGAAAAGGTTCTTGTAGTTGTTGAAATTTGTTAGCCAGTCTCCGAAAGCTACGTCGAAGATATTTCCGATGTTGCCAAGGTCGATTTGTGTGGCTGGATTGAGGGGTATGGAGTCGACATGAAGAATGGAGTCCACATCAAAAGGAAAGTTGTCACTAAATGTAATCGAGGACGTGTCAGGAACGTTGAATTTCTTTCCCTTGATGATGATTTTCTTTGGTCTTCTATTGTTCTTACTCTCGCGATACTGCTGCGTGGTAGCGTATGTTATTGCCAGACGTACCCGCGAATCCTTCCATTCCAAAGCGTAGGCATAGCGATACTTCTTCTCGGGATCGTCCTTGTCGAGGAAACAGGCATAGATAAAGTCTGATCCATTGATTTTACCGATAGCAACAGGCGGTTCCCCGCCATCGCCAACGGCCAAGGCAACATAGTTGCTACCTACATTACTGCCTGACCTGATCTGATAGGCCGCCTCTTTGTCTTTCTCAAAAGCCTTTTGGATGTTCTTGATCTTGTTGAGGCTAACGCTATTTGTTACAGAGAAGTCATAGACATCCATCTGCGACGTTTTCTTACCCGTCTCAGGGTCGCGCACCAAGGAATGCTGTGTCTTGGTCTCTACTATTCTTTCGTTCAGCAGTGCATCGAATGCTTTCTGAATGTTCTGCTGCGCCATCAGGGCTGAAGGCAGTGCCGTCAGCATGGCTGTAAAGATAATACTTTTACTCTTCATATGCAATCAGTTCTTTTTGTTCGTTAATATATGTAATGGTACCATCTTCTTGTGTTACAGGAATATAGCCGTAGGCTGCAAGCTGGGCCTCAATCATCTCTATGCGACATTCTGCCAATTGAAGTTCCACCTCTCGCTGCTCCTGCTCTGCCTGAGCTACCAGCGCATAAGCCTTGTCAATGTCATGGATCGTTGGCTGTGGCTTGCGTATCCGTCTTTTCTTCGATTGTATCGGCTTGCTCTCTATTTGGCGCAGCGATGTGGTGTCGGCTTGCAGGATGGGCTGTGTTGCTATGGTATCTGTTTGTGCAGCTAGGGGCTGAGCTTCTGGTGAGACTTCTTGCTCAGACGGAACTGCCAGATATATGATGCCTGCCACTACGGCAGCCGCCACACTCCAGCCAATCCATTGTCTGTTTCTTCTTGGCTGAGGTTTCATAGCCTCTATCTCTTGAAACATCAGGCGATAGTCTTCCCACTCCTGAGGTATATCATTGCCTCGGAAGTAGCTGGCTAGGATGTCTTCCTCTTCGAGCGAGGTTGTACCATCCATATATTTGTCCAGCAAATCCTTGATGTATGCCTTTGTGTAACGTATCATATCTGATTCCTCCGTTTGATTTCTTCTAATAATGTTCGTCGTGCTCTTGCAAGCAGCGTGCTGACTGAGGTGATTTCGATGCCTAATAGTGTGGCTATCTCTTCGTGACTTCTTCGTTCCACCTGCCTCATATATAATAAGGTGCGTTGGGTGGTGGGTAGCTGCTGTAGCTTTGCTGAGAGCCATTCGTCGTTCTCTTTCGTTTCCAGTTCATCGTGCGGACTGGTGTCGAGGGTAATAATGATAGCCTCATCAAGCGTTTCTGAAGGTTTTCGCCTTTGATGGTTTCTTAGCAGATGCTTCGCCATCAGGGTTACAATAGCCTCTACAGACCGATAACGCTCCAGTTCGTCGTGCATCTGCCATAGGCGGAGCATCACATCCTGTGCGATGTCTTCTGCTTCGTCTTTGCCCGCTCCGTTGTGCAGACTCACTTCTAGAGCCTTCTTTCGCCACGAGCGGGCTTCCTGTTCAAATGCACCTGTTTCCATTTATTTTCGCATTACAATTATTAGACACACAAAACTTTAGAAACCAAACTTACTTTAGCATAACTTAACATCTTTACCAGATTTTCCACTTATCGATTTCTTCTTTTAGGCGCTTTACGGCTTGTTCGCAATTCTCAGGGTAGGTGAGGGTTTGCACGAACCAGAGTTTGCGATGCTTTACGAACTTGGCATAGAAGCAACGGCCACTGATGGCACCGCTATTTGTATGGAGTGAGCCTGAAAGAATGAAGTAGTCATCACCCTTCTGCTGGCGGGTGGCGTGAAGTTCTGAGGCGTATTTCGCCATGGCCTGTTCGATGGTGAGGCTGTCGGCATTGGGCTCCACGAAGGTGTTCAGCACTACCTCTGTGCTATCCTGCCAGAAACTGAAGCGACTGCTTCCTTTATCTAATATGGAATCGGGCGTCTGCTCGAAGAAAGCCGGATAGCGTACCACGTAATCATAGTCGTCATCGTGGTACTTCTTCATCTTGGTAAGCCTCATGGTCTTCTCCAGCTTCTGGGGTAGAGGAGTATTGTCTTCCTTTTCATGAACAGATACGTATATCATCACTGCTATGAAAACCAACATCGAAAGGAACAGAAATCTCTTCATACGTTTACGTTTTTAATGCAAAGGTATGAAGAGATTTCATATGATGCAAATTTATTGTCTGACATTTGTCTGACAATCATCTGACGGATAATTATCTACTTGATTATCAGCTCGTATGCTTTTCCCCTATCTACCTCTATTTTGAGATTAGAATGGCTCTCAATGATGGGCTTCAGTCTTCGGATAAGGGTGTAAAGCGTCTCATTGGCGTTATCTTTCTTGGGCCAGAGGGTGTCGCAAATCTCTGTCTTGGAGAGCGTATGATTGGAAGAGTGGAAAAACATTTCCATCAGTTGCTGCTGCATGGGCGTAAGTTTTACGTATTCGCCTTTTGCATTGAAGAATCGGCTTTCTGATTCAGAATAGAGCAAGTCTCCATATTGCAGCATTCCAGTGAGCAAAGGTGTTACCCTTCTTCGTTGGAAGAAACAGAATGTAGCCCAAAGCAACGCCAGCATCCATATGACTAATGCTGGACGTTGTTCCGACATGGAGAAGATGGTTGCCATTGAGCAATTCGCCTCGCAGCGGAAGTCTTTCTGTCTTGTGTCCACTGCCAGTATTGCACTGCCCCTCAGTTCGTCCAACTGTAGAAAACTGTTAAACACTCTGATGGTATCGGCATTAATCACATCACTCTGCTGTTTCTTCAGTGCTAAAGTCAGCGCTTGATTCATATCGTCCTCCACCAGTCGTTCCGTAGCACGATAGCTGTAGAAACTTGTCATTGCCGATGTTCCTATCAGTACCAAAAATACTATGATAGCGTACCTCTGTTTCATTTATGCCCTTAATAGCTAAATACAAAATCCTCGAGTATACAGAGTGACTTTTCCTTGGTGTCGGAGACAAAGACGAAGTATATGGCATGCTTGCCTGTGAAATCTTTAAGGGCTGGCAAGGCTGTGGTTATCTCTTTAGAATTTTGAGGCATGTCGGCTTTCAGCTCAATGGTGCCTAAGAGCTTGCCGCCCTGCGACTCCCATGGACGATCGATCATGACTTTGATTGTGCCGTCAGTTCCTTCTGGAATCAGGCGAAGTCGCAGCTTAGACTTCTTACCGTTAGTTTCTGTGAAGTTGAAGTACTTATAACCCACTATGGAACCATCGGTATTATTTACCACGCGGTTGGTGTTGTTTTTCAGGTCATAGGGAGCTTCGAAGTTGGTTTCTGTGCCATACGATGTCTCCACATACGAACCGTAGTAAACATTCTTTGGCCACTCATGTACTGCTACTTTTGGACCTGTGATCCAACAGGCAATACCCGCGGAATGACGCTCTAAGGGATTCAGACCATTGAGGGCAAAGCCTTCTGAGTTGTATTCACCTTCGGTGATTTCCACTTTACCGCCTTCGCCTTCCTCAACTTTCACCTCGATAGGAGCGACCATAGCCTGTCGGGCATATTCGTCGAGACCAGCCTGACGATGATAGAACACATACCACTGCCCGTTTACCTCACAAATGCTGCCATGGGTATTTCCGCTAACAACGCCTGAGGCGATAGTATCACCTTTCTCGTTAATTTCACGTCCGCGTCCGTCAATGATGGTGCCGCCATAGGTCCAGGGGCCTAAGGGCTTGTCGCTATAGGCATAAGCCAGTGTGTAGTTGGTGTCGGGCAAGCCGAACTCGCCATTTTCTGTCCAACGGCTATAAATGAACACGTATTTATCTTTAATCTTGCGGATGGATGAGGCTTCAAAGAAGCGGAACTCGCCTGCTTCATTTCTACCAGAAATCATGCCGTCGACAATCTTCGTTCCAGGTTTTACTGTACACATGGTGGTAGGATCAATCTCTGCGGCATAAGAATGCTCAAAGCCCCAGTAACCATATACGCGACCATCGTCGTCAACAAATACGGCAGGGTCGAAACCATAGATACCATCTACTTTATTGGGGTCGTTGGCATTCCAGTTGCATACCTCAAACGGTCCGTCAGGGCGGTCACTCTTGGCAATAAGTCCATTACGGAATCCTGTCTGATCGTTTGGGAAGAGATAATATGTCTTTTTGCCATTGCTATCGGTTACCAGTGTTACGTCTGGGGCGAATAACACATCGGCAGTACCTGCAGAGTCGAATGGCTCGCCCTTTGCGTTTTTGTCGACCATCAAAATAATACCGTCGTAACGCCACTGGCTTAAATCTTCAACGGGGGCAGACCAAACCACCTGATCGCGTCCGCAGTAAGCTGTTTTAAGATTGTCGTGCGAGCCATAGATGTATACGCGCTGCTTGTGTGCGTTATCTGGATCGTCAAACACGTATGGCTCTCCATCGGGGATATGTTCCCATAGGGGGAGATAAGGATTGCCTACGGTTGTGAGTTCAGACTTTGCGGTCTCTGTCTGTTTGGCGCACGAGAGAGCCAGCATTGTGCAGCAAACTGCTGTCGCCATTTTCAGTGTTTTAGCTTTCATAATGTTTATGATGATTGGATTTAATGGTTGCAAAGGTACTAATAAGTGATGGAAACACCAAATTTATTTTGGTATTTCCATCTTCTGTTTTACTTTATCAAGGAGCTCCAGCATTTCTTTTGCCTTAGCAGTCATTTCTGTAAGTTGTGGGGTCGGATCCTCTATTTTACGGGCAATCTCAAGGAACTGCTCATAATATTCCTTGGCCTGTTCCCTGTCGTTGAGAAGGTAAACATAGGTGTTCGCTATATTATAATAGGTGGCTACGGATGATGGATTGAACGTCAGGTGTTCTTTCCATGCGGCAACGGCTTCATCATAACGTTCTGTCATATAGTATCCCTCGGCTTGTGAGAGCGTGATAGCTTTCATGATAGCAGTGTCTGGGAGCATCAGTTCACGGGCAAGGCTCAGATAGCCGAGACCTTCTTCATGGCGCTTGGTGTCAACACAGATTACCCCAAGTCGATAAGCGCAGCCATAGTGCTGCATGCCGCTGATGAGAAACGCTAGCTGCAGGTATTTGTAGGCACGCTCAAGGTCTTGTGTCTGTGAGTAGCATATGCCGGCAGAGTAGAGTGTGTTGAAGGTGGAGTCGCCTTGTTCGAGAAGTTTGTTGTACCATTCGGAAGCTGCAATAAAATCTCTTTCGAGGAAGAACGCATCAGCCACAGCTCGATTTACAAGGATGTTTTTTGAATCGTGTAAATAATAGTTCAGACCGTATCTGAGCCCATTCTCTGGTTGGTGGTTTCGTGCATAGGCACGTGTTAGTCCAGCCACCATCTCGCCATCCATGGGATAGCGGTTTACCAGTTGTTCAGCCCAATAGATAAAGGAATCATTGTCGTCTTGCTTCTGGTAGCTGAGGGCAAGCTGGCGGAAGGCCTCATGCGAGAGGCTGTCTTCTGGCACATTTTTCAATAAGTCAGAAGCTTCGCGATAGTTGGCGCGTTTGTAGTAGCAATCAGCAAGTTTTATACGGATAGCAGTCCCTGTCTTTGCTTGCTCATAGGCCTTCTGATAATAGTTCAGTGCCTCAAAGGTGTTAAACTGCTGCATGCAACTGTCTCCTGCTTGTATGCAAACCTGCAAGGAATCTACAAAGCCCTCGCCCCTGACGGGAAGGGCCGTCATTAGGGCGAGGGAGACAAAAAGACTCAGTAATTTTAGTTTTGTCATGTTTTGTTATTTATTTTTTCTTCGTGGTGATGAGAATGACACCGTTCTGGGCACCATACTTCTCTTTGGCTTCCTGATTTTTCAGCACTTGCATACTCTCAATGGTCTTTGGATCGATCTCTTTCAGCTTCTCAGAGTCAATGGTTTTTCCATCAAGCAAAACAAGTGGGTCTTTCTCATCAACTACTTTCCTCAAGACAACTCCAATTCCTTTTTGGGGCTTCTCATCAGATTTGATACTGCCTTCATAATGGGTAACATCAGAATCTTTCCCTGGAAGGTTGAAAGAAATGGGTATAGTGTATTTTACACGAACAGCCTTGCCATTCTGCATACCAGGTTGCCACTTTGGCATGGTATTAATGATGCGTAAAGCTTCGGCATCGAGCAAGGGGTCGATAGATCTTACCACTTTCGCATTCGAGATGCTTCCATCCTCTTCTACTACGAAGGTGGCGATGACGCGTCCCTGAGTACAATTCATCTCTGCCTCTGCGGGGTATTTTAAGTTGCGAGTGATGTACTCCAAAAGTTTCGAATGACCACCAGGGAACTGGGGCATCTGTTCTACGACATCGAAAGCCTTATTGGTGTTAGCTTTGGGAGTGTTGCCCTCTTTCCTGAGTCCTATCACATAAGAATTGCCTGCTGCAGAGAATACCTTGTTGACTACGACCTTCATTGTCTCATAACCTATATACATAGCAGCGAGTTCGTCGCCTTCCGACACTTCAAGTTTGAACTTGCCGTCTGGACCTGTAACTGTTCCTTTCTTCGTACCGATAACCTTGACCACAGCACCAATGATTGGGGTGGCTTTGTCAGTTTCAATAATGCCATTATCAATTTCAGCTTCACTTATGTCAAGAACAGTTCCTGTGGCTACGAAATTCTTGTCTTCGTCGTCTTTTACCACTTCAGTCTCTGTAGGTTGAGCTTCTGATTGCACTATCGTTTCGTTAATAAGACTCTCTACGGAAGGATTCTCACTATTGGTGTATACCACATCAGTAACTTTCTCGGCATTAACAGCCAGGGTTACAGCCACGATAGGGAGGAGTGCTAACAGTTTCAGATAACTGCGGCGTGAGGATTGAGTATGTAACATCATATTGATTCGGTTTTTAAGGGTACTGTGAGAGATACCGTTGGCAAGGGAGTACCCGCCAATGCTAGCGGCTTTTGTGATTAATAGGTATTGATATTGACGCGCATTGATGCCTTGAGAGAGTACCGCTCCGTCAGCCTCATACTCATGGATAGCCCTGAGATCAGAGCGTAACATCCACATGGCGGGGTTGAACCATTGGAAAGCGGTAAGTGTGTCAACGAGAATCAAGTCCCACGAGTGGCGTAGGTGTATATGTCCTCGTTCATGAGCGAGTATAGCGGCATCATTTGTTTCGTAGTCGCTACGATTCATGACTATATAATGCATCCAGCTGAATGGTGACAATTCTGCGTTACCGGTCACACAGATTGTAGTACCGTTTTCTTGTGGATGCTGCTCGCTTTTTCTTATTAGAGCAATGATTCTGAATAACGACCAAAGCGTGTGGGCAAGTGTTGCCAGCATACCTATTATAAATATGATAGGTAGGGCTATTTGCCAAAGAGGTTTCATAGGTTCTTCGTCTACCATCTCAATCTGCAGGTCGCCAACTGTTACTGTAGGCACTTGCTGCATAGTAACCGTCTCATGCATCGTGATAACGCATAAGGGTAATAAGAAACTTGCCACTGCCGTTAACAGAAGTACGATGCGGTTTACTCTGTGAAACGTTTCTTTGGCCAGCATCAGACGATAGAACATATAGAATATCGCTATGAGTACTGCAACCTTCAGGTCGTATATCAGAAAATCAATCATTGTTGTTCTCTATTTGGTTGATCAAATCTTTTAGTTCTTCTATTGATATTTTTTCTTCTTTCACGAACGAGGAGACTGCCGATAGATAGGATCCAGAGAAATAGTTTTTGATAACGCCTGCAATAGATTTGCGTCCATATTCTGCTTCCGTTATTAAGGGGAAGTACTGATAGGTGTTTCCAAACTGCTTATGGTCTAGATAACCTTCCTTCTCTAATATCCTTACCATCGTGGAGAGTGTATTGAAATGTGGACGTGGCTCGTCGTAGTACTCTAAGAGTTCCTTGACGAACATCGGACCATGTTGCCAATACAAATCCATGATTTCCTTTTCTTTGTTTGTAAGCTTCTTCATTTTTTTCTGTTTTTAGTCTTGCTTCGGCTATCGCCTTTCCGCTCTGCCGAATAATTCATCAAATGTCGCGTCGTAATCAAAATCGCAATTATGCGAGAGCCGCGAGAACTCGTTCTCAACTGGCCGAGCGTGAGCGACTTATCCAATACCTGAGCGCAAAGTAACTAAAAGATTTCGTTATATACAACTAATACTTATAGTTTTTAAACTAAATTAATTAGTTTGGATTACTTTTAACGTATCTTTATACTTAATCGTAGTTTTTTTATAAATCCTTCGGTTATATTGCATAAATATTGTATCTTTGCGCGCAAGATGGAAGAAGCAACTAACATACCACAGGAGTGGAATAAGTTTTATCTTAAGGATGTGTCGTTTGTCAACTTGATGACGCGACGCATCTTTAATGTGCTTATTGTGGCCAATCCTTATGATGCTTTCATGCTTGAAGACGATGGTCGAGTGGATGAAAAGATATTCGATGAATACATGGAGTTGGGTATGCGTTACCCGCCTACCTTCCGACAGGTCTCGACGACCGAGGAGGCCAATGAGGTGCTTCAGACTACAGATATCGATCTTGTAATCTGTATGCCAGGTAATGCTGATAACGATGCCTTTACTGTGGCTCGTGAGGTAAAGGCTGCTCATCCTAATATCCCTTGTGTGGTTCTTACTCCGTTCTCGCATGGTATTACCAAACGTATTCAGGACGAGGATATGTCGGTGTTTGATTACGTGTTCTGTTGGTTGGGTAATACCAATCTTATCATGTCGATTATTAAACTGATAGAGGATAAGATGAACATTGATCACGACATCAAGGAGGCTGGTGTGCAGATGATATTGCTTGTCGAGGATAATATCCGCTTCTACTCATCTGTGTTGCCTAATGTGTATAATTATATATTAGCACAGTCGAAGCGATTCTCTACCGAGGCGTTGAACCCGCACGCTGCTGCTCAACGAAAGCGCGGACGCCCCAAGGTCGTGTTGGCAACAAACTACGAGGAGGCTATGATGCTCTTTGAGAAGTATCATGAGAATACATTAGGTGTGATTTCTGACACCCGCTTTCCCATGAAAAGCGTTCCTGGGCGGTTGTCGCATGTTGAAGAGGGCGATCCAGAGGCTGGTCTGAAACTGCTTCGTGAAATACGTCGACGCGATGAGTATGTACCACTGATTCTTGATTCCAGTGAAATCGTTAATCGCGAGAAAGCTGAGGCCGAGGGCTTCCATTTTATCGACAAGAATTCTACCAAAATGAATGTCGATCTCCACCATCTGATGGAGGAACACATGGGCTTTGGTGACTTTATCTTCCGTAATCCAGAGACGAAGGAAGAGGTGTTTCGCGTGTCATCGCTGAAAGAACTGCAGGATAATATCTTCAAGATACCTCGTGATTCAATGCTCTACCATGTGTCGAGAAACCACATGAGCCGTTGGCTTTGTGCGCGTGCCATCTTCCCTGTGTCGGCATTTTTGAAGCACGTCACCTGGCATAAATTGCAGGATGTTGATGCCCACCGCCAGATTATCTTTGATGCTATTGTGCAGTATCGTAAGATGAAGAACATCGGTGTGGTTGCTGTATTTGACCGTTTGAAGTTCGACCGCTATGCCCACTTTGCCCGTATCGGCGAGGGCTCCCTCGGAGGTAAAGGCCGCGGTTTGGCATTCCTCGATAATATCATCAAGCGTCACCCTGAACTTAATCAGTACGAGACGGCCAAGGTGTCGATACCGAAGACTGTTGTGCTCTGTACCGACTTCTTCGATGAGTTTATGGAGAAAAACAACCTCTATCCTGTGGCACTTTCCGATGCTTCAGACGAAGAGATCCTGCAGCATTTCATGCGAGCTCAGTTGCCTGATTCGTTGATTGCTGACTTCTTCACATTCTTTGATGCAGTAAAGTCACCAATAGCCGTGCGCTCCAGTTCTTTGCTTGAAGATTCCCACTATCAGCCGTTTGCAGGTATCTATAGCACCTATATGATTCCTTACTTAGAGGATAAATATGAAATGCTACGCATGCTGGCTTGTGCCATCAAGGGTGTGTATGCCTCGGTGTATTATAAAGATTCCAAGGCCTATATGTTGGCCACTCAGAATGTCATCGATCAGGAGAAAATGGCAGTAATTCTGCAGGAAGTGGTGGGTAAGCAGTATGGCAATCTTTATTATCCGAACTTCTCGGGTGTGCTTCGTTCGTTGAACTATTATCCTATTGGTGAAGAGACAGCAGAGGAAGGAATTGCTTCGCTGGCTTTGGGATTGGGTAAATATATTGTTGATGGAGGACAGACGCTCCGTGTGTCACCTTACCATCCAACTCAGGTCCTTCAGACTAGTGAGATGGAAACGGCCCTTAGTGAGACACAGACACGTTTCTATGCCCTTGATATGGCCCATGTGGGTGATGACTTTAAGGTTGACGATGGTTTTAATATCAAGAATCTTAGAGTGAAGCAAGCTGCTGCCGATGGCTCGCTGACCTATATTGCCTCTACTTATGATCCCACCGACCAGATAATCCGAGATGGCATTTACGATGGCGGCCGTAAGGTGATTTCTTTCTGTGGCGTTCTCCAGCATGGTGTGTTCCCCTTGCCAGAATTATTGCAGATGGCTCAGAAATACGGTTCTGAGGAGATGAGACGCCCTGTGGAGATTGAATTTGCCTGCAATCTGAACGACGATCGTACTGGTGAGTTCTATCTGTTGCAGATTCGTCCTATCGTAGACTCAAAACAGGTGCTTGATGAGGATCTGCAGAAGATATCCGATACCGAATGTCTGTTGCGTTCTCACAATAGTCTTGGTCATGGTATCTCGGAGGATGTGTTTGATGTGATTTACGTCAAGACTGATGATGATTTTACTGCAGTGAACAATCCCTATATTGCTGACGAGATAGAGCAGATGAACCGTCAATTCCTCAAGGAGGATAAGAACTATGTGTTAATAGGTCCTGGTCGTTGGGGATCCAGTGACTACTGGTTAGGCATTCCTGTGAAGTGGCCTCACATCTCTGCGGCTCGCGTCATCGTTGAGGTTGGACTGAAGAACTATCACGTCGATCCTTCTCAAGGGACCCACTTTTTCCAAAATCTCACTTCGTTTGGCGTAGGCTATTTCACTATCAATACCTTTACGGGCGACGGTGTGTTCCAAAAAGAGATGCTCGATGCTATGCCAGCTGTAGAGGAAACAAGGTTCGTTCGCCACGTACGTTTCGAACGTCCCATGAAGATTATGATGGACGGTAAGAAACAACAGGGTGTGGTGTTATTTCCTTCAAATGAATAAACTTAAGGTTAAACTATTTAATATACTTCTATGAATCTGAACCTAACATCAACTATTGAAATGCCCGACCACGAGTTGCGTCGGCAAGTTATCGATTTGTGTCAGAAGGTAGGCAAGCCTCTGCTGAAGCTTTCTACCAAAGACTATGTAGAGAATGGCTTAGGCCACCTTGTTGAGCAGTTCGACGGGCAGGCTGGCTTGGTAAACATTGAGGTGTTTAATGAGTTGCAGCATACCATAACAGGATGGCCTGGTGGTAAGCCTGGGGTCGACGATACGACCCGCCCGGAGCGTGCTAAACCTTATCCAAAGCGCGTTATTGTCTTTTCCCCTCATCCCGATGATGATGTCATCTCCATGGGTGGTACCATCCGTCGACTGATGCAACAGAAGCACGATGTGCACATTGCCTACGAAACATCCGGTAATATCGCCGTGGGCGATGAAGAGGTGCGCCGTTTTATGCATTTTATCAATGGCTTCAATACCATTTTTGCTAATGGTAGCGATGAGGTTATTAAACACTCTTATCAGGTGGTTAAGGCTTTTATCAAGAATAAAAAGGAGGGCGACCTTGACAGTGAGCAGATCCTTCGTCTGAAAGGCCTGATTCGTCGTGGCGAGGCTCGCCTGGCCTGTGAATATAGCGGCATCGACAGTAAGCATATCCATTTCCTCGATTTACCCTTCTATGAGAGTGGTAAAATTGAGAAGTTGCCGATGTCTGAGCGTGATGTCCTTCCCATTCAGGAGTTAATCTCTGAGATTAAGCCTCATCAGATTTATGTGGCTGCCGATCTGGCCGATCCTCATGGTACTCATCGCAAGTGTACAGATGCCGTATTAGCAGCTATTGACGAGGAGAAGAAAGCTGGGGCGGAATGGCTCAAAGATTGTCGCGTTTGGATGTATCGTGGTGCTTGGGCTGAGTGGGATGTTGCCGATATCGAGATGTGCGTACCCATGAGTCCAGAGGAACTGCGTGAAAAGCGAAACGCCATCCTGCGTCATCAGAGCCAGATGGAGAGTGCTCCCTTCCTAGGAAATGACGAACGCCTATTCTGGCAGCGGGCAGAGGATCGCAACCGTGAGACTGCCAAGCGTTATGATGACCTCGGACTAGCATGTTACGAGGCTATGGAGGCTTTTGTCGAATACAAATTCTAAAATCTGAACTTATATATGCGAAAACTATTATTTCTTGTTGCTATGCTGCTGCCTGTGGCAGTATCAGCAGTGACCTATGATGTTGTGCCTTTACCACAGAGCGTTGATATGCAGAAAGGCGCCCCATTTATACTTGATGGTAGTGTGCAGATCCTTTCCCCTGTTGAGCTACAGCAAGAAGCAGATTTCCTTCAGCAGTATATGGAAGACATGGTAGGCATAAAACCATCTATCTCGCAGAAGCGTGAAAAGAAACTTCGTTATATTGAACTCTCCGTATCGCCGAAGGTCTCCGCTTCTGAAGGCTATGTACTTACTATAAATAATAAAGGTATAACAATCCAGGGTGGTTCTGCCGCAGGTGTTTTTTATGGCATCCAAACACTCAGAAAATCTATAGATGGGCTCCAGCCCCTTCCTGCCGTAGTCATTACTGATGCTCCGCGATTCTCTTGGCGAGGCATGCATCTCGATTGTTCTCGTCATTTTTTCTCGGTTTCATTCATCAAGAAGTTCATTGATCTGCTGGCACTTCACAATATGAATGTGTTTCATTGGCATATTACCGATGATCAGGGCTGGCGTATTGAGATTGAGAAGTGGCCTCGTTTGATAGAGGTGGGGGCTAACAGAACAGGCACAATCATTGGGACTAACTCCGATCTTGATGATAATAAGCCTTATGGCGGTTATTATACCAAGGCTGAGGCCCGTGAGATCGTTGCTTATGCTGCAGCCCGTCACATCACTGTTGTCCCCGAGATAGATATGCCTGGCCACATGTTGGCTGCTCTTGCCAGTTACCCCGAATTGGGTTGTACTGGTGGCCCTTATCAGGTCGGTCATTATTGGGGCGTCTATAAAGATGTGCTCTGTGTTAGCAACGAGCGTGTCTATCAGTTTGTGGAGGATGTATTGACGGAGGTTATGGATATCTTTCCTTCTGAGGTGATTCATATTGGTGGCGATGAGACGCCTACCGAAAAGTGGGAGCAATGCCCCAAATGCCAAGTACTTCAGAAAAGCCTTCCAACTCCTCAACAAAAATCTGAGGAATTCTCACCGCTCACGTCGAAATTATCACCTTTACAGGCCTACTTCACAAAACGTGTGTTCGACTTTCTTACAGCTCATCATCGTCGTGCTTTGGGGTGGGATGAAATCCTTGATGGTTCGCCTCAGGATGCGATGATTATGTCATGGCGAGGAATGGATCCTGGCTCCAAGGCTGCTGAGACGGGCCACGATGTGATTATGGCTCCCACTACTCATTGTTATTTTGATTATCAACAGGTAGAAGATACACAATTTGAACCTAGTCGTTGTGGCGGTTTTATTCCTATCGAGAAGGTTTATGCACTTGATCCTGCCCCTGATAGTCTGTCTGTTGAGGCTCGCAAGCATATTCTTGGTACTCAGGCTAATCTTTGGTCAGAGTACCTGACTACAGAAAGTATGGTAGAGTATCATGCTCTGCCTCGTATGTCGGCCCTTGCCGAAGTACAATGGACTCAACCAGAGAAGAAAAAGTTTGAAGACTTTATACAACGTCTTTCAGGCTTTACTCAGCTCCTTGATCGTTATCATTACACCTATTGCAAACATCTATGGCCTGAGCGCCAGATACCTAACCGTTGGCAATTCTGATTGTGTGACTTTGTTATCTGTATGGAACAAATAAACCAATATATCAAGCAGTTCCCAGAACTCTTCAAAGGGAAAAAGGTATTGTATGTGCATGGTTTCGGTAGTAGTGGACAGAGCGGAACGGTGACACGTATCCGTGAGGTTTTACCTCATGCTGAAGTGATTGCGCCCGACCTGCCCATCCATCCGAAGGATGCTATAGACCTGTTGCGTCGGCTATGTCAAACAGAGACCCCCGACTTGATTATTGGTACTTCAATGGGAGGCATGTATGCGGAGATGCTTGACGGCTTCGACCGCATATTGGTGAACCCGGCTATGCGGATGGGTGACACGATGAAGGAGCATGGTATGATAGGAGCTCAGCACTTTTCAAACCCTCGTCAAGATGGCGTGCAGGACTTTATAGTAACTAAAGCGCTTGTCAAAGAATATAAGGACTTGACAGAACAATGTTTTAGTGCTGTAACAGACGAGGAACAGGAGAGGGTGTGGGGACTCTTCGGCGACGAGGATACTACAGTGAATACCTACGATTTGTTTCGTGGGCACTATCCGAAGGCCATCCGCTTCCATGGTGAACATCGAATGAATGACAATTCGTTCATGCACTCGGTAGTTCCCGTCATCCGATGGATTGATGACCGTCAGGAGGGAAGGGAACGTCCTATCATATATATAGGTATTGATGCACTGAAGGATAAGTGGCAAAAACCCAATAGCTCTTCGCAGAAGACAATCCGTACGCTCTTAGAGACTTATCAGCTTTATTTTGTGGCTGATGCACCAGACAATGCTTCCTACTATACCGATATCAATCAGTGGCTCTATGAGTACGTGAATGTGCCAGCATGGGGACATACCGTCTTTACCAATCAGAGGCAACTGTTGTATGGTGATTATTTTATCGGCACTGATCAACATTGGGATGGCATGGCAACACAGATCTGTTTCGGTAGCGATACTTTCAAGACTTGGGATGATATTGCGAGTTGTTTCTTAAGACTTGGCGGACAATGAAGATGGTTTATGGTTGTTATGAGGATAAAAAATGGATTATTGTTTGGAGGGGAAAAGAAAAATTACTATCTTTGCCCCTGTTAAAACCATAAAACGATAAAGATTATGAAAAAGTATTTAGCAGAAATGGTTGGCACGATGGTGCTAGTACTGATGGGTTGCGGCGTTGCCGTTAGCTTGGGTTGTGATCCTGTAAATAACATTCCCGCAGTAGTGGGAACGGCTTTCGCCTTCGGACTTGCTGTTGTGGCAATGGCTTATACCATTGGCGGTATCAGTGGTTGTCATATCAATCCTGCTATCACGCTCGGATGCTTTCTTAGCGGACGAATGAATGCAAAGGACTGTGGTATGTATATACTTTTCCAAGTCTTAGGTGCTTTCATAGGCAGTCTGCTGCTCTATATATTGACGGAGAATGTTCCTGGTTTAGAAGGAACAGGTGCTAATGACCTTCAGGCTAATGTGAGTATTCTAGGTGGCTTGCTGGCTGAGGTAATCTTTACATGTGTATTTGTTCTCGTGGTGCTTGGTGCTACCAGTAAGACCAATGGTGCTACCAACAACTTTGCAGGCCTTGCTATCGGCTTGTCGCTGATTCTTGTTCACTTGGTATGTATCCGTTATACTGGCACCTCTGTAAATCCTGCACGTTCTATAGCTCCTGCTGTTTTCCAGGGTGGTACAGCATTGGCAAACCTTTGGATATTCATTATTGGTCCTTTTGTTGGTGGTGCTTGCGCTGCTGGAATATGGAAGCTCATTGATAGCTCTGATAAGTAAAAAATGGAATCAAATAAAAACAGCCTTTTTCGAACGAACGGCACCAACTATCTGGTGCCGTTCGTTCTGATAACTACTCTTTTCTTTTTATGGGGATTTGCCCGTGCCATTTTGGATGTGCTGAACAAGCATTTCCAAAATGAGATGCATATCTCTATTACTGAATCATCGCTCATACAGGTGACCACCTATATGGGCTATTTCCTGATGGCTATACCTGCAGGTCTGTTTATCAATTATATGGGTTACAGACGTGGTGTGGTATTTGGCTTATTGCTGTTTGGCATAGGATCACTATTGTTTGTTCCCTGCACAGAGGCAGGAACTTTGGGAGCATTTCTTTTTGCATTGTTCGTAATCAGTGTAGGGCTGGTGTTCTTGGAAACAGCGGCCAATCCCTATGTGACGGAACTTGGCGATAAGGAGACGGCGTCAAGCCGTCTGAACTTGTCGCAGTCGTTCAACGGACTGGGTTGCCTTTTTGCAACTTTTGCCGTCGGTCAGTTCTTGTTCAGCGATGATGGCAATGGTAATGTGGCTGTGCCTTACGTCATACTTGGCATTGTTGTGCTGTTGATAGCAGCGGTATTCTCTAGGGTGCGTCTTCCTGAGATAGTGCATCACGACGGTATGGAACAGAAGGCAAGGTATGGGCGTGAGCCACTATTGAAAGTATGGAAGCATAAATACTTCGTTTATGGACTTATTGCCCTGCTCTCTTATGAGGTTGCGGAAATATCTATTAACAGCTACTTCATTAATTATGTAACAGGAATGGGGTGGATGGATGATCGTACGGCATCGATTGTGCTGACTGGTGCACTGGCATTCTTTATGGTAGGGCGTTTTGGCGGTAGTCTGATTATGAGAAGACTGCCTGCTGAAATGATGTTATTCCTATGTGGTGCAGGGTGTGTGGCTTGCATAATGCTTGTTCTGATGAATTTTGGCCGCTGGTCTATGATTGGTCTGATAGGTAATTACCTATTCGAAGCTGTCATGTTCCCGACAATCTTCTCGCTGGCTGTACGCGGTTTGGGTAGTTTGACGAAAAGTGCTTCATCCATATTGATGATGACCCCAGTGGGCGGATGTGGATTCCTGCTGGTAGGCATCATAGCCGATGCTACCGACATGGTGGTTCCATTCATCATTCCATTGTTGTGTTATGTCATCGTGGCCCTCTATGGCTTTGGACTTGTAGTGAGCCGTGCAAGAAAACTCAGGAGTTGATAAACTTTGACTGTAGAAAATTGATGAAGTTCTCGCGGAACGCATCGGTGACGCGGATAATCTCGTCGCCTATATAGATGCAGTCATTACGGTCTACGCTTCGAATCTTGTCAAGAGCTACGATGTATGAGCGGTGAACGCGCATAAATTGTGTTGTTGGCAGCATCTCTTCAACCGATTTCATTGTCAGGTGTGTGACAAGCGGTTTGCGCTCACCCTCAAGATAGAACATAACGTAGTCTTTCAATCCACTAACGTATAGGATTTGAGAGAGGCTTATCTGACGGTATTCGCCATCGACTTTGAGGAATATGGTAGACGGCATCTCTGCGGAACAGTTTTTTATGGCATCTGCTGTGTCGTTTGTGACTTCTATAGGGTTTCGTCCGAACCATTCGCGGGCTTTTTCCACTGCGGCTATGAATTTATTGTAGCGAATGGGCTTCAAGAGAAAGTCGAGCGCTTTAACCTCGTAACTCTCAAATGCATATTCCTTAAAGGCTGTGGTAAAGATCACACGCGTCTCTGCTGGTATCATATGAGCCAGTTCCATGCCATTCAAGTCCGGCATCTGTATATCGAGGAAAAGCAGTTGGGGATTCTGTTCCTTGATGGCGTTAATAGCTTCAACAGAATCGGTAAATGAGCCCAATAGCTCCAAATCTGGCGTCTTGGCTACGAACGATTCCAATAACTTGACTGCCAGAGGCTCGTCGTCTACAATGATACAGGTTAATGACATATCTCTTAAATCTTTAATATGATTTTTATATGATACATTTCACCTTCGAGTGTTTGCTCCCATTTGTAGCGGTTGGCATACATAAGATCTAAGCGACGACGGGTATTCTCCAAACCGATACCTGAACCGCTACGGTCTGCATCGTCCTTTGGATAGTTGGTGTTGTCACAACTGAACACCAGTTCGTCATCGTTCTGTAGCAGATTGATGTCAATCTTTGAAGGACGATTACTGCTTACGCCATGCTTGAAGGCATTCTCGATGAGTGAAATGAATAGAAGCGGTGCAATTTCCATGTTCTGTCCGACGTCAAAGGTTGTGGTCACCTCTGTTTTCTCATTGCAACGCAATTCCATCAGTGCGATATAGTTACGCATAAACTCTACCTCGCCCTGAATGGGTACTGTTTTCTTGTTTGTTTCATACATGGCGTAGCGCAAAAGGTCACTCAGTTGAGCAATGGCATCCTGTGCGGCATCAGGATTTATTTGTGTGAGGCTCGAGATATTGTTTAGGGTGTTGAAGAGAAAGTGGGGATTAATCTGACTCTTCAACCATGCAAGTTCAGCCTCTGTATTCTTTGCTTTTTCATCTTGCAACTGCTGTTTAATTTGGCGGACGCGTATAAAGTGCCGTATACCGATGGCAATAGCTGCTATGACGCAGTTAAGCAGTAGAAACATGAATACTCCAGAGAAGAATCCTATCCACATGTTGGGCGACATCTCAGGCATTTCAGGAATGCGGTCACGGGCTAGGAATACGTAGATGAAGGGAAAATTCATGAAGAGAATGAGCGCTAGATTGCAAAAAACAAACAACCAGAAGCGTCTTTTGAAAAACAGGAAAGGTCCGAGAATGTAGAAGTTGGTAAAATAAATCACGAAGGGTGAATGCATAATACCCCAAACCACGCGGAACGAGGTTTTGGTGGAATGGAAATCCTGTGTACTGAGGAAAGTGGCCAACGGGAGTGCCAGCATGATGATGAGCCATACTGCAAGTTGAGCCACGAACAACCAGATGTCTTTTCTTTCGATCTTCTTCATACGACTGCAAAGATAGGTATTATTTTTTGAATGAACAAAAAATGGACAAATAAAAATCCTCCTCCTGAGTAATCCCCATACTCAGGAGGAGAGAATGTTACTGAGGCATGGTGCCGTTAGTTGTTCCAGTACCAGTTCCTGCAGTACCAGAGCCTACGCTGTTAAGCATCTCGCCTTGTGACTGCTGTTCGATGAAATCATTCTGAACGCGGTTCACATGTTGTTTGGTTCTCACCTTCGTGTTTCCGAATGTGTAGCTTACGGTGAAGGTCACGCCATAAATGGGAACTTTGATATTGGTGTGGCTTATGAAGTCCTTACCGCGACTGTTGCTCTCAATGTTCAGTTTTCCACCACCGTTGAGGCCGAGAATTCCACTAACACTCAGGTTGAGCTTATCGTTAAGCAGCGATTTCGACAAACTTGCGGTTACAAGATTAAATCCACCGCTCCAGCCCTGAAGGGTATAGCTTTTGGTAGAGGTAATTGCGAAGGCGCTCAGTTTGAGATCCCATGGTAGTGTCTGCTGAAGACCTACCATCGCGTTGGCAGTCCAGCCATTGTTGTTCTGTGCAAGAGCGTCGCTGCGAAGATCTGTATAGTTCACGCCACCATTGAAGAATACTCGCGTGTCCTTTGTAAGTAGGTAGTTTACATAGCCGTTTACACCCGTTTGATGGCGCTTGACTACATTTCCATAGGTGGTGTTCAGCAGATTGCTGTCGTCATAGAAACTGTACTGTGAGATTGCGTTGTCTACAAAGTTGTGGTGCAAGTTCAGGTTAATCATCAACTTTGGCGTAAACAGGTTGTAAACCAGCGAGAGGTTGTGATTTTTCTCTACGTCAAGGTCTGGATTACCATAGGTAAGTGCGATAGGGTTGGTCTTGTCTACATAAGGGTTCAAGTAAGAGATGCCCGGACGCGAGATACGCATGTTGTAAGTCAGACCGAGGTTGCTGCCTGTGCCGATGTTGTATTGTAGACTGGCTGTTGGAACAAGGTTACCGTAACTGGTTGTAAAGTCCTCTCCGTTGCCCAAGTGATATTCAACATCCTGCCAAGTGTACTCATAGCGAAGGCCTGCCTTGACACCAACTTTGTTGAAGTTTCCTGCATACTCGCCGTAACCCGCAAGGATGGAGTTTTTGTACTCATAGTCACTGCTTGAGTTTGGGTCGTAAACGCTCTTCAGATAATATTTGGCATCTGATGTCGCGTCGTGAAGCTGTAACTTGCTACCAAGACTCAGTGTCTGTCCTGTCCCTAAAGGCATGGTGTAGTCGAGTTGGAAGGTGTGATTGGTGGTCTTGTCCTTATTTTCTGAGAAACGGTCTGTCAGATCGATGACTGATGAGGCCGTGCCAAAGTTGTTGGTCGACTCTGTAGTAGCAGGGCTGTAGTTCAGCTGATAGGTGAGGGCCAGCGACTGAGTGTGTTCCTTGTTGAAAAAGCGCTGGTAGTCAAGACTACCATTAAATGAGGTGCGTGTCATTTTCATATCGGTAGTACTGCCATAGCTGAAGCCTGTGCCATAGGTATTGCCCCCCATGGTGGTCAGCGAGGTGCCGTTGCTCTTCATTGTCATGCTATTCACCTGAGCAGTGAGGTTCAGTGCACTCTTGTCGTCAATCTGGTAACCTAATGTCAGACTTCCCATTGTAAACGGTGTCTTTACATCGTTAGTTGAGGTCATCAGCTGTGAACCGCCATTGGCCTGAATCTGTTCCATCTCGGTCTCCGTGGTGCCAGGCTTGTTGTAAGAGGTCATCACGTTAGCGCTGTAAGAGAGTTTTCCTTTTTGCCCGTTCAGGAAAGCACTGGCACCAAGTTGCTTGTTACCAGCTGATGCGCGCAGTGTTCCGTTGTAGCCATCCATACTCTGTATTGCCTGCGGGTTCATCTTATTCATTACGATATTCAGAACGCCAGAAGCTCCCTCGGCATCGTACTTGGCGCCTGGGTTGGTCATCACTTCGATGCTCTTTACAGCTGTGGCGGGCATGCTCTTGAATACCATCGAGGGATTTGATGAGAACATTACGTTGGGCATACCATCAACATACACTTTAAACGACGAACTTCCGTTCACGCTGATATTGTCTTGTCCGTCTACCGTAACCATTGGAACCTTGCGGAGCATGTCGAGAACGGTGTTCGACTTCGAGTCCTCATCCTCAGCCACGTTGTAGCTCATTTTGTCAACGTCCATCTTTACCAATGGCTTCTGGGCTACAACCTCTACGCCTTTCAGCATGGTGGCGCTCTCTTTTATATATAAGGTATCGAGATTCAGCGGGTTCTGCTGTCCGAGCGTTACAGTCAGCTTCAGGTCTTCCTTTCCTATACTGCTGAACACAATGTCGAACTTACCCTTGCCTTTCACTTCCTGAGCGAACTGTCCGTCTTCCTTGGTGAGGAACATTGCCACAGGCTTATCTTTCTTACCTTGTTTAAATACGCGGACGGTGGCGAAAGGTTCGCTTTCACCTAGTGCTTCGTCCATCAACACGCCCTTTATTGTGGTCTGGGCCATTGCTACTTGTGATGCCATTATCATCACTGTTGCTGCGAAAAATGCTTTTAACTGTTTCATATGTTCTGTTTTTTATTGTTATTCTGTTTTGTTCTCGTTCCCCCCTTGCGGGTTTTTCTGGTGCAAAAGTAGGTGATTTGCCGTTACCACCCAAATAGATTTCGACGACTTCTGGGGATATTTTCGACGAAATATATGAAAGAGATGCTCAGCACGGAGCAAACCCGGACTTTCCTCGGAGCAAAGTCAGACTCCTCTCGAACTAAAACAATAGCGGTAACAGGTGTTGTAGCCATGATTCTGAGTATGACTGTTTCTGTGTAAGGCGTTTTGATTTGTTGACGAAAAAGTGGGCTTGGTTTATTAAATGCTAATTCTTGTTGAATTTATTTTGTGGTTTGTGAGAAAAAACGTATCTTTGCAGGGATTTTAGTGAGACTTAATCGCAGATGAAAAAGGTGTTATTATCAATAGGTGTAGCACTGCTGAGCGCTTCGGCAGGATTTGCACAGAAACAGTGGACGCTGCAGGAGTGTATCGACTATGCGATGGCGAACAATATCACCCTCCAGAAGTCGAAACTGCAGAAGGAGAGCGCTACGGAAGATTTGAAAGGCGCCAAGGCTGCGCTCCTGCCTACGCTGAGCGCATCGACCAACCAGAGCCTGGGCTACCAGCCCTGGAAAGACTCGGGTATGTCGTATGTGACCAATGGAATGGTGAATGCGAAAGTCGATAAGACCTCATATAATGGCTCTTACTCGCTGAGCGGGCAGTGGACCGTATGGAACGGCAACCGAAACCTGAACACCATCAAGCTTGACAAACTGTCTGAGGAGCAGGCTGACCTCTCAACACAAGAGACGGCTTACTCCATTCAGGAACTCACCCGGATTTTGCGCGACAATCATAAGCTGAAAGAAGATGCCGACGATGACTTCACCATCCGTTCTCAGACTGAAATGATGGAGACTATGTCGTCGACCATGGATACGGTGACGATTATCCTCGTGGTAGCCGCAGCTTTCTCTTTGCTTGTGGCGGGTATTGGTATCATGAACATCATGCTGGTGTCTGTCACGGAGCGTACCAAAGAAATCGGACTCCGTATGGCGGTAGGTGCTACAGGACCAGTCATCTCTCTGCAATTCCTCATTGAGTCGGTACTGATATCTGTTACAGGAGGATTGATAGGCGTCCTTGTCGGGGTGGGGGCGAGCACGTTTGTCTCTTCATTCGGTATGCCGTCGAGTGTGCCGGCTTGGAGCATCTATGTGTCGTTTTGGGTGTGTGTGTTCATCGGTGTTCTGTTTGGTTACATACCAGCTCAGAAGGCCGCAAATATGGATCCTATAGAAGCAATCCGTCATGAATAAGCCACTTTATATAATTCTTCATGTGGGTATATGGGCCTATATGTTCCTGTCGCCGCTCCTTTTCATGAGGGGCAGCGACGTTAATGTTATACAGTATCTCATGAACTGTATGACGCCATTATTGATGATGGTGGTGTTCTATGCGAACTTCTTTTGGTTGACACCATATAATTTCGTTATAGGTAAACGCCGCTATTATTTGCTGTTCAACCTGTTGATGGTGGTAGTGTTCGGCACGTTTCTGCACTCTTGGTCGTCCTATACCCAATCACTCTTTCATGAAGGTTATTATTATGAGTCGAAGGTTGATACGCTGAACTATATTTTCCGTGATATGCTCAGTCTGGCTATGTCTGCGGGTATGGCTACGGCTATTGTGTTGGCTACAAAATGGCAACGAAATGAGGAAGCACGTCTGGAAGCAGAAAATGCCCGTGTTGATGCGGAACTTAAAAATCTTCGTTCGCAGGTCAACCCCCACTTCCTGCTGAATACGCTGAATAATATCTATGCACTGACGGCTATCGATCAGCCCCGCGCGCAAGATGCCATTCAGCAGCTTTCAAAGTTGCTCCGCCACATGCTATACGACAACCAGGAAGCTGAAGTTGTGTTAAAAGACGAGATACAGTTTATAGAGAACTATGTCAGCCTGATGAAAATACGTCTGTCGTCAAGTGTTGACGTGAGACTTGAGAAAGATGTGCAGGATCCTTGTGTGAGGATTTCTCCTCTCATCTTTATCTCGCTTGTAGAAAATGCATTTAAACATGGTATCAGTCCTACGGAACCGAGTTTCGTACATATCAAGCTGACACAGCGTGATAATACTATCTGTTTTAATATTAAGAACTCTAACTACCCCAAGAATAGCTATGACCGCAGTGGCCATGGAATTGGCCTTCAGCAAGTACAAAGACGCCTTGATTATGCTTATGCGGGATGCTACGAATGGGTTAAGGGCGTCGTTGGAAAAGAGGGAATCTATTCATCTACAATAATAATTAAACTATGATTATCAAGTGTGCTATTATCGATGATGAGCCTTTAGCTGCAGGCTTATTGGAGAGCTATGTTAACAAAACTCCTTATTTGAAACTTGTTGGTGTCTATGATAGTGCCATCAAGGCTATGACTGATTTGCGTGACAAATCCGTGCAGTTGCTTCTTCTCGACATTCAGATGCCGGAACTCTCAGGTATTGAGTTCGCTAAGATATTGCCCGAGGAGACGAAGGTCATCTTTACAACCGCCTTTCCCCAATATGCCATTGAGAGTTATAAGGTAAATGCCCTCGACTATCTGTTGAAGCCCATTTCGTATAGCGATTTTCTGAACTCTACAGATAAGGCTCTTGAATGGTTCACTATGAGGAAGATGGTACACGAACGTTTTGTGTATGTGAAGAGCGACTACAAGTTGCATCGTATCTCGCTCGACGATATACTCTATATTGAGGGACTGAAGGACTATGTCCGCTTCTATCTGAAGAATGGTGAGAAAATACTCTCGCTCATGTCGATGAAGAAACTCTACGACTACCTGCCAAAGCCCGAATTTCTGCGTACGCACCGTTCCTATATCGTTCATATGACAGAAGCCCCTTCGGTTGATCGCCTGCGGATTGTGTTTGGCGACACCTTTATTCCTGTATCGGATAACTATAAGGATGCTGTTCAGGCCTATTTCGACGACCATACGCTAGTGTGAGATTGTAAACTGCGTTTTACAAAAGGTAAAAAAGTAAAAGGGTAAAAAACAAAAAAGTGATAAAAAAGGAATTCATTAGTAACTTTTACCTTTTTACTTCTTTACCTTTTTACTTTTTTTTGTAACTTTGCAGTCGATTAGGTTGAATCGTTATTCATTTTAAATATTATATTCGTAATTATGGTAAATTTTAAGGATTTGGGTCTCGTGAATACCCGCGAGATGTTTAAGAGAGCAGTGGCTGGTGGCTACGCTATCCCCGCTTTCAACTTCAATACAATGGAGCAGATGCAGGCTATCGTTCAGGCTGCAGTAGAAACAAAGTCTCCTGTTATCATGCAGGTTTCTAAGGGCGCTCGTAACTATGCTAATGGTACTATCCTTCGTAACCTCGCTAAGGGCGCTGTAGAGTACGCTAAGGAGTTGGGTTGCGAGAATCCAGAGATCGTTCTTCACCTTGATCATGGTGATAGCTTCGAGCTCTGCAAGGACTGTATCGACAACGGTTTCTCTTCTGTTATGATCGACGGTTCTTCACTGCCTTACGAGGATAATATCGCCCTGACCAAGCAGGTTGTTGAGTACGCTCATCAGTTCGACGTAACTGTAGAGGCTGAGCTCGGTGTGCTCGCTGGTGTTGAGGATGAGGTTGTAGCTGAGGAGTCTCACTACACCAAGCCTGAGGAGGTTATCGACTTCGCTACACGCACAGGTTGCGACTCTCTGGCTATCTCTATCGGTACTTCACACGGTGCTTACAAGTTCAAGCCCGAGCAGTGCACACGCGATCCTAAGACTGGTAAGCTCGTTCCTCCCCCACTCGCATTCGACGTTCTGCACGAGATCGAGAAGAAGCTTCCTGGATTCCCCATCGTTCTCCACGGTTCTTCTTCAGTTCCTCAGGACGAGGTTGACACTATCAACAAGTACGGTGGTAACCTGCCCGACGCTGTAGGTATCCCCGAGGAGCAGCTCCGCGAGGCTTCTAAGAGCGCTGTTTGCAAGATCAACATCGACTCTGACTCTCGTCTGGCTATGACTGCTGCTATCCGTAAGTACCTGGCTGAGCACCCCGATCACTTCGATCCTCGCCAGTACCTGAAGCCCGCTCGCGAGAACATGAAGAAGATGTACATCCACAAGATTGTGAACGTACTTGGTTCAGACGGCAAGCTCGCTAAGTAAGTAGAGACATTTGTGCTTTATATATTCCCCGCTCTGTTTCATGCAGAGTGGGGATTTTTTTTCTCAAATATTTGGATAAAAACAAATAAATGATTACTTTTGCACATAAATTTAAACACTTATTTATTCTACTGATGAACAAAAAGATTTTTGTATTGCTATTTAATCTGCTTCTTTGTGGTGGCTTTGTCAACGCGCAGGAGGTACAGAAGAGTGATTTAGAGAAACGTGCTGAAGCAATTGACCCTAAACAGAATATAGCCAGTGCGCGTTCATTGTATATCCATGCTTTTAACGACTATTATAATAAGGGCCAGATAGGTCAGGGAGTAGAATGTGCCGTGAAGGCTACGGCTCTGTATTATAAAGAAAACTTTTATAAAGAGGCATTCGACCTGTTGCGTCGTGCCGACGATGCAATCAACTCTAGTAAACAGACGGCCAGCGACAAGGCTGCATCGCACTATTTGGTGACCAAGGAACGCTTGCAAATGTATATGAAACTGAGAAAGAGCGAGAGTGCCAAGGATCAATTGAATATTCTGGAAAGCCTGGCTGGTCAAACATCCAATGAAGGTGTGAAGAATGACCTCCTCTATACCAAGGCTATCTATTATTATACGTTTGGGATGAATGCGCAAGGGAATGCTGTTTTTAAGGAAATGGCCGACAAACTAACAGCGCAGAAGGAGTATGACAAGGTTGATGAAGTATATCAGACTCTGATAGCTAACGGTCGTAAGAGCAATAATGCCAATATGGTTGCTCAGTCGTATAGCAATTATATTGCCTGGAAGGATTCTGCAAACGCTCTGAAACATGCTGACGAGATTGGGGCTCTGAAGCAACAGATTGCTGATAATGAGGCTGCTATCTCAGAGAAAGACAGTTCATTGACCACCCGTCAGGTGATTATTGTAGGTCTCTGCGTGTTGTTGGCGGCCTTGGCTGCTGCCTTGGTTGCTGGTGGTGTGGTGCTAATGCGTTTCATCCTTCTGACCCGTAAACAGAAAAAGACTATTAAACTGGCTAATGAGAGCGATGCCCTGAAGGCAAAGTTCATCAGTAACATTTCTGCACAGTTGGAACCAACTCTCCAGAAACTCGATAGCCGTATACCAGAAGTAAAGGCGCTGCTTGATTTCTCTAACCGTATTCAGACATTGTCGAAACTCCAGAATGCGCCAGATGAGATGTCGGAAGTCGAGGAAGTTCAGGTACAACAGTTCTGTGAGGATCAGATGGATCAGATACGCGACAAGGTGAAGAACAATGTGACTCTGATGGTCAATGTGCCAAAGATGAATGTTACACTTCATAAGGATTATGTATCGCATATCCTGCTGCATCTTTTGAACAATGCCGCTGAATATACGTCTGAAGGTGGTAATATTTGGCTTGATTTCAAGAAACGCAGTCCGCACAAATACCAGTTTATTGTGTCAGACACTGGCTGTGGAATTCCTGAAGAGAAGTGTGACGATGTGTTCAAACCTTTCCTTGAGATCAAGGACCTTACCACTGGAGATGGTTTGGGATTACCTATCTGCAAGCAGATGGCTCAGAACATGAAGGGAGATCTCTCTATTGATTCTAGCTTTACCAAGGGTGCCCGCTTTGTATTAGATTTGAACATCTAAAGGAAAATTCTTTATTTGGGTTGATCAGCTTGTAACTTTTCTACAGCTCCCGAAATGGGGTGGAGTTGTAGATGAGTTGTGTATCGCTTATTGAAAAGTGCGCCGCTGAGCAACTCTACGTTACCAAACTGCCCTGCAGGAAACTCGTTGCTAACCATCATTCCCTGAACATTGGAGATGGTGGAACGTAACTTGCCAGGAATGTTAACGTAGACGCCGTTCGCTTGTTTTTGCTTCTTTTTGGGGTCGATAACCTCTACAGGAGGAACGGTCTTAAGATTTTCTATATTAATATAATAAGGTACGCCCGCGAGATCGTCTGCGTCGACAATGCCTAATTTGTCAGATAGACGGAAAAGAATCTGATTCTCGATGTCCTTATTAGGTGTGATGGTGAAAGTGTATTCTGTCGTGTCAGAGACTGTAACACCAGTAAAAAGACTTGTGAGTGCCAGATTTTGCTCCTCTAGCTTATTGAGCATCAATCGAAGTTGCTCACCATCTTTGGGCATATAGTCGGCTTGCCCTCGGGTGAGTAGGTTTCGGCTCTCGCGAATCTCATAGATTTCCTGTGCAATGAGTTCTGCCATCTTAGCCGTGCTACCAGCAGCCAATATCTCCTCAGATAAATAGGAGCGGGGATTGATTAATTCCTTTCGCCTGTTTTTCTTTTGATTAACAGCTGATGACCATGGGGTGGCAATTTTTTCATCAGTATTGATGCCAAGGAGGATGCCATCAGCCGAAAGACGTACGTTACAGGCTGAAGTGCGCGCATCGAACTTGATGGCGTAACACTTAGAGGTGTCAGCCACGGCAACAGGCTCCTGTTGTATAGTTATGATGCTATAGTTAATAGCAGGCTCAGTGATAACATCCTTCATGCGTAGATACCGCTCAGCATATTTGCAGAACTCACCTGGGGTAAAAGAACTTCTCTCTACCTGAACGGTGATGCGTAGCGCGGTTTTTGGCAGATAATAAATCGCTCCTTCTGATGTAACGCCAGGATGATATGACGCAACTAATGTTTGAGAGAAAACATGTAGTGAGCAGCTAATTACAAAAAGTGTAGACAGGAAACGGCGCATGGGATTATTCTTTTAAGCGTTTGAACGCATAGGGCAAATATTGGATGAGGTCACTAGCTATGACGCTCTCTTCACCAAGTTCGCGGGCGGCAATGTCACCAGCTAGTCCATGGAGATACATACCGACGATACAAGCATCTTCTTGCTGATAGCCGCGGGCCAGCAGTCCGGTGATGATTCCAGTTAGTACGTCTCCACTACCTGCGGTAGCCATACCGGCATTACCCGTAGAGTTGAACATGATGTGACCGTCGGGTAGGCAGAGTGAGGTGTTATGACCTTTAAGCAGAATGTATGCCTGAAGCCGCTGAGCCAAATCGCGAGCCTTCATCAAACGTTCAAAGCTATCGGTACTTGGACCTTCCAGGCGATCAAACTCCTTGGGGTGGGGGGTCAAGATGATACCTTTGGGTAGTTGCTGAAGCCAGGCGCGATGATTGGCGAGAATGTTGATGGCGTCGGCATCGGCCACAAGTGGACACTGGGTGCGTCGCAACTGGGCAATGATGGCAATAGCTGTTTGTTCGCTGGTTCCGAGACCCGGACCTATGCCAACAGCCTGAAAGTCCTCAGTGTCAACGGCTTCAGAAAAAATCGTTTCTTCACGGTCAAACTGAATCACAGCCTCAGGTACGCTGATTTGAAGAATCATGCTGTTGCGCTTAGGCGTATGGGTGGTCACCTTGCCTGCTCCTACGCGAAGACAGCCCTTGGTCGCTAATACCGAGGCTCCGCTCATGCCATAACACCCAGCGATGATAAGTGCATTGCCCATCTTCCCTTTATGGGCGAAAGGATCGCGAGGCAATAATCTTGGTCGTATATCGTTCTCTTCAACAACCGTATAGTTGGCTTCGATTTTCTCTATACCATCCTTACTGAGTCTGATATCCAGAACCTTCAACTGGCCAATGAAAACCTGATTTTCCGGGAACAGGAAAGATAACTTGGGCTGTTGCAGGGTAAGGGTCATGTTTGCGCGGATGATGTTTGCGCGGACATTATAGGTGTTGTCCTCCGTCATCAGACCCGATGGAATGTCGATGCTGACTACTTGGGCTGGAGAAGCGTTGATATATTTCACGAGCGAGGCGAATCCTCCTGCAAGAGGCTTGTTAAGTCCGGAACCGAATAGTCCGTCGATAACAAGTGTACCTGTTTCCAACTGTGGTGGCTCAAACTCTTGTATCACCTCAATCAGCGCCTTTGATTTCTTTTCGAACAGACGCTTCTTGTTGATGGCACAATCCTCCGACAAATTACCAGAGACATTGAAAAGGTATGCACATACCTCGTACCCCTTATCGCAAAGCATGCGTCCGACAGCGAGTGCATCACCGCCATTATTGCCAGGACCGGCAAATATGACGACGGGTGTCTGGTTGCTCCATACTTCGGTAATGGCTTGGGTTAGGGCTTTGGCTGCACGCTCCATCAGGTCGATACTCTTGATGGGCTCGTTCTCGATTGTATATTTGTCCAGCTCGTGGATTTGGGCACTCGTGAAAATCTTCATAGGTGCAAAAATACGAAAAATATGCTAACAAATGGCAGAGTTTGGAAGTTTTTTTGTAATTTTGCACAAATTTTTAATTCTTTCAGTGTATGAGTATCATCAAGATCAAGGATAAGACGTTCAAGACTTCGATTACTGAGGCTGAAATCAGGAACCGTGTAAGGGCTGTGGCACAGCAAATCAGTAAAGATATGGAAGGTAAGACACCATTATTCCTTGGTGTACTTAACGGATCGTTTATCTTTGCTGCTGATTTGATGCGTGAGATGACCATCCCTTGTGAGATATCTTTTGTAAAACTTGCCTCATATCAGGGTACCACCTCAACGGGAAAGATAAAGGAGGTACTAGGTATCAACGAAGATTTATCGGGTCGTACGGTCGTCATTGTTGAGGATATCGTAGAAAGTGGACAGACCATGAAGCGTATGATAGAGTCGCTTGGTACTCGCAACCCTGCTTCTGTACATATCTGTACTCTCTTTTTCAAGCCAGACAAGCTTCAAGAGGATTTGACACTTGACTATGTCGCCTTCCGAATTCCCGATGATTTCATCGTAGGCTATGGCTTGGATTACGATCAGCAAGGACGTGAACTGAAGGATATCTATACGATAGTGGAGTAGAATAATGAAATAATTATATAAATTATCAGGATAATGAAGAATATTGTAATTTTCGGTGCTCCTGGCTCAGGCAAGGGCACTCAGAGCGACAAGATGATTGAGAAGTACGGATTGAACCATATCTCGACAGGTGATGTGCTTCGTGGTGAAATTAAAAAGGGTACAGAACTGGGTAAAACAGCAGCCAGCTATATTGAGAAAGGTCAGCTGATTCCCGACGAGTTGATGGTTAGCATCTTGGCTTCTGTCTATGACAGCTTTGGTAAGGATAGCAAGGGTGTCATCTTCGATGGATTCCCCCGTACCATCCCTCAGGCAGAGGCTCTGAAGAAGATGCTCGACGAGCGCGGCGATAAGGTTGCTGCAATGATTGAGCTTGACGTGCCAGAGGATGAACTAATGAAGCGCCTTATTCTGCGTGGACAGCAGAGTGGACGTGCCGACGACAATGAGGAGACCATTAAGAAGCGCCTCGTTGTATATCACTCTCAGACCATGCCGCTCATTGAGTGGTATAAGAAAGAGGGCGTTCATTTCCATATAGACGGATTGGGCGAACTCGACCGTATTTTTGCAGACATCTGTAATGTAATTGATGGAATCTAATTTCGTAGATTATGTAAAGATCTATTGCCGCTCTGGAAAGGGCGGCAAGGGGTCTATGCACCTGCGTCATGTGAAGTATAATCCTAACGGCGGCCCTGATGGCGGTGACGGCGGTAAGGGCGGTAGCATTATTCTGCGAGGCAACCATAACTACTGGACATTGTTGCACCTGAAGTATGAACGTCATATCTTTGCGGAGCATGGTGGCAACGGTGGCCGTGATAAATGTCATGGTACCGACGGTAAGGATGTGTACATCGACGTGCCATGCGGAACTGTGGTATATAACGCTGAGACGGGTAAGTATGTTTGTGACATTACTTACGATGGGCAGGAGATTGTACTTCTAAAAGGCGGTCGTGGCGGATTGGGCAATTTCCAGTTCCGTACAGCCACAAACCAGGCTCCTCGTTATGCTCAGCCTGGTGAACCTATGCAGGAGATGACTATCATCCTCGAGCTGAAACTCCTGGCTGATGTCGGTCTGGTGGGATTCCCCAACGCAGGTAAGTCTACATTGGTTTCCTCGTTATCAAATGCCCGTCCTAAGATAGCAAACTACCCTTTTACTACGATGGAACCCTCATTGGGTATTGTTGGTTATCGTGATGGTAAGTCGTTTGTTATGGCCGATATCCCTGGTATTATCGAGGGCGCTTCTGAAGGCAAGGGACTTGGTTTGCGTTTCCTGCGCCATATTGAACGAAACTCACTGTTGCTCTTTATGGTGCCTGGTGATACTGATGACATCAAACGCGAATACGAGATATTGCTCAACGAGTTGGCACAGTTCAATCCCGAACTTACCGATAAACATCGTGTGCTTGCAGTTACCAAGTGTGATCTTTTGGATGAAGAGCTGATCGACATGCTTCGCGAGACCTTACCACAAGACCTGCCTGTGGTGTTTATCTCAGCAGTTACGGGCTTCGGTCTTGAAGAATTAAAAGACGTGCTTTGGCGTGAACTGAATGCCGAGAGCAATAAACTCGCCGTTATAACCTCAGAAGATTCTCTTGTGCATCGTGACAAGGATATGAGTCGCTTCGCACAGGAATTGGCTGACGAGGGTGAAGACGAGGATATCGAATATATCGACGATGAGGATATCGAGGATATTGAAGATCTCGATGACTTTGAGTACGAGGACGAGAGTGAGTGAGACCGCAACTGACATATTATGATTTGGGTGAAGGCGTAACTGCTTTTTCTACCACCCGTCATGGAGGCTATAGTCAAGGCAACTATAGTGAATTGAATGTGAACCTGTATTGTGGTGATGCTTTGGAGGCCATCCGGCAGAATCGCATACTGCTTTGTCAGGAATTAGATATTACAACCGATCGTCTTATCATCCCACATCAGGTGCATGGTAAGACGATTTTTCGTGTAACTGACAATTTTCTGTTAATGCCTGATACCACAAGGAATCAGGAACTCGATGGCGTCGACGCTGTGATGACTGACGTCAGAGACGTTTGTGTCGGCGTGTCCACTGCTGACTGCATACCTATTCTTATATATAGTCCTGAGTGTCATGCCGTCTGTGCCGTTCATGCAGGGTGGCGTGGAACGGTTCAACGTATTACCCATGAAGCTGTTCTTGCAATGGTCAAGGCTTATCGGTGTTGTCCAGAACGGTTGATGGCCGTTATAGGACCAGGTATTTCACTGAAAAATTTCGAGGTGGGCGATGAAGTCTATGAGCAGTTCCGGAACGCAGATTTCCCTATGGACCTAATCAGTAAGAGGTATACTAAATGGCACATTGATCTTTGGGCGTGCAACCGTCTTCAGCTTCAGTCGGCAGGGTTACTGCCCCAACATATTCAGGTATCAGGTGTCTGCACTTACGACCTTGCTGATGATTTTTTCTCCGCAAGGCGTCTTGGAATCGACTCTGGGCGTATTTTTACGGGTATTGTCATCCGATGAGAAATCTTATCTTTTTTCACTTTTTTTTCAAAAAGTTCCCGTTTTATAACATTAAATCGAATATTTTCCTTAACTTTGCAGCGAAATATCAACGCAGGGATTCATCCCGCTAAATAATTAATTAAAACAGTTCTAAGTTTATGCAGAAAAGATTGCTCTTTCTGGTTGCTATGATGTTAACGTTGTCGTTGACTGCCATGGCACAAATCACAACTTCAAGTATGGCTGGAAAGGTGACCCTCGACGATCAGAACGGCGAGGAAGTCATTGGTGCAACTGTTGTGGCTATACACGAGCCTTCAGGTACTCGTTATACCGCAGTGACAAACACCTCTGGTCGTTTCGCTATCAATGGTATGCGTACCGGTGGCCCTTATGAAGTTACCGTTTCGTACATCGGTTTCCAGCCCAAGACGGTGAAGGGAATTACTCTTCAACTGGCTGAGACCTACAACCTCTCAGTATGGCTTTCTGAAGACGCTACTGAATTGGCTGAGGTGGTCATAAGCGGTAAGGCTTCTAAGTTTGCTGCCGAGAAGACTGGTGCTGCCACCAACATTAACAGCCAGCAGATTACCAATCTGCCAACCGTAAGCCGTTCTATTACCGATGTAACACGCTTGTCTCCTTATGGAGGTAATGGCATGAGTTTCGCTGGTGCTGACGGACGTACGGCCAACTTCACTGTTGATGGTGCCAATTTCAACAACAACTTCGGTCTGAGCTCTAACCTGCCTGGTGGTGGTAATCCTATCTCTATCGATGCTATCGAGGAGTTACAGGTAGTGATTTCTCCTTATGATGTTCGTCAGACCAACTTCATCGGTGGTGGTGTTAACGCTATTACCAAGTCAGGTACGAACACCTTCAAGGGTAGCGCCTACATCTATCACAAGAACGAGAATATGCAGGGTGATGCCGTGAAGCGTCAGCAGATTAACGGTGCCCGTGAGAAGAGTCAGACCACAACCTATGGTTTCACTCTGGGTGGTCCGATCATCAAGAACAAGTTGTTCTTCTTCGTTAACGGTGAAATGATTAAGATTCCTACAGTGGTTAACCGTTGGAGAGGTTCTGAGGATGGTGTATCTGATCCTGATAACTACATTTCTCGTACGACCAACAAAGACTTGGAGGCTGTTTCTAAGTACATGGCCAGCAAGTATGGTTACGATACAGGTAGCTGGACCAGTTTCCCTGCTGATGAGAGCAACTACAAACTGATGGCTCGTTTGGATTGGAACATCACCGACAAACACCATTTGGCTCTGCGCTACAACTACACCAAGAACAATATCTGGAATTCTCCTAACGGAACTTCTATGGATGGTGGTACACGTATGGTAAGTTCTCGTATGTCACCAATCTCTATGTCGTTTGCCAACTCTATGTACTCTATGGAGAATCTCGTACATTCTTGGTCACTCGATTTGAATAGCCGTCTGACAGAGAACCTCTCTAATCAGTTCTTGGCTACCATCTCTAAGCTCGACGATATACGTGGTACTAACTCTTCTGAGTTCCCCTTCATCGATATCACTAAGGATGGCGACAACTACATGGCTCTTGGTTATGAGCTGTTCACTTGGAACAACGCCGTTCACAACACCATCTGGAACGTTAAGGATGATGTGACCTATTATGCTGGTGCTCATAAGATTATGGCTGGTTTTAGCTTTGAGCATCAGATGGCCGACAACCAGTATATGCGTAATGGTTCTGGCTACTATCGTTTCAACGCTACCGATGATATGTGGGTAGGTGGTGTGCTTCAGCCTGATATGCTGTTTAATAGCACTCCAGAGATCTTCTGTCTGACTTATGGTTATGATGGTGAGACAAAGCCTGCTGCTCGTGTACAGTTCAACCGTCCGGGTGTCTATGCTCAGGATGAGTGGAACATCAATGATAAGTTCAAGCTCACTTACGGTCTGCGCATTGATGGCCTGTTCTTCAACAACAGCGACCTGATGACTAACAACGCCATCCTCGCCCTCGACTATGACGGACGCAATATCGATACAGGTAAGTGGCCTAAGAACAGCATTACTTTCTCTCCACGTTTGGGCTTCACCTACGACGTGTTTGGTGATAAGAGCTTGAAGGTTCGTGGTGGTACTGGCCTCTTCTCAGGCCGTCTGCCTCTCGTGTTCTTCACCAATATGCCTACTAATGGCGGTCTGGTTCAGTATCAGGCGCAGATTAATGCTGCTAACGCCAAGAAGAATGGCTTCACTATGGATGAGTTCGCAGGTGGCCTGATGACCAACGTGAACGACATGATTGCCAAACTTCAGGGTCTGGGCTATCCCACAACTGTATCTCCTGATGATGGTACTGTTCCTTCTGCAGTTAACGGTGTTGATCCTAAGTTCAAGATGCCTCAGGTATGGAAGACCTCTTTGGCCTTTGACTATCAGTTGCCTGTTTCATTCCCCTTCACTGCAACGGTTGAGGGTATTTACAATAAGACCATCAATGCTGTGTCTATCTCAGACTGGAGTATCCCCAATGTAGGTGGCTTTGCTCGTTTCAATGGCATTGATAACCGTCCTATCTATCCCGTTGGTTTCCGTACTGGTACCAAGGCATTCGTTCTCGAGAATACCAGCCGCGGTTATGGATGGAGTGCAAGTGTTGAGTTGAAGGCCCAGCCTACAGACTGGCTCAGCCTGATGGCAGCTTATACTCATACTGTTTCTAAGGAAGTAACAGGTATGCCTGGTTCTGCTGCTGAGTCTGCCTTCACTTATGTTCCTACTATTGAAGGTCCTAACAACATCAAGCTCCACAATTCTCAATATGTTACTCCCGATCGTCTCGTAGCTTCTGCTACCATCCACGATAAGTGTGGCAACCACTACAACTTCGTTTACGAGGCATGGCGCGGTGGTTATAACTACTCTTATATGTTGGTTAACGATATGAATAGCGATGGTTACAACTATGATGCACTTTATATCCCAACCGATGCTCAGGTAGAGAATGGCGAGTTCCGTTTCGTATCTGCTGATGATGCCAAGCGTTTCATGGATTATGTTCATAACGACGGTTATCTGAAGAAGCATCAGGGTGAGTATGCTGAGCCTTATAGCCTTTACTCTCCTTGGGTACACCGCATTGACTTCGGCTATAAGCACGACTTCAAACTGAATATCGGTCAGACCAAGCACACTTTGCAGCTCACCTTCGATATGAAGAACGTTCTGAATTTCTTCAACTCATCATGGGGTGTTGCCAAGTATCTGAACACAGAGATTGGTACAGATCCACGTATCCTGAAGTACGAGGGTGTTGATGCACAGGGTTATGCTGTTTTCTCTACGCCTTCTGTAATCAATGGTAATACGAAGACCTGGTCAACTAACTATTCACTCAGCCAGTGCTGGTATGCATCTGTTGGTATCAAGTACTATTTTAATTAATAGTAAAGGAAAAATAGAATAAAGGAAAAAAAGTAAAAGAATATGAAACTCAGATATTTCATTCCGTCTCTTCTGGCAGTTGTGGCATCAGTGTTCACAAGTTGCTCTGACGATAATGATCCCACTTATCTCAGTGAGATCCGTGTATCTCAGTCATTCGTAGCCTTAAGCACCAGTGGCGGTTCTACATCTATCGATGTGGAAGCTGCTGGCAGCTGGAGTGTTTCTGGAGCTCCCGACTGGTTGACAGTTTCTCCAGCCTCAGGTACAGGCGATGGTACTATTACCTTCTCAGCAGCAGCTGCTGAAGGTCGTACTGCTGAAGTGCTGATTACTTGCGAGGGTAAGACACAGCGCATCAACGTTATTCAGGGCATCACATCCATCTCTACCGCTACCTGTGCAGAGGTTTTGGCTGGTCCTGATTCAAAGACCTATCGTGTAACTGGTACTGTAACAGGTATAGTCAATACTACTTATGGTAACTGGTACTTGAACGATGGCACAGGCGAGGTCTATATCTATGGTACACTCGATAAGAAGGGTGCTACAAAGAACTTCCTGAGCTTGGGTCTTGAAGTAGGTGATGTGGTTACTGTTGAAGGTCCTAAGACTACTTATAACGGTACTGTAGAACTTGTTGACGTGACTGTAATCAATATTGTTAAGTCACTCGTTAAGTGCGATTCTCTTACCGTAGCAGGTGTCGCTTCAAACGAGTTGCCTGTTGCTGGTGGCGAAATCACTGCTCACCTCACCTGTAAGGGTAATGGTGCTGCTGTTGAGATTCCTGCAGAGGCTCAGTCGTGGCTTGGTGTGGTTAGTTCTACCGCAGGTGCTAATCCAACCATCACCTTCCGTGCTGCCAAGAATGAGGGTGGTGATCGTGAGGCAACCATTATTTTCAAGACCACCGATGGCGAGAAGGAGTCAACTTCTCAGGCTGTTATCAAGCAGAAGGGCGCTATTGTGGAGTGTGGCATTGCCGACTTCCTCGCAGCTCCTGTCGGCAACACCCAGTATCGCCTGACTGGTGTCATCACTAAGGTGGCTAATGCCTCTTATGGCAACGTCTACATCAAGGATTACTCTGGTGAGGCCTATGTCTATGGTATCGGCGCTAAGGGTGACTTCGAGAAGGCTGGCTTGAAGGTTGGTGATGTAGTAACGCTGGTAGGTAAGCGTGGTGAGTATAAGGGTGCTGCTCAGATGACAGGTGCTCAACTCGAGAAGTCAAACAAGGTTACCGAGGTAAGCATTGCTGACTTCCTGGCCAAGGAGGATAATAACAGTGTATATTATATGGTAAGCGGAACCATCGACGAGATTGCCAACGATACTTATGGTAACCTCTATATTACCGATGGCACCAACCGCCTCTATGTATATGGTTGTTATCCCGGATGGGGTGCTACTGGTGATGCTCGTAAGGGCGCTATTGCGGCCTATGGCATCAAGGTTGGCAACAAACTGACTGTCATTGGCCCGAAATCTACCTACAAGGGTACGCCTCAGGTGAATGGTGGTATTTACTTCTCTCACGAGTAAGCAAGAAAAATACTTTTTATAACTCAACGGGCTGTCGTCTTTTAAGTAAGATGACAGCCCGTTCTTATTTTGTGCATTTTTTTAATAAAAAACTTGCAATTATCAGAATTTATTCATATATTTGCAACAATAAACCAATTTAGAAACCAATACACTACCAACATGCAGAAACGATTATTAACAATTGTCATGGCTGTATTGATGTCGGCAACCGTTGTAGCTCAGGTCACCACCTCTGGTGTTACTGGTATCGTGATGGCCGATGGCGAGGAAGCTATTGGAGCCACTGTTATGGCCAAGCACGTGCCCTCGGGGACTGTTTATCGTACTATCACTAATATCGATGGACGTTATACAATTACAGGTATGCGTGCCGGTGGTCCTTACGATATAGAGATATCCTATATCGGCTTCCAGACAGCCAAGTACTCGGCTATCCAGTTAGCGCTGGGGCAGAATGCTGTGGTCGACGCCACGCTCAGCGAGGGCTCAGAGATGATTCAGGAGGTGGTAGTAGTAGCAAAGGCCAACAACACCATGCGTAGCGACCGTTCAGGTGCTGTGACAAACCTGAACGCAACACAAATGGCCGCTGTTCCAACCATAGGGCGTACCATGCTTGATATTATGAAGATGACACCTCAGTCGAGTTCTGCAAGTGGTATGGCCATTGGTGGTGGTAATTATCGCCAGTCGAGCGTCACTATCGATGGTGCTTCATTCAACGATTCTTTCGGCATGGAACCAAGTCCGTTGCCTGGTGGTGGAATGCCAATCTCGCTCGACGCGCTTGAGCAGATGACGGTTTCCATTACTCCTTACGATGTCCGCCAGAGCGGATTTACGGGTGGTGGTGTGAATGCTGTTACCAAAAGTGGTACCAACGATTTCAGAGGGTCTGCCTATACTTATATGACCAGCACGTCTCTGAAGGGGCGTCATATCGCAGACACTTCTCTGCCTATTGACAAAGGCCATAATAACACCTTTGGCATGTCCCTCGGAGGGCCGATTATGAAGGATCAGCTCTTTTTCTTTGTGAATGCTGAGATCGAAGAGAATGTAGTGACGGGACCCGCGGCGTTGGCAGGCAATGGCAGTACACCTTATACCGCCACTAACCGTCGTCCGCGTATTGAGGAACTGGAAAGCCTTTCACGTTACATGCAGAATACCTATGGACTCACCACAGGTCCATGGCAGGGGTATAATCTCAAGACGCCGGCTTATCGTCTTTTGGCTCGTTTAGACTGGAACATCAGCGACAACCATAAGTTTAATGTTCGTTTCACTAAGTCAAATCGTAAGGAGTCTAATCCGGCCTCGGCCTCACGCAGCATTGGTAGCAACCGTACGTCGATAATCTATGGTGGCAATCAGAATTCCTATGGTAGCAACACCGACTACGGTATGTCATCGCTCTCAAGTCGGTATATGACAGAGTTTCACTTTACCTCATTCGCCGTAGAGTTGAACAGCAAGTTCGGCAAACTGCATAATACCCTGCGTGGTACATATTCTTTCCAAGATCAACCTCGCAGCAACGAGTATGGCGAGTCAGTTCCTGTAGTCGAGATTGTGATGGACAACGGCCAGGGCATTTATCCCTCATGGGCGCTTACAGGCGACCTGTTTACCTATAATAACGTGGCTCAGACCAAGACAACTGTCATCACCGACGAGGTAAATGTTCAGTTGGGCAAGCACAACCTCTTTGGTGGTATTCAGTTTGAACATGATTATGCTGCCAATGGTTATGCCCAGGCGGCAGCGGGCTATTACGCCTTCCAGGCAACTCCCGAACAGGTGGCTGCAGGCGATTGGGCTTCTGTGTTCACTCCTGCCAACACCCGTCTTTTTGGTATCACCTATGGAAATAATGATGGTCACTCCCCGTTCGTTTCGAAGATGAGCACCAACCAGTGGTCGCTCTACCTGCAAGACAACCTGAGTCTCTCCGACCGTTTCCGCATGTCGTTAGGCGCACGCTTCGAGCTACCGTCTTATCCAAAGTTGAAGGACAATTTCAATCAAGACTACTATAATATTGATTTTGGCGGACAGCATTTCCGTACCGACAATGTGCCCAAAGCCAGTGTCTCTTTCTCACCACGCATTGGCTTTAACTGGGACATCACAGGCAATCGTGACCTCATCCTGCGTGGTGGTACGGGCCTGTTTGTGGGGCGCTTGCCGTTTGTGTGGCTCATCTCCGCAGTCGGCAACTCTGGTATGGGGCAGACCTCATATATCGCTTCACAGACCAAAGGTGTTATACCCACTTTTACTACCAGTCAGGACGATATGCTGCGCCAGATAGGAGCTACCAGCAAGACTTCCATCCCCGGTAGTGCCACCATTCTGAGCGATGACCTGCGCATGCCAAAGACGTGGAAAGCCTCTCTGGCCCTTGATGCCAAGCTTCCTGGTGATGTCGACTTCACTATTGAAGGTATCATGAATAAAGACGTGAACCCCGTTGTGGTGTCTAATCGCGATTTCTATTGGGATGGCGTTTCTACCGTCGACTTGGGGCATGGCGACGTGCGCCATAAGATGTCATATTACGATGCGGGCTCTTCGGCCTATGTCTTGGAGAATGCGGGTTCTAAGGCCTACTATTTCTCTTTGAGTGCCCAGTTACGCAAGTCGTTTGGCTTCGGTCTCGACCTTTCAGCCAGCTATACCTATTCCAAGGCCAAGACTTATACCGACGGTATTGGCAATCAGGTGTCGTCGGCCTATAACAACTATCGCTTCTCCATCAATGCCGTCAACGATAATGAAAGAGGCTATGCCACCTATGTGGCTCCCAATCGTCTGCTCCTCTCAGCCAGCTATCGGCTGAAAGAGTCGGAGTATGCCGTTTCATGCTTCAGTTTGGTTTACGACGGCTATCAGTATGGCTATCTTAATGACTATGCTTTTAGTCGCTATTCCTACATATTCTCAACCAATGTGAACAACGACGCGTTGGCTCCTGCCAACCTCATCTATGTGCCAGCCTCGCGTCAGGAACTCGATTCATGGGATTTCGCTGAGAGTACCTATGGTGCCAGCCATCAGGTATATACCGCTCAGATGCAGCGCGACGACTTCTGGGCCTACATCCAGCAAGATGACTACCTGAAACATCGTACAGGCAAGTATGCTGAACGTGGCGGCGCTAAGATGCCTTGGCACCATCAGCTCGACTTCAAGTTCCAGCAGGATCTGACTGTCGGGATAGGAAAGACGAAGCATGCCCTCCAGTTGGGTGTCGACATCCTGAATCTAGCCAACTTCCTCTGCCATGACTGGGGCCTCTATAAGCAGGTTGCTGAGACTTCGCTCTTGTCGTACAGCAATGGTAAGTACATCTATAACACAGTGAATGGCGAGCGACACCTGAAGACCTATCAGAACTACCTCAGTCTGTCGTCTACCTATCAGGTTATGTTCACTATCCGCTATCTGTTTAATTAACAGAGATTAATCCTCGCTATCTGGCGAGGATTTTCTCTGATTTTTTGTTAATTCTTAATTCTTAATTCTTGATTCTAAATTTAAATGCGTACCTTTGCACGCAAATTTGCAAATTTAAGATTATTATGGCACAAGAAGATGTATTTAAGAAGATCGTCAGTCATTGTAAGGAGTATGGTTTCGTATTCCCCTCAAGTGAGATCTACGACGGTTTAGGTGCTGTTTACGACTATGGTCAGAACGGCGTTGAGTTGAAGAATAACATTAAGCAGTACTGGTGGAAGGCCATGACAATGCTTCACGAGAACATCGTGGGTATCGATTCTGCCATCTTTATGCATCCTACTATATGGAAGGCTTCCGGACATGTTGATGCTTTCAACGATCCCCTGATTGATAACCGCGACTCAAAGAAACGCTATCGTGCTGATGTACTGATTGAGGATCAGATTGCCAAGTACGACGAGAAGATTCAGAAAGAAGTGGAGAAAGCCCGCAAGCGTTTTGGTGACAGCTTTGATGAGGCTAAGTATATGGAGACCAGCGAGCGCGTAAAGGAAACCAAGGAGAAGCGCGACAATCTGCATGCCCGCTATGCTGAGGCTATGCAGGGACCGGATCTTGAGGCTCTGAAGCAGATTATCCTCGATGAGGAGATTGTTGACCCCATCAGCGGTACCAAGAACTGGACCGACGTTCGTCAGTTCAACCTGATGTTTGCCACAGAGATGGGTGCCAGCGCCGATGCTTCTATGAAGGTTTACCTGCGTCCGGAGACTGCTCAGGGCATCTTTGTGAATTACCTGAACGTACAGAAGACCGGTCGTATGAAGATTCCTTTCGGTATCGCTCAGATTGGTAAGGCTTTCCGTAACGAGATTGTAGCCCGTCAGTTCATCTTCCGTATGCGCGAGTTCGAACAGATGGAGATGCAGTTCTTCGTAGCTCCTGGTACCGAGTTGGAGTGGTTCCCCAAGTGGAAGGAGACACGTATGAAGTGGCACCAGGCTCTGGGCTTCGGTGCTGAGAACTATCGTTTCCACGACCACGATAAGCTGGCTCACTATGCCAATGCCGCTACCGATATCGAGTTCAAGATGCCATTCGGCTTCAAGGAGGTTGAGGGTATCCACTCTCGTACCAACTTCGACCTTTCTCAGCATGAGAAGTTCTCTGGCAAGAGCATCAAGTACTTCGATCCTCAGACCAACGAGAGTTATACTCCATACGTTATCGAGACTTCTATCGGTGTCGATCGTATGTTCCTGAGCATTATGTGTCACGCCTTTGAGGAGGAGAAACTCGAGAATGGCGAGACTCGTACCGTACTCAAGTTGCCCGCAGCCCTCGCACCAGTTAAGTGTGCTGTTATGCCTCTGGTTAAGAAAGACGGTCTGCCCGAGAAGGCTCGTGAGATTATCGACAGCCTGAAGTTCCACTTCAACTGCCAGTACGATGAGAAAGACTCTATCGGTAAGCGCTACCGTCGTCAGGATGCTATCGGTACGCCTTACTGCGTTACTGTCGACCACGATACGCTCACTGATGGCTGTGTCACTCTGCGTTTCCGCGACACCATGGAGCAGGAGCGCGTAAAGATTAGCGACCTCAACTCTATCATCGAGGACAAGGTGAGCATCGCAAGTCTGTTGAAGAAGCTTCAGTAAACAATGAAGAACTGGAAATACATATTGCTGGCTGTGATACTGTTCCCACTTGTGGGGATGGTATCATCGTGCAGCGAGGAAAGCGAGGAAGAGGGTGAGTTCGATAACTGGCAGGAGAAAAACGAGGCCTTTATCAGTCAATTAGCTGCTAATCCCAACTACCAGAAAATTCTCACCTACACTAAGGATGTCACCACAACATCTAATGTGTCTAATTCTGATTTCATCTATGTAGAAGTGCTGGAGTCGGGTAGTGGCACAGAGACGGCTCTTTTCACCGATTCGGTGTTATATACATATCGTGGAAGGCTGATTCCTTCTAAGTCGTATGAAAAGGGCTATGTGTTTGAGGAGACGTTTCTGGGCGACTTTGATTGGAGCACAGCAGGTATGCAGAAGGCCTGCGTAAGCTGGAATCCAGTTACCACAACGTCGGGTATAGTAAACACTTTGAGGACCGATGGATTCTGTACTGCCTTGCAGCACATGAAGAAAGGTGACCATTGGCTGGTTTATATCCCTTATCAGCTTGGTTATGGCGAAACTGGTTCATCGTCAGTTCCTGGTTACAGCACATTGGTGTTCGAAGTTGCTATTGCCGATATTTGGCATCCCGGCGAATACCGCCCAGATTTCAAGTGAGTCATAGTATAATAAGGCTATCCTTGGCAAAATCGTATAAGGCCGTATTTGATCTCCGAATAGTTCGGGTCTAATAAGTGAATCAAGAACTTTTATCTCTGTTTTGTTGCTTAATCCAATTAATTGGCTTGCAAATGAGTAATAAACAAAGAGTTTTTAACCTCCTTTATCTCCATGGATGGGTTTGATTATGAATATCAATTGCGAGGTTATATCGTGTGTAATATAAGACATCGGTCATATACTTAATAATATATGACCGATGTCTTATATTTACTTTATATATTAATTTATATTATCGTCGAAATAAATTACTATCGAACTGGTTAGGTCGTTAAAGCCAAAACTGCTAAAATAATCTCTTTGAGAGTAGGTGTATTTTACACTCATCTCAGAAAAAGTAAGACTTCTGCCAGTACAGTCATCATTGTCATAAAAGGTAACGTTTGCATGATTAAATTGTCCTGGTGCTAAACCAATATATGGGGCTTTCCCGCCTTTTGCTGAAGTAATCCACATCTGGCATGAAGAGATTTCATTATCCATATTATATTTCCATAAATTATCATCGTATGTTTTTATTTGTACTGGAACTGGATAATCTGGATTCTGTCCTATTGGTGTTAATTGGGGTTTTTTACCACCAACATAGAAATCCCTTGGAGTTTGGGTATTATCGATGCTAAATAAGTCCCACTCGATATATGAACCACCTTTTTTCCTTCCTTTTGCATCTTTCCAGACGCGTAGTTTCAATCTCTGTATAAACATATAATCGTAAGTTCCTCTGGTGCTGCGCATCTTTTCTTTCCATTTTCGACAAGAATTCATCTCTTCAAAAGAATTGTAAAAGTCGAATGAACCATCTTCATTCACGAAAATGGCAACATTTTCTTTTTTCTTTAGATCCTCGAATAAATTAGCAATCTGTTCGTTCAAGATAACTGCTTTGTCATCAGTAAACACGACTTTTGATTCGAAAAATTCTCCTTTATACGAAAAACGTAATGAACTAATTGAATCCATTTCATACTCTCCGTTGGTAGGCATTGTTTGAGGCTCGTTTCCTGCATATACATGAAAACATGATTTGCCAGTTTGAAAAACTTCCGTATCTTCTTCTTGACTACAAGAGACCAGATAGAAAATACAAAATGCTGTAAGTGATACGAGCAAAAATTTGTTTAATTTGTACATAATTAATTTTTGTTATAAGTGAATAAAATAGTAAAGTTTAATCAAAACTATGAGGTTGTGACTGCAAAGGTAAAAAGTATATAAGAAAAATGAAAAGGAAAATAATTCTAATAATTTACTCAGATTTTACTCAATTGTAAATGGCTAATAATCAGTGTGTTACAAGACGGTTGTTTCTGTTTCGTAACAAAAGTTATCTAGGCTTTAGATTTTTCCTGCCATTTTCGTAGATTATGATTATAATAATAGAAGAATGTAGTTCTATTAATCGGCTATGATATATGGATTACTGTGCCGAGAGTATTTGACATTTTTCTTAGTAATCCTACTGTTATGCTGCTTTTCTCTATGATAATGCAGTCTTTACTTTGGCCGAAAACATTATGAGTATAGTTCAAAAAAAGAAAAATATCTATGTCTTATTTGATTTCTGCATTTTATTTGTATCTTTGCAGTCCGAAAGTGTAGAAAGGTGAAAAGATTATTTTATATTTCAATTAGTGTGTTGTTATTGTTGGCTTGCTCAGAAAAGCAGGCGTATGTTGATATGCTGAACCAGGCAAAGGACCTGATGCATGATAAACCGGATTCGGCAATGATGATTCTCGACAGTCTTGGACAGCACGAAGATGAATTCGGTAAGCGTTTCCGCATGCTTTATCATCTACATCGACTGAATGCCCTTAATAAAGTGGATTCCCTTTTTCGTAGTACAGACCAGGCTCAGATATTAGTAGATTATTTCGACGAGCATGGAACTCCCAATGAGCAGATGCTAGCCTACTATCTCTTGGGAAGAGCTTATTATGATATTCATGAGGCCCCTATGGCCTTGAGCTGTTTTCAAACTGCCTCTGAGAAGGCAGATACGGCTTCTGCTGATTGTGACTATCGCCAACTCAGTCGTGTCTATGGTCAGATGAGCAATGTGTTTTATCAGCAAGGGCTCTATGATTATGAATTGGAATGTGAAAACTTATCTGCGAAATACGGTTGGAAAGGAAAGGATACGTTGAACGCCTTACTTAGTATGGAGGGAAAAGTCTTTATATACGAAAGGCAGAAAAAAGAAGATTCTGCGATTATTGCCTGTGAGGATATAGCTGATATCCTAGATGCCTGTGGCTACAGAAAGCAAGCTGTAAGTCTCTGTGCTTCAATTTTGCGTGAATTGGTAGATAAGCGCCAATTCTCCAAAGCGAAAGAATACATGGACAGATACGAGCAAGAGTCTGGTTTCTTTGATGCTAATAATAATATAGAAAAAGGTAGAGAGACATATTATTATTCTAAAGGCTGCTACTATATGGCCGTTAATCTTCTAGATTCTGCCGAATACTATTTTCGTAAGGAGTTACGAGATGGTAAAGACTTCAATAATCAAAATGGCGGCTCCAGGGGCTTGGCTCTTTTATTCCAGAAGAAACATATGCCCGATTCGGCAGTAAAATATGCGTTGTATAGCTATGATATGAATGATTCCGCTTATGCTCAGATGGCAATAAGAGAGGTCGAACAGATGCAGGGAATGTATGACTATACACGAAATCAGAAAATAGCGGAGCAAGCAAAGAATAAAGCGGAAAAGGAACGGCAAAGGGCAAGATATTCTGTTCTTTTGTTGATTATAATTATAACCTTAAGTACTGGGATAGGATGGAGAATATATAAGGGACGGAAGAAAGAAAGATTGAAATATGAGGCCGATCTCTCTTCTTTGGCAGAGATTCATTCGGAAGTTATTCAATTGCGCGCCCATGAGCAGACCTTAAATAAATTGCTTATGGAGAAGGAAAGTAAGGCTGTAAAGCTGAAAGAAGATATTGAAGCATACAAAGCCAAGGTGGGTTTACAAAGTGAATCTTCTGAAATAAGATTGCAGAAATCTGTGATATATGGCAATTTATGTAAACTGGCAACAAAAGGGGTGGTGCTTGATGACAATCAATGGCAACAGGTATATGTGATGGCTATTGACATTCTTCCCAACTTTTATAAATTTATATCAGAAAAGAGTTTTAAACTTACGGAGAATGAATTTAAGACATGTATTCTTATTCGCTTACATTTTAATCCTAAAACTGTAGCAAATATGGTTGGCCTGTCTCCTTCATCTATTACGAAAATCCGCATCAATCTGATGAAAAAGATGTTTGATAAAGGTGGAAAATCTAAAGAATTGGATGAATTGTTGATGCAATTCTCATGAGTAATGTTTTGTGTAAGTATTTGATTGTGAGAGTATTGCATAACAAGTAAAATCTGAGTAAAATCTTCAGAATACTTTTCTTTATTGCTTTCTAATTTTACTTGCTAACTTTGTACCCGCAATTGGCATAAACTGGCAGTGCAAAGTAAAATTAGAATATCAACTATAAAAAGTTATGCGTTTATATAAGTATTTACTCTCTTTTCTGTTTATAGCTCCTCTCTCCAGTTGTACAGAGGAATCCGACGGTCAGATGGAAACATCCCCGGTTAAGTTTCATCATCCAGATGACTATGTCGTTTCTATCAGTACGAGCCGCAACCCATTCAATCTGTTGGACGAAGACTCCACGTTGTTTAGTTGTGGCAATGGAGTCTGGAGGAGCACTCGCTCTGGCGATGACTATTTCACGGTAGAGAAGGATGTCTCGACCAATGAGACGGTAGTCCTGCCAGAGTACAGTCCTCATGTATGGTTAGGGAATGTTTTGTATAGAAGCTCTGTAGCTGATTGTACATACAGGCCCGTCCCAGGATCAAAGAAGCCGGTAACAGCTTCTTTGACCCTGTTGGGGACAGACCCTGGTGTGATAAGCAGTCCTTCTTATTCCAAGTATACGGCATATATTAAGCAGCAGATACCCAAGGCGTCATTTAAACAGAACGATGAGTTCCTCTTTTCGATAGAGCAGTTTACGTCGTATAATGAGTTGAAGTCAGCTTTCGGTAGTAACACGAATACCAGTTTCTTGTTCTGGGGCTCAACCTCGTCGAGCAGTGGCATAGAGCATCAGATCAACAAGGCGACAGGTATCTATTTGAAATTCTGGCAGAGCAGTTTCACAGCAGTAATGGATACCCCGAGTATTCCGTATGCAAATGTGTCGTCAGCACTTATGGACTCAGCAGTGTATATCAACTCCATCACCTATGGCCGTTTTGGTTTGTTGACATTGGAGACCAATGCAGAGGCTAGCTATGCGAAGAGAATGATTCAAGAGTCTTTCCATACGCTTTTCACAAAGGGCAGTTCTTATATGAACAATGAGGAGAAGAGTTTTCTGAATGGCTGTGACTTCAAGGTCTATCTCATTGGCGGCAGCGGAACCACCGCAGTACAGAGTTTCAACGGGTTCACGGGTTTTGTTGATCACATCACCAAGGGGCAGTTCTCTCGTGAGCAGCCAGGTGTACCCATATTCTGCTCTTTTGCCAATGTGGCCGATAACTCCTTAGCCAAGATTAAGTTCAAGTACAACATCCGTCGCGAACCGCTGTATGTCGAGATTATCGATAATTATTCATGGGCTGCCTACTCAGAGAGACATACTTACTCAATGAATTTTTATGCCAATCAGGCCAAGGTGCCTACGATTGCGCATCCCAAGGTTAAATTTAGGTTTAAGTTCGATGTGACGTATGATGATGCTCCCTATAATAGTATGGATACAACCTATGTTCAGGAGTATTCGAATGCTGGCTATGGTACGTCGATGCCTCTATTCTCGTTTAACTCTTATCAGGCTAGAACCATACACCATCCTGCAGGAAGAGGTGAGTGGGAGACCGACATCGTTTGGGAACGGTATACTGATGTTAAACTGCTCGAAAGTCCAGACTATAAACTGATGGGGATTACAACTATCAAGAAAAAATAAGCATAAGAAGAAAATCCTTTTGTATTATGAAGACCTGGAGGATATCTCTTTTTGCGTTGGTTCTTCTTTTGCTTTCTTGTGATAAAGAACAGCAAATAGGGGAATCTATATTACACCTGAATGTTAATGCCAAAGAGGTGCTGATTGATATCGTGGATATCGAAAACCATCATCTGGCTAAAGATAGATACACTGATTTTCAGATTGTTGCCAATAATGATAGTATAATCAATGCCTATCTTGTAGAAAGCAACGGGAATACCTATTTGGGTTTTAAACCTGTATTGCCTCTTGAATCAGGTGGAGCGGATACGATAAAACTTTTCTCTAGGGTTTATCTGGGTCGTGAGACTGTAACTGTGGTTGAGAGCACGTTCAGACTTGATTCTGTGCACTCAACGAGCAGTTACAGCTCACTTTATTACACAAACACAGAGAATAGTGTTTTCTGTCGGCCTGCAGAAACCCCTGTCAGGTTGCTAGTAGGAACAGAGGGAACATACCGAGAAGAGGGCCAAGCCAAGTTTTGTGTGGTGTTTAACTTTCCATCCGTGGAGATTCCGTATATATACTCAGTAGATTATAGTGTTACAATCAGTGGTTTTATGGGACAAAATGTTGAACCTATTCAAAGAGGCCTGATGGTGACAGATAATCCTGATGGCACGCAGAATGTGGCTCTTGCCATCGAGGGTACGATGCATAATTATTATGATGCCGAAGGGACGCTTCAAGAACCCTACAATATCACTTATGAGTTTGTCAGTCGGCATCTATTCGGAAACAATGAGAGACATATTCTTCAAATAACCAACTCGGGTGATTGTTCTGCTAATAAAATACAAGCGTGTAGTTTCGATGGGCAAAAACTCAATTTGGATTCTGTCGTAGCTATGAACTCCTTTGGCGGAGAATATATCTATCTAAGTTTATGCCGTTAAAACCCTATCCTTACTCCGAGTTTGGACTATCCTAACTGATAGTTTCATTACGACAAACTATGACTTTGCTTACTTCCCATCTATCTCTTAGTCCGTCACAATTGTTTTTTCTATTTTCACCTAACCACCTAACCCTTCTTCCCGTGACGCCTTTGTATAAAGGAGGTTTGGAGGGTTAGGTGTTGCCCAAACACCTAACCCAACACCTAACTATAGGATAGTCAGAGAAAAGGTGAGGTAATAGGTTAGGTGTGGGTTACCTCTTTCTAAGACACCTAACCCTTGAAATCCCGTTTATATAAAGGTGTTTCAGCAGAAAAGGTTAGGTGGTGGAGTGTTGTTCGCTTCAGACGTTTTTTCTGCCTTTTCTTTCACTTTGGCGACATGCGGATGATATCGTATTTCGTAATAATTTAGCCGAAAGTTTTGTGCTTTCGGCTTTTTTTGCTACTTTTGCAAAGTGATGATAAAAACCAAAAGCTATGCCGAAGTACGCAGACTATATTAAACGGATAGAGATTGACTCGCTTTGGAGCGGGAAGAAACACATCGTGTGGGATCTGAACCGTCAGGTGAACATCCTCAGCGGTACCAATGGTGTGGGTAAGAGTACTATCTTGAATAAAGTAGTGAAAGGGTTGGCTGCGGGGGGCGAGTTCCCTTCGCACATGCTGAAGGGCGTGAGGCTCGACGTGGTGCCCGAGGATGCCAAGTGGATTCGCTACGATATGATCCGCTCGCTCGACTCTAACCTGCAGCAGTCGCTGGCTGAGGGCGAGGGATTCCTGCGTCAGGCGCTTTCGGCTTTGGCTGGTGTGGGCGGCGGTTCGCTGCTCGACATACAGCTCTACAACTTGCAGCGTAAGTATCTCGACTATCAGGTGAACATTGGCAATCGCATCATCGAGCAGCTTCAGCAAGGCAATGCCGAGGCGGCTCAGCAGTTGTCGCAGAAAAAGACGAGATTTCAGGATATCGTCGACGAACTGTTCCGCGATACGGGCAAGAAGATGATACGAACGGAGAACGAGCTGAGGTTTACGCAGATAGGCGAGGTGCTGTTACCCTATCAGCTCTCGAGTGGCGAGAAGCAGATTCTGGCCATCCTGCTTACCGTGCTGGTAGAAGACAACCAACCCTATGTGCTCTTTATGGACGAGCCTGAGGTGAGTCTGCACATAGAGTGGCAGAAGCGACTGATAGACCTTTGCATAGAACTGAACCCCAACGTGCAGATTATACTGACTACCCACTCGCCAGCTGTGGTGATGAACGGTTGGATAGATAGCGTGACTGAGGTTTCGGATATCACGGTATGAGCAAACGGTTGAGGGATAATCTGAACAGCAGGTACTTCGAGGCGGCTAACGCGCTGACCTCGAAAAACGCCCGTCATAGGATTGTGGCCTATGTGGAGAGCTATGATGATATCTATTTCTGGCGTACGGTGCTTTCAGAGTTTGAGAACGACAAACGCTACTTCGAGGTGATGCTGCCTTCGAAGATGAATCTGACGCGTGGTAAGAAGTCGGTGCTGATGAACTTTCTGGAGGGTGAGCCCTTGGGAAAGGACATGATAGCTTGTGTGGATGCTGACTACGATTACCTGATACAGGGGCGCACGCTCCAATCGAAGCGGGTATTGGAGAGTGAGTTTGTGTTCCATACCTATGTCTATGCCATCGAGAACTTCCAGTGTTATGCGCCTTCATTGCATAATGTGTGTGTGTCGGTGACGCTCAACGACCACCGTATATTCGACTTCCGTGGCTATTTCGAGCGTTTCAGTGAAGCGCTGTTCCCTCTGTTTGTCTGGTCAATCATGGTCTATCGCAATGGTAACTATCCGAAGTTTTCTATTACCGACTTCAACCGCATTGCCGACCCCGGTGGCTTTAATGTACAGAACCCGGAGCCGTCGATAGCCAACGTGAAGCGTAAGGTTCACACGAAGATCAACGACTTGCAGCGCCAGTTCCCTGACGCGAAGGAGGAGTATCTCAAGACGAAGGAAGACTTGAAAGAACTGGGTGTTACTCCACAGACAACCTATTTATATATACAGGGTCATCATTTGTTTGATACTGTGGTGTCGCCTATGTTGTCGAAGGTGTGCAACCTGCTCCGCCAGGAACGCCAGAATGAGATATACCATGCTGCGGCCCATAGAACGCAGAAACGAAACGAGATGTCCTGCTACGAAAACTCGTTGCAGGACATCAAGGTGATGCTCAAGAAGAACACAGGCTATATGGTGTCAGAGCAGTTCCGCCGTCTTCAAGAGGATATAAGGAGATATCTTTCTCCTCTTGAGTAGGGAGGATTGTTCACGACCTCCATGGGAATACTAATAATCCGTATATTCAAAAGTACTATTATATATGGTTTGGCCATTGGCCTTAACGACTATTGTATAATATCCTTCTCCCTGATTGAAGTTTATGGTTTCGCTGTCGCCAGTGTTGGTTGTACCTATTGTTATATTATCAATTAACATGCCTTCATAATATACATTTATTGTAACATCATCCAGTACGCTTGTGAAGGTAACTTCGGCGGCTCCCATATACTCATTATAGTTGACGTATACAGTGGTTGGGGTATGGGGCTTACTTTTTATTCTATGTGGTACGGTAGGGTAAAAGATGACGTCATCATCATCGTCTCCAGCGTTTGCTACATTGTAATTAGGTAAAATGGCGAATATAGCCATCACTAAGCAGAAAAATTTTTTGTTCATAATGATTTTAATTTGATTGTTATTGAAATTTTCTCGCTGCAAAGCTATTCTTTTTTTCTAAAAGTAACAAGTTTATTGAAGAAAAAAATAAAACCCCTGCTGCGTAGAAAGTTGTATGTAACAATCTGTATAATAGCGTGTTGCGTAAAATGCAGCATCGTCTTTTAAAGAATAATGCAGCGTTTCTACGTTGTCGGTCAGACAAGAATAAGAGTGATTTACAGTTTTTTCGACTTGATTCTTGTCTTCGTTGCTCTTATTGTACTATTGCTGATACCCATAATCCGCTCAACGTCTGTATCGGTTTTCCCCATGTGATATAATATCTCGAACAACTGATACCTGGGTGAAAGATGATCATAGTCGGTATCAAGCTGAACGACGAATGGGAAATCTATGAGCTTATAATATTCAATAAAATGCAGGTAGTCGCTTTTGGTCCATGTAACAACAGTGGCCCCGTTAATCATGCTTTCGTACAGCGCCTTTCCTTCATAAAGTATTTTTGACTGCTTATGGTTCAGATCCTCAACCTTATCCTGCAGCATTTTTACTTCATCATTCTTATTTGTGCTGACTTCTTTTAGGTCCTTGATCTTGTCGGAATACAGATTTATCAGTAACTGGTTCTCAAGGACTTTTGCTTTAATCTTGTTTGAGCGGAATTTAAAGAATATATATATGCCTATGCATATACAAATCAGGATTGAGGTGATGAAAATAAAATAGGTAATCTTTTGGCGGAATAAGAATTCTCTGAACTCAAATTCATTCTGGGCCATGATTCCCCTGATATTATTCTGTTGTCTCTGTTTATAGATAGAGTCTTTTAATAAGATGAGTTGCTTGTTGTATTTGTTGGCTCTCTCGTAATCTTTGATGGACTCACATAGCTTGGAGAAATTACTTGTGATAGTTGCTCTGTCGTTTATATTACGACTGAAGATATATGCAGAATCCAGGTACGCTATAGACTTGTCGTATTCCTTTTGGAGTTGATGGATTCTGCTTTTTACAAAGAATCCATAGCTGTTCTTGTCATTTTCCAGAGCGTGGTAAATATACTTTGTGGCTTTCTGTATGCTATCCGGCAGCATGAAACTTGCAATATTAGCGTAGAAATAGGATCTCTGTTTTCCTTTTACATATTTAATATATGGTTCGCATTTCTCTAAGGAATACTTCGCTTTTACTTTGTTCCCCTGCGTATAATATAATATCATATAGAACATATGTGCATACGCAAGCCATTCTTTGTTATTGGCCTTGATGGAAAGGCCATAATTCTTTTCGCAATATTGTTTTGCCAAGTCGTAGTCTCCAGAATATATATATTGCTCGGCTATTCGCTCTATAATCTTATGTCTTAAGTTGAGGTTGGAAGTTTTATCAGCCGCTCTTTCTGCTTTAAGTAGATTGGCGAATCCTTCTTTTACCTCATCTTGATCACATAGCTGAGCGCCTTTATAGAAATAGCTTTCTGCCAATAAAGAGTCGTTATCTGTTTCTTGGAACACATTGATACTAAAATTTATCAGAGTATCAGAATCCATTGGCCTGTATTGTCTGTAGTCGAGTTTACATCTTATCAGGTTATAATATGCTACATCTTTTTTGTTGTTGAATTCGGTAAAATCAACTTCATCAAGTTTTATCTCAGCCGAATCGAGCTGATCTTGCTCAATAAGCTGATTAATAGAAGAAAGTTGCTCGTATTTACTATGCGAACAACTATAAATGAGTAATAGGAGTAGGCCCAAAAGGTAATATTTATATTTTCTCATCTCTATTCAGGTTTATTATTTGCAAATATACGACATTTTTTTATGATGTTCTCTCTTCTTTATGAAACCTTAACAGATTATTTTTGAGATATTATCATCGAAATTTGAGGTAAAAAGCATGATGAAAGTCTGCTGCAATGCTGCATTATTAGAGAAACAGCTATGCTGCGTTTTTCGCAAACTGCTGTAATACAGGCATTTACGATATTCTTAAAATGAAACATCCCATCTAAAATTTTTCCAAAAAAGCTTGTTTCTTTCTCAGATCGTTCATAACTTTGCGGTACAATTTTTCGAAATAAATGTCATTCGGACGATTGAAAACGAGAAAAGAAAAGTTGTCTTCTGGATCTGAAAAACAGAATTTAGAGACAATGGTTTAATAAACAAAAAATAAAGAAGAATTATGAAGAAAAGTAATGTTATAAAGTCAGCTGTTTGTATAGCCGCCATTGTGATGTTGTTCACATTCGCTACGAGCGGTCATGTCAATTTGCCTGGTCATGGTAATCGTGAGGATCAGAATCTCAAAGAGGCCGTTTTAGATTATGTGTCTTCAACTCTTACCAATGGCGAAACAGTCGAATTTGGCGGTAAATACCTTTGCAATGACTATATGGAGAATGGCGAAGCTCGCTTCTCGGCCAATGTTATCTATTATGTGGTAGCAAAGGATGGTACGAAAGGACAACGTATCGCCCATGTTATCTGTAATGAAGATAAGGATAGAATCATTGAATGGCAAGATGTCGAAAATAATAAATAAAAGTCAGATGAAACGCTTGACAATAATCATAATTGCAGCATTGGCACTCTCGTCGTCAGTATTCGGCAAGGATATTAAGGGGCGTGTCCTCGATGCAGATGGTAAGCCTATGGAGTTCGTAAATGCCGTTCTCTTGCAGGATTCCACATTCATTACTGGTGCCATTACCAATAGCAATGGTGACTTTTATCTGTCAAGTGATATCACTGTAGGATTGAAACTCCGACTGTCGTTTGTAGGTTTCGAGACTAAGATGGTGGAAATAGCCTCTGATGGCGAATTAGGCGACATCAGAATGATTGCCTCTGACAATCAGTTGAACGATGTGGTAGTGAGAGGCAACGCCTCAAAGATACACTTGCAAGGAAACTCCTTGGTAGCAAATGTAGAAAACAGTGTGCTGGCCCATGCAGGAACGGCAAAGGATGTCCTCAGACAGATTCCTATGGTGGTTGAGAACAATGGTAACCTGGAAGTGTTTGGAAAAGGTTCACCTGTCGTATATGTCAACGGTCGCAAAATTAACGATGCGCAGGAGCTGTCAAGCTTGTTGTCGGACAATATCCGGAATGTGGAGGTCATAACTAATCCCGGTGCTTCTTATTCGGCTGATGCAAAGGCAGTCATACGTATCCGGACCAAGCGACCTCAAGGCGATGGCTGGAGTGCTACACTTAGGTCAACGAACGGTTTTCAGCATTATTTCCAGAGTACAAACATGGTGGATTTGAAATTCCGTAGTGGAGGCTTGGAGCTGTTCTCGAACTTCATGTATAATACAGGTAGGAATAGGGAGAAAAAGTTGACTGATATGACTACTCTAGCCAAATCAAGATGGGATCAGCAACTATCAACGATGAATACAAGGCGTTATGACGGTATTCTTGGTAAGCTGGGATTCTCATGGATAATCAATAACAGTCATTCCATAGGTGCCTATTATCAGAATGAGTATGCCAAGAATGAAACAAAGTCGAATCTTGTGAGTTCAGTATTGGTTGATAGAGTCTTCTATGACAATTGGAATACTTGTGCCGATAACACCATTAAGAATACTCCACGTCATGCCGCAAATGTGTATTACAATGGCCAGATTAAGAAACTCAATATCGACTTTAATACCGATTACATCTGGAACAAGGGTGTTCAGAGCACTATGAATAAAGAGAAAAGTGAGATGTATGCGAATCAGGATGTGACGACCTATAGTACGAACAGGAGTCGAATGATTGCCGAGAAGTTAGTGCTATCTTACCCTGTTGGAAAAGGTGTGTTGAGGTTGGGCGAAGAATACATCAGTTCTCGAACCTACAACCATTTCAATACGGCATATGCAGGTCTGGATAATGCTTCTTCAACGATAAAGGAGGAAAATACAGCCTGTTTCTTGGAGGTGGTACAACAAGTTGGATTATTTAGCTTGGGTGCAGGTCTGAGGTATGAGTATGTGGACTATGATTATGCTGATAAAGTGCATTCAGACTATCACCTCAGCAAGAAGTTTAACAATGTGTTCCCATCGTTCAATGTTGCCACACGACTGGGGCAGGTACAGATGTCATTGTCGTATAGCGGCAGAGTGGAGCGTCCGACCTATTCGAACCTGAATGCAAACGTCTCTTATCTGAACAGGATGACATACGAGTCGGGTAATCCGCGCCTTCTGCCCACCAAACTGCACTCCCTGGAGTACATGTCTGTATGGAAGAACTATTTTGCACAGGTGTCGTATTCCTATTTTGACAATCCAATTGTGAACACCACCAAACCATATAGTGAAGATGGTGAGATGACGATTCTGACTTACGATAATTTTAAGAAGAAGCATTTCCTGCAAGCCTTTGTGGGGGGACAGTTTAAGGTTGGTGTTTGGCAGCCACGGGTTAATGTGGGTATGTTTACACAATGGTTCAGTATTCCAGTGGGTGGTAGGAATAAAAGCATGAATATCCCCATAGGAATCCTACAATGGCAGAATGCAATCCATCTGCCTCAGGACATTTGGCTGAACATTGATGGGCAGTGGACTACATCTGGTCATGACAAGAACATCTATCTCAGCAGTTCTTCCTATGTCAATGCCAAGTTATATAAGGAATTCTGTAAAAAGAGACTAAGTGTCACTCTGGAGGCTCGCGATATCTTTAACGGTTCACGTCCTGATGTCACACTCTATAATGATGCTGTCACCATGTTCCAACGGAACTTCAGTGAAATGCGTTGTGTGATGCTGACACTACAGTATAATTTCAACGTCACTCATGACCGTTATCGTGGTACGGGTGCAGGAAATACAGAGAAAAAACGTTTCTAATCATTATAATATCCAGAATTATGAAGAAACCAAAGATCGTACAGAGCTACTGGAGCAAAGCGTATCAGAATTCGCCGAACGGTGGATGGGCATGCAAGGAGGCTCATTATATGAGCTGGGCACTGAGTTGCCTGCAGCTGAAACAGTTCTACGACGAGGTGGAGTTGGTGACGGATAGTGAAGGCGCTGATTTGCTAATCAATAAGCTTCATTTGCCTTATACGTCATGTAATACCACCTTGGATAAACTCTCCGACGAGAATCCGGCACTTTGGGCGCTTGGTAAGATTGCTGCCTATGAGGCACAACAGGTTCCATTTATCCATGTGGATGGTGATGTCTATATATGGAAGCCATTTCCCACGCGAATGGAGAATGCCGATATCCTGGCCCAGAACATAGAGAGGAATTATCCCTATGGCATCAACTTGCTGAATGAGATGTATGAAAAGAATTTTTCATTCCCTTTCCAGCCTTCGTCGGCTGATATGTGTGAGACGAATATGGGAATTATTGGTGGTCATGACCTCGGTTTTTTCAACGATTATTGTTCCTTGGTTTATCGTTTCCTGGATCTGAATCGGGACAAGTTGGGAAATCTTTCGGGTGGCGTAAGCAGTGTCAACACTATCATGGAACAATATCTGATGTATGAATTTGCAGAGATGCGTGGTAAAAAAGTGGAATACTTGATTGCTGACCTACCTCATACCGAGATGTATAAACTCACTCTGTTCAGTTTGTTGCCCAGAGATGTCAGCTTCGTACATAACATTGGTACTAACAAAAAGCGGGAACTAACGAGTGATCGTCTGGCAAGACTGTTATACTGTGCACATCCTGAGTGTTATGCACATATTATAAACTTATTGAAACAGCATACAATATGATACTAAATAAAGAACATCAGTTATATCGCGTAGATACGGCAGCCGATCTGGCTTATCTGAAGTCTTTGTATGTCAAGGAACTGGATCGCACGTTAGATGCCTCATTCGAGGCCGAAGCTACCCGTAGCATGTACAACTATAAGTTTCAGAAGGGGGCAGAACAGGCGACTTTGAGATTAAGACTGAATCCTTATCTCGTGTTTTTTGAAAATCAGTTCGCAGATAAGAACCATACACTGAACAAAGGGTTATGCGTGTTGTATCCGTCAACGTTGGTAACAGGTAAGACTGAAGGCCATGCCAAGTTCGTTGGCAACTCCGGAGCATTGTTATATGCTTGGTCAAAACAATATGAGAAATCGTCTTTCAGTGTAGATGAGGTCATATCGATGTTTGTGGCAATCTTTGGCGGAGTAAATACGGAAGTCGCGATTCGGAAAATGAGAAGAATTATTGAGATGTATATAACAGATTTACTCTTGGTGATTGAATAAAAAAAGAAAAAGACAAAGGGATAGCTTGTGCGCAGAGATATTCTAACGTCTATATAGTGTTTAACAATTTAAAATTTTACAACAATGAAAACAACAACTAAAAAAGAAGAGAACGTAATGAATGTAGCTAACCCAACAGAGATGAAGGAGAATCCTGTTCTGTCTTCAGAAGAACTGTTCAATGTTGAGGGTGGTGAGGATGTTGATCTGGACGAAGACTGCTATACTCAGCAGTGCGTAATTGGTGCCAATATTTGCATCAATGTATCAACAGCTTGTGTGATTGCGAACTAAAAAGAAGAAGGTTCTAATCAGAAGGGAAGTGATATGCATGTTTTGATAACAGGTATATCCTTCCCTTATCAAAAAAAGGAATTAAAATGGAAACAAAATATTATTTAAATCCTGACTATACCATTCGTAAAGATGGTAATAGGTATCTGCTTCACTCCAGATTCATGAAGAAGTATGATTCAGATACGGCAAAGACTTTGATCCATCCTTATCATGCTAGATTGTTGTCGCTGTTCTCAGGTGGTAGTTCGGCAGAGCAGGCCGCAAGCGTTATAGCTGAAGATTTGGGCGTTACTCAGGCAGAGGCAAGGAAAATCCTCGTTCCTTGGATGAATAAAGAAAAGTTTTGCATTAAGATAAACAACTCTAATGTGAAGATTCCCAAGAATGTTTTGGTTCCATCCGATAGTATCGTAGACCAGCGTGACATCGTACCATTCAGTATTCCTAAATCCCTTGTCAAGGATGTGGATTTGTCAACTAAGAGACTTCAAATTCCTTATCTGATGACGTTCATGCTGACGAACACCTGTGTCACGAAGTGCTGTTATTGCTATGCTGATACTCAGACCAAGGTGAAGCAGCACCTTTCCACAGAACGAATCTTCGAGATTATCAGGGAGGCTAAGCGTCTTGGTGTTTACAATATCTTCCTAATTGGTGGTGAGGTGTTCTTGCATCCTGACTGGGAGCTTGTTCTGAAAGAACTCACTGATAATGGTTTCGGCCCTGATACTATTTCAACGAAGGTACCTATCACGCCAAGAATCGTAAAGGGATTGTTGGAGAGTGGTTATAAGGGAACGCTCCAGTTGTCGATAGACACCCTTATTCCAAATATTGCTGTTGATACGTTACATGTCAATCCATGCTATGTGTCAAAAGTAAGGCAAGGTTTGGATTTGTTGGAAGAAGCAGGCATCTCTTATAGAGTAGAGACCGTTCTGACCAAGGCTACCTGCACAAAGAAAAACATCGATACCTTGTTTGATTTTCTGAAGGGAAAAGAACATATCAAGAGCTGGGAAATCAGAACAGCCATGTTCTCTAACCAGAAGTCCATGGATAACTTCAACTCTATTAAGGCAACGGTGCCTCAGCTGGAAGAGTTATATGCTTATGCAGAGGATACACTCGGAAAAGAAGCTTCATTCTCAATTTTGTTCCCACGTACAGAAATTGATAAGGCATATTATTCAGCAGAGGGTGGAAGCTCTACATTCAGAGGTGCAAAATGTTCGGCTTTGAATGATCACCTGTTTGTTCTGCCTGATGGCAAATGCACTATTTGTGAACAGTTATACTGGAATCCGAATTTTATTATTGGTGATCTGACGAATGAAAGCATTTCGGAAGTCTGGAATTCTGCAAGAGCAAACAGACTGTTGAATCTGAAGCAAGAGACAATAAACAAACAGAGCCCATGTAGTGCTTGCAAATTGTTTGATGATTGTTTCAGAATCAACAGAAACAGATGTTGGACTGATGTCATCAAGGCTTATGGTGCCGATCGATGGGATTTCCCTGATCCCAGATGTAAGTTCGCTCCCAAAATGAATAACAACATATCTTATAAGGCCGGATGAGACAATTACTGATCTTCTTGACTTTATTCGTAGGGCTGCCGACTAAGGCTGATGAGGGCTTATGGGCTATCCATGACTTCCATCCCTCAACACGGGGTTCTTCTCTTTGTTTCTACTCAGAGAACGTACCTTCCATAAAGGATGCTATAGTGGCTGTAGGTGAGGGCGGATCGGGTAGCTTTATTTCTAATACAGGACTTGTATTGACCAATATGCATGTCATCAGGTCGTTGGTGGCAAAGGGTAGTGGGATGGAGCATGTCATGGAAAATGGTTTCTGTGCCAGTCCAACAGCTCCGGAATTTAAACTGAAAGGCCTGTATTTGAAGCAATTGGTTAGGACAGTCGATGTGTCTGCTGAGGTTGCTCAAGGGTTGTCAGAAGGTCAGAAATGGGATTCTCTGGTAAAAGAGATTTGTTTAAGATACCCACCTCGCCAAAAGGGGAATATTCAGGAAGTCAAGCGAGAGTTCTATGGTACCAGTCATTTTCTGCACGAATATTCTGTGATAGATGATGTCCGTCTTGTTTTTTGTCCTCCCCGGCACATGGCTTTTTATGGTGGCGATGCTGTCAACTGGCATTGGCCGCGGATGAGTGCCGACTTTGCGATATTGCGGGCTTATGTGAGAAACGGTGATGGTGAGTCACAACCATACTCCCCCGGATATTATCTGAAAATGTGCGAACATGGGGTTCTTCCCAATGAGGAAGTCTATGTGTTAGGCTTTCCTCGTGGTGCCTCTAATGACTGGATTTCTGCAGATGTAGATGAAAGCATTCTTTATAGTATGGTAAGGCGTGCAGAGATTCTGGCGTTGAGAATAGGCGTTATCAAGAAATATCAGGGTGATGTGTCCTCATTGGATAACGAGCGACTTAAGATTCTTGGTAGAATTACAGGGGCTATGCGCTATATGGTACCTGAGAAACTGCTGGCCAGGGAGGATTCGTGCAGTGTGTTGCTCCGCAAACAGGATGTAGGAAAGTTCCAGGATTTCTGTCGTTTACGGCATCAGGCCGATTCGCTGGTCAGATTGATAGGCCCTTTAATAGAATATGACGATGACTATCGTAGATGTATTCAGGCTATCCAATTCATCAACTCGGCAGGACTGGTAAAAAATAAGAATAGGTTTACGACAAATGTCTTAAGTCAATTAGTTGATAGAGTGTTTAGCTCGTCGGATATTGCAATGGAGAAAGCAATGACAAGATGTATGCTGAACTATCTTTCTCGTAAACATAGTATATTTGTCCCGAAGCCCATCAGAAATGGGGAAATGGGGGTGAATGATTATGTTGAAGACGTATACAGCCGTTCCTCTTTAGTCCAGAAAGATACAGTAAGGTCTATATTGTCAGGTAGTCGACAAGTGCACCATGATCCAGCCATTAGCTATCTCGAGTATACAGACTCGGTTTATCGGTCTGATGTCGGCACACGTTTGGTCTCTTATGCCAGCCAACTTAATGGAGTGAGAGATAGAATTCTTGCTATGCTTTATGATTGTGGCTTGATTCGCTGGTCAGGTACAAATGGAACTTTACGGGTGTCATATGGAAGAACTGGTGTGCAGTGTTGGGCTACAAGCCTGAATCGTGAGATAGGCAACGCTTGGTCAGGCTATGGCTATAAGTTAGGAGATCATTTGTCTGATGATAAACAGGTAGTGATGAACTTTACTACTAATTGCCATACATCAGGCGGGAATTCCGGTAGCCCAGTAATCAATGAACGTGGCGAGATGGTTGGACTCAACTTTGATAGAGTTTTCGACGGCCTTTGTGGAGATTACTATTATCTGCCCTCTGTTTGTCGGAATATATGTGTAAGTGTTGATTATATCATACAGATATTGCTGTCAAGGAATGATTCAAAACGAATACTTAAAGAACTTTGAATATGAAAGATAGTCATAACGAAATATTTATATCTGCTGTGCTCACCATGCACAATGAGGAGTCGTTTATATGTCAGTGTATAGACTCTGTTCTGGCTCAGGACCATAAAAATTTTGAGCTTATTATCGTTGACGATGGATCAACTGACAGATCGTGTGAGATTGTGGCATCTTACCGTGATCGTAGGATCCGGTTGTACAGAAACCATCAGAATTATATCCAGTCACTGAATCTGGGCATATCCAAGGCGTCTGGAAAGTATATTGCTCATATTGATGCCGATGATGTGATGTGCAAGTCACGGTTTTCAGAACAGATTCATTATATGGAGCAACATCCTGATGTTGATATCTGTGGAGCTTTTATGGATTCCTTTGGTCGGTTAAATACTGACTATACGGCTCCAACGGAGAACTTACGTATTATTTCCGATCTGCTGTGGGGTGTACAGATATTCCATCCTGTTATGATGTTTCGGACTTCATCGTTAATTGCTCGCGGTATGAAGGACCGGCTTTATAATCCACAATGTCCCTTGTGTGAGGACTACGACCTTCTTGTTTCTTCTGCATTACAGGGTATGTCGTTTGGTAACGTCGCGCAGAAACTGGTTCATTATCGACTTTCTGACAAACAGTTGACATGTGCCAAGGCCAAACAGGTGAGATACTATATGCTTCAGGTTAGAAAGAAATACTATGATTATATAGTGGCGGCCTTATTGAACTCAAATAAGGAACAGAATATGCCTGCTATCCAGGCATTAACCGATAGGTATGTAAGGAAAGAGATGAAGAAAACGGATTTCCTGAAGGGTATATCGGATATGTATTATCATTATTTATCTGAGGTTAGATGAAGGTTATCCGACAAAGAGATGCTATGCAGTGTGGAGTAGCTTGTCTGGCTATGATCTCCTGTCATTTGGGTAAGAAAATATCCTTGACAGAGGTCTCTAACTATTGCCATGCCAGAACGACTGGAGTCTCTTTAAAAAGCATCTCCGATGGTGCCAAGGCTATCGGACTGAATAGCTGGGCTTCATGTATATCTGTTGATAAGCTTTCGCATGGTGACAAGCCTTGTATACTTCATTGGAATCAGAAGCATTTTGTGGTTCTGTATAAAGTTAAGGACGGAAACGTTTTCTATGTTGCAGATCCAGGAAAAGGACTGATAAAATATAATCGTGAGGAATTTGAACGTCATTGGGTCAGTACCAAGGGAAATGGTCAGCATATGGGTATTGCCATGTTCTTTGAGCCTACATCAGAATTCTATGAAAAGAATGAAGATCGTATTGATGAAAGGCGTTCTTTCAGATTCCTTGCCAGCTATATCATGGAGTATCGGCGGTATTTCATGCAAGTCTTTCTTAGCCTTCTTTTTGTATGTCTGCTGCAGTTGGTCATGCCATTCCTTACACAAGGTATTGTTGACCTTGGAATAGCACATAAGGATGTTCACCTCATTTTTGCTATATTGTTGGGTGAGTTGGCAATTGTTATCGGCAAGACCTCAACAGATTTCATCCGCCGCTGGTTGCTGTTACATATATCCATGCGAATCAACATTTCCTTGGTAAGCGATTTCTTTATTAAGCTGTTACGACTTCCGATGTCTTTCTTTGAAACAAAGCTGATGGGCGACTTGCTTCAGAGAATGAACGACCATTCCAGAGTACAATTGTTCCTAACCAACCAACTGTTGGGCGTAATGTTTACTTTCTTTAGCTTTATTGTCTTTGGTAGCGTCCTCTTGGTCTATAATAAATTGATTTTTGGCGTATTCTTGTTGGGAAGTATTATCTATGGCCTTTGGATTGCCTATTTCCTGAAAAGGAGAAAAATCATTGACTATGAACTATTTGAGCAGCAGGCTATTAACAAGAATAGAACCTATCAGTTTGTTACCTCTATGCAGGAAATCAAGTTGCAGGATTGTGAGAAACGTCGTAGATGGGAATGGGAAGATACACAGGCTGATCTTTTTAATGTCCAGATGAAGTCACTCAAGTTACAACAAACTCAGGAAGCTGGAAGTGTGTTTATCAATGAGGTTAAGAATATTTTTATAACAGTGCTGGCTGCAACTGCGGTTATTAATGGACAGATAACTCTTGGTACGATGCTAGCCATACAGTATATTGTCGGGCAATTGAACTCGCCAGTGGAGAACCTGATGACCTTTGTCTATTATCTTCAGGATGTCAAGATATCATTGGACCGAATTAACGAAATCCATCAGGCAGACAATGAGGAAAGTGGGGATGTTAAGCTGGATAGCTTCGATGGACACAAGGACATTATCATCGATCATGTGGATTTCAAATACGATATGCATGCCCTTCAAAATACATTGAATGATATCTCATTCACCATTCCTGAAGGCAAGGTTACAGCTATTGTTGGCGCCAGTGGCAGTGGCAAAACCACCTTAATGAAGTTGCTGTTAGCCTATTATCCGGTTCTGGCTGGGTCAATTCGGATTGCGGGACATCAGATAAAGGACTATAGCTTGAAGTGGTGGCGTCGGCACTGTGGCGTTGTAATGCAAGAAGGCATTATTTTCTCAGAATCTATCGCTCGTAATATTGCTGTTAGCGATGGAGCCGTGGATGAACAGCGTTTGGATGAGGCTGCCAAGATAGCCTGTATCTATGATTTCGTAATGTCTCTTCCACTGAAATATGATACGAAGATAGGACGTGATGGGCTAGGGCTGAGTCTTGGACAACGTCAGCGCATCCTGATTGCTAGGGCGGTCTATAAAAATCCAGATTTTATTTTCCTGGATGAGGCTACTAATTCACTTGATGCTAAGAACGAACGTGAGATTGTAGATAACCTTGACAAGTTTTATCGGGGAAAGACCGTCGTCGTTGTGGCTCATAGGCTAAGCACTATCAAAAATGCGGATCAGATTATCGTGTTGGATCATGGTCGTGTTGCTGAAAGTGGTAACCATGTCTCTCTGATACAAAAGAAGGGATTGTACTATCATCTGATAAAGAACCAACTAGAATTAGGAAATTAATGATGAGTAGAAAAAATATAAATCAGAGCCATATCGAGATAAGATCAGAGAAGGTTCGTAGGATCATTGGCGCCAATCCTCCAAAGTTCGTAAGTTGGGGCATTATTGTTATCATGTTACTGTATGTGGCATTGTTCGTTTTTGTGTTGAGTCTTCCTTATCCTTATGGCGGGGGAGAAACAATTTTTCAACATCTTTTCCGGATTTGATACACTTAATAATTCCGTCGTGGGATAGAAAGTGTTAGAGGAAATTCATGATGTGTAATCATTATAAAAAAGAAGTGCAATGAGAATAACAGAAATAATAAAGAAGGTATGGGAAAGGCTTAGAAGGTTTCCTTGTTACATTCAGTCTGATATGATGGATAGCAGGCCAGCGGCTTTGGCCTCGATGGCTTCATATTATGGTAAGAGGTATAGCCTTTCTGAACTTCGGGAACTATGTTCCCCTCCTGAAAATGGTGTGAGTATGCAGGGAATAGAAGATGCCGCAAGAAAGATCGGCTTTGAGACCCAGTCAATAAAGACAACTATCGCAAGACTTTGCCGGAAGAACCCTATTCCTTGCATTCTTCTTTGGGATAATGCTCGTTTCGTTGTGCTTTATGACATCAGGAAATCACTGCTCACAGGTCAGAGATACTTTTATATCTCTGACCCGAGCTGTGGTAGGATGAAAGTCAATGAAAACGAGTTCTGCTTGTATTGGTGTAATGAAGACGGAGAAGGCATAGCCTTACTCATGACGCCTTCTGTATAAGTTTACACGTAAGTCTCGAGAAACTTTACTTCGCCCTCGACCTTTACCTCGCTTGTGGTGGCGGGTAGTAACACTGTGTCACCCATTTGGAAAGGCATCTCCTCGCCATTGCAGATGAGACGGCCTTCGCCCTTTACGGCTATCAGGATGACAAATGAGTCGAGCTCGGAGTAATCGAGAGTCATGGGCTCGTTGAGGTCGTAAACGGCAGTGGTGAAGTAGGGGCATGTAGCCACCTGTACGCCCTCGTTCTTTACAGGTTCGTATTCTGCACGGTAGTTGGGCAGTACAGTGTAGTCGATGCTCTCTGCGGCCTCTTTGGTGTGAAGCTCACGATAGTTGCCGTTTTTGTCCTTGCGCTTGAAGTCATAGATACGATAGGTTACATCGGATGTCTGCTGAATCTCGGCCACGAAACAACCTGCACCAATGGCGTGAATGCGGCCTGCGGGGATGAAGAACACGTCGCCCTCGTTTACCTCATAGCGTGCAAGTGCGTCGGTGATGGTGTCGTTCTCTACCATCTGCTTATACTGCTCGGGAGTAATCTGCTGTTTCAGTCCGTTGTAGAGTTGGGCACCAGGTGTGGGTTCTAGGGCATACCACATTTCTGTCTTGCCACGGCTCTTACCTTGGCGATGGGCTATCTCGTCGGTGGGGTGTACTTGGATGGAAAGGTCTTTTTGGGCATCGATAAACTTGATAAGTAGGGGAAACTCGTCGCCAAAACGCTCATAGTTTTCCTCGCCAACCAGTTGGCCTTTCAGTTCACGTACCAGCTGGTTCAGACTCTTGCCCTTATGTGGCCCGTTGGCTACAATGGTCTCGTTGTCTTTCACACCAGAGATTTCCCAGCTCTCGCCTACGTTCTCGCATCCCTCCGATAGCGAGCGCTCAAGTTGCGAGTCTAAATGTTTGAAGGGGATGATCTTGTCACCTCCCCATAGTGTCTGCTTCAGCAGCGGTTCAAATTTAATCATTGTTTTGGTTATATTAATTAATCAGTTTTCTTTCCAGAAACTTCGGGTGAATAGCACCAGCACGGTCATAATCTCTAAACGTCCCATGAGCATCAGTAGACAGAGAATCCACTTGATGTATTCGGGAAGAATCGACCACGACATGACGGGGCCTATCTGAGTGCCGAGGGTGGGGCCTACATTGCTGACACAACTCAAGGCTATGGTGATGGCGTTTGTATTGTCAATGCCTGCCACAATCATGATTGTGGCGGTGACGAGTATCATTAGCATGGTCAGTGTGAAGAAGGCGAAAAGCGTGATGAGCTTTGACTGCGGGATATTTTGGCCGTTTACCTTCACGGGCAGTACTGCATTAGGGTGCAGGCTCTGCCTGAAGTTGTTGCGTACTACCTTCAGCAGCATCACGCCACGAATGCACTTGAAACCACCACTTGTACTACCGGCACATGCTCCGAGATACATCACGACGCCTAAAATCACCCAAGTGACATGAGGCCATGTTCCTGCATCTTCATTAAACATACCTGTGGTTGTCATGAATGATACCACTTGGAATAGGGCACTACGAAATGCATGTTCGAAATCGTAATCCATCCTGCTGATGAGCAGGTACATGATCCATAGCGTGGCACCAGCCATAATGCTGATGTAGAGCCTGAATTCGGAGTTTGTGAATAGCGATTTCAACTTCATCTTGAAGATTGTTATATATAATAAGGTGAAGTTGATACCAGACAGGAACTGGAATGTAATTGATATGTAGTCGATAGTGGGAGAGTGGAAAAACTCCGTACTCTCATTGTGGATGGAGAAACCGCCTGTGGCCGTTGTTGTCATCGAATAGTTCAGTGCTTCGAACCAGTTCATGCCTGCGGTCCAGAATGACAGGCCGCAAGCAAAGGTCAGGATGAGATATATGCTCCATATCCATTTTGCCGTCGTGCTGAGTCGCGGGTGCATCTTTGCCTTGATAGGGCCGGTGGCCTCTGCGGCAAACACCTTCACGCTACCACCTACCAGTGAAGGCAGGATGGCGATGGTGAAGAACACGATTCCCAAACCGCCTATCCATTGCATCAGCGAGCGCCAGAACAAAATGGCATGCGGCAGGCATTCCACGTCGTCGAGAATGGTTGCTCCTGTTGTTGAGAAGCCCGACATGGTTTCGAAATAGGCATCGGTCACGTTGGTGATGCTACCATGGATGAGGAAAGGGAACATGCCAAAGAACGAGAAAACCACCCAAGCCGCTGTCACCACCACATAGGCGTCGCGACGGCTGAGACTGTTTTCTGAGTTACGTCCTAAGTACAAGAAAAAGAAACCACTTCCGAACGTCAGCAACAACGACATCAAGAATGCCATCAGATCATCCTCGTGATACGAGAAAGCCATCAGGGCGCAACTCGACATGAAGAATGCCTCGATAAACAGCAGTGAGCCTATGATTTTGCTGATGATACGGAAGTTTACCATATCGCGTTTTTCTTAAAGAACTTCTCTATATGATTAAGTTTAGCCTCGTGGCAGAATACCATGACGGAGTCGCCTGCCTCGATCTGTGAGTTACCGTTCACGAGCATGCCCTGCCCCTTACGGACCAGTCCGCCAATGGTGACACCGAAAGGCATGCCCAAGTCTTTGACGGGCTTTTTGGTGACCTTTGATCCCTCAGCAGCCGTGAATTCTGCCACTTCTGCATCGACCAGCATCAGTGACCGTAGATTGTCGACATCTGCATCAAGCATCATCTGGAAGATGTGGCTCGCTGCTATGGTTTTCTTGTTGATGATTGTACCTATATCAAGGCTTTCGGCCATACTTACATAGTCGAGGTTCTCAACCATGGCAATGGTCTTACGCACACCTACCTTCTTTGCTGTCAGACAAGCCAGAATGTTGGTCTCGGCGTTGCCTGTCAGTGCCACAAAGGCCTGAGTGTTCCTGATGCCTTCTTCCTCAAGCAGGCCTAGGTCTCGTCCATCACCGTGTATTACCATTGTGTCGTTGTTCTCTAGCAGTTCGTTTAGCCTTTCGCAACGGGTAGCGTCTTTCTCTATGATTTTCACGTTCATATAGTCGGGCGCTGTCAGAGCAGCACGTACGGCAGTTTTTCCGCCCCCCATGATGATGACGTTTTTCACGTCAGTATAGTGCTCCTTACCCACAATCTTGCGGATGTAGGGTATGTAGTCCTTCGTTGTCATAAAGTAGGCGAGGTCGTTCACGCGCAGTTCATCCATACCTGCAGGGATAATCGTCTCTCCGCCACGCTTGATGGCTACGATGTGATAAGGATCGTCGGGGCCGCAAAGGTCTCTCAGCGGCAGATTCAGAATCTCGGCCGTCTCACGCAGTTTAATACCCAGCAGAATCAAGGCTCCATCATGCACATCCCAACGCTGACGTACCCACGACATCTTCAGTCCGTTGTTGATGTCGGTGGCAGCAAGCACTTCGGGATAGATAAGAGAGTCGAGCCCTAGGTTTCTGAAGAATGGCTGTAGGCTGGGCGACAGGTATTCATAGTTGTCGATACGCGCCACGGTTTTTTTAGCGCCCAGAGCATGAGCCAGTATGCAGGCATTGATGTTGGTGCTTTCCTCTGGAGTTACACCTACAAACAGGTCGGCATGCGGCGTACCAGCCTCTTTCAGTGCTTTAATGCTCGTGGGAAGTGCGCAATAAGTCATTACGTCGTACTCGCTGAGACCGCTCAGGCGATCCTCGTCAGCGTCTATCAGTACACAGTCCTGATGCTCGCGCGACAGCAGTTTCGACAGATGAGTTCCTACGGCACCTGCACCGACAATAACGATTTTCATATTTCTTTGATAGCCTTGATGATGCTTTCTTCGTCGAGTCCGACAATTTTCTGTAACTCGCAGACCTTACCATGTTCTACGAAGCTGTCGGGAAGACCCAGTCTCACGATGCGAGGTTCATAGCCGTGGTCGTTCATCCATTCCAGAACAGCTGATCCTAGTCCGCCGCTCTTTGTGCCGTTCTCCACGGTGATAATTTTTTTGAACTTCTTGCCAACTTCTTCCAGAATATTTTCGTCGATGGGTTTCAGGAAACGCATATCGTAGTGAGCCACGCTGATAGTGTCGCCTTCTTGCCTCATCTGTTCTATGGCGCGTGTTACATTATTACCTATCGGACCGATGCTCAGTACTGCTACGTCGCTGCCGTCGTGCAGTTTGCGACCTGTGCCCACCTCGATTTCCTCCAACGGACAACGCCAGTCTTGCAACTCACCGCCGCCTCTGGGGTAACGGATTACGAACGGTCCCTTATTGGGCAACTGGGCTGTATACATCAGTCTGCGCAACTCGTGCTCGTCTAATGGCGAGGCAATTGTCAGGTTCGGTATGGGGCGCAGTGCTGCCAAATCGAAGGCACCATGGTGTGTGGGACCATCTTCGCCTACCAGCCCTGCGCGGTCGAAGCAGAACACCACGTTAAGATTCAGCAGGGCTACATCATGGATGATGTTGTCGAAGGCACGTTGTGCAAAGGCACTGTAGATATTACAGAACGGCAGAAGTCCGTCTTTGGCCATACCACCAGAGAAGGTTACAGCATGTCCCTCTGCGATACCGACGTCGAAGGTGCGCGAAGGCATTTCCTTCATCATAATGTTCATAGAGCATCCACTGGGCATGGCGGGCGTCACACCCACGATTTTCGGATTCTGCTTGGCCAGCTCCAGCAGGGTATGTCCAAACACATCCTGATATTTCTGAGGTTTCGTGGGGTCGTTGTCCACAAGGCGCTCGCCCGTATCAGGATTGAACTTGCCGGGAGCATGCCATACGGTCACGTCTTTTTCTGCGGGCGCATAACCATGTCCTTTCTGCGTGTGCAGATGGAGCAACTTTGGGCCCTTCATATCCTTCATCTGGCGTAGAATACGCACCAGCTCCTTCACGTCGTGTCCATCGAAGGGGCCGAAGTAGCGTATGTTCATTCCTTCAAAGATGTTCTGTTGGTGCGAGATGGCACTCTTCACGGCATTCGTCAGACGGATGATGCCCTTGCGGCGATCTTCGTTCAGCATGCCTTTGCCATGTAACCAGCGCGCGGCCTTGAAGCGTATGGCGTTATAGGTCTCGTTGGTACTCAGGTTCAGCAGATATTGTTTCATGCCGCCAACCGAACGGTCGATGGACATGTTGTTGTCGTTCAGGATAATCAGCAGGTCGTTGGGTGATGACGATACGTTGTTTAGACCTTCGAAAGCCAGTCCGCCACTTAGGGCGCCGTCGCCGATCACTGCCACCACATGGCGATTGTCTTTGCCCTCCAACTTGGCTGCCACAGCCATACCAAGGGCTGCTGATACAGAGTTGCTGGCATGTCCGCATGCAAATGTATCATACTCGCTCTCAATTGGCGATGGGAACGGCTTGATGCCGCCTAGTTTACGATTGGTACAGAATTGATCACGTCTTCCTGTTAATATTTTGTGACCATATGCTTGATGGCCCACATCCCATACAATACGGTCTTCGGGCGTGTCATACACATAATGCAGTGCCACGGTAATCTCTGCCACGCCAAGACTCGAAGCCAAGTGTCCGGGGTTTACTGCAACTTCCTCGATAATGTCGCGACGCAACTCATTGCAGAGTTGGGGTAACTCATCGACAGAGAGCTTACGCAAATCCTCAGGGTATTGGATCTTGTTTAAGAGTGTAAATTCAGTTTTTTCCACACAAATCATTGTTATTTTGGCGGCAAAGTTATACAATTTTTATCAAAATACAAAAAAAATCAGTATTTTTGCACCCTGAAATCTGAATAGAACTTAAATTATATATATGAGATACGGAATTATTGGCGTTGGTGCCATTGGTGGCTTTTATGGAAGTAAACTGGCTTATAGTGGGCAGGAGGTCCATTTTCTGTTGCATAGCGATTATCAGTTTGTGAAAGAACATGGTATGCAGGTGGATTCGTGCGACGGGTCATTCCATCTTGACCATGTGAATGTCTATCAGAATGTTGAAGATATGCCCAAGTGCGACGTCGTTCTTGTGGGATTGAAAACAACCAACAATCATCTGCTTGCTAAGTTGTTGCCGCCTCTACTTCACGAACATACCATTGTTGTACTTATCCAGAATGGCATCGGTGTTGAGGCCGATGTACAGCAGATGTTCCCTAAAACACAGCTTGTAGCAGGACTGGCGTTTATTTGCTCGGCCAAGACGGAGCCAGGACGTGTAAACCATCAGTGCTATGGTAGCATCAATCTTGGTAACTACTCTTGTAAGGATGAAGCACGCTTCCAGCAGATTTTAAACGATTTTACAAATGCGGGTGTTCAGGCAGCTTCCGTACCTTACGAAGAAGCTCGCTGGAAAAAGGCTGTCTGGAACATGCCCTTCAATGGCATGACCGTAGCTCTTGACACGCAGACCGATCTCTTGCTGAAGAATCCCGACACCCGTCAGCTCATCCGCGATCTGATGATGGAGGTGATTGGAGCAGCTCAGCATTTGGGTGTGACAGGTCTTACCGAGGCGTTTGCCGATAAGATGATTGAGACCACCGACGTTATGACACCCTATTCACCTTCGATGAAACTCGACTACGATTTCCACCGTCCGATGGAGATTCACTATCTTTACAGTCGGCCTATAGAAATAGCCCGCGCAGCAGGTTATCGCATGCCTAAACTTGAGATGCTTGAGGCCGAATTGCGTTTCAAGGAGCAGGCTTGATTTTCTTTCTATAATAAATGCTAAAAGGTTTGGTAGTTACATAAAAACTTCATATTTTTGCAGAAAGTTTAATGACTGCACCTAAAATATGAAATATGTCGCCTTGCCATTTACCGAAACCCGTCGCCTGTCGTTCTATCTGGCGATGGAGGAGTATGCGGCGCGCCATTTCGACGAACCCGACTACTTCTTTATGTGGCAGGTAGAACCAACGGTTATCATCGGGCGTAATCAAGTGCTTGAGAATGAGGTGAATATTGATTACTGTCGTAGTCATGATATCAAGGTGTTTCGTCGCAAAAGCGGAGGAGGCTGCGTTTATGCCGATAGGGACAACGTGATGCTTTCATTTGTCTCTTCTGAGGAAAATGTCGGTCTGGCTTTCAACCGTTTTATCAATATGGTGTTGCTCGTGCTCAGAAAGATGGGCATCGAGGCCACAGGCACCAGTCATAACGATGTGCTGATTGGCAATCGTAAGGTGTGTGGCACAGCCTGTTATCATTTGAATGGCCGTAGCATCGTACACTCAACCCTGCTCTACGATACTAATATGGATCACATGCTCCAAGCCATTACCCCAGGACCTGAAAAGTTGGAGAAAAAGGGCATTCAGAGCGTGCGTCAGCGCATCACCTTATTAAAGAATCATACATCGTTCTCTCTCTGCGAAGTGAAGGCGTTGATTCGCGACACTTTATGTGTGGGTGAGCGTGTGCTTACTGCCGAGGAGGTGAGCGGAATAGAGCAGTTGGAACAGCAGTATTTTCGTGAAGACTATATCAAACAATTACAATAATCTATGGCAATCAAACAAGAAATAGAAAAGAAAGAGAAGCGTACTTGTCTTTATGACAAGCATATCTCATTGGGAGCTACGATGGTCACCTTCGGCGGCTTCGACATGCCCCTATTATATCAGTATGCAGGCATTGCGCCCGAGCATCTGGCCGTGCGCGAGAAGGTGGGTCTGTTTGATGTATCTCACATGGGCGAGGTCACAGTGAAGGGGCCGGATGCTGAGCGTTATGTGCAGCACATTTTCACCAACGATGTTGCAGATGCCCCTGTTGGCAAAATTTACTATGGTATGATGTGCTATGAGAACGGAGGCACTGTTGACGATCTGTTGGTATATAAGATGGGTGAGAACGATTTCTTTCTCGTTATCAATGCCGCCAACATCGATAAAGACTGGGCTTGGATGCTGCAACAGGCCGAAGGTTTCGACATAGATTTGCAGAACCGCTCCGACTATTATGGTCAGATAGCAGTTCAAGGTCCTGAGGCAGAGCATACCGTCGAGGTGGTGCTGGGACTGCCTTGTGCCGAACTCACTTTTTATACTTGTAAGGTTATAGGCGATGTCATCATCTCCCGAACAGGTTATACTGGTGAGGATGGCTTTGAAATCTATGCCTCTCACGACTACATCCGTGACTGCTGGGACAAACTCATTGCTGCTGGAGTACAACCCTGTGGCTTAGGTTGTCGCGACACCCTGCGCTTCGAAGTCGGCCTGCCTCTCTATGGCGATGAGCTTTCTGAGGACATCACCCCCGTGATGGCTGGTCTTACACTGTTTGTAAAGTTTGACAAGCCTGAGTTCGTTGGCCGTGAGGCTTTGTTAAAGCAGAAGACCGAAGGCCCTCAGAAAAAACTTGTGGGTATCGAACTCTTCGACAAGGCCATCCCCCGTCATGGCTATACTGTACTGAATATGAATGACGAGCCAATTGGCGAGGTAACGACAGGCTATCACACCTTGTCAACCGACAAGAGCGTATGTATGGCACTTATCGACGCTGCCTATGCTAAACTTGATACCGAGGTGCAGATTCAGATCCGTAAGAAGGTATTCCCTGGTAAAGTGGTCAAAAAACAATTCTATAACAAAAGCTATAAAAAATGAGTAAGGTAATTGAAGGGCTCTACTACTCGGAGTCACACGAATTTGTAAGAGTAGAAGGTAACGTTGGTTTCGTAGGAATCACAGACTATGCCCAGAATGCATTAGGTAATGTGGTTTATGTAGATATGCCCGAGATTGACGACGAGGTCACGGCAGGTGAGGAGTTTGGAGCTGTTGAAAGTGTTAAGGCTGCCAGCGATTTGATCTCACCCGTCAGTGGAACCGTTATCGAGATTAACGAGGCTCTTGAGGATGAACCCGAGCTCATCAACCAGGATGCTTTCGAGAACTGGATCATCAAAGTCGAACTCAGCGACAAGTCCGATCTCGACAACCTCATGGATGCAGCTGCTTACGAAAAGTTCTGCGAGAAGTAATTTATTAGGCACGGATTCTTAGTTCGTCCAGGAATCCGTGCCAAAAAGAATATTTTATGGAATATAAATATTTCCCCCATACAGAGGATGACCTGCAGGCGATGATGGCGAAGGTTGGGGTGGAGAGCCTTGATGGCTTATATGCTCAGATTCCAGAGACCATCCGTTTCAAGGGCGACTATGAGATGCCGCTTTCTATGAGTGAGCAGGAGGTGCGTCAGGTGTTCGAGAAACTCGGCAACGAGAACAGACAGCTCACCTGTTTTGCTGGCATGGGTGTCTACGATCATTACACCCCGTCAGTCATTCCCAGTCTGCTGCAACGCTCCGAGTTCCTCACCTCCTATACTCCCTATCAGGCAGAAATCTCACAAGGTACGCTTCACTACATCTTCGAGTATCAGAGTATGATGGCTGAACTTACGGGTATGGACATATCCAATGCCTCGATGTATGATGGTACCACAGCCTGTGCCGAGGCCATGATGATGGTTGTTGCCGCAGGTAAGAAACAGAACAAGGTGCTTGTTTCGGGTTGCCTCACCCCTCAGAATCTTAAGGTGCTTAAGACCTATGCCCTCCATCGGGGCATTGAAGTTGAGGTGTTGCCCATCCGCGATGGCGCTACTAGCCTAGACGATGTGAAGACCCGTCTTGCTGAAGGTGGTTATGCCGGTGTCATCGTTCAGCAGCCTAATGTCTATGGTATCGTGGAAGACTTTACAGGCTTTGCTGATGCCTGTCATGAGCAGAAAGCCCTCTTGGTAATCGATAGTGTTGCTGCCGACCTCGCTGTATTGAAGACCCCAGGAGAATGGGGGGCTGATATCGCCGTTGGCGATGGTCAGAGTCTTGGTATACCTATGCAGTTCGGTGGTCCTTACGTGGGCTATATGTGTTGCACAGAGAAACTCATCCGTAAAATGCCAGGTCGTATCGTCGGCATGACCAAAGATAATCGTGACCAGCGCGCCTTCGTGCTCACTCTCCAGGCCCGCGAGCAGCACATCCGTCGACAGAAAGCCACATCAAACATTTGTTCCAATCAGTCTTTGATGGCGCTCTTTGTAACGGTTTATATGTCGCTCATGGGACGTCAGGGCTTGAAAGAAGCTGCAGAGCTCTCCTATGCTGGCGCTCATTACCTCTGTGACGAACTACTGAAAACGGGGCGCTTTAAACTGGCTTACAACCAGCCGTTTTTCAATGAGTTCTTTGTGAAGTACGATGGCGATGTTGATACGCTCTATCAGCGCTTCATCGAAGCAGGGATCCTTGGTGGTGTCCGTATCGAAGATGGCTTACTTTTCACTGTCACAGAGAAGCGTACGAAAGAAGAAATTGATAACCTCGTAAAAGTTGCTGGATTATGAATAGTCGACTTTATGGAAATCTGATTTTCGAACTCTCGAAAGAGGGCCGTAAAGGCTATAGTCTGCCAAGAAACAATTATGGCACTTATGAGATTCCTGCCTCGATGCGGCGTGCTGAGGAGGCAGCCCTGCCCGAATGCGATGAGTTGACGGTGGTACGTCACTATACCAACCTCTCTAACAATAATTTTGGTGTCGATACCGGCTTCTACCCCCTCGGCTCGTGTACAATGAAGTACAATCCGAAGATTAACGAGGAAATGGCTGCTCAGCCGCAGTTCCAGAACCTGCATCCCCTGCAGCCCGAACATACTGTTGTCGGTGCTAGGGCGCTTGTCATCCTGTTGGAGAAGTCGCTCTGTGCTCTCACAGGATTGGCGCACTTTACCTTCAAACCCTATGCTGGTGCCCATGGCGAGCTCACAGGTTTGATGGTGATCGATAACTATCACCGCTCACGTGGCGACATGGCCCGTAAGAAAGTGATCGTGCCCGACTCTGCCCATGGAACCAATCCTGCCTCGGCAGCTGTCTGCGGATTAGAGATTGTTGAGGTGAAATCATTGGCTAATGGTCAGGTGGATTTCGAGGACCTGCAGCGTATTGTCGCTGAGCAGGGCGCTGAGATTGCCGCTATGATGATGACCAATCCCAATACGTTGGGCCTTTTTGAGACCCGCATTCCTGAGATTGCAAAGCTCATCCATGACTGTGGCGGACTGATGTACTACGACGGGGCGAACCTCAACCCGATGCTCGGTGCCTGCCGTCCTGGTGATATGGGTTTCGACGTGATGCACATCAACCTCCACAAGACGTTCTCTACGCCTCATGGCGGTGGCGGTCCCGGTTCCGGTCCTGTGGGTGTACGTGAAGGCTTACAGGAACACTTTCCTTTCGTATCGCCCTATCATGGCAATTTCGGTGTCATGATGCGCGCCTATGCCTATATTCTCTCATTGGGGCGCGATCAGGTCAAGATGGTTGGTCCTTTGGCTACGCTTAATGCCAATTACATCAAGGAGTCGTTGAAGGATGTCTATGAACTTCCCATCGACACCACATGCTGTCATGAGTTCGTGTTCGACGGTCTGAAGGATAAAAGTACGGGTGTCACCACGATGGATATCGCCAAGCGTTTGCTCGACTACGGCTATCATGCCCCCACCATCTATTTCCCGCTGCTCTTTCACGAGAGTCTCATGATTGAACCTACAGAGAATGAGTCGAAGGAGACACTCGATGGTTTTATCACCGTGATGCGTCAGATAGCAGAGGAAGCTAAAGCCGATCCAGAGTTGGTGAAGTCGGCACCCCACACGACGCCTATCGGCCGTGTCGACGATGTCCTTGCTGCCAAGCATCCCGTAACAACGTATAAACAGTTGAGGAATGAACAAAACTGATTTGATTATCATCGGCGCGGGCCCTGGCGGTTACCGCGCCGCAGAATATGCTGCTAAGCAGGGACTGAAGGTTACGATTTTCGAAGGCGATGAGGTGGGAGGTACTTGCCTCAATGTAGGTTGCATCCCCACGAAGACCTACGTCCATTCTAAAACGTTTGCCGAGGCCCGTGAGCGCATGACTCAGGTGGTGTCCCAGCTCCGTCAGGGCGTCGATGGAATCCTGTCGCATCCTAATATCACACTGGTGCGCGAGAAGGGCGTTTTCATTGATGCCCATACGGTAAACGACTTCACTGCCCCTAACATCATTATTGCAACAGGTTCCGAAACCAAATGGCTTCTTCTTGAGGGCGTTAAGACCGATTCGCGTGTGGTCGATTCCACTGGCTTGCTTAACCTTAACACCCAACCAAAGCGTCTTGTGATTATCGGTGCAGGTGTCATTGGTATGGAGTTCGCCAGCGTCTTTAATCGCTTCGGCTCCGAGGTAACGGTGATTGAATACATGAAAGAGTGTCTGCCAGCCCTCGATAGCGATATTGCCAAGCGTCTCCGTAAGACGCTTGAGAAACGTGGCATCACCTTCAATATGAAGACCGCCGTACAGAACCTTGCCGATATCGATGCCGACGTTATTCTGATGGCTACAGGTCGTAAACCCCGTGTGCAGGCTGATTTTTCCAAGGCTGGCATTGAGTTTGATGAGCGTAAAGGTGTAGCTGTAGATGATAACTTCAAAACTACCGTGAATGGCATTTATGCCATTGGCGATGTGAACGGCTGTCAGATGTTGGCCCATGCTGCCGAGATGCAGGCCGTCCACGCCGTCAACCAGATTCTAGGTAAGGAAGATGGTATCCGTTTTGATATCATGCCTGCTGCAATTTTTACAGAACCAGAGGCAGCTTGCGTAGGATCTACGGAAGATCAGCTTAAGGAACAAGGTGTCGCTTATACCTGTCGGAAATCTTTCTGGCGTGCCAACGGCAAGGCCCTTGCCATGGGGGAGACCGAGGGATTGCTGAAACTTTTTGTGGCCGATGATGGTCTGATACTCGGCTGTCATGCCTATGGCGCTCATGCTGCTGATATTATCCAGGAGGTCTCGGTCCTGATGTGCAAGCACACAACTGTCACAGAACTGGCTGACATGGTCCACATTCACCCGACATTGTCTGAAATATTAAAAAACGCTGCAGAAAACTAATCTGCAGCGTTTTTTAATATGTCTTCTACCACTTTGGGGAAGTGTTTCATTTCGAGTTGGTGCTCTTTCTCGGCGATGTCATCAACAGTGTCATCGGGGGAGAGGGCTACTTTGAACTGGGCAATGATCTCACCCGCATCGCAGACGGGAGTAACCCAATGGACGGTCATGCCTGTCTCCGTCTCGCCAGCAGCCTTCACAGCCTCGTGTACATGGTGCCCCCACATGCCTTTGCCGCCATATTTGGGCAACAGGGCAGGGTGGATGTTGATGATCTTATGGGGATAGGCCTCAATCAGAAAATCGGGTATCAGTGGCAACCAACCTGCTAAGACAATGAAACCGATGTCGTACTTCTGAAGCAGAGGGAGCATGACATCGGGATTGTGGAGGTCGGCCTTCGGCGCTACTGCCGTGGGCACGCCTAAACGCTCGGCACGGACCAGTGCGTAGGCATCAGGCTTATTACTGACAACGAGAGCGCAGTGTACGCTCTCGGAGTCAGTAAAGTATTTTATCAGGTTTTCGCAGTTAGTACCGCCGCCTGAAACAAAAATCGCTATATTCATACTAAATGTTCAATCAAATCGGCGCGGTCGCCAGGAAGCATGTCGATGACAGGAATCTCAACCATGGTGTAGCATCCAGGCTGTAGGCGCATTGATGCACGGGCCACATTGACAAGAACCTGACCTGTCAGGGCGGGGTTGTTGATTGACATGTTGAACTCGAGGCGCTGGTTCTGGGTCTTACCGCTCACACCCTTGCGAACAAGGTTTACGCCATGACCCATATCGCGCACGTCGTCGACGCTTTCTACCTGGAATACGTGGGTTTCGTCGCTGGCGAAATAAGGATCGGCTTTGATGTCCTTCGTCACATCTTCGAGTTTGGCACCCTCTTCGAGCTCTACGTATACCATACGGCGGTGAATGCCCTCACCGAGGGGAATGGTCATGGAAAGCGCATTCTTGACACCCTTCTTAGAACGTACGCATACGCTGTGACCCATTGACATACCAGGGCCGAAGTTGGTGTAGCTCAGTCCTTTGGGAGCGAGGCTCTGCATCAGGGTGCGTACGATAGAGTCGGAACCTGGATCCCAACCTGCAGCAATCACGCTGACGGTATTAGTTTCCTGATTGAGCTTCATCAGACGCTCACGGTAGCCACGGATATTGGTGTGGATGTCGAAAGAATCGACAGTGTTGATGCCGAGGGGCAGAATCTGGTTGGCATACTCCTCACAGCTACGGGTTGGGGTGGCCAGAATGGCTACGTCTACATCCTTAAGGTCGCGGATGTCTTTCACTACTTCGTACTGTGCGAGTTCTGCAGGCTTGTTCTCAGCGCCATTGCGGCGTACGATACCTGCTACTTCCATGTCGGGGGCTGTCTCCAGTGCCTCGAGTGCATACTTACCAATGTTGCCGTAACCTACGACGGCTACTCTGATCTTCTTCATATCTTTTATAGTCTTTGTTTAAAATTTCCTCGTTTGCGGTTGCAAAAGTAATGCTTTTCTATTAAATACGTTACAAATTGACGAAATAAATTATCTAAAAACTTTCAATATGTGATAAATCGCAAGCTTATGCACCCGAAATACAATAAATTGTTAGTAAAGCGCGTTTAAATAGGTGTATATATACAAAAGTGTAAGTTATGATAGAATACATTAAGGGGGAACTGACCGAACTGACCCCTGCCTTGGCAACCATCGAGGCGGCTGGTATCGGTTATGGACTGAATATCTCGCTCAACACGTTCAGTGCCATTCAAGGAAAGAAAGAAGTGAAGCTTTATGTCTATGAAGCTATTCGAGAGGATGCTCATGTTCTCTTCGGGTTTGTGAGCAAGAAGGAACGCGAAATGTTTCTCCTGCTGATTACCGTGAATGGTGTAGGGGCTAATACGGCGCGTATGATGCTCTCGGGTATGAGTGTGCCCGAGTTGTGCAATGCCATATCTACGGGTAATGCGCGACTGATACAGAACGTGAAGGGCATTGGAAAGATGACTGCCCAGCGCATCATCGTTGACCTGAAGGAGAAGATTGTGTCGCTTGGCATTGCCGAGGAGATACCGAGTGGCGGACAAATCAGTGTGCCAGTAAACAATCAGGTGAAGGACGAGGCCGTGTCGGCTCTCACGATGTTGGGCTTTGCCCCGGCTCCCTCGCAGAAGGTAGTGCTTGCCATTCTGCAAGAACAACCTGATGCCCCTGTGGAACAAGTTGTGAAGTTAGCATTAAAGATGATTAAATAGTAAATTATAGGCACGGATTAACACGGCTCTCTTATGGAGAGACACTGCTTTTTCTCGCAAAGAGCCGTGTCTTTATTTATAAAGCTGTGTTAATCCGTGCCAAAATTATTCAATGAATCGCTATATTGGAATACTCTTGGCTGTTTTTCTCGCGTGCGTGAGCGCGCGGGCACAAAAGCCGACTCTCAGGATGCCCGATAACATCCGTGAGACGGTGGAGTATGACGACCAGCGAAACATGTACTACGTGGGACAGAAGTTGGGCAACACTTACCTTACCGTCCCTACGCCCATGACACCAAAGGAATATCAGAAGTGGGTGGAGGCCAAGGCCCTGCGCGAATTTTTCCGACAGAAAGATTCTACCAGTCTGCAGACGGGCGGTAAAGACAAGTTCTCATTCTCAGAAATGCATTTCGACCTTGGACCTGCCGAGAAGATCTTCGGTCCTGGTGGCGTGCGCATCAAGACACAGGGAACGGCCGAGCTGAAGGTTGGAGGGAATATCAAGAATATCGACAACCCCTCGTTGCCCATTCGTAACCGTAAGACCACGGCCTTCGACTTCGACGAGAAGATTAACCTCAATGTGAATGGCAGGGTGGGCGACAAAGTGAACATGAACCTGAACTACAACACCGACGCAACCTTCGACTTCGATACGCAGAACTTGAAAATAAAATACGAGGGCAAGGAAGACGAGATCATCAAACTCGTAGAAGCAGGTAACGTAAGTTTTCCTTCCAATAACTCGCTTGTCAAAGGTGCCAGTAGCCTTTTTGGTGTACGTACCGACATGCAGTTTGGCAGACTGAAACTGCAGACGGTGCTCTCGCAGAAAAAGTCATCGACCAAAAGTGTATCTTCCAAGGGTGGTGTACAGACGACAGCTTTCGAGCTCGATGTGGCCGATTATGAGGAGAACCGCCACTTCTTCCTGTCGCATTATTTCCGTGACCGCTACGATCAGGGCATGTCAACACTGCCCAATCTCACGACGGGTATTGAGATCAAGCGCGTGGAGATATGGGTAACCAACAAGACGGGAACTACCTCGAACACACGTAATATCATTGCCCTGACTGATTTGGGCGAGAACCGGCGGCTGAGCAACGGTATATGGCACACCACAGGTCAGAGCGTGCCGGGCAATGGCGCCAACGACGAGTATGCCGTCTTAGCGAATAACTATGCCGAGGCACGCGACATAGATATGACAAACACCGTACTGGGAGGCATTGCGGGTTTTGAGAACGGCGTGGACTATGAGAAACTGTCGAGCGCCCGCCTGTTGACCTCCTCAGAATATTCTATCAACAAGGCGCTTGGCTATGTATCGCTGAGAATGGGACTGCAGACCGATCAGGTGCTGGCTGTGGCCTACGAGTTTACGTCGGGTGGTGTAACCTATCAGGTCGGTGAGTTTGCTGCCGATCTGACCGATACCAAGAGCGCTCTCTTCGTGAAATCTCTGAAGAACACTTCGAACACCCCTGCTCAAGGCAACTGGCAGCTGATGATGAAGAACGTGTATTATCTGGCGTCGCAGGTGGAGAAGAGCAAGTTCCGACTCGACATTAAGTTCCAGAGCGACACGGCAGGTGTCTATCTCACCTATATCCCCGATGAACGCGTCAAGAACACAACGCTTCTGAAACTCCTGGGTTGCGACCGCTTGGATAATAACAACAAGCCTAATCCCAATGGCTATTTCGACTTCGTAGAGGGCTATACCGTGAGCGACGGTCGTGTGTTCCTGCCATCTGCAGAGCCTTTTGGCAACTATCTGCGCAAGAAACTCCAGGCCGCAGGTCTCGACTCGGTCACAGCAGAAAAGTATGTCTTCTCAGAGCTTTATGATCAGACAAAGACCATTGCCAGACAGACGGCAGAGAAAGACAAGTATCTGCTTGTGGGTCAGTATAAGGGCACCTCGGCCAACGTCATCTCCCTTGGTGCCTATAACGTGCCTCAGGGTTCGGTCGTCGTCACTGCTGGTGGCATGGTGCTCACTGAGGGCTCTGACTATACGGTCGATTACAATGCGGGCGAAGTGACCATTCTGAATCAGAGTATCATCGACGCTGGAACTAACGTCAATGTATCGCTTGAGTCGAATACCGAGTATGGCATGCAGCGCAAGACGATGGTGGGTGTGAACTGGGAATACGACTTCTCGAAGAGTTTCCAGATAGGCGGAACGCTGATGCATCTTCACGAGCAGGCCCTTACCTCGAAAGTGGCCATGGGATCGGAACCTCTGAGCAACACAATCTGGGGACTGAGTATGAACTGGAAACAAGAGAGCCAATGGCTTACCTCAATGCTTAACAAGATTCCCTTCCTGCACGTAAAAGAGCCCTCGCATATCTCGTTTACGGGTGAGTTCGCTCAGCTTGTTGCGGGTACGGCCCGTGGCACACAGGATAATGCCTCGTATATCGACGACTTCGAGAATACGAAGAGCTACATAGACCTGAGCAACCCCAAGTCGTGGACCCTCTCGAGCGTGCCCTCCATGTTTCAGGAGAGCAGCGACAAAACAGGTGTCAGCAGTGGCATGAACCGTGCCCTGCTGGCGTGGTATAACGTTGACCCGATCTTCACCCGTCGTAGTAGCACGCTCACGCCGGCTCACATTAAGAGTGATTTGGAACAGCTCTCCAACCACTACGTGCGTGAGGTGTATGTGAAGGAACTCTATCCCAACCGCGACCAGAGTACCTATAACGGCGCCACTTCTACGCTGTCGGTGCTCAACCTGGCCTACTATCCCCAGGAGCGAGGTCCTTACAATCTGACGCTTGGACTGAACAGCGACGGTTCGTTACTACAACCAGAGACGAAGTGGGGCGGCATGATGCGACGTATCGATACCAACGACTTCGAACAGGCCAATATCGAGTATATTGAGTTTTGGATGCTCGATCCCTTTATCTATACCCGTCAGGACGGTACGGCTTCCGAGTATAGCGGTGATCTCTATTTCAATCTGGGTGAGGTGAGCGAGGATATTTTGCGCGATGGCAAGAAGTTCTACGAGAGCGGCATGCCCGTCGATGGCAGTCAGGCTTTTACCACCACCCAATGGGGTAAGATTCCCCAGCAGACCACGCAGACCTATGCCTTTGCTACCACCTCGGGTTCGCGCCGCCAACAGGATGTGGGATTCAATGGCCTCACTGACGATGAGGAACGTCAGTATGGTGCCTATCGTGAGTGGCTCGACGCCGTAAGTGGCATGATTACTAACGACAGCATCCGCACGGCATGGCAGAACGACCCTGCAGGCGATGACTACCACTACTTCCGTGGTCGTGACTACGATGCCGAGCAGAAGAGTATCCTCGACCGTTATAAGCGCATCAACAACCCTCAGGGCAACTCACCCGACTCTGACCAGCAGACCGAGGGCTACGACACCAGCTATAAGAGTGGGCCTGATGTGGAAGACATCAACCAGGACTATACCCTCAACGAGTATGAACGCTATTACCAGTACAAGGTGCGCATCTCGCCAGAGGTCCTTGATGCCTACCGTAATGGGGTGGCTCCCGACGACTGTTATATCACCGATATGCGTACCAGCAACGTGAAGCTTCGCAATGGTCAGACCACCGACGTGAACTGGTATCAGTTCCGCATCCCTCTCTCTGACTATGAGAGCAAGGTGGGCTCTATCAGCGACTTCACCAGTATTCGTTTCGTGCGTATGTTCATGACAGGTTTCCAGCGCCCCATCGTGTTGCGCTTCGGCTCGCTCGATCTGGTGCGTGGCGAGTGGCGCGTCTACAAGCAGAGCCTGAATACCTCGGTGGCTGAAGGCGGAACGCTGGAGGTTAGTGCGGTAAATATTGAGGAGAACAACGATAAAGTGCCTGTCAACTATGTACTGCCGCCAGGCATCAGTCGGGTCACCGACCCTTCGCAGCCCCAGCTGGTAGAAAACAATGAGCAGGCTCTCGACATGGTGGTCAAGGAATTGCAGCGTGGCGAGTCGAAGGCCGTCTATCGTAATATGAACCTCGACTTGCGGCAGTACAAGCATATGCAGATGTTTACCCATGCCAACCACCTCGTGCCCGATGTTACAGGTCTGCAGGATCATCAGTTGGCTGTGTTCATCCGTCTGGGCAGCGACTATAAGAACAATTACTATGAATATGAGATACCACTCGAACTGACACCCGATCGCAGTGACTACAGCCGTTATTCCACGGCCGACCGCCGTATGGTGTGGCCCGAGGCCAATATGCTCTACATCAACCTTGACGTGTTCACCCGTTTGAAGAAGGCCCGTAATCATGCGAAGGCATCTGGCGCAGCTGCTTATAATCGCCTCTATAGTGAATATGACGCCGAACACCCGTCAAACACGATCAGTATTCTCGGTAATCCTACGTTGGGCGAGGTGAAGGTGATGATGATAGGTGTACGTAACATCTCGGGCGAGGTGAAGTCGGGTGAGGTGTGGGTCAATGAGTTGCGCCTGCTCGATACCAACAACGATGGCGGTTGGGCAGCCTCAGGCACCATGAACGTGCAGCTTTCCGACTTCGGCATGGTGAACCTCTCGGGCCGTTATATCAGCGATGGCTTCGGCGGTTTGGAGGAAGGGGTGATGCAGCGGTCTACCGACACTCAGAAAGAATACTCGGTCACCACTTCGCTCGAGTTGGGTAAGTTCTTCCCCGACAAAGCCAAGGTGAGCGCTCCCCTCTATTATTCTGTGACGAAAGAGGAGACGCGTCCCCGCTACAATCCGCTCGATTCCGACATGCGTCTTGACGAAGCCCTCGACGGTGCTGCCGACCGCCATGAACGCGACAGTATAGAGTCGATAGCCGTCACCAAGACCCGTAATACCAACTTCTCGCTCTCTAATGTGCGCTGGGGATTGAAGACCAAGCGCCATCCGATGCCCTACGACCCGGCCAACTTCTCTTTCTCCTACAGCCACGCCCACCGCAATACCTCGGGCAAGACTACAGTCTATGAGCGTGAGGATCAGTGGCGCGGTGCCCTTAACTACAGCTACTCGCCGGTGTATAAAAGCTGGGAGCCTTTCAAGAACCTGAAAGGCAGGTCGAAGTGGCTGAACCTTCCTAAGGCACTGGGCTTCAACTTCCTGCCACAGAACATTGCCTTTAACTCTGAGATGACGCGCAACTACTACGAACTTCAGGAGCGCGACCTCGAGAATCTGGAAAGCCAGAAGCTGCCCCTCACGTTCTCGGAGCAGTTCCTCTGGAACCGCGATTTCTCCGTGCGCTGGGATTTCACGAAAAACCTGCACTTCAACTTCCAGAGTGCCACGCGTGCCGAGATAGAGGAACCTTATACCCCCATCAACAAAGACCTTTATCCCGACCAGTATCATGCTTGGAAAGACTCTGTGAAGCAGAGCATCCGTAACTGGGGTACACCGCTAGATTATCAGCAGCAGGTGACGGCCTCTTATCAGTTGCCACTCAACAAGTTGCCCATCTTTGACTGGGTAAACAGCGACGCCTCTTACAGTGCCCACTATACATGGGTTCGTGGAACGGAACTCGACAACGGTACCTCGCTGGGCAATACAGTCACGAGTAACCGCAACCTCAATATCAATGGCTCGTTCAATCTCGAGACGCTCTACAACCATTCGCCGTTCCTTAAGAAGGTGAACGAACGTTTCCGTAAGGCTCCCTCTGTATCAAGACAGAGCGTGAAGGCCGTAAGTAGCAAGGCTACATCAGGGAATCCCGAAGAAAAGCTGTTGCCAAAGAACAAAAATGCCTATCAGCGTGAAATAACCCTCAAGACCGATACCACCCTGATAGTGGCCCATAACAAGAATTCCAAGCGTCTCATCGTGTCGGCCCGTACCAAGGATGGCCGCCTCTATGAGTTAAAGTACAAGGTCGTCGACCAGAACAGGATACTTATCAAGAACCGCGACACTGTGCAGCTGAAGCTCAGCATCACCGCCAAGCCTTCGTCGGAGAACGAGTGGTGGTATAAGCCTGCCCAGAATGTGGCCCGCGTGCTCATGATGCTGCGTTCTGTCAACGTCAGCTACCGCACCCAATACGCCATGCACCTGCCAGGCTTCCTGCCTTGTGTCGGTGATATGCTGGGGCAACGCACGGGCAGTGTCATGTCGCCGGGACTCGACTTCGCTTTCGGCTTGATGGGCGACGGCTATATCGATAAAGCCATGGACAACCGCTGGCTGCTTATGAACGACAGCGTCGCCACGCCTGCCACCATCAATAGTACGAAAGACCTGCAGATACGTGCCGTACTGGAACCTGTCCGCGATCTGAAGATCGACCTTAATGCCTCACGTACCGACAACCGTTCGCAGAGCATCCAATATATGTATGAAGGGCGCCCCACCACCTATAGCGGCTCGTTCAACATGACCACCATCTCTCTTCGTGGTGCCCTGGCAGGCATGGGCAATGCCAACAGCGGCTACCACTCTTCGGCCTTCAACCATTTCCTTGATGTGCTGACGGGCTTCCAGGCAGGAGCCGACAAACCCTATGCCGCCGAGGTGCTGGTACCGGCCTTCCTCTCAGCCTATACTACGGGAGCAGGTAAGTCGCGCGCCATTTTCCCCGCCATCACACGCTTGCTGCCCAACTGGACCATCCGTTATAGCGGACTTTCTAAACTGCCTTGGGTGCAGGAACATCTCAAGAGTCTGAATCTGAATCATGCTTATAAAAGCGTCTATAGTGTGGGCGGCTATACCTTGCCCAGCATCCCCACCGTCAGCATCAACGAGTCGTTCTCGCCCTTGCTGGGTGTCGATGCCACCTTCCACAACGACCTTACGGCTAAGATGGAATACCGTACCACTCGTACGCTCAACCTTTCGATGACCAGCATCCAGCTCAACGAGGCTCTCAGTCGCGATTGGGTGGTTGGCCTTGGATATAAAATCAAGGACTTCAATATCTTCGGAACCAAGGGCAACCGCGTGGTGAAGAAAGCGCAGACAGGCAAAGGCAGTCGCAGCTCACAGCGCTCTGCTGCCGCCACACAGTCGTCGAAGACTGGTGTGAACCACGATCTGAACCTGCGCCTCGATATCTCCATGCGCAAGCAGGCGGCCATCACCCGCGACATCGCATCAGGCGTGTCATCGGCTTCCAGCGGCAACTCTGCCTTTAAACTCTCCTTCATGGCCGACTATACCCTTTCGCGCCTGCTCACGCTCACCGCCTACTATGACCAGCAGACCAACACGCCGCTGCTTTCTTCATCGAGCTATCCCACTACGACCTACGACTTCGGGCTCTCTATGAAATTCTCGCTTACCCGATAATTATCAGTCTACTTTGACCTAAATCAATATAAAGCGGTCGTCTATTAACTTTCTTTAGCGTTTTTTTTTTTTGATTCACACATTTCTTCGTATATTTGCCCCCAAGTAAGATAAATCTATCGGTTATGAACATGAAAGCTAATATAACTATTCTGGCTGTAGTGTTACTATTTGGGGCTTGTACTTCCGACGATGAAGGCGGGCAGAAGGGACTCGTGCCTATCACCCTTACGACAACCACCCTTGTGAACACCTCTCTGGCTACCCGCACCACAAGTACCGACCTTCAGTCGTCGCAGTTTGCCAGCGGCCAGACGTTCTATGTCTATTTCCATAACAGCGGCACCACATCGATCGATCATGCGACGTATACGGCAGATGGCTCTGGCGGCACCACGACCACGACAACACCTTACTTTACTTTGTCGGGCGCAAGCACCGACGTGCTGGCCTATTACCCCTCATCGGTAACAGAGGCCACCACCTCGTTTGTCGTGGAGGCCGACCAGAGTACTGATGCCAGCTATCGCGCCAGCGACCTGATGTATGCCTCAGCCACTATTCCTAAGGTCTATCCCGTTTCTACCGGTGCGCTCACCTTTGCCCACAAGATGGCGAAGATACGCGTTAATGTCACTGTTAACGCAGGTGTCAGTGTGAGTAGTGTTAAGTTGAAGAACATCAAGCGTCAGGCTCCCTTTACGGCCTCTACCGGTGCGGTCGGTACGGCAGTGGCGTCGGGTAGCACCGATGTCACTATGTTCACCTCGGCAGGCGAGACGTCGAATTTCAATTGCGTGGCGCTAGTGCCGCCTCAGAGCATTACAGCCAATACCACCTTGGTTACGGTCACCACGGCCAACCACACGTTGGTCTATGAAGTGCCGTCAACCGTCACCTTCGCCAGTGGCTATCAGTATGTGTATAATGTATCAGTGTTTGACACTCAGCTCATTGTAACAACCAACGTCACCGCCTGGGATACTACTCCTGCCGACCAGGCAGGTCAGGGCACGCTCAACCGCCCCAAACTCCCCATAGAATACATCGCCCCATACAACATGCAAACCGCCACCCTCATGGCAACGGATAATAATGCTGATCATAGTGGGTATTTTTGTTGGAATGAAAGCCCGGATGTAATCGGTGGCGTTGGCACTCCATCAGACTGGACACATGGTGCTAAAGATAATATTAAGGCTATGATTAGAGGAACCGCCGTTCCTGGTTATCACATGCCATCAAAGGCGGAGTGGTGCTCAATTATGGCACCATATTTTGCACAGACCACAGATAGAACCGATATGAGTATGGGTGGCGAAACAGGTACACGTATTAAATATAAACTTGGTTCTAAAGATTCAAAAAATTTGGTTGAAAGGGTTGTTTGGGGTGTTAAGAACGATAACGGAACTTATACTCATGATGTAAATCGTGACTTCTATAACGATTATTACTGTCCTGCCGATTTGGACCATGTAGGTTATGGCTTGCGTTTCAAAGAATCTACGGGTAATGGTCAATATACTTGTGCCTATCGTTATGAATATAAAACATCAGACGATGCTGTAGGTGGCGTAGGCAGAGCGTCACTTACTGTTCAAGTAATATATGTTGGAGCTAATCCAAATATTACTATTGATACAATTAGCGATGAAGATTGGTGGACTAATCCCGAATATACTGTGGTTCTGCCTTGCTGCGGTTTTTCTACATATACTAATCATTGCGACATTCTGATTGCTAATTCTTATAGTAATGATGCACGTGTAACAAGTAAGGCTGACGGTTGTTACTGGGCAGCTACTGCGATGGATGCGTCAAAGGCCTATCACGTGGCCTTGACTCCAACAGCTGTAGTTGGTAACCATAGGAATCCACCAGGTCACGGCTTCTCCGTCCGCCTGTTTAAGGATGCAAATTGATTATAGTATGAAGAAGAAAAACATACTGATGACAGCGGTTGTTGTGCTGCTGGCTGCCTGTACCTCGGACGACGAGGCACGGTTTGGGAAGTCTATGCCTATCAGACTGGCTGTAGCTGTGGAGGAGAGTGCGCAGACTCGCGCAGGCAGCAACGTGCAGAACACCGAGCTGCTTTCTGGCGAGGCCGTCGACGTTTATATCAAGAACGCCAGCACCAGTGCCTGGATAGCGAACCCGCTAGCGTGCACCGTCTCGGGCACCAGCGGCGACCTTACTTCTGCCAGTACCTTGTATTATCCTTACGACGGGTCGTCGGTCAGCATGTATGCCGTGCACCCCAGCGTAGCCTCTGGCGCCACGTTCACCGTGAGTGCCGACCAGACCAGCGATGCCAATTACGCTCAGAGCGACCTCACCTTTAGCAAGGCGGCTACCTATACTTACTCGACGGCTGTCCAGACGCTGCCGATGACGCATCTGATGGCGAAGGTCATCGTCAATATCAGTCTGCCCACAGCCACCCCGGCCTGGACCCTGACCAATCTGAAGCTCCATGCCAAGCGCTCGGCGGTGGTGACCTATCCTGTCGACAACAGCGACGGCTACACGCTCTCGGCTGCCTCGGACGACGGTGAAATCAGTATCTCTGAAGGTGGAGCAGTGCTCATCCCGCCGCAGACCGTCACCAGTGGTTCGGCCTTCGTCAGCTTCGACATCCCGGGCGTAGGTCCCTACGTCTACCGCCTGCCTGCCGACCGCACCTTCGAACCCGGCAAGCAGTACGTTTACACTATTACGGCCATGTCAGGCACGTTGACGTATGCTGAGACCTCTATATCCCAAACCTATAACACCACCCCGTTTACCAATCCGCTTACCAATACCGGTAGCGGGCAGGTTGTCTATACCAGCAGCAATACCAATGTGGCTACTGTTCATTCCACCACAGGCGAGGTAACGCCTGTTAGCGTAGGTTCCACCACCATCACCGCCCAGATCGTTGACGGCTTAAATAATTATTACACCACAAAGACGGCCAGCTATACGTTTACAATGACAAAAGCCGCCCCCACCTATACCGCGCCCACAGCCAAGTCCCTAACATACAATGGCTCGGCACAAGTGTTGATCAATGCCGGTAGTGTTACGGGTGGTACTATGTACTATAGTCTCGACAACTCTAACTGGTATACTTCCGTTGATAATTCCAACATGAAGAAAACCGATGCCAACACCAGCGGCTATACCGTATATTACAAGGTCTTTGGTGATGCTAACCATTCAGATATTGCTAGTCAAAATCTTAAGGTGACTATTTCTAAATACACACCTACTTGGGGCAGTTGGAGTAATAGTACGGCATCGGTAGGTGTTGGCTCTACGTTTACCCGTACCATACCATTGTATGGCGTTAATAATACTGCACTCACTGTTTCCTATTCGTCAAATGCCACAGGTAAAGCAACGGTAAACAGTAGTGGAGTTGTAACGGGTGTAACTATCGGTTCTGCCACCATCACGGCCTCGTATACTGCCACGACGAATTATAACGCCCCATCATCGCAGTCATATACGGTGAGTGTGACAGATCCAGGCGTGGCGTTTAATAGCGTTACCAGTTCACATCTGAAGTACTTTATTGCAAGGAATGGAAAAGCATATAAAACAGCAGCAATAGCAAAGACCTGTAGCGGTTATGATGCTGTAGGCGTTATCTGTTATGCAGGAGCAGTTAGCAATTACTTCAACAAGTTTATCGCCATTGCTCTGCAAGATGTGGCAGCCTGCACATTCCCCAATGTTACGTCTGGAGTCAACACTTTTGCGAACAATCGTCCTGTAACGGTGGGAAGTACAACTTACAAGACTTGTACGATAAAATATTATGATAGAGTAACAAATCAGAGTAGTTATAAAACTAGAACAAGCGGTGTTGTTCAGGGTTGGCGTAATCCGAGTATGACTGATTGGCGTTATATTATCCATGGATTAACTAATGGTAATCCTAGTGCTACTAACCCTTCTACATTTGTTTCAGGTCTTGTGCTTGTTAATCCTACGAATATGCTCAATTATATAAATACTGCCTGTGGCAATACTAATCTACAGGCTCAATATTATTGGACTAGTACGGAGCTTTCGACTGCGATAGATAATGGTGCCGTTGTCTTTGGCTTTACTCATGGAGAATTTGGCTATGACGTTGGCACGAATCCAAAATTGGTTCGTCCCGTATTCGCATGGTAGGTATGTGCTAACTCACATAGAACTCATACAGGGACAGGAGTCCTATTAGGAAAAATAATCATCCCCGCCGTGTGGCAGGCGGCGAGGGTAAAATCTTGTTCGAGTCATGACTACAGCTAATAGTGACGGGTTCTTGTGTGGCAGATGGTAGTTGAAAAGTTGTCAGAGAACAGGTGTATTATTGACAGAGACTATCTCTTTGATTGCAAAATAGACTAAATTGCTGACCAATTTAGTCTATTTTGCTCTGCAATTTAATCTAAATTGGTTTGCAAAATAATCCAAATTACATTTAAGGGTGTAATGAATGCCATGACGGGTGCCTATGTCTGTCGGACAAAGCACCTGTCATTGTCAATTATATAAGGGGTATATGGATGGCGTTTGCCTTCCTTGCCAGAATACTTAATTACTTGTCGTAAGCGTGGAGAGGGTAGTCGGTGGTATAGTGGAGACCGCGACACTCCTTGCGCTCCAAGGCCCAGCGGGTGATAAGATAACCCACGTTGATCATGTTACGTAGTTCGCAGATGTCTTTCGACGCCTTTACACGCTTGAAGAGGCGCTCGGTCTCCTCGTAGAGCATGTCGAGGCGGTCCCAGGCGCGATGCAGGCGCAGGTCGGAGCGAACGATGCCCACGTAGTTCGACATAATCTGGTTGACCTCTTTGACGCTCTGGGTGATGAGCACCTGTTCCTCGTTGGTCATCGTACCCTCGTCGTTCCACTCAGGCACCTTCTCGTTGAAGTCGTAGAGATCGATATGTGCCAGTGAGTCCTTGGCAGCCGTTTCAGCATAGACTACGGCCTCGATGAGAGAGTTGGATGCCAGGCGGTTGCCGCCGTGCAGACCGGTACACGAGCACTCGCCGAGGGCATAGAGGCGCTCGATGGAGGTCTGTCCGTTGAGGTCGACCTTGATGCCGCCGCACATGTAGTGGGCTGCGGGACGTACGGGGATATAGTCGGTAGTGATGTCGATGCCGATGGAGAGGCACTTCTGGTAGATGTTGGGGAAGTGCTTGCGGGTTTCTGCGGGATCCTTATGGGTGACGTCGAGGCACACGTGGTCGAGGCCGTGGATCTTCATCTCCTTATCGATGGCGCGGGCCACGATGTCGCGTGGTGCCAGCGACAGACGCTCGTCGTATTTCTCCATGAATGTCTCGCCGTTGGGCAGCTTCAGGATGCCGCCATAGCCGCGCATGGCCTCGGTGATGAGGTAGGCGGGATGTGTCTCCTTAGGATTGTGGAGCACGGTGGGGTGGAACTGCACGAACTCCATGTCGGCAACCGTTCCCTTGGCACGGTAGACCATGGCGATGCCGTCGCCAGTGGCGATGACGGGGTTTGAGGTGGTCATGTAGACCGCACCACAGCCGCCGGTACACATCACGGTGACTTTCGACAAGTAGGTGTCGACCTTCTGTGTGTCGGGATTGAGCACGTAGGCGCCGTAGCAGTGGATGTAAGGCGAGCGGCGGGTGACCTTGGCACCCAGATGGTGCTGGGTGATGATTTCGACGGCGAAGTGGTTCTCCTTGACGGTGATGTTCGGGTCGTGGCGCACTGCCTCCATCAGTCCGCGCTGTATCTCGGCGCCAGTGTCGTCGGCATGGTGGAGGATGCGGAACTCAGAGTGCCCGCCCTCACGATGCAGGTCGAACTGACCGTTACTCTTCTTGTCGAAGTTAACGCCCCAGTTGACGAGCTCACGTATCTGTTCAGGTGCCTGGCGCACCACCTGTTCTACGGCCTGACGGTCGGAGATGTAGTCGCCCGCGATCATGGTGTCCTCGATGTGCTTGTCGAAGTTGTCGAGCTCGAGGTTGGTGACCGATGCTACGCCACCCTGTGCGAAAGAGGTATTGGCCTCGTCGAGCGAGGTCTTGCAGATCATGCAGACACGGCCCTTCTGGGCCCTTGCCACCTTGAGGGCATAGCTCATACCAGCCACACCAGCACCTATCACGAGAAAGTCGTATTTGTAAACCATCTGTTGACTTGTTTTGTTCTGTTATCTGCTGCAAAGGTAACAAAAAAGTGAAAAAGTAATAGGGTAAAAAGGTGAAAAATATAATAAATAGGCTAAAAAAGGAAGAAATCCTTTTATTTTTTTACCATTTTACTTTCTTCACTTTAATTATTTTTGTATCTTTGCACCGAACCCCAAGCACAATAAATTATGAAGAGACTATGGCTAATCATCATGCTGCTGGCTCCTTTGGCTGTGTTCGCCCAACAGGTTGTTGTGAGCGGCAGTGTAACGAATGACAAGACGGGCGAAGGTTTGCGACAAGTAAGTATATCTGCCGGCCGCGTGTCGGTAGTCACTAATGAAGACGGCGCTTTCTCGCTGAAGCTCGATCAGCTGCCTGCTACCATCACGGTATCGCATATCGGATATAAGACACGCAAGGTGGCGCTGACAGAGGGTAAGGCCGAGAACTTGAAGATCAGCCTGGCGCCAACGACCATCCAGCTGCGTGAGATTGTGGTAACGAAAGCCAACCCCAGGGAGCTGGTAGACATCGCCATCAAGAAGATTCCCGACAACTACAGCAGGGTGCCAGAACTGCTGCAGACGTTCTATCGCGAGACGGCCATGAAGCGCAAGCACTATATCTATGTGGCCGAAGGTGTGGAGGATATGTACAAGACACCTTACACCCGCAACATAGGCAGAGACCGAGTGGCGATTGTGAAGGGACGCCGTCTGCTGAGTCAGAAGCAGGGAGATACGCTGGGAATCAAGGTACTGGGCGGACCAGTGCTGCCGGTGCAGCTCGACGTGGTGAAGAACCAGGAGATGCTGCTGAATCCGGAAGACCTCGACACCTACGACTTTGCCATGGGTGTGCCGGAGTATATCAACGACCGCCTGCAATATGTGGTGAAGATCTCGCCGAAATATCCGATGCCCTATGCCCTCTATAACGGCACGCTCTACATTGACAGTGAGCGACTGGCCTTTACACGCATTGAGCTCGACCTCGACATGAGCGATAAGGACAAGGCCACAAGGACCATGCTGGTAAAGAAACCTATCGGCGTGAGGTTCAAGCCCCGTGAGCTGTCGTGCGTGGTTGACTATCGCTATGAAGACGGTGTGACGCGCATCAGCTACCTGAGGAATATCTTCCGCTTCAACTGCGACTGGAAGAAGCGCCTCTTCAGCACCTCGTTTACCGCAACCTGTGAGATGGTGGTGACCGACAGTCAGTCGGATAGCGTGCTGCCGATAACGAGTCGTAACTCGTTCGACTCAAGGGATGCGTATTATGACAAAGTAGAATATTTCATGGATCCGGAATACTGGAGCAAATATAACATTATAGAACCGTCGGAATCGCTGGATAAAGCCATTAAGAAACTGGTAGCGACATACCGACGAAACTGAATGATAAGTTTAAAGTGAAAAGAATATATATTGCAACTCTCTTTGTAGTAAACTGTTTTGTTGGTTTGCAGGCGCAGACCGACAAAATTGTTTCTGATACTATAGTAACTGATACCATGGCGGTAGAACTGCCGTGGCCGCAGAATATCCAGGCAAGACTCGACTCGCTGGTGCAAGACCCGCTGTTGCAGCGGACACAGCTCGGACTGATGGTGTATGACCTGACGGCCGACTCGACGCTGTATGCATTCAATGCCAAGCAGACCATGAGGCCCGCCTCGACCATGAAGCTGCTGACGGCTGTGACGGCCATCGACCAGTTGGGGGGTAACTATAAATTCCGCACCACTCTGCGCTATAAGGGCGAGGTGAGAGACAGCGTGTTTACGGGCGACATCTATTGTGTGGGCGGCATGGACCCCATGTTTGAAAGCAAGGACATGAAGGCTTTTGTAGAGAGCGTAAAGGCTCTTGGGGTGGACACCATCCGCGGGCGACTGGTGGCCGTGAGCAACTTCAAGGAGGAGAACTTGCTGGGCGAAGGCTGGTGCTGGGATGACGACAACCCGCAACTGGCTGCGCTGCTCGTAGATAGGAAAAATGAGTTCATGCCCCGCTTCGTTCAAGGGCTGCGTGATGCCGGTATCGTAGTTGAGGCGCCCTGTAGCAGCGATGTGGTGCCCAGGGATGCGCTGACTCTCAGCGTGTGTAGTCATTCCATCAAGGAAATACTGGAGCCCATGCTGAAAGAGAGCGACAACCTCTATGCCGAGTCGATGTTCTTCCAGATAGCTGCCCTTCAGGGAGTGCGCCCTGCTAAGGCTGCGCATGCCCGACAGCTGATAAAGAAAACATTGGGCAAGGCGGGGGTGAGTGAGATTCCCTATAGAATAGCCGACGGTAGCGGACTGTCGTTATACAACTATGTGACGCCCGAGATACTGACCCGTCTGCTGACTTATGCCTATCGCAATACCAACCTCTTTATGAATCTCTATACAGCACTGCCCATTGCCGGTCAGGACGGTACGTTGAAGAAACGTATGAAGGAGCCTGAGACCAATGGTAAGGTGAGGGCCAAGACGGGTACGCTGGCGGGCATCTCGTCGCTGGCGGGGTATGCCATGACGCCCAACTACCACATGCTGGCTTTCTGCATCATCAACCAGGGAATCATGAAGAACGCTGAGGGCCGTGGCTTTCAGGATAAGGTATGTGCTGCACTTTGTAAGTAAGAAAAAGAATAGAATATGGATAATAAGCAAGTAAACGATTTATCGCTTGCTACTGAAAGGATGCAAGAACAGATATTAGTAAGGATAACAGGTCAGGATCGCCCGGGACTCACAGCTTCTGTGATGGCGATTCTCGCTAAATACGATGCGCAGATACTTGACATCGGTCAGGCCGATATACATTCAACTCTCTCGTTGGGTATTCTCATCCGTATGGACGAGATACACTCGGGACAGGTGATGAAAGAACTGCTGTTCAAGGCCACCGAACTGAATGTGAACATCGGATTCTCACCTATCAGCGACGATGAGTATGAGGACTGGGTGGGGCATCAGGGTAAGAACCGTTATATACTGATGGTGATGGGACGCCAGTTGGAGGCCCGCCAGATAGAGGCTGCCACGAGGGTGATAGCCGATCAGGGACTGAACATTGACAGTATTCTGCGCCTTACAGGTCGCAAGAGTATCAAAAACCCCTCTAAACATACCCGTGCCTGCATAGAGTTCTCACTGCGTGGTGAGCCCGCTGACCGTCAGGAAATGCAGTCGAAGCTGATGAAACTGTCGAGTGAGATGGAGATTGACTTCTCTTTCCAGAAAGACGATATGTTCCGTCGCATGCGCCGACTGATTTGTTTCGATATGGACTCTACACTCATCCAAACGGAGTGTATCGACGAGCTGGCTGAGCGTAACGGGGTAGGAGCTGAGGTGCGTGCCATCACAGAGAGTGCCATGCGTGGCGAGATAGATTTCAAGGAGAGCTTCACCCGTCGTGTGGCCTTGCTGAAAGGACTCGACGTGAGTGTGATGCAGGAGATTGCCGAGAACCTGCCCATCACTGAGGGTGTAGACCGACTGATGACTATCCTGAAGCGTTGTGGTTATAAGATAGCCATCCTCAGCGGTGGATTTACCTATTTCGGTGAATACCTGCAGCGTCGCTATGGCATTGATTATGTGTATGCCAACGAACTGGAGATTGGCGAGGACGGTAAACTCACTGGCCGTTATGTGGGCGAGATTGTTGATGGCCAGCGTAAGGCTGAGCTGCTGAAGCTTATCGCCCAGGTGGAGAAGGTGAATCTGGCTCAGACGATTGCCGTGGGTGACGGTGCTAACGACCTGCCCATGATCTCTGAAGCTGGTTTGGGCATCGCCTTCCATGCCAAGCCTCGTGTGGTAGCTAATGCTAAGCAGAGCATCAATACCATCGGTCTCGATGGTGTCCTCTATTTCCTCGGCTTCAAGGATTCGTATCTCGGCGATCAAGGAAAATTGTAATTTATAATTAGGCACGGATTAAACGGATTAACACGGAATTGTCTTTTTCTTGATACGAAATCTGCAATAAGATAACAGCGTAATCCGTGTAATCCGTGCCAAAGATTTGATTCGATGGAATTTGCAAGCGCGTTGTTGGAATGGTTCCGTGAGAACGGGCGCGATCTGCCTTGGCGACAGACACGTGACCCGTATGCCATCTGGCTCTCGGAGATTATCCTGCAACAGACTCAGATAAAGCAGGGCTGGGACTATTGGGAGCGTTTTATGCGCCGCTGGCCCAGCGTGGAGAATCTGGCGGCAGCTACGGAAGATGAGGTGCTGCGGGAGTGGCAGGGCTTGGGCTACTACAGTAGGGCACGCAACCTGCACTTTGCTGCCAAGCAGATCGTAGCTCTTGGACGTTTCCCCAATACTTTAGAAGAGATTAAGCGGTTGAAGGGTGTAGGCGACTATACCGCTGCTGCCATTGGCTCTATAGCTTTCGACCTGCCTGCGGCGGTGGTTGATGGTAATGTATACCGTGTCCTCGCCCGTCACTTTGGAATCGACACTCCTATCAACACTACGGAAGGAAAGAAAGTGTTTATGGCGATGGCGCAGAGTCTGCTACCACCGAAAGAAGCATCAGCCTATAATCAGGCCATCATGGACTTTGGGGCTATTCAGTGTACGCCCCAGTCGCCTCGATGTCTGCTCTGCCCTTTGGCTGAGAGTTGCGAGGCTCTACGCTCAGGCAGGGTGGGTGAGCTGCCTGTGAAACTGAAGACGCTGAAAGTGCGTGAGCGCCACCTTATTTATATATATGTGCGCTGTCATGGTGAGACTGCTATTCGCCGTCGTGGCTCAGGTGATATCTGGCAAGGACTGTGGGAACCGGTGTTTGCCGAGACTCCCGCTGATGTTCCGGCCGGTGCCTTGTTGTTGCGCCAGAATGTGAAACATGTGTTGACTCACCGTATTATATATGCCGACTTCTACCTGTTGGAAGTCGGAGAGAAGCCAGTGCTTCCCTCTGATTATATCTGGATTCCCGAATCCGAGATAGATAACTATGCCTTACCTCGACTGATTGAGATCATGCTCGAAAATATTACTAACAATTTTAATCTATTATGAAGAAGTTGACGATTCTGATGACAGTATGGCTGACAATGGCCGCTACTGTCCAAGCACAGGAAGAGCCTAAACTCGTTGTTAAGCCTTCCGGACGTATCCTCATGGATGCTTCCTATGTAGATTCAGAGCATCAGGAGGACAAGTTGAAAAGTGGTGTTGGTATCCCTGACATGCGTGTGGGCGTGGGCTTCACCTACGGCCAGTGGAAGGGAAAGATTGACATGGGCTATGCCTATGGTAAGGTGAACATGAAAGATGTGTGGATACAGTATGACTTTGATAAGAAGAACTTTGTGCGTGGAGGCTATTTTATCCACCAGTACGGCTATCAGAGTTGTACCAGCTCGTCGTTCAAGGAAACGATGGAAGAGCCACAGAGCAACGCTGTGTTTAATAATGACCGCATGCCGGGTCTGATGTTCGAACATACCGACAACTCGTTGCTGGCTACGCTTAGCCTGGTGGTTGAGACCGATGCCATGAAGCAGACCACCGACCAGACAGGCGATGAGGCTGTAGGTGCCCTGACTCGTCTGGTATATCATCCTTATACCGAGCGTGGCAGGATGTTTCATGTAGGTATAAGTGGTGGCATCGAAGGTGCTCGCTATAGTAGCGACGAGACACTGAACCACAAACAGTTCACACTCACCAGCCGTTGGCCTATGCGTGTGGCTAAAGTCAATGCTCAGCAGGCGGTGGTTACAGATGCCAAAGTGATGTATAAGTTCTCGCCCGAGGTACTCTATTCCTCTGGACGCTTTGCGGTGGCGGGTCAGTACTTCTGGAACAGGATCACCCGCGAAAACGGTTTGCAAAGCTTTACGGGCAGTGGCGCTTATGTCACCCTGCGCGGTCTGATCAAAGGGCGTAATTACAGCTATACGATGACCGACGGCGGTCTGGCTACACCAGATCCGGGCAATATGGAACTCTGTCTGCAGTACAACTATACGTCGCTCTCTGATGCCAGTGCAGGCATCCGTGGCGGCTATCTTAGCGATTGGGCGCTCTGCTACAATTATTACCCTAATAAGTATATGATTTGGCGTGTGCGTGCCTCATGGACCAAGGTTACCAATCGCAGTGGCTTCGACGATAATAGCGCAACCATTCTCGAAACCCGTTTCCAAGTTAAGTTCTAATATATTAACATTAAAAATCCTGATTATGAAAAAGCTAATGATGATGGCTGTCTTCATGGTAACAGCCGTAAGTGCCCAGGCACAGAGTGATGCAGAACCGTATTTCACCACAAAGGAGATGCCCGACATGCTTAAGTGGTGTCCTGCTCCCCCTGATACTGTAGGAACTCACTTTGCCTATGATATCATGCAGTATTTCTGGGGAAAGGAGATGAGAAACTGTAAGGAACGTGCCGACATTGCTATCCGCGATGCCGTCTATGGACTCGATTGTATTATTCGTGAGTTCAGCGAACCTTTCGGACTGACAATCTCAAAAGAAGAAACACCTGAGATCTATAAGGTGATGCGCGATGGTACGGCGACTTGTGACAGTATTTGTACACTACCCAAACGCTACTACATGCGTAAACGCCCCTTTATGCGCTTCCACGAGCAGACGCTCACACCTGATGACGAACCGGCATTGAGCCGTAATGGCAGCTACCCGTCAGGTCATACATTGCTTGGCTGGAGTTCTGCTCTGTTGTTGTCTGAAATCAATCCCGAGAGAGCCGACACGATTCTGGCTCGTGGTTTGATGTATGGTGACAGTCGTGTTATTGTTGGAGCTCACTGGCAGAGTGATGTTGATGCAGGACGTCTGGCGGCTTCGGTGGCTTATGCCCGTCTGCATACCAGTGAACGTTTCCTTTCACAGATGCGTTTAGCTCGTCTGGAGTTCCGTGTTAAGACGGGTCTTGCTACGCCCGCCGAAATCAAAATGTACAAGAAGTCTCATGCTAAGAAATAAAAAACAAAACCGCGTTTCTTACGCGGTTTTGTTTTTCAGGTATTCTGCAAATATCCTTGCGGCGCTTTCCACTTTGGCGACGCAAGGTCTTGTCTTGTAATATTCGGCTGTACGCTCTGAGGCAACATAGTTGCATGCCGCCTTTTCGTAACCTTCCAGTCCCAGTATCTCGGCGCATATCAAGCTGCCGTTCTCCTCTTTCGATTTCGCCAGCAAGTCCTGCACCACCTTGTAGCAGGCACTCTTACCCTCACGGTCTGGGCCTTCCGTCTGTCCGCAGTCGAGACCTACAAGCATCACGATGCCCGACACGGCGCCGCACATCATCCTCATACGTCCTACACCGCCACCAAAGCCTGCGGCTATCTTCTTGGCCAACGTATCATCAAGTCCATATAAGTCGGCAAACGCCGCCACCACACTCTGGCAGCAGCCATAGCCCGCCATAAAGTTCTCTACAGCCCGTTCTACTCTCTCGTCTAATTCTTCATCAGTCATGTTCTTATTATTTTTTTTAAGACATAAAAGGAGCATACTCATCAAGAGAATGCTCCTTCTTATTGATGTAAGAGGGCTGCGATTACTCGGCAGCCTCTTTCTCTACTGCACGGAAGCTGTCGAGATCCTCTACCTGGAAGTTCTTGATGTAAGCAGCCTTACCGCAAACATCCTCCTCGGTCATGCGAACATAGACGTTGGCGCTCTTCTTGAAGAGCTCAGGAGCCTTGCTGGCATCGCGGATGATAAGCAGCGACATCACGAGCTCGGCAGTCATATCGTAGAGACGACGAGCCAGGAAGTCCTGAGCGTCCTGATTCTCCAGAGCCTTGACATTAGCCAGAGCCTCCTCGTAAACGGGGATGAGCTTCTCGACACGAGCCTTCAGACCAGCTACGCAGTCGCAGCACTCGATAGAAGCAGCCATCTCCTTGATGTTGTTCAGCATGGTGCCGTTGGTGATGTAACGGATAGCAGCCACTACCTGCAGCTGAGTGGTACCCTCGTAGATAGAGAAGATACGTGCGTCGCGGAACAGGCGCTGGCTCTTGTACTCCATGATGAAGCCCGAACCACCATGGATGCTGATAGCATCGTAGGCGTTCTGGTTGGCATACTCGGAGTTCATACCCTTAGCCAGTGGGGTGAAGGCATCAGCCAAACGCTGGTACTTCTTCAGCTCCTGCTTCTCCTCGGGTGTGAGCTTGCGGTCGCGCTCGATATCCTCGAGGCATTTGTATATGTCTACATAAGCGGCTGTCTCGTACAGCAGTGAACGACCAGCATCGAGCTTAGCCTTCATGCGAGAGAGCATGTCATAGACAGCGGGGAAGTTGATGATAGCCTCACCAAACTGCTGACGCTCCTTGGCGTAAGCCAGTCCCTCGTTGTAAGCCTCCTGCTCAACACCTACACTCTGTGCGGCGATACCCAGACGGGCACCGTTCATCAGAGCCATCACGTACTTGATCAGACCGAGACGAGTGCTTCCGCAGAGCTCTGCCTTAGCATTCTTATAGGTGAGCTCACAGGTAGGTGAACCGTGGATACCCAGCTTGTGCTCGATGTGACGAACGTCAACACCACCCTGGCGCTTGTCGTAGATGAACATCGACAGACCACGTCCGTCCTTGGTGCCCTCCTCAGAACGAGCCAGCACGAGGTGGATGTCGCTATCACCATTGGTGATGAAACGCTTCACACCGTTCAGGCGCCAGCAGTTCTCCTTCTCGTCGAAGGTAGCCTTCAGCATCACGCGCTGCAGGTCAGAACCGGCATCTGGCTCAGTCAGGTCCATTGACATACCCTCACCAGCGCAAACACGGGGGATATACTTCTGGCGCTGCTCTTCGCTACCGAACTCATAAAGGGTATCGATACAGCTCTGCAGACTCCAGATGTTCTGGAAACCAGCATCGGCAGAAGAAATCATCTCAGAGAGCATTGAGAATACGGTGTTAGGCAGGTTCAGACCGCCGTAACGACGAGGCATAGAAACACCCCATAGACCTGCCTTACGGGTGGCGTCGAGGTTCTCGTAAGTCTTAGAGGCGTAGATCATACGACCGTTCTCGAGGTGTGGACCTTCCAGGTCAACGCTCTCAGAGTTAGGCTCGATGATGTTAGCAGCCACGTCGCCGGTGATGTCGAGAATCTGCTTGTAGTTCTCGATGGCATCGCCCAGGTCAACGGGAGCGTAATCGTACTTCTTGGCATCTTCGAAGTTGCGCTCCTTGAGCTCAACGATGCGCTTCATCAGAGGATGGTTCAGATAGAATCCAATCTCTGGGTGGTCACTATAATAGTTTGCCATTGTTATTTCGAATTTTGCTTGTAATACTTAATGAGCTTGGGTACAACCTCCTCGACAGTGCCGTTGATGACATAGTCGGCAATCTTGTTGATAGGGGCATCGGGGTCACTGTTCACAGAGATAATGATACCAGAATCCTGCATACCAGCGATGTGCTGAATCTGTCCAGAGATACCGCAGGCGATGTAAACCTTGGGATGAACGGTAACACCTGTCTGGCCAATCTGACGGTCGTGGTCCAACCAGCCTGCATCAACAGCAGCACGGCTACCGCCAACCTCACCATGCAGCACCTTAGCCAAGTCGAACAGCAGGTCGAAGTTCTCCTTCGAGCCCATACCGTAACCACCGGCAACCACGATGGGCGCACCCTTCAGGTTGTGCTTAGCAGCCTCAACGTGGTGATCGAGCACCTTAACTACGAAGGCCTCGGGGCTAACATACTTGCTTACCTCTGGGTAAACAACCTCCTTGCGGCACTCGCCATCGTACAGAGCCTTCTGCATAACGCCAGAGCGTACAGTAGCCATCTGTGGACGGTGGTCGGGGTTAACGATGGTAGCTACAATGTTACCACCGAAGGCAGGACGAATCTGATAAAGCAGATTCTCGTAGGTTTTGTTGTTCTTCTTATCCTCGAAAGGACCAATCTCCAGCTCTGTGCAGTCAGCAGTCAGACCAGAGGTCAGTGATGATGATACACGTGGACCGAGGTCGCGACCGATAACGGTAGCACCCATCAAGCAGATCTGTGGCTGCTCCTCCTTGAAGAGGTTAACCAGAATATCAGTGTGGGGAGCTGAGGTGTAAGGGAACAGGTCCTTAGCGTCGAAAACAAACAGCTTGTCAACACCGTAAGGCAGAATCTGATCCTCTACCTTACCCTTGATGCCAGTACCGGCAACAATGGCGTGGAGCTCAACCTTGAGTTCATTGGCGAGCTTGCGACCCTTGGTCAGCAACTCCTGAGATACTTCCTGTACCTGAGTACCTTCAATTTCGCAATATACAAATACGTTATTAGCCATATCTCGTTATCCAATGATTTTCTCGTCCAACAATTCTTTGATCATTCCCTCGATATCAGCATCAGAAGCCGTCAAAGTCTTCGACTCCTTAGCCTGGAACACGATGTTCTTGATGGCCTTTACCTTGGTTGGTGAGCCATTCAGACCGCACTGGTTTACATCGCCATCCACGTCGGCCACGCTCCACTGGTTCAGCGTGAGCTCAGGGCGCTCGTCGTACAGATAGTCGTAAGCAGTACCCTCGGCAGGACGCTCCATAGGACAGGTAGCGCGCTTATACTTCATCACCAGCTTAGCATTCTGGGGGCGACAGGGAGCTGCGCTTCCGTTAACGGTGATAACAACAGGCAGAGGAGCCTCTACAGTCTCTACACCACCATCGATCACACGCTTGATAGTAGCCTTACCATCCTTTACTGAGAGAACCTCCTCAGCGTAAGTAACCTGGTTAAGACCCAGTTTCTGAGCCACCTGAGGACCTACCTGAGCGGTATCACCGTCGATAGCCTGACGACCACCGATAACGATGTCAACATCGCCAATCTTCTTGATGGCAGTAGCCAGAGCGTAAGAAGTAGCGAGGGTATCAGCACCTGCGAAGAGACGGTCGGTAAGCAACCAACCTGTATCAGCGCCACGATAAAGTCCCTGACGGATGATCTCACCTGCACGTGGGGGACCCATCGTGAGGATTCCTACTGTTGAGCCTGGGTTCTGCTCCTTCAGGCGAAGGGCCTGCTCCAAGGCGTTCAAATCTTCTGGATTGAAGATGGCGGGCAGGGCAGCGCGGTTTACGGTACCTTCGGCTGTCATTGCGTCCTTACCCACGTTTCGGGTGTCTGGCACTTGCTTGGCCAGCACAACAATCTTTAAAGCCATATAATATTAATAATGTGTAAATATTGATGTCCTTTTTTTAATCGAGCGCAAAGGTAGTTCTTTTTGAGGATATAGCCAAATAAAATGCACAAAAACAATTGAAATGTGCACAAAAGAGCCGATTTGTGCAATAATAACTTCATAGCTATAGTAAATTTTTCACTATTCGCTATTCACTTTTCGCTTTTCTTTGTATCTTTGTCCCCGTTTTCTTAAGATAGATTGTTATGACAAATGGTATTTATACGATTCTGTTGCTCATTATGAGCAATGTGTTTATGACCTTTGCCTGGTATGGGCATTTGCGCCTTCAGCAGTCGGGTATCTCTACCAACTGGCCCCTCTATTTGGTGATTGCCTTCTCATGGATGATAGCATTCTTCGAATATTGTTGTCAGGTTCCTGCCAATCGTCTTGGCTTTGTTGACAATGGCGGACCTTTCAACCTTGTTCAACTCAAGGTGATTCAGGAATGCATCTCTTTGGTGGTCTTTGCAGTTATAGCCAACTTGATCTTTCAGAAGGAACAGTTACACTGGAATCATGCCGCAGCTGCCCTTTGCCTGATAGCTGCCGTCTATTTTGTATTTATGAAACCATAAATAAAGATTCCCGCCAATTGGCGGGAATCTTTACTATCATTGTTGCTTGTCGATATACTTCAGTATTTCTGCACGTTCGTCAAGTTCTTTGATACCATCAGTATCGGGAATAGTGTTGCCATCCTCGTCGTAGTCTGATCCCTCATAGAACGAGTGGAAATTGTCAACATACCAATCGTCGCGTTCAAATACCAAGTCGAGAATCACCTTCTGGTCGGCATAGTTATGAATGGTCAGCGTTACGGTAGCGGCAGAGTCGCTGATACTGTTCACCTGATCTAACTCATATCGCCACTCGGGGTCAATGTCTTGCCCCATTACCCAGTGATCGAAGTCGCGATAGATGGTACCGTCCTTTTCGCTCAGTTCCTGCGCTTCGCTGTCGAGTCTCAGGAAACTCAGTGAACAGCATAGGCTGTCGTTCTTGTAACTGTAGATTGTGTCAATACGCTGTGAGATATACTCCTGCGAATGTTTGTCAAAAGCAGTCGTGTCTGTACTCGAAGCGTAAACATAATCGTTAGTTCCCTGCTTGTTGCCACAAGCAGACATGACGATGGTAGCCACGGCTACCATACTGAAAACAATCAGTTTCTTCATCATTTCAATCTCTCTCTAATATATTTTGGTTTATAGCTATTTGGCCGCAAATGTACAACTTTATTTTTAAATAACCAAAATAAATCTAAGAAAATCAACGTCTGGGCTGATTTGCTATCTCTTGAGATAGGAGGCGAGTGATGAGTGGTTCTGTTTCAGACCCTTGGCTAGGCTACGGGCATTCATTTGGGCTCCCTTGTAGGAAGTGTGTGTGTGGTCGTGGTTGAAATAAACGGCGGCCTTCTGCTTACACTTCTCAGAATCGCGCCCGGCATATTTCTTATCCAAAAAGTCGGCAGATATGTTATGGACGTCGATAAATTCTACGCCAGTCTGACGGATGACCTCGCGATACCAACGGCCATAGCTGTCATCGCGGCGCTCAATCTTGCCACCAGGCCATTCGTTGCGTGGTGTGAGAGAGAGTAGGATGGGGGTGGCTCCCTTCTCGCGAACATCGTCGATGAATTTCTTCAGATACCAGCCGAAGGAGTAGATGAGCTCATAGCGCCCTTCATCCTCAATCTGATAGACATGACAGGTGTCTTGGGCGCTGGCAATGACGGCGCGTGCCTTTTTACTGGTTAAGTCGCCAATGTCGTTGTGACCAAACTGTAGCAGCACGAAATCGCCAGGCTGAAGACTGTTATAGATTCGTTCCCAACGGCCTTCGTTCAGGTATTTACGTGTGCTGCGCCCGGCAATGGCCTGATTGGTGACGGTGATTTTGAGGGTGTCGAACACGGTGTTGGCCAGTGTCCCCCAGCCCCACATGCCGGAATGGTCGGACTTGTCGATGTTCTTCACGGTGGAGTCGCCACAGATAAACACCACGGGTTTGCCCTTCTGACGCTTTACGTTTGCCATAGGCAGTGCTACGCCTATCATCATCTGTTGCAAGGGCTTGAGTTGGGGATTGTTTGAATAGTAGATTCCCTCAGCGGCAGAGCGGGCGTTAAGGCGGGCTCCGAAGGCAGAGGTGTGAATCTTGTCGCCGTAGAAGTGGTATTTCTGTTTCCAGAGACTATAGCTGTCGAGTTTTGCACCCGAAATCTCATTCAGGTCGACGAAAGGCACCCCCTCAGTAGCAGCAACGTAGGCCGCCCACTGGGTTTGTGGTTTGCGGATGATTAGTCCTTTATCGTCGCGAGCATCACGTGGGGTGAGCGACATGAGGATGGGGTTGGCTCCTGCCTCACGGATCTCACGGATATAGCAGCGCAGGTAGTGCCCATAGCTGTAGACGGTGTCGGGGATTTGCTTGCGGATGTTGAAACCTACTATCATGGTGTCTTCGGCCACACCGTCGATGACACCACGGGCACGCTTCGCATCGAAGAAGTCAGCATGGTCGTTATGACCTATGGATACGATAACCCAATCTCCAGGTTTCAGGGCTTGGCGAACGGCTGGCCACAGGTCGGTATAGAAATTGCGGGTAGACATACCACCCAGAGCCTGATTCTCAACGGAAATCTTACGGCCGTCGAAGAAGTCACTGGCATAGTACCCCCAGCCCCACTGGCCATTGCTCCCATTGCCCAAGGTGCCGTTGCGCATGGTACTGTTACCTATCAGGAATAGTACAGGGTTCGATCCCTGACGGGTGGAACCGGGGGCAGGGCGATTCATCAAAGCCTTGGCGATGGAGTCGGGCGTGTTGTCTATCACCTTTTCTTCACCTCCGGGCGTGGGCAGATCGTCGAAACGTTGTGCATTGGTTTGCAGGACATAATAAGTTGAGAGTGCTATAAGCAGTAGTAGTCTTCTCATCGTCGAAAATATTTTTAAGTGTTTGCGCTGCAAAGTTAATAAGAATTTTGCAAATTACAAAATTATTCGTAACTTTGAGCATTGCCCGAAGGTACTTTCGCTCGAGAAAACCCAAATAAAATTTGGATTTCTCCTCGCTTATTCGTACCTTTGTCGGCGTTATGATAGATAGAGCGACGATAGATAAAATCATGGACGCCACGAACATAGTCGACGTGGTGGGAGAGTTCGTGACCCTGCGAAAGGCTGGCGTGAACTATAAGGGCCTGTGCCCCTTCCACGACGATACCACCCCTTCGTTCATGGTGTCGCCATCGAAGCAGATATGCAAGTGCTTTGCCTGTGGAGAAGGAGGAACAGCTATCAACTTCCTCATGAAGCATGAGCAGATTACTTATCCGGAGGCCCTGCGCTGGTTGGCAAAGAAATACAATATCGAGATACAGGAGAAAGAACTGACTGACGAAGAAAAACGGGAGCAGAGTGACCGTGAATCGATGTTTATTGTCAACGAGTGGGCACAGAAGTATTTTCAGGACATGCTGAAGAACGACCCTGACGGCATTGCGATAGGAAAGCAATACTTCCGTAGTCGAGGCATCCGTGATGATATCATCGAGAAGTTCGGACTAGGTTATGCCCTTCAAAAGCGCGATGCCCTCGCCCTTGCTGCTCAGAAGGCAGGATATCAGGTAGAGTTCCTTTTAAAGACAGGTCTGTGTATTGATGGTGAGAAAGGCATTCATGACCGATATGCAGGGCGTGTGATCTTTCCTTGGCTGAATGTGAGTGGAAAAGTAGTGGCCTTTGGAGGCCGACTGCTTGACTCGCGTACTAAGGGCGTACAACAGAAGTATGTGAACTCGCCCGACTCGGAAATCTATCATAAGGAACGTGAACTCTACGGACTCTATCAGGCCAAGAAGGCTATCGCCAAGGAAGATTGTGTGTTTATGGTAGAGGGTTATACCGACGTGATAGCCATGCACCAGTGCGGACTGGAGAATGTGGTGGCTAACTCGGGTACGGCACTCTCTATCCACCAGATTAAACTGCTAAGGCGGTTCACGCAGAACATTACCTTATTATATGATGGTGATGAGGCCGGTATCCATGCTGCCATGCGCGGTACCGATATGCTGTTGGAGGAGGGTATGAACATCAAAGTGCTTTTATTGCCTGACGGAGACGATCCCGACTCATTCAGCCGTAAGCACTCTGTCCAGGAGTTTAAGGAATATATTGAGCAGAACCAGACAGACTTCATCACCTTTAAGGCTAAGGTTACGGTTGAAGGCATCACTGATCCTGTGAAACGCTCTGAGGCCATCAGCGGCATCTTGAAGAGTATCTCGGTGATTCCTGATAAGATGTTACGTGACGAATATGTACGTATCCTCTCTCAGCGACTGCAACTGAAAGAACAGACCCTCGTAAATGCGATGAACGATATGATTCGCAAGAGTCATGAGGAGAAAGAGAAACAGGCTGAGCGTGACGCAGAACGTCAGAGCTCAGAGAATGCCTCCCCGACATTTATCGGTCTGCACACCATCGATGAACAGACCCACGAGGTGGAGCGTCTGTTGGTGCAGTGCATCATCCGGGATGGCGAAAAGGTAATATATAAGGATATTGAGACCGAAGACGGAGGAAAAACCGATTTGACGGTGGCTCAATATGTGGCTTTCGACCTCGGATCCGACGGGCTCTCCTTCCACGACGACCGATATAACCAGATACTGCAAGAGGCCGTAGAACATAGTGGCGAGGAAGGCTTTAAGGCTGAGACCTATTTTATGCAGCACCCTGACATCCAAATCAGTCAGCTGGCTGTAGAACTTGGCATCGACCGTCATCAGTTGGGTAAGAGCTTCCAGTTGAAAGACCGCGATGGAGCCTTACTGCAACATGTGCTCCATCTGGTGCTTGACTTGCGACTCGACATCGTGGAGAAACGGTTGAAGGACATTCAGGCCCAGCTGAATACGGTGGGCTCTGATATGGAGAAAGTAAAGGCCTTGTTGGCCGACTACAAAGAGACTCAGCAGTTGCGTGACGCTTTGGCTAAACAACTTGGCAATGACATAGTAGTATAGGATGATAAGTTGGAAACTCATATTATTCAGTGTCTACCAGATAATCGTGATTGTGGCGATTATCCATGTGATACTCGACAATCGTCAACCTGCGAAGACGATGGCTTGGGCACTGGTGATATGGTTCGTACCTGTGGTGGGTATTGTGTTCTACCTCTTCTTTGGCATCAACACCCGCAAGGAACGTTATGTGAGTGAGCGCAGCATGAACCTGCTGACCAAACGCTCCATGCTGGAGTTCGCTGAGCAGCAGGATCTTAAGCTACCCGATAAGCACAAGCCACTGATCGATCTTTTCGTGAACCAGAGCCTGGCATTGCCTTTTAAAGATAATGAGGTGGATATCTGCACCAATGGCTATCAGTTTTTTACCGCCCTGCTGGCTGACATACGGAAGGCCAAGAGCCATATACATATCGGTATGTATATCATTGCCGACGATGCGCTTGGCAGACTCTTCAGCGATGCCCTGATAGACAAGGCGCGTGAGGGTGTCGAGGTAAGACTGATATACGATGATGTGGGATGCTGGAAGGTGAGGCACCGCTTCTTTGAACGTATGCGTGAGGAAGGTATCGAGGCAGTGCCGTTCATGCCGGTACACTTCCCGCAGTTTACGAGTAAGGTGAACTATCGCAACCACCGTAAGATCATTGTCATCGACGGACAAATAGGCTATATTGGCGGCATGAACATTGCTATGCGCTATTGCAGCGAGTCATGGCGTGATACCATGTTGAGGGTGACGGGTGGCGGTGTCTATGGACTCCAGCGCGCTTTCTTGGTCGACTGGTATTTCGTTGACCGCTCTTTGTTGTCTGATAGGAAATATTATCCCCCCATTGTCGCCGATATTGCCAACGACGTGATTGCTCAAGTGGTAACCAGTGGGCCGGTAACGCCCTATCCTGAGATTATGCAGGGCTTTGTGCGAATCATTCTGGGAGCCCGTCGCTATCTGTATATCGAGACACCATATTTCCTTCCCAACGACTCTGTGCTTTTCGCTTTGAAAACAGTGGCCTTGGCCGGTGTTGATGTCAGGGTGCTCTGTCCCTTGCACAGCGATGCCCGTTTTGTGGAGTGGGCCAGCAGGTCGTATCTGCGTGAAGCCATGGAGGCCGGTGTACAGGTGAGTCTCTATGAAGGCGGTTTTCTTCATTCAAAGCTGATGGTATGCGACGATGCTATTTCCACCTGTGGCTCTACCAATCTTGATTTCCGTAGCTTTGAGAACAACTTCGAGGCTAACATCTTTTTCTTCGACGAGCAAGTTGCTTTGCGCCTGAAGGATGTCTTCCTTCAGGATATGACACATGCCAGACTTTTGTCGGATATACCTGAACGAATGAACGCGAAGTTCCTCGCTCGTCTTTGGGAGAGCCTTACAAGGATGCTTTCCCCGTTGCTCTGAAAATCGAGAAGTTCACGCTGCCATAGCTGCGATGCTCTACGAAATGGAGATCGTTTGAGAAGTCGTAGTCCTTGCCGTGCTCAAACACAAAGACCCCATCGGGCTTCAGCAGTCCTTTCTCGAAGATAAGTGAGGGAATGGTGCCAAGCTCTTTGAGCGCATAGGGAGGGTCGGCAAAGATAAAGTCGAACTGATGCTTGCACGACTTAATGAAGCGGAACACGTCGCCGCGGATGGGCACGCATACCTGGGTGTTGAGCTTCTTCAGACATTCCTGTATGAAACGGTGGTGATCGCGATCCATCTCTACACTGAATACATGACTACAGCCACGCGACACTAGTTCGAGCGATATGCTGCCGGTACCAGAGAAGAGGTCGAGAGCCGTGGCATCCTCAAAGTCCATGTAGGCAGTCAGGACATTGAAGATGTTCTCCTTGGCAAAGTCGGTAGTGGGCCTTGCCTTAAACGAACGGGGAATGTCGAAATGCCGTCCCTTGTATATGCCAGTGATTATTCTCATCGTCCTTTAGTAAGTAATGTCATGAGGTCATAGGGCATGCCGGCAATCTTGGTGGCAGGTGCCTGCTGGAAGTCGGCAGAGGGATTGATGACGTATGCCTTCTGCAGATAGCGTTTCAGCTCAGGAACCAACCAGTCCTGTTCGGGAATGTTGCCTACGATGTGCAGCTCGTCGTGTTCTGCTTCCAGGTGAAGCTGTTTCCAAACGTAGAGCAGGAAGTAGAGTGCATCGTGAGCATGCGAGGCCTCAAAGGTGTTACAGAACTTGAAGCGGTTCTGCTGGAAACTGAATACATCGAGATGCTTGTTGTGGAAATAAGCATAGAGCTTATTGCGGTGACCTGTAAAGCTGCGCTGATGCAGATGGTTCCATACAGGCACCATAGCATGGATAAACTGAACGTCGTCGAAGCGGTCGTCGATGGCCCCCTGTACCTCCTTGACGATTCCGAACAGGCATACCGTCTTCAGATTGGGCAGCACATTGTAGTGCACGATGCGTTTAGCCGACTTCATTGGCAGGGCGTGGTTGAGGATGGTTTCCATATCCTCTTCCTCAAACTGCTCGATAGGCACCAGTATCGATGGGGTGTCGACCAGCAATTGGCAACGGCGGATATCGGGCGTCAGCAGTTCAACGCTCTTGAAGGCCTCTCTCAGGTTGGCCGTCATAGAGATGCCGCCCCTCACGATGTAGGGCTCGAAGATGATGGGACGCTCCGTGTTGGCAGCGTCGTGCATCGTAAAGGAAAGTGAACTCTTTCCCAGGCGTATGGTCATCTTCCTGTTCTCCATTATTTTGCATTAATTACGCTGGCCACGCAAAGCACCAACAGTGCTATGGCGACTATGGCGAGGATGATATTCGTCAGTTTATTGTTCAATTGCATAATCGGTTGCAAAGATACGAAAAAAGACACAGATATCACAGATTCTCGCAGTTTTTTTTTATCTTTGTGCCCGTTATGATTCAAGACGAGCTGAAATACCGCATCCTGCAGACGTTCGGATTCGCGCCTACGGCAGAACAAGCCGAGGCCGTCGACGTGTTTACCCGGTTCATGACTGATCGCGACGAGCATGTGGTCATGATTCTGCGTGGCTCTGCCGGAACGGGTAAGACCACGCTGGCTGGTGCCATGGTCAGGGCCATGAAGAGTCTGAAGCAGAAGCTTATCCTGCTGGCACCTACGGGGCGTGCCGCCAAGGTATTCTCCCTGAATGCAGGTTCTGCGGCCTATACCATCCATCGTCGTATCTATCGGCAGAAGTCGGCGGGCGACCTCTCGGCTTTCAATCTCAACGACAACCTGAACCGCGACACCTTATTTATAATAGATGAGGCTTCGATGATTTCTAACCTTGGCTTGGGCGAGTCGGCCTTCGGCAGCGGCTGTCTGCTCGACGACCTGATGCGGTTTGTGTATAATCATCAGAACTGCCGTATGCTGCTCATAGGCGACAAGGCACAGCTGCCCCCTGTGGGCGAGGAGGAGAGTCCGGCCTTGATGGCGGGTATGCTGCGTGCTTATGGCATGAAGGTGTATGAGTGCGACCTCAATCAGGTGTTGCGCCAGAGTGAGGACTCGGGCATACTCTCCAATGCCACGATGATACGTCAGATGGTGACATACGACGAGATGACCCGGTTGCCGAGGATACGCTTCAAGGGTTTTGCCGATATCCAGGTTGTGCCAGGCGACGAACTGATAGAACAGCTGGCCAGCAGCTATAGTCGTGTAGGGCTCGACGATACTATCGTCATCACACGGAGCAATAAACGGGCTAACATCTATAACCAGGGCATCCGTAATACTGTGCTCGATCGTGAAGACGAACTCTGTCGGGGCGACCAGCTCATGATTGTGAAGAACAACTATTTCTGGACAGAAGGGTCCAAGGAGATTCCTTTCGTTGCCAATGGCGACCTGGTTGTGGTACAGCGGGTGAGGAACGTGCATGAGCTCTATGGCTTCCGTTTTGCCGAGGTCACCATGCAGTTTCCCGACTACGACGACTACGAACTCACGGCCACCGTCATCATGGACTCGTTGACTACAGAGGCGCCGGCCTTGACCCGTGACCAGCAGGAACAACTGTATAATGCCGTGATGGACGACTATGCCGACGTTTCCCTTAAGGCCGAGCGCATTAAGAAACTGAAGGGCGACCGTTATTACAATGCCCTTCAGATCAAATACGCCTATGCCGTCACCTGCCACAAGGCGCAGGGTGGCCAGTGGGCACATGTGTATATCGACCAGGGTTATATGACCGACGATATGCTGACCCCTGACTATATCCACTGGCTCTATACGGCCTTCACCCGAGCCACGGAAAAACTCTTCCTCGTAAACTGGCCTAAAACCCAGATGGAAGAGCCTCTGATGCCTTGAATCAGATATATTGTACACCGGAATTGCTAAAGATTGTACACCTAAGTGCCTGATATTACACCTTGTATTATATATAATTATTAACTTTGCGTCACAAATTCAACCATTATAAATAAATCAAAAAAACAACAATGAAAAGAAATCTATTCAGTATTATGTTAGGAGGGGTGCTTGTGCTTACCGCTCCCGCGTTGACAAGCTGTGATGACATCCTTGGTCTCTCAGACAATCCCGTAGAGTCGTCGGCCCTTGCCGAAGCTATCAAGGATGGTGCCGAAGTAACCATTGACATGAGTATGACCGGCAATGTGGAAGGGGAAAATTTCTCCTTAGACGCGCAGGTGACGTATGAGAAGAAGAACGGTCAGTATGTCTTTAAGACAGCTACTGCGGATGCGGGCCCAGACGTAGAGGTCGATGTGGACGAAGAAACTCTGGAATTGCTTGCTCAGCACTTCAGACTGAAGTATGAGAAGAGTAGCAATCAGATAAAATTCATAGGCAAGCTATTTATTGAGGGTGAAGAAATTGAAAGCTCTATGAGCATGCTCTCTTCTATCATTGTCTTCGATGTTGACAATGACACGTATCAGCAGTTTGGCTATCCCTGCCCTATGACCTTTACGTTTAAAGGCATCTCTGTAAATGGCGTTGACAAGACCAAACTGATTAAGAATTCGTATAAGGAGACGGTCAAGGCTGTTCGGTCTATGGTTATGTCAAGAGCTGTAGCCGGCACCAGATATGTCGATCCGGAGACTCAGTGGCTTTCTGTATATTATAACGACGGCGAGACCTGGGCCGACGTGAACGATAGGTATACCAAGATAGCAGGTGAGGCCTTGTTCAATGGCGGTGTTGACCCTGATCTTGATGAAGCTGTAGAAGGCTCTGTCGTGGTGAATGGTGAGCCTGCAATGAAGTTTAACTTGCGTTATAAAGATGATAACACTAATGTGAAATACGGTGATAAGGTAGGTTATAAAGACAAAGCCGAGCATCCCGTATATGAATTTAGGATTTTTAATCAAGGTACATGATAATATCCCAAGTCCCCTGACATAAGAGGGGGTGGAAAAGACAGAAGGCTCTCCTGCAATTAGGAGAGCCTTCTGTTATGTTGTTAGTGGCTTTGACTTGTCTGATACTCTGTCGGCGACAGACCTGTGCTTTTCTTGAATACGGTCTGGAAATAGTTGCGTGTGTTGAAACCGCACTGCTGGGCTATCGTCTCGTTGCTCCAGTCGGGGTGGCTTTTCAGCAGCTGTTTGGCCGCCTCAATGCGATGGAAGGTAATCCACCTGCTGAACTGCTCGTGGCTGGTGGTCTTCAGCCAGTTCGTCAGCTGGTAACGAGGTACGCCGATCTCCTGGGCCACCGTCTTGATGGTGATACCGCTGCGCAGATGGCCGCCTTGGGCGAGCCAGTGGTCGGCCGCTTTGGCGATGCGGTGTGTCGTGTCTTTGCTTGTCGCCTTTTTGTTTTCACGGGCGTCGTCCTCCACTTCCTGTTGCACTTCCTCTTCGTTCTCCTCGGCCTCACGCATCTGCATGGCGGCATTGGTGCGTATGTAGCCCACGAACTGCAGCCACATGTAGAAGATGCTTCCCACGAAGAGTAGTCCGTATGCAGACAGTATCAGTCCTGTATGATATATCAGTACGGGCACCAGCAGGGCCAGAACGGTGAGCACCATGATACTGTATTGCATCCATCTGAGCATGTTGCTCCGCTCGCGGTCGAAGTAGTTGGCTAGTGCTGCCCTCATGCGGTGGAGCTCTGTGAGCAGCAGGTAGGTATAACATACCTGCATTGTGATGTAGCATACGCTTGCCATCAGTGCCGCCTGACGCATCTCGGGCGTGTCCGACAGCAGGGGCTGGCCGTTCATCCCTGCCGCCGTCAGCATGATGGCGGCTGCGGCAGCCAGGGCTACGGGGCCAACAAACCATTCCCGCCAGCGTATTCGCCCCTGCCGTTGCAGGTTGAGCATGCTCAGCGAGATGAGCGTTGAGCAGGGAATAAAGAAAAGCAGGTTGATGATTACCGCCTGAGTGACGCCCATCGCCCGGAATCCATAATGGTATTGTAGCGAGAACTGCATGCCCAACAGTGCCAGTCCGCCAGCCATCAGCCAGCGTGAACGGTTCACCACACGGTCGTCGTTCAGCCACTTGGGCATCCAGAATGCCAATGCCATCGTCATCAGTGCCATCAGCATCACCCCTGTATATTGCATATCCTCAACCATAACCTGATTTCTTGAAGAAACGTCTACAAAGATACGAAAATTCTTTCAATATAATGCGTTTTGGTGTACAATTTCTTTGTTTTTATGGTAAATTATACACCAAACAGTTAAAGATTGCACACCAAATGACTTGTTTCTGTAACTTGTGTCGTGTATATTTCGTAACTTTGTGGCACAAATTCAACCATTACAAATAAATCAATAAACAAAAATGAAAAAGAATCTTTTTAACATCCTGTTGGGAGGGGTACTTGTGCTTACCACTCCCGTGCTGACGAGTTGTGATGACATCCTTGGTCTTTCAGACAATCCTGTAGAATCAAATTCCGTACTTGCAGAAGCTCTTGATGAGGGTGCAGTGGTAACCATCGACATGGCTTTTACTAGTTTTGCGTTGAAAGGTGACGCTGAAGATTTGCAGGTGAAGTTTAAGAGACAGAACGGAAAGTTTGTTCTTAAGTCTGTAGAATTAAGTGAGGGCTCAGATAAAGAGGAAGACATTGAAGAGGCCCTGGGTAAGACCAAACTGACGTATGATGCAAAAGACGATCAGATCAGACTTGTTGTTGACACAAAGATGGAATTCGGAGAAGATGGGTATCAGGAGCTGACCTCTTCGATCATTGTCTTCAACCTTGCCAACAACACGTATGAACAGTTCGGTTATCCCCATATGCTCATCCTCGATTTCAAAGGCATCGCCGTTAACGGTGTTGACAAAACCGACCAGATTGAAAACTTAAATAAAAAATCGGTTGAAGTTGTCTATCCTATTATGGTGAAGGATCTGGTAATTGATGTTGTTCCGGTAGGATCAAGAGGTGTGGATGCAGAGATATCTTCAGTTCGTAAAATTCCGATGATGCTGGCTCCTGTCCTTTGTGTGCAATATAACGCAGGTGAGACATGGGCTAAGGTGAACGAGAGATACATCAAGCATGCTGGCAAGGCCCTGTTCGAGAATGATCTTGACGATGATGCCGATGAGCCTGTAATTGGAACTTTGGCTGGAGTGACGTCGTTTGTCATGGTTTACTATAATAACAATGAAACGGTGAAGTATGGTGATAAGGTTATCAACGAGAGCAGTGACGGTTCACCCGTCTATGTGCTTGGCAAAAATAAAGCTAGCTTAAAAGATTAGCAAACTCCCCGGCTTAAGAGGCATTTACAGCGACAGAAGGCTCTTCCGCAATTGGAAGAGCCTTCTCTTTTGGCTGCCAGAGCATATCCGCAAAGGTGACAAAGACTATCTGCATGATTGCAATTTAGACTAAATTGCTCACCAATTTAATCTATTTTGCTCTGCAATTTAGTCTAAATTGTTTTGCAAAATAATCTAAATTACATCTATTGGGCATATATTTGTCATGTTTAGGGCTTGTATATGTCAGGAGAAATGATTATCTTTGCCAGCGAATCAGATACTAAATACAAACTGTTATGGCATTACATTTCACATTAAGACAAAGCAACATCAAAGGTAGTAGTGTATACAAGAAGTGGTTTGCCCACACCCTGAAGCAGGGAGAGCTGACGATGGACGAGATTGAACGACGTATCCAGAACCGCTGCTCAGTAACACGTGCCGACGTTCGAGCCGTCATCACGGCCCTTCAGGAGGAAGTGGAGAACGGGTTGAAAGACGGCATGGTGGTGAACCTCAACGAGCTGGGGAAGTTCTACCTCAGCATTCGCAGTGAGTGTGTAGACAGTCCTGAGGAGTTCAGTGTGCAGAAACACGTGAAGGACATCGTATGTAAGTACACACCTCAGGGCCACCGCATCAATGCCGGCGACCAGCGAATCGTGAGAGCCTTTACCAACGACTGCACGCTGGAGCAGGTTTCCGCATACGATGAAGACGGGCACGTAGCTAAGCGCGTGCGCCGAGGCGGACATATCCGCAAAATCTAAAAGGGGGAATCGGGTATCAGAGTTCCTTCAGATACCGTTCGAGCTTCGTGAGGTCGACAGTGGAGAAAACCACCTTGCCGTCGGGGGCGATGACCACCATCGAAGGGATCCATTTCACACCGTAGGCCTTGGCAATATCGGTCTCCTTGAACTTCTTGAGTTCGCTGACCTGCGGGTATTCGATGCCGAACTTCCCGATGGCGTTCTTCCAGGCCTCTACGTCGGTATCCATCGAGATGCCGAGGAAGGCTACGCCCTTCTGATGATAGGTCTGATAGAGGCGCACCACCTCGGGGGCGTCCTTACGGCAGTCGGGGCACCACGATGCCCAGAAGTCGAGCACCACGGTCTTGCCCTTGGCAAAAGCCGAGAACTGGAACTTCTCGCCGCTCGGGGTCACCATGTTGAAGTCGGGAGCCACGGTTCCCGGCTTGATCAGTTCGGTTGCATACTTACTGTCGAGGTCGTCGCCGGCCTCAGTCTGAGCGCTTACTCCTATCGCTGCTCCCATCAGGAGACAGAGGGCTATGGTTCTAAAAAACTTCATATTTCAACAAATTTTTGGCAAAGGTACGAATAATCTGAGAATAATTTATTATCTTTGCCAAAAATTTTAAAGCTATAAATCTTATGTACGACAAGGAAAGAGGGCTCTATATAGCCCACTGCGCCAACGGCGCGCTCAGCATTACAGGTAAGATGGCAAACCGTCATGGACTCATTGCGGGAGCCACAGGTACAGGAAAGACCGTTACCCTGCAGGTGATGGCAGAAACCTTCTGTCAGGCAGGCGTACCCTGTTTCATGGCCGACATGAAGGGCGACCTGAGCGGTATCTCACAGGTGGGCAAGTTGAGCGGATTCATAGAGAAACGCCTGCCCGAGTTCCAGATTGAGAATCCTGAGTTCCAGAGTTGTCCCGTAAGATTCTTTGATGTATTCGGTGAGCAGGGACATCCCATGCGTGCCACCATCTCGCAGATGGGGCCTCAGCTGCTGTCGAGACTGATGCAGCTGAACGAGACGCAGGACGGAGTGCTGAACATCGTGTTCCGCATAGCCGACGAGCGCGGTCTGCTGCTCATTGACCTGAAGGACCTTCGCTCGATGCTCGACTGGGTATCGCAGCATGCCAAGGAGTACACTACGAAGTATGGCAATATTTCGACTGCCACGGTAGGCGCTATCCAGCGCGCTCTGTTGCAGTTGGAGAGTCAGGGGGCCGATAAGTTCTTCGGCGAGCCCTCGTTCGACATCTACGATCTGATGCAGACCGAAGGGGGTAAGGGCGTGATGAGCGTGCTGGCTGCCGACAAGCTGATGATGCAGCCCAAGCTCTACTCAACGTTCCTGCTGTGGCTGCTCTCCGAGCTCTATTCAACGCTGCCCGAGGTGGGCGATATGGAGCTGCCCAAGCTGGTGTTCTTCTTCGACGAGGCGCACATGCTGTTCGATGGCACCTCGAAGGCGTTGCTTGACAAGATAGAGCAGGTGATACGACTGATTCGTTCGAAGGGTGTGGGCATCTATTTCATCACCCAGAGTCCGACGGACATTCCTGAGAATATACTCGGACAGTTGGGCAACCGTGTGCAGCATGCCCTGCGTGCCTATACGCCGAAAGACCAGAAGGCCGTGAAGACCGCCGCCGACACCTTCCGTGCCAATCCGGAGTTCAAGACCGACGAGGCTATTATGAACCTCGAGACGGGTGAGGCGCTGGTGAGCTTCCTCGACGAGAAGGGTGCCCCCAGCATCGTTGAGCGTGCTAAGATCCTGTTCCCGCTGTCGCAGATCGGTGCCGTGACCGAGGGACAGCGCCTTGACATCATCAAGCAGAGCCGCATCTATGGTAAATACGATACACCGGTGGATCGTGAGAGTGCCTTTGAGGTGCTCGTGGCCGAGGCCGACCGCCAGTTGGCAGAAGCCGAGCAGCAGGCGGCTGAGATAGACATCCCGAAGCCTGCAGAAGCAAAGGCCGAGAAAAAGAAGGCGGGCATGATGAGTAAGGTGTGGAAGGCTGTGCTGACAGCTATCACCTCGACGCTGGCCACTATACTTGGCACGTATGTGAGCGACAAGGTGACAGGTAAGAAGACGAAGTCGAGGACATCGGCCAAGGGCCGTGTGGTGAAGAATGCCACGAGTGCTGCCACACGTACCATCACCAAGGAGCTGACCCGTGATATCCTCGGGAATCTGGTGAAGTGATTATAAGAACTCGGATATAGTATAGATATACCGCTGTCGGTTGATGGTGGTATATTTATATTTAGTGGGGTCGATGACGGTCTTGAGGTCACTGCTGATGCCTGTGCCCAGAAGCTTTAGCGTGGCTTCCTTCATGGTCCAGAGGCTGATGAAGGAGGCATCGGGCTGCGCCGACTGTGTAATCTGTTCGGTCTCGTCATCGTTCATCGTATAGCGCATCAGCGACTCCTTGAACTCGCGGATGCTCTCCACGTCGATGCCGACGGGCTGATCACTGATAGCACAGACTGCCGCCTCTTTGCAGTGGCTCAGGTTGAAGAATATCTCAGGATGACCCACGATGGATGGCTTGCCATGTTCATTATATTCGAAGATGGGATTCTCCGTGATGCCGTATTCCTCTTTCAGTGCCTGTTTCAGCAGCTGGTAGGCGAGCACGCAGAGCCTCTGCCCTTGTTCGTATTTGAACTTCAGGGCCTGTTCCCGTCGCTGCTCAGAGATTTCCCTCAAAGCCGCCTCGAGATTAAAACTCCAAATATCTTCGCTGACTAAGATCTTCACTTTATATCTCTACTCTAGTCCGATTTCGGGCATGGGAATCTTGCGGTTGGCATTCTCCTTGGCACCGAGGTCAACAAGCTCGCGGCCTTTCTGAGCCACACTCTGGCGACCCGTGATGAGCTTGTTGTTTGCACTGTCGTAAGCCTCCTGCACCTTGTGGATTTTCTCGCCCAGCTCATTGTAGCGATGTACGAAGTCGCCCAGACGGTCGAGCAGTTGCTCGGCCAGTCCGAACACCTTCTGCTGGTTCTCGGCCTGCTGGTTCTGCACCCAGGCAATGTGTATCATGTGGAGGATGCCCAGCAGATTCTGCTCTCCTGTGACAAAGACCTTTTTCTCGAAAGCCTCGCGCCAGAGGGTAGGGTCATTGGCGAGGGCCAACTGTAACGACGACTCGAAGGGCACGAACATAATCACGAAGTCTACTGCGTCGCGCCCGTTCTTGATATACTTGGAATAGTCTTTACGCGCCAACTCGTTGACATGGCTGCGCACACTCTTGATATGATCCTGCAGGTAGCGCTCCTTCTCCTCTGGCGTCTCGGCATTGACATACTTCTCATAGGCAACGAGCGACACCTTTGAGTCGACAATGGCATCCTGGCCCTGAGGGTAATGCAGTATCACGTCGGGCTGCATCTCCTTGCCCGTCTCGTCGTGCTTCAAGGGACGGCCCATCTCGTCGCGCAAACGGGTCTGCACCTCATAGTGAATGCCCTCGGTAAGACCCTGACTCGACAGCAGGTCGCCAAGAATAATCTCGCCCATGTTGCCACTCACCTTATTGTCGCGGCGGAGCACGTTGGTGAGGCTCTCGGCACGCTCGCCAAGCTGCTGGGTCTGTTCCATCATCAGGCGTATCTGCTCGCGGAACGAAGCTGCCTGTGCCACGGTGCCCTTGCTGTTCTCGTCGATGGCTTTCTGCATGTTGGCAATGGCGTCTTTCAGCGGCTGGGTGATGCCTGTCATCGTCTCGGTATTCGACTCTTTCAGCTTCGAGGCACTGCGCTCCAGCACCTGCTGCGCCATGTTCATAAACTGGGCGTCGCGCTTCTCACTCTCCTCCTTGCGCTCTCCACGTTCTGCTTCAATCTGCTGGCGCACCAGCTGCAGCTCACGCCCCTGGGCCTCAGCCCTGGCGTGAAGATCCTTGTTCTCGGCTTCCAGATGGTGCAGACGACTGGTGGCCTCTTGCAACTGCTCACCCTTCATGGAGAGCTCTATGTCTTTCTTGCCGCCCTCAATGCGGAGCGCGTCCATCTTACGGTCCATGAGCAGGTAGAGCAACACGGCGCCTACCGCCACACCTATTATAATATATAAGGCTGTCATCATACTGTTAATTTTGTTGCAAAATTAAAAAAAAACTTCGTAATTCCGATTAATCTGTGAGTTTTTTTGTATATTTGCCCCGTACAAAAACCATTTATCATTAACTTAAAACTTTAAAGATTATGGATTACAAGATTATCGACATTGAAGGTGTAGGCGACGTTTACGCTGAGAAACTCGTAGCAGCTGGTATCAACAAGGTGAGCGAACTGCTTGAGAAATGCGCTGCTCCCAAGGGACGCAAGGAGCTGGCAGAGGCAACCGGCATCAGCGAGAAACTGATTCTGAAGTGGACAAACCATGCTGACCTGTTCCGTATCAATGGCGTAGGACCGCAGTTTGCCGAACTGCTCGAAGCCGCTGGCGTTGACACCGTGAAGGAGTTCCGTCATCGTCTGGCAGAGAACCTGCAGCCGAAGCTTGTTGAGGTGAACGATGCCAAGAACATCTGCAATCGTGTGCCTGCCGTCAGCGAAGTACAGAAAATGATTGACCAAGCCAAAGAGCTTGAGCCTAAAATGACATATTAATAAGAAAAATCCCCGATTAGTCGTCGGGGATTTTTTAACTTCAGTATCTTTGATGTCTTTCTGAATTTTAGACAGGTTTTTCTTTTTAATCGATAAGCCCCCACTGACCGCTTATACAGATGAACTGCGTTAATTGCATGTCTACTACCCGCATGGAGGGCTTTACATACTGGGTCTCAATTCTGGCTCGACGAGAGCTGTGTCCTGATATCTTTTCCATCGTCTGATTTTAATGAAGATTAAAGTAATATTGCGATTCATCAGAATCACGCTACAAAGATACGAAGATTCACGTAATCTGCCAAACTTTTAGACGGAAAAAATAAACACATATCCAAACAGTGATGTCTTTTCTGTTTAGTTTAATAAGAGAGTGCGGATGCGATGACGAAGAGGTTCTTGCTCCTTGCCGCCATATTCCCAGTACATACATCCTTTAAGGTTGTGGTCTATAACGTACTGACATTTGATGCTGACGGATCGCTCGTTCTCATATCCATAGACAAGTTGCCCGTCCTTGTCAGCCCAATAGGGAACCTCTGATTTCGAATGCCAGCATTCCGTCATGCTTCCGTCGTTCTCTGTTACGCCTCGTCCATATAAAGGAATACCCATGACTAACTTCTCCCGGGGAACTCCTGATGAGAGATGGGCTTCAACGGCTTGTGAGGTCGACATCCAGTCTGTAATCTCTGATGGGTATAGGGCAGAGTGATGATAAGGAGGGTCGCCCATGTCATATGACATCACATTGACCATGTCCAGGTATTGAATACATTCCTTAAAGTCGATATATTCCGCGCTGGCAATAGTAGCACACGAAAGAATGTGCTGTTCCCCCAAAGCAGAGCGAAGATCGTGCATGAGAAGCGTGAAATTCTTTGTGTCATCTGGCGATGATGATATCTGGGCTGTAGATTGAGTGGGATATTCCCAATCAATGTCTATACCGTCAAGACCAAGTTCCTTTACTATCTGACAGCAGGAGTCGGCAAAACGTTTACGGGTGACTGACGAAGAAGCCATCTCGCTGAAACGGCCACTCCTCCATCCCCCTACGGAAAGCACGACTTTCAACTTCGGGTTCTGCTTCTTAAGGGCAACGATCTGCTTGAGACGATTGACATTGTCTATAACGACACCATCAAAAGATGGGCTTACATGACCAAAGGCATAATTGATGTGAGTCATTTCCATAGGGTCTGGAATCGTTTCGGACCAGGAGGTCACATAAGCGGTAACGACCTTTTCACCAGAGAAATTGAGACTGTCGGCTGTGCTCTGCTCAATCTTTGGTACGTTCTGCCCATCTGTCTGAATGGTGGTTATGAGTAATGCTGCCAATAAGAATATCTTATTCATGCTTCGTGATTAGGTATTCTTTGACATCTGACCAGTGATAATAGGGGGCACAGTTTGTCTTAAGGGCAGGAACAGAAGTCTCGTTCTCGTTGAGTAGGAACTTGACAAGAATGTCATCGGAGCCCTTTTTACGGTAGAAGATCAACTGAATATTGGCTGCCATTGGGATAATTTTATCAATAGAGATATGCTTGTACAGATTCTCTATATCAGACGTACCTCCCATAGCCTCCTTTAAACCAAGCAAGAAGCTTAATGGCAGAACAGAACTGTCGTGACTGAACCGGAGTGTTATGCAAGGCTTGCCGGCTTGGATCACATGGTCGGCCGTGCTGACGATGCTGTCGAGCACTTCTTTTTGTTGCAGATAGTTGGGAGTAGAGCCGGGAATGAGACCTGCTGATAATAGCCAGCCGGCATTATAGCCAGTCCACATATTAAACAGCTCGTCCTTGGTGAAGATATCTATCAGCGAGATGTTCAGCTCGGGCACGTTCTGCAGATCTTCTGCCACATTGTAAAGAGCTTCCATCAGCATCCTGCCGTCGACGAACAGGCTTGCACGAGGTACGTCGGTGAACAACGATGCCATCAGACGGTCGGAGTTGTGGGCTCGTTCGAAAATGGCAGAACGCCGCTGCTCGTAGGTCTCACTCTGCGCTGTCGCTTTAGGTTTGATGCTGAGATCCTCAACGACGTACTTCATGTCGCGTTTACTGGCGTCCATAGCAATCTCCAAGTTGGGGTTCATGATCTGTAATTCCTGACAGAAGTTGAACATACTCAGCATACAACGACGTGATGTTGATGATTTCGCATCGATTTGCAGAGGCTGAGACAGCAACTCGTGGAAACGCTCATACATGCGATGAGCTATCTCGCGGTGCTGCCGTGCACCAAGCTTTGAGAGGTCGCCATCGCGGTTCCATGCGTCGGCATATCCAATCTGTAGTTTGGTAAGTACATCTTCACCTCTCGCTGAGAGAATGCCAAACTGGCGGGCGCTGTCAAGTTTGTTGATGGCCGTAACATAGTAGTCGTTATTCGACATGTAGCGTGAGCCGTGTCGCCCGTAGTGACTGATATAGAAGGGCTCGTAGCCTTTGGGCGCCATTGTCAGCTTCTGGGTCTTCGGCTTGGGATAGGCAAAGTAGTTTGAGCCTGTGCGATAGATGTCTTTATAGATTTCTTCCTTTGATGTCTGGGCCGTTGCCGTAACAGTCATTGCCAGAGATATAAACAGGGGAATGATACGGTAGTTCATAAGGTCGATGCTTTATTTCTTATAGGTAATATTAGCTTCTTTCAGCATGTTGCGGTAGTAGCTTTCCACATCTTTCCAGTGATAGAACGGGTAGCTGTCAGTCTGAATGGGAATAGAGGTCTCGTTTTCGTTCATCAGGAACTTGACAAGAATATCATCAGAGCCTTGTTTGCGGAAGAAGATGAGTTGAATGTTTGCGGCCATTGGAATCAGACGGTATAAAGCGAAATGGTTATGCAGGTTTTCCATATCGTCTGTTCCCTGCATGGCTTCTTTCAGCCCGAGGATATAGGCAAAGGGTAATACGGTACTGTCGTGGCCGAAACGCAGTCGTACACCACTCTTCCCTGAGCGAATCATAAGGTCTGCTTCGTCAAGGAAGTTGACCAGAAGCGGGAAGTGAGCGTACTGATTGGGCTGTGCTCCAGGCATCAGTCCCTCCCATAGACACCAACTGGCATTATATGAGCGGAAACCATCGATGAACTCATCGTCGGTAAACAAGTCGTTGAACGACAGGTTGAGTTCTGGCAGACAATACATGTCGGCGGCAATGTTCCACAGTGCGTCGGTAAACTTATAGTTGTCAATGAACTTTCCGGCAGCTTCTGGGTTAGTGAACAGCAGTTCAAACTGATGACGGCCGTTGAGCATCTTATGACGGAAGCTGTCGAGCTTTTCATACAATTCATCGTCCTTCTCCGATTTGGGGATGACAATGCTGTCGTTGGCAATCATGTAGTACATGTCGTGTTCACTGGCATCCATCGTGATGTCAAGATTGGGGTTCATGATTAACATCTCCTGACAGAAGTTTGCCATACTGAGCATGCAGCGCCTGACTGTAGAAGAGTTGGCCTTAACATGGAGTGGTTGCGACATTAACGACGGATAGTTCACCATCAGGCGATGGGCGATGGCGCGATGCTGGCGTGCGCCGAGCTGGGTCAGGTCGCCAGCCCTATGGTGAGCATTGGCAGCGGCAATATTCAGGCGCTGCAGCACTTCCTTGCCGTAAGCTGTCAGCAGACCAAGTGTCTGTGCTGTGTCCATTCTGCCGATAGTGTATTTATACTCTTTGTCGCCTGTCATATAGCGGGCTCCGTGACGGCCATAGTGAGTCACATAAAAGGGCTCATAGCCAGCAGGAGCCGGGGTGATATGTCCTGAGGGGGTGGGGTAATTACAATAATTTCCTGTGGCCAGATCCAGATGAGCACGCAGTTCTGTCATGGATGTCTGGGCATGGACGCCGAGGTAGAGTCCCGCCACCATGCAGAAAATAGTAATTCTGAGGTTGTTCATAAGTCTTTATTTATATAAATGTTTTATTATTAATAGTTCCATAGTCCTTTTCTTAGGGCTTGGCGTAGTGTTCCTTCATTATCATCATGATCGTATGACCAGACCATTGCACCGGCCAGTCCTTTTTTCTTGATGTATTTGCATTTGTCTGCAATAGAGGATGCATTTTCAAAAGAACAGATATTGGTAGAGTGACCTTTCCAGACAAGATAGGGGACGCATGCATCGTCATCCCACATTTGGGTGTATTTATCGTCTTTCTTTATCAGCTCCTTTACTGCACTATAAGAAATATCCTCCTTCAGTTCGCTGTTTTCGCCATTGGCATGACCGTAGAATGGAATTCCCATGACAAGCTGTGATTCGGGAACGCCGGCACTGATATAACTTAATATAGATGTATTACATGATGACTTGGTCATCGGTGATGAATGTAATGGCGAATTGTGATACGGAGGCTCGCCCATGTCATAGGTCATAACATTGACGTAGTTGACGTACTTGATGAGATTCTTCATGTCGTAATAATCGGGATGATTAGCACTGACATCAATAGACAGGATCTTCGGATGACTCTTATAATACTTATCGAAAGTCTCTCGGATAGTCTTCATCATTTTGGTGAGGTTCTCCTTGTCGTTGGAACTGTACCCGATTTTTTGCGAGGTCGCGTTTCCCGGATATTCCCAGTCAATGTCAATACCGTCTAAGTGTAAAGAATCAATTAAACGACTACAGCTACTGATGAACTTCTTCACTTTGTTGTTGTCTTTTGCTATCTGACTGAATCCGTCAACGCCCCAACCTCCGACCATCAGGATAACTTTTACGTCGCTATTGTTTTTCTTCTTCAGATCCATCAGCTGAGCCATCTTTAATGCGCCGCTTTTTAGTTTGAGAGTGCCATCGTAAGGAGTCTCAAATACTGCTTTCGAGACGATGACATGTGTCATATAGTCAAAATCAGGCATTACGTTCTCTTTTCTCCAGAAATATTCGATAATGGGTGTCTTGGATTCGCCACGTGTAGAAATGATTTCAGAAGAGTCCTCAGAGACACGATCAGTTAACTCGTCCTTATCGTATGAACAGCCTAAGCATAAGGCAGATATCATGATTATTGAAAGATACTTTTTCATATTTCCAATTATTTATATTTTTATATTTCTGTTAGTTGGTTTATTGGTACAACCCGTTTCACACTGCTTTCCGTAGTGTGTCTTTGTTGTTGTTGTGACTATGTAGTCGGTATCGGTTACGGCTTTTTCAGAATCACCAACCATAGGTCTGCGTCAGTGTGTAGCCGCGCTGACTATAGTCGTCAATCTGTTGCTGTCCGATGGGAGCCAGATAGTTACGATCGCTGAATGGCTCTCGGTTTGTGGCGTTACGAACAACATAGAAGCCTACCATTTCACTGGCATTGCTACCATCGTAGGTTACTCTGCTACCATCCTTTTTCTGGACTGTCAGCACGCCAACAAGTTTGTCGAGGTATTCATTGGTGTCATTATTTGGCATTACTATCTCTTTCGAGAAGTCTATCCACGGGCCGAGGTAATTGTCGGCATCTCGGTTGTAGTCCATATAATTGAGCTTATGCCAGCGGCGCAAGTCCTTAATGCGGTTACCCTCATTGAAAAGTTCCATACGGCGCTCACGACGGATTTCCCATAGTAGCGCAGGCACGTCGCTATCGCGTGCTGGATCCTCAGGAATAGCATTAATGTCAAGGGCTTTCGTCTGCTGTATGCCACGTGACTTCGCATCCTCGTCTAAAGGTCGTTTGCGGATGGCGTTGATGCTTCTGTCCAGATCTGCCTGTGTGACAGCCGTACCACCATAACTCAGTGCCAGTTCTTCCTTAGCTTCAAGCCAGTTGAGCACGATTTCGCCCAATCTCATCAGTGGGGCATCGTTCTCATTGAAGTCTGAGTACCATGTTGGCTTAATGACATTATGTGTTGCCTCATAATACTGGAGAGCCTCTTTTGAAGCATATTTATAATGGTATATCAATGACGAGGAATTGACATCTGGCTTGTTGTAGAAACAGGCATCAAAACGCGGATCCCTGGTTTTTGCCAGATTCTCCAGACTGAAGTCGTTGGCACCCTCGACCTCTGAGATGGTGTAGGGTTTACCATCACTACAGTTGAAAGCTTTGATAAAGGCCAGGTTCACACCCGTCTCACTTTCCGATCCTCCGTTGTAAGAGCCTATAGCGTGTGTGATGTTGAGTGCCGCATCATAATGGCGATAGAACAGAACCTCTTTGTTACTACTTAGATCGAACGATGCAAACAGACTCTTATAGTCGCTGTCAAAGCTCCATTTGCCACTATTAATCACCATGTCGCCCGCTTTTACCGCCAGCTCCAGATATTTCTTGGCTCGGTTGGCATCTCCGCCGCCACGTTCCGTTCCATGGTATTTCTGCCATGTGCCCTCGTTGAGCATGAAACGACTGATGTATCCTGCAGCTATATACTTGTTGAGGAACAGGGCTCCGTCATCGTCTCGCATATTGTCTAGTGCATAGTTGAAGAGCACGTATACACTATCCATGACAGCACCGCGTGCATCACGATCCTTATACATTGTGTCAGGATCATCGTCCTCGACAACATTGGCAAAGTATGGCACATCACCATAGACACTGACAAGGTCTGCATATTGGAATCCTTTCAGGAATTTAGCTACGCCCATCCAGTGACGGAAAGTCTCATCGTCGACATTGTTTCTGGCAACAGTGTTCAGACGGTCGATAAAAATGTTCAGCGAGCGGATTACTCCAAAACCCCATGTCGGTCCGTAATATTCTGTTGAACAACCGCGTGACTCGCTCTTCGATCCCAACGAGGTTGGTACTTTGTTAGTAAAGTATGATTGCGTCCCTTCGCTGACGAAGTCGTCGCAGAACCCTGTAGAATAGGAGTATGCCCAGTCACGATCCCATTCAAGGCCATATCCTGGGAAGAATATCTCATAGAAGTGGTTGGCGTAAGAACGCAAGTCACTCTCTGAACGCCAATAGTTGGTGTCCTCCATTGTAGTCAGCGATTCTCTGTCAAGCAGATCGCTACATCCGCATAATAGAGCTGCGGTAAGGAACAGAAAGGAATATATAATCTTTTTCATTGTTTTATGCTTTTAGAAGTTCAACTGTACACCGATAGAAACTGTTTTGAAAGTAGGAGTACCCACTCCCGTGCGTCCTTGAGGACTGCCGAAATATGTGTTGCCTGTTTCAACCTCTGGGTCGATGGGAAGGCCGCGGAGTTTGTCCCATGTCAGCAGATTCTCTGCAGTAAAGTAGAATCGTGCCTTGTCGATTCCGATTTTTCCTGAAAGGGTATGCGGTATCGTATAGCCGAATGTCAGGTTCTTCAGTCGCAGATAGGCCATATTCAGGATATAGCGGTCGTTGATCATGAAATTATAGTTGTCGTTGCTGGAACTCATGCCTGCAGCTGCTGGATAAAATGCATTAGTATTGGTCTCTGTCCAGTAATCATCGGCAATAGCTGCTGCCATGCAACCATCGGAGTACTTATAACCGGCAATACAAAGCGGTCCTTGTCCCCAGATCTTACGTTTACCGATACCTTGGAACATCAGGCTCAGGTCGAATCCTTTCCAGTCTGCACCGATACGGAAACTGTATTCGAATCTTGGAGTGGAGTTTCCTATTTTTACAAGGTCACCATGATCATTCACCGTTTGTGTACCTTTTGAGAGACATCCATCACCATCGGCATCCTTATATTTTACATCACCAGGACCAAAATGGAAACTGCTCCCCTCGAAATACGACTGATATACAGGTTTTGAACCATCGGCATTGGGCTTGAGTATGTATGACATCTTGCCTACACAGTTTGCATCATCTGTGTCAGCTTCTGTCAGTGCCCGGTAAATCAGGTTACCATTGCCATCTGTTTCAAAGTCATCCCACTGATACAAACGGTCTACTTGGAATCCCCATATTTCTCCGTATTCCTTACCGACATACCAGTCACTCAGATTCTTGGTGTCACCGAATTTCTTAACGACAGACTTGTTGTCGGCAATGCTAAATTGACCGTAGATGCCTAATCCATTGGCAAAACGGTGGTTGTAGTCGATTGTCAGTTCCCATCCTTTGGTGCGTAGCTGGCCATTATTAGCCTTTGGTGCGCTGGCACCATAGGTGACGGTATTTACACCATCGGTTGGTACAATCATGTTCTTCGTGTCACGCTGATACCAGTCAAAGGTAAGTCCTAACTCATTGTTAAACAGTCGAATGTCAACGCCTAAGTCGAGTGTCTCAATTTTCTGCCAACTGATGGATGCTGATACGGCAGAAGGTGTATCGACATAGAACACTTTTGTGCCGCTTCCGCCAATCCAGCTGCTGAAGCCTGTGCCCATCGTAGGAATATAGAGCGACGAACTGACAGTCTGGTCGCCAATTGATCCCCAAGAACCTCTTACTTTCATGGACGAAAGGAAAACTTTCGACCAGTTCATGAACTTCTCCTCGCTGATGCGCCATCCTGCAGAGAAAGAAGGGAACCATTTCCATCGAAGGTCTGTTGGGAATTTTGAGGTCCCGTCGTAGCGTAGGTTGGCCTCGAAGAGGTATTTATCGGCATAGGCATAATTCAGTCGGCCAAAATAGCCAAGTTGTGATGACCATGATGCTCCACCATCACCAGTCCACGTACCGGTTCCGAAGGCAAATTGTGGGTTTTCGAAATTGGTGAGTTCTGTAACCTGTGTGCTTTGGCTGGTAGCATCGTAGGTAGTCAGGTTTAATCCCACCATGAACTTAAAGTCGTGTACATCCATTACCCTCAGCGTGTAGTCTGTATAGGCGTTGAGCGTGTGGCTGTAAGAGTTCTCGTGGCTACGTTTGTAGAGGTTTGGCTTGTCAGCACCATTGTAGTTTGCCATATACGGCAGTTTGTAGGAGAGCATGGCTCCCTCGCTGTCTGCACTTACTACTTGTCCCTCGCTGTTGACATATATCTTGTTGCCATCTGCGTCTCTGCGGACAATAGGGGTGTCGCGGTAGGATGCAGCACTCAGCGTGGAACCAGGATAAGTGGCTATATACTCCTTATTATAATAGGTGTAGTCTGCCTTGATTTCCCAGTTCTTGAGAGGTGTGATGGTTACGCCCATATTTACACTCGAATAATTAGTCTTCTGACTTTGAGTGCCTGCCTGCATCGTTGCGCTCTGAGCCGAGCGGATAATTTCGCCGTCTTCATTGTAGCCCAGAGGCATTAGAGGTGACCATCGGTAGAGGTAGATCCAAGGACCGTCGCTGCCCGACTCGGTCAAGAACGGATATCTCTTATTGAACGACGAGAACATCATACCGCCTCGTACGGTTAGGAACTTGTTTACTTCAGTCTCGAGTTTGACAGAGGCATTATATTTCTTGAAATTGTCTGTACAAGTACTGAACATACCGTCTTGACTCAGATATCCTAGTCCGATATTGAAAGTTGTATTACCCTTTTTACCATTGACGGTAATATTATGCTTGGTAGAGGGTGCATTCTCTTTGATAATATAGTCGTAGATGTTGTATGGACGGATACCATAGATTCGACCACTTTCATAGTACCAGTCACGGCCATAGACCATTGGGTCGTCGGCTCCCATGCTTCCATATTTGCTAATCCATTCCTTGGTCTTCTGGATAGATTGTTCACTTGTTCGGAAGTAAGAACCTGTATAAAGTCCGTCGTAAGAATAGTGACCGGTATGCATGCTGTCTTTCTCACGAGCACGGCAGTCCAGCATGTACTGGAGACCGTTGACTCCTGCAACATCATAACTCTTTGAGAGATTCTCCCATGCTAGGTTTCCTGTATATGAGAAAGATATCTTATCCGTTTTTGCGCCCTTCTTTGAAGTGAGCAATACTACGCCGAAGGCTCCTTTTGATCCGTAGATAGAGGCTGAAGCTGCATCCTTCAAAACGGTAATCGATTCAATGTCATCAGGATTAACAACTTGAAGCGAAGGTATTTCTACGTTGTCAAGCAAAATCAGTGGTGAAGAACCTCCTTCATAAGAGCCGATGGCACCACGAATCTTCATCTTCGGGTTTGAACCCACCTCACCTTGAGGGTCGGTGATGGTAAGTCCTGCAACAGCTCCCTGCAGACCACGACCTACATCAGATATTACGCGGCCTTCAAACTGCTTACTGGCATCTACCGATGCTACGGCACCAGTCAGGTTGGCTTTCTTTTGTGTTGCATAGCCTACAACTACAGTCTCGTTAAGTACCTGTGAATCATCTTCAATGACTATTCTCAGATTATTCCCTGCTTTTACTTCCTTGGACTTATAGCCAACATAACTGACAATCAGTGTACTTCCTAAAGGGGCTTCTATGGAAAACTCACCATTTATATTTGTGATAACACCATTCTTTTTCCCTTTTTCTAATACTGTAGCACCAATCAGTGGTTCTCCGCTCATATCGAGCACGACACCAGTTACTCTCGGATGACTGCCGGGTGAACCTATATGATAGCTGTCTTTTGCAGGTTGCTTGGAAAGTACGATGTACTTGTTGGTGGTGAACTCATAAGAGATTTCCCTGTCCTTGACAAACTGATCCATGAAAATCTTCAATTTGCCAGAAGTCTGACCAAACGACACTTTCGATTTGACGTCCAAATCGACATCACTGTAAACGAGCAAAAAGTCTGTTTGCTTCTCGATTGCATTAAAGAACTGCGAAATGGTTACAGTCTTCGAAGGTAACTTTAGATTCTGGTTTTGAGCTTGTGATACCAGAACGAAGCACTGGACAAAGCAGATGGTTAGCAGAATCCTTGCCTTTTTTAGAATTAGGTTTGCTTTGGATTTCATCTTGATAGATTTTAATTTTATTAATATTTAGTTGGTTGAATTTCCAATTCTGTCTATATAACCCCAAGCATCGCCAAATCCATTAATGAAAATCTTACTTTTTTTAAAGAAATGTTATGTTTAACCTTTTTTACCTATAACTAATGGTAGAGTGTAATTTCATTCGTTTCATCATTCTTCTCAATCTTAAAGGGGTGAACCTTCTGAATGAGTCGCAGAATTTCCATAACACCATCACGCTGGCGGAATTTGCAGGATACCTCCAGATTCTCAATGGCAGCGTCTTTCACGGTTATGTGTACATCATAATAAAGTTCTAATTTTTTGATGATGGTTTTCATACGTTGCTTGGAGAATAAATAGATACCGTCTTTCCACATAATGGGATCTTCTTCGATAGCACTAATCACATAACGACCATCTTTCTCCGTTAATTGCTGATTAGGTAATAAGACAGCAAGGTTCTTTTCGTCCTTCAGTTCGGAAACTTCGACTTTTCCTCGTAAAAGTGAGACGGTAAGAGGTTCGTCAGGATATGCGAATACGTTGAAGCTGGTACCTAACACCTTAATATTCTGTTGCCCGTTAGTAGTTACAATAAATGGATGCCCTTCGTCTTTAACGACATCAAAATATGCCTCACCCGAAAGCTCTACTTTACGCTCCTTGTTAAATGAAGACAGATATCTTAGCTTCGAATGGGCGTTCACCCATACGGTACTGCCGTCTGGTAAGACTATATGTGCTCGCTGACCATCAGGTACGGTTAAAACTTGTGCTATTGAGCTTTCTGCAGAACTCTGCAGCTGACTATAAATAAACCATGTGCTGAATATACCGATGAGAAATACTGCGGCATAGCGTAATATTGTTAGACTGATAATGCTTGCCCTTTGCTTGCGGCGAATACTAAGGAAGTGCTGATAACCTTTATTTCCTGCATCAAAATCGGTTAGAGAAGCTTCCAAATCTGTAAGCGATAGGATGTTCTGGATATCCATCATGTCTTTTCTCAAATGAGAATCTGACTCGGCCTCACCGAGTAGCTTAATCTGCTCAGTATTGTTTAATTCCTTCTGATAGTATTTTATAACCCTCTCGTCCATTTCGCTTCCTTGTTCTTAATATGTATATAATCAGAGTGATTACAGAAACCACTAATTGTAGGATCTTATTGTTTGTTAATAAATCCAAAAAGGAAAAGAATGATAGGCAGATAGTCTTTAAGTTCTTCTCGTAGTTTCTTATAGGCTATACCCATTTGTACTTCTACGGTGTTAACGGATATCCCAAGTTCTTCGGCTATCTGTTTCTGTTTCTTCCCTTTCAATTTACTCATGACAAATATTTGCCTGCATCTTTCGGGCAGTTTATTTAGAGCGTCATAGAGCAAATCCTCAATACTTTTTTCGTCAGAGAAGGCAGTGTTGAGCGATTCAAGAGAGTCATATCGTAACCTTATTTCCATTGTATACTCTTTCTGGATTCTCTCCTTTGCTTTTTCGACAGTCAGTTTTTTGCGAAGTGTTTTTAGCGATTCATTCTTGATGGCTGTAAAAAAATAGCTTGTCAGATTAATATTCTCGTCAAATAGATTCCAGCGTTCATATACTTTTATGAATACATCTTGGACAATGTTTTCAGCCTCTACATCATCAAGGACATATTCCCGTGCAAAATTTTTAGCTCGGGAATACCAACTGATATAAAAATGCTCAAAACCATCTTTCATGATGCAAAGATAAGAAAAAATGAGTATAATACAAAATAAAATGTTTGTATTTTTGTTACTTGGTAAAAGTGATCTATAATATAGATAGTTGTCATATGCTAAAAATACCCCACACTTCTTACACTTCCCACACCTAACCGATCTTTGCTTTGGGTGAGGGAAGTGTAAGAAGTGTGAGGTGAAAAGTGAGTATTGCAACTACTCTGTTCTTTAGCGAGATGCTCGTTTTTTGTGAAAAACACGTCTTAATGACTGAATGGTACCTTTAATAACAAAAGTTCCTTGCTTTTTACTATAAAGAAAGCCTCGCTCATATCAGAGCGAGGCTTCTCATCGTTATGATGTTTTCACTTAATTGTATTTCAGAATCTGTCCTGGCATCAGGCGGATGTTCTTGCCGATGCGGTTAAGTTTACAGAGGGCGTCGACAGTGGTGTGACACTTGCGGGCGATAGACTGAAGCGTCTCACCTTTCTTGACCTTGTGGAGGTGAACCTCAGGTGCAAACGATGCTGAGGGGGCTGCAATAGCAAGTTCAGAATCGTCGTCGGCATCAGATGAAAAACGACTACTGTTCTTGCCTGCATTGGCACCGCGCAGACGAGTGGCCTGAGCTGATTCTGCCGCATACTTACTGCGACGGAAGGTGTAGAAGTCGCCCGTAACGTCCTGATTGCGGAAGTCGAACATCAGGGCAGGGTTCAGAGCTACGCCGCAGAGACGGGTCTCGAAGTGGAGGTGAGAGCCTGTGCTGCGTCCGGTGTTACCGCCAAGACCGATAGGGTCGCCAGCCTTTACTTCTTCATTTTCACGTACGAGCTGTTTCGACATGTGACCGTAATATGTTTCCAAACCATTGTGGTGGCGGATAACGACATACTTACCATAGCCACGGGGCTCATATTTTACGATGCGAACCTTACCACTGAATGCAGCGCGGATGGTATCGCCAATATACACTTTGATGTCAAGACCCTTATGCTGACGTCCCCAGCGGGCACCGAAGTTAGAGGTTACAACGCGGCTTTCTGTTGGCATACAGAAACCACGGAGGTCGATAGTAGCCTCGTCGGGGAGGGTAACGCCTGAATAATGGGTAAGGTTATTACTCCATTCGTCATAAAGATCACCTGAGGGGTTCTCAAACATTTCCTGCTCAATCAGTCTGTTGAGAACTATAGAGTCGACGGCTTTCATCTTGCGATCCACAGGAGCCTGACGGGCCAACAGATCCTGCCCCTGAGCAGGGGTAGATGTAAAGGCCATAAATGTCAATAATGCAGCCGACTTTAAAATTTTAATTGTTATCATTACGGATATGGTTTGTCTGTTAGAGCAAAATTATCGTTTGCAAAGATAGGTAATTTATTCCAAAAACATGCAGAAAGCTGTCTCCGTTAACAAAGTTTTTTATTGTTTTAACACTTTCGCTAGGAAATAGCAGCCCAATTGACATTGGTTTTTCGGAGCTGGCGCAACCGATTCCAAAGCATAAAATAACGGTCTGACTGGCACTCAGGATCATCGTCGATGACCTTCTGCGCTTCGTTGCGGGCCATTTGCACAATCTGTCCGTCACGGGCAATGTCGGCAATCTTCAAATCGAAGGCCATGCCGCTCTGCTGGGTGCCTTCTAAGTCGCCGGGACCGCGCAGTTTCAGGTCGGCCTCGGCAATGCGGAAACCATCGTTAGTGTCGCACATGATGTCAATGCGTTTACGGGTATCTTCGCTGAGTCTGGGAGGCGTGACGAGAATACAGAAACTTTGGTCGGCACCACGGCCTACACGTCCACGGAGTTGATGGAGTTGGGAGAGACCGAAGCGCTGGGCGTCGAGGATGACCATCACAGAGGCATTGGGCACATTGACACCAACCTCGATGACGGTGGTGGCTACGAGTATCTGGGTCTCGCCACTGACAAACCGCTGCATCTCTTCTTCCTTCTCCTTTGGCTTCATGCGGCCATGTACCTTGCTGAGACGGAATTCAGGGAAGGCCTGCCGCAACACTTCGAAGCCATCTTCAAGATTTTTCAAATCACTCTTCTCACTCTCTTCGATGAGCGGGAATACAATATACACCTGACGTCCCTCACGGATTTGTTGGCGGATGCCATCGTAGAGCGAGGTCATGCGGGAGTCGAAGACATGGGTTGTCCTTACTGGTTTGCGCCCTGGCGGCAACTCATCGATAACGCTTACGTCAAGGTCACCATAGAGTGTCATGGCAAGAGTGCGGGGGATAGGCGTGGCTGTCATCACAAGCACATGAGGTGGATTTTGACTCTTGCTCCATAGTTTGGCACGCTGTGCCACACCGAAGCGGTGTTGCTCGTCGACTACAACGAAGCCGAGGCGTGCGAATTGTACAGTATCCTCGATTATGGCATGTGTTCCAACGAGGATGTCGATGGTGCCGTCCATCAGTCCCTCAAGTACTTCGTCGCGACGTTTCCCTTTCACGATTCCTGTTAGCAGTGCCACGCGCAGGTCCATCCCTTTGAGAAACTGCATAATAGTCTGAAGGTGCTGTTCGGCAAGAATCTCGGTAGGTGCCATGATGCAGGTCTGGTAACCGTTGTCAATGGCGATGAGCATTGACATGAGGGCTACGAGGGTTTTGCCGGAGCCGACGTCGCCCTGAAGAAGACGATTCATCTGGCGTCCACTGCCGGTGTCGGTTCGTATCTCGCGGATTACACGCTTTTGGGCTTCTGTCAAGGGAAAAGGCAGGTAGTCGTGGAAGAAAGTGTTGAATTGCCGACCAACTTTCGAGAATACGTAGCCACGGTATTTGCGGCGTTGGTCACTGGCGTAGCGCAAAATGTTGAGTTGGATAAAGAATAGTTCTTCAAACTTGAGACGTACTCTGGCTCGGTCCAACTCCTTGAAGTCCATTGGGTTGTGGATAGTGCGTAGGGCTCTGTCACGCGACATCAGGAAGTGGGGCGCGGTGATGAAGTCGGGAATGGTCTCTGGAAGCGGAGGTAATTTCTCAAGTAACCCTCGTGTCAGTTTCTCAATAGTCTTTGAATTGAGCGCCCGTTTCTTCATTTTTTCCGTCGTGGAGTAATAAGGGCGCAGTCCGAAGTTTGTCTGCTCCTGACCATCGTCTCTAATCTCTTCGATGTCAGGATGGGTTACGTTAATGCGGTTGTTGAAGATGGTGGGTTTACCGAAGACGATATATTCTTTCCCTATTTTGTACGACTGTTTGGCGTATTTGCCGCCTTGGAACCAAACAAGGTCCATGATGCCTGTGCCATCGGTGAAGTGAGCCACCACACGCTCTTTGCGAGGCCCCATCGCGAAAGTCTCAAAACTGAGGATGTGACCAACAATCTGTACAAAGGGCATATCACCTGTCAACTCATGGATGCTGTAGAACTTGGAACGGTCAACATACTTATAAGGATAATTGTAGAGCAGATCGCCGTAAGTGTGGATGCCGAGTTCGTCGCCCAGAATCTTTTTACGGTTAGGTCCTACACCAGGGAGATATTGTATGTCTTGGTCTAGTATGTCCATTCAGATAAGGACCTCTGCGATTTTGAGATCGTAGGGGGTCGTGATTTTAATGTTCTCGCGGTTGCCCTCAACAAGGGTGATTTCTTGTCCGTAGCTTTCTACGACAGAGGCATCGTCGGTGAAACCATCATTGTAGGGCTGCTGATTGGCAGCCTTTAACAGTTGGATGTCGAATGTTTGCGGAGTCTGCACAAGACGGAACTCATCGCGAGGAACTGTTTTCGAACTATTGCAAGATAATTGGCGGACAGTCTCGACGACGGGAATCACGGGAATGACAGCTTTCTTTTTGCGGGCAGTCTCGTAGCATTTGCGGATAACGTCGATGTCGGGGAAAGGGCGCACGCCATCATGCACGCCTACCACGCCCTGTGCGTCGTTGGGTACTAAGGCTAGTCCGTTCTGTACGGAATGGAAACGTGTCTGTCCGCCATTAGCCAACAGATAATCCACGTTGAAGGCATATTTTTTGCAGAGTTCATGCCAGTAGTCTTGCTGAGCCTTTGGTAATACAAGGATGATGCACAAATCGGCTGAGTATGCACGGAATCGTTCTAGCGTACGCATTAGCACTGGTTTCCCGCCAACAGGTAGGAACTGCTTGGGAATGTCGCTTCCCATGCGCAACCCCTTTCCACCTGCCACTATGATTACATAATCCATATTATGCCATGAGGTGTTTGAAACGCATGCCTTCGGCTATCTGGTCGGAGGTTCCTTTGTTGACTAACTGGGTGAGGAGCTCATAGGCGTAAGGGAATGCTGCAGCAGGTCCTTCGGCGGTGATGATGTTGCCATCGACAGTAACGAGATCACCAGTATACTGTGCATTCTTTAGTTCTGACTCAAAGCCAGGGTAGCAGGTGGCCTTCCTGCCATCAAGGATGCCAAGTGGTGCCAGTACAACAGCGGGAGCAGCACAGATAGCTGAGATTTTCTTGCCTGCCTCGAAGTGAGCCTTCAGTGCCTGACGCACGCCCTCGTGGGCAAACAGGTTGCTGGCTCCTGGCATACCGCCTGGCAGCATCAGCAGATCGGCATCAGAATAGTCGCCTTGCTCGAACTGGATGTCTGCTTCGACGTTTACACCATGAGCCGACTCTACAAGCGGAAACTCGGTGGTACTCACCGTTATCACATCAACGCCGCCGCGACGCAATACGTCAACGGGAATTAAAGCTTCTACATCCTCGAAGCCGTCTGCTAGGAATACATAAACTTTTGCCATATTATTTTCTTTTTGAAGTTATCTGAGCGCAAAGATAATAAAAAAACTTTGAGAATCTGTTTATTCTGTGGCTTTTTTTGTATTTTTGCAACCAAAACAAGTAATTATGGAAAGTCGGAAACTCAGATTTGCCCTTTTTGGTAATATCTATCAGACCAAGAAGTCGGCCTCGATTCAGAAGGTGCTCTCGTGCTTGGCAGAGCATGACGCAGAGTTGTATGTTGACATGGAATATTATTACTTTCTGAAAGATAATCAGCGTATTAGTATCGATGCAGCCAAAATATTTACGGGAGACGACTTTGATGCCGACTTTGTCATTTCAATGGGGGGGGACGGAACTTTCTTGAAGGCTGCCAGTCGTGTGCGCCAGAAGATGATCCCTATTCTTGGCGTGAACATGGGTCGACTGGGATTCCTAGCCGATGTAAGTCCTTCGGATATTGAGAAGTGTATGGATGCACTCTATGCAGAGGAATATTCTATAGAGAACCGTGCACTGATACAGGTAGAACTGGATGGTGAGAAGTTGGAAGGCTTCGACTGCGCACTGAACGATGTGGCTATTCTGAAACGCGATACAGCCTCGATGATTTCTATCCGTGCAAATATTAACGGTGAGTATCTGACAACCTATCAGGCTGACGGTTTGGTGATAAGCACTCCTACGGGTTCTACGGCTTATTCGCTTTCGAATGGCGGCCCCATTATCGTGCCTGGCACTAAAGTCTTTTCCATGACGGCAGTTGCGCCTCATTCTATGAATATTCGCCCTATTGTATTGTCAGACTCTTCTGAAATCTCGCTTACCGTAGAGAGCCGTAGCCATAATTTCCTCATTGCTATAGATGGCCGCTCGGAGAAATGCAAGGAGGGAACGAGAATTACGCTTCGTCGTGCACCATTTGATGTGAAGGTAGTGAAGCGTTCTGGTCAGCGTTATTTCAATACGCTTCGTGAGAAAATGATGTGGGGTGTCGATGCCCGTTGATTTACTTCTACTTTAATTAATGTACACGCGAGAGTGAAAACTTAAAGTGTGTTAAAGGACTGAAGATTTCTTCCAAAAAGTTTGGAGGATATATCTATTAATCTTACTTTTGCAGTGTACTATTGAAGTGGTACACTATAACAGAAGTAATTATCAACAATATAATTAAGATCGTTATGATAGAAGTAAAAAACATTAGTTTTAAGTATGCCGGAGGTAAACATCTGGTATTTGATGATTTCAGTCTGGAGCTGAAACAAGATAATATTTACGGTTTGCTTGGTAAGAATGGTACGGGCAAATCAACTCTGCTGTATCTGATAAGTGGACTGCTGAGACCTAAGAAAGGAAGCGTAAGCTTAGATGGTATTGAAACGAAGAAGAGAAGGCCGGAAACACTTCAGGATATCTTCATTGTACCCGAGGAGTTTAATCTTCCTTCTATGACACTAAATGAGTATGTTAAGATAAACCGTCCTTTCTATCCTTTGTTCAGTACGACGGTGTTAGAGGGCTGTCTGAAGGATTTCGATCTTACGACTGATGTGAAGTTGAATGCTCTTTCGATGGGCCAGAAGAAGAAGGTTTTCATGGCTTTCGCTCTTGCTGCCAATACTAAGGTGCTGCTGATGGACGAACCGACTAACGGACTCGATATTCCTTCGAAGTCGCAGTTTCGAAAGGTCGTGACACAATATATGACGGGCGACCGTACACTGATTATCTCTACCCACCAGGTGCACGATGTAGAGGCTTTGCTCGACCATATTCTGATTCTCTCTCAGCAGAAACTGTTGCTTGATGCGCCAGTGGCTGAGATTCAGGAGAAGTACACCTTTGAGTATCGTACTCCAGACCAGATGGACGATGTGCTTTATTCGGAACCTTCACTTCAGGGTAATGCGGTGATTGCGCCTCGTAAAGAGGACAGTCCTGAGACTCAGGTGAATCTTGAATTGCTGTTTAATGCTGTAACCCAGGGTAGAATTTAAGGAGGTGAGCGTATGATACAGTTTAATATTCATAGATTTAGGAAACTGGCACAATGGTCGCTGACCTGTGACAAAAACTTCTATCTGAGGAAGTTCCTCCAGGTGTTTGTCTTGCTGACCTTGTTGTTCCTTGCGAATACAACAAACTTTTTTCAGTTCAACGTCAACGGGGCTAACCGTAACTATGCTATGTGTTCTGTGATAACGATAGCGGTATTATTGGTCAATTTTATCATAGGTCCGTCAACGATGTTCACGAGTATGAAAGGCAAGCACGATCTTCAGATGTTGCTGATGTTGCCTGCATCGAATTTTGAGAAATACCTGATGCGCTATTCTACGTGGATCATCCTGATGCCTATATATCTGGTCGCTTTTTTCTCTGCAGACCTGATTCAGTATGCGGTGAACACGCTGATGGGGAGTGAGAATGTCCTGTTCGTAACAACCGATATATATCAGAGATTGAGCTCTATTATGTTACCCGTGCAATATGTGCCTGCTGCAGCTATTTATACAGTTATTATCTTTTCGCTGTCTCTCCACTCTTGCTATGTACTTGGCGGCACATTTTTCAGATCGAACAAGTATGCCTGGATACTCACGACATTGGTTCTCATTGTGCTGTGTATGCTGCTTTTATTTCTGAGTCCAGAAAAGACTGTTGGCATTAGTAGTAAAGCTTCTACGCATGAGCTTGTGATTGAGGATGTCATCTATGTGCTATGGCTCTTTGTAAACTTCTGGCTGTCTTATAGGCTCTTCTGCAGGACACAAGCGGTTGGAAAGTTCGTGAATCTGTAAGAGATATAAAGTGAATAGTAATAACAAATTGATTATGAACAATTTCAATATATGTAGATTTGGTAAGACGTTCCATTGGTATCTGAGTGTAATCTTCTACCCGTGGCTGATGTGGACGATAGGATATGCGCTGGTAACGTTCTTTGGCGAGTGGTTGTTTTGGTATTTTCATAAAGGACAATCCTCTGAATATATCATAGACAGTATAGCAGGATTCTTTGCTGTATTTATCGTCATTGGCTTAGCTGTCGGTGTGAGCCAAATATTCTCTGATATAAATAAGAATGCGAGGCGTGAGGCCTTTCTCATGTTGCCGGCATCAAACATAGAGAAGTACCTTTCGGCGGTGATTTTTGTAACGGTTATATGGACTTTCTGTACTTTCCTGTCGTTTGCTGTCGGAGACACGGCCAGAATGATATTCCGTAGTTTGACATATGGCGAAGAATGGGTTTCGGGCATTCCAGAACTGTTGGATCACATGACGCCTAGATTTAATGATACATCCAGTTTCTCATATAACATGATGGAAAGGACGTTGCTTGCAGTCATCATCCTATGGGTCCACTCGGCCTATGTACTCGGAGGAACGCTGCTACGTAAGTATTCCTTCGTCCTGACGAGTATGGTAATCATCTTAGTCGTGGCTCTGTTTGGAAGAGTACTGATGTATTTCGAGATTTCAATATTTCAGACTAAGTGGGAAGATAATGTATGTATAGATGCATCGGTGGGTGCTATGGCTTATGTACTCGTTGTGGTACTGCCTCTTCTCGCCTGTTTTAACTACTGGGCGTCGTATCATATCTTTAAAGGTTTTCAGTTAATAACTAATAAGTGGACTAATTATGATTTTTTCAAACGATAAACCCATCTATATTCAAATGGCCGACCGCCTTTGTGATGAGATACTCTCTGGAGTATATCAAGACGACGACCGTATACCCAGCGTTCGTGAGTATGCCGTGCTACTGGAAGTGAACACCAATACTGCAGTGAAGGCTTATGAACAGTTGGCCCGTGAAGAGATTATCTACAATAAGCGCGGATTAGGTTATTTTGTGACCAAAGGTGCAAAGAAGCAGATCATGAAAGCCCGTAAGCAGGAGTTTATGAAAGAGCGCTTGCCAGAACTCTTCCGCCAAATGAACTTGCTCGATATTAGTATTGGGGATGTTGAAGAAGCTTATAGAAACTTACAAAATGTTAAAGAATGAGAGTTTTCTTCAATAATTTGAAACTTTTCGATGATAATGAGCGTCAAACGGACAAAAATAGTAATAACAAAAGGTAAATAGTAAAATAAGGTAAGAAGGTTGTTTTTATGATACACTTACAAGACATCAACAAAACCTACCAGGGAGCTCAGCCGCTTCATGTATTAAAGGGCATCTCGCTCGACATCGCTAAAGGTGAGTTCGTTTCTATTATGGGCGCTTCAGGCTCAGGAAAATCCACATTATTAAATATATTAGGTATATTGGATAATTATGATTCTGGTACCTATGAGTTAGCCGGAGTGCCTATCTGGGACCTCTCAGAGCGTAAAGCAGCTGAGTATCGTAACCACATGATAGGCTTTATATTCCAATCATTTAATCTCATCTCTTTCAAAACCGCCGTGGAAAACGTTGAGTTGCCATTATTCTATCAGGGGGTCGGTCGCAAGAAGCGTCACCAGATGGCTTTAGACTATTTGGACCGTCTGGGACTGCTTGATTGGGCTGACCATTACCCTAACGAACTGTCGGGAGGACAGAAACAACGTGTGGCAATAGCCAGAGCGCTCATCACCAAACCACAGATTATTCTGGCCGACGAGCCTACGGGCGCACTCGACTCGAAGACCTCTGTGGAGGTGATGCAGTTGCTCAAAAGGCTGAATCAGGAAGATGGTATGACTATTGTCGTAGTGACTCATGAGAGTGGTGTGGCGAATGAGACTAATAAAATTGTCCACATCAAAGACGGAATTATTGGTCAGATAGAGGAGAACCTCGATCACAACGCAAGTCCATTCGGTATCAACGGCATGATGAAGTAAATAGATTATGAGAGATATAGTAAGTGAAATATGGTCGACTGCCAGGCGCAACAAACTGCGTACTACGCTTACAGGCTTTGCTGTGGCATGGGGAATCTTTATGCTCATTGTGCTGCTGGGCTCGGGCAATGGCCTCATAAATGCCACTATTTTGCAAAACCAGCGTTTCTTGTCGTCTTCGATGATTGTCTATGGTGGCGAAACCTCAAAAGCATATCATGGTTTTAAGGAAGGCCGCTGGATCAATCTCCAGAAGCGTGACATCAATACTACGGAGACGGAATTTAAGGAGAATATTGATGAGGTGGGAGCGCAGTATCGTACTTCTGCAACCATTAGTTTGGGACAGCAGTATATCTCAACCTCTGTCTGTGGCGTCTACCCAAACCATACAAAGATTGAGAAAATGGAGATGCTTTACGGCCGTTTTATCAATGATGTTGATATAAATCAGAGTCGTAAAGTGCTTATCGTAAGCAATAAGCAGGCAAAAGAGCTTTGTCCGAAAGACTATAAAAAACTTTTGGGTACTTATGTTAAGGTGGGCAATTTTGCCTTTAAAGTGGTAGGCATCTATAAGGAGAGAGAAAACAGCCGAGCAGATGCTTATTCTTCATATTCAGCTATCAAACGCATCTATGGAGCCAAGGACGATGATGCAGGACGTATCGAGTTTACTTTCCACGGTCTGGAATCCGACGGAGAGAATTTAGAATTTGAGAAGGCCTATCGCAAGCGTCTGAATGAGAATCACCATGTTCATCCAGAAGATGAAAGTGCTATTTGGATTCGTAATAACTACAGACAGAGTCTTCAGATGGATCTGGCGGTAAAAGTTATCCATACGGCGCTTTGGGTGGTTGGACTTCTGACATTGCTCTCTGGTATCGTGGGTGTATCGAACATCATGCTTATCACGGTGAAAGAGAGAACTCACGAGTTCGGTATTCGTAAGGCCATTGGCGCTAAACCATGGAGCATCCTGAAACTGATTATTGTCGAAAGTGTAACCATTACCACCTTTTTTGGCTATATCGGTATGGTATTGGGTATAGCGGCTAATGAATATATGGATGCTACGGCTGGTCATCAAGTGGCAGACTTTGGAGCGGGTTCGATGGCGATGTTTATTGATCCGACGGTAGGACTGGATGTGTGTATCGAAGCAACGATGGTCATGGTGATCGCTGGAACGATAGCCGGTCTAATCCCTGCCTTTAAAGCAAGTAAAATCCGCCCCATCGAGGCATTAAGAGCAGATTAAGATTATGAAAATAGATATAGATTCATATAGAGAAATACTTGATACGCTGACTCGTAATAAGTTGCGTTCGTTCCTGACGGGATTTGGCGTGTTCTGGGGCGTATTCATGCTTATTGTACTTATTGGTGGAGGTTCAGGTATTAAGGAGCAGATTCAGAAGAATTTCCAGGGCTTTGCTACTAACTCTGCTATGATCTGGGCTCAGAATACTTCGAAACCATATAAGGGATTCCGCAAGGGCCGTTGGTGGAGTATGGACTATAAGGATGTAGCACGACTCAAACATCAGGTGCCCGAACTCGATGTAGTGACGCCTATCTTGTTTGGTAGCAGTAGTTTTGCCTATTATGGCGATAGGAAGGCGAGTATTAATGTATCAGGTGTAGAGCCTTCGTATTGTGCCATTCAGGAACCGTTGTTGCGCTATGGACGTTACATCAACGATATGGATATTAAGGAGCGCAGAAAGGTCTGCGTTATCCAGAAGAAGGTGTATCAGGAGTTGTTTAAGGATGGAGGCGATCCTTGTGGTAAATCTATCCGTATAGACTCTACCTATTATCAGATTGTGGGTGTAGACTTTGGCGCTGCAGAAGGTATAAGCTTTAATGGAGAGCCTGGAACGGGTATCTGTTTGCCTTTCTCTCAGATGCGGCAAGCCTATAATCTTGGTAATCGCGTACATTTGATTGGTGTTACCGCAAAGCCTGGTGTCGTGATGTCGAAAATATCAGACCGAATCCGAGAAACCATTGCAAGGGCTCACTATGTCGACCCAACAGATGAACAGGGAGCGATGTTGTTTAATACGGAAGTGGTATTCCAAATGCTTGACAGCCTGATGTCGGGTTTGAACTTACTTATTTGGCTCGTTGGTATTGGAACATTGTTGGCTGGCGCTATTGGCGTATCAAATATTATGATGGTGACAGTGCGCGAGCGAACTACAGAGATTGGTATTCGAAGAGCGATTGGAGCTACGCCAAAGATGGTTCTTAGTCAGATTATATCAGAGAGTATCGTTTTAACTCTTGTCGCGGGTATGAGTGGCATCCTGTTTGGAGTGTTGATACTCCAGATGTTGGAGATGGGAAGCATGGAAGACGGTATTATAACCACTCATTATCAGATAGGTTTCTGGAAAGCCATTTTCTGTGGCTTCGTGGTCAGCTCGTTAGGCGTGCTTGCAGGATTAGCCCCTGCGGCCAGGGCTATGAGCATCAAGCCTGTTGATGCAATGAGGGACGAGTAAAAACAATATAGAATAAAAAAAACAATAAATAATATAAGGTATGAAAAGGTATAGAAAACTTATTATCGCAGCGATTATCGCTTTGATTTTCATTGGAACATTCGTATTCCTCTGGAAGAAGGGTCAACCCAAGGAAGTTGTCTATAATGAGTATACTCCAAAGGTGGAGAACATTCAGAAGACAACGATCATCACTGGAAAGATTGAACCTCGTAACGAGGTGAATGTGAAGCCGCAGATTTCTGGTATTATCACAGAACTCTACAAGGAACCAGGCGACTATGTGAATGCAGGAGATGTGATAGCTAAGGTAAAGGTAATACCAGACATGGGACAGCTCTCAAGTGCTGAGGCACGTGTACGCCTGGCAGAGATTAATCTGCAGCAGGCTCAGGTGAACTTCAATCGTGAAGAGAATCTTTACAACCAGAAACTGGTTTCTGCTGATGACTATGATAAGGTGAAACAGAGCCTTCAGCAGGCAAAGGAAGAGAAGGCTGCTGCCATAGATGCGCTTCAAGTTGTTCGCGATGGTGTGTCGCAGTCGAATGCCAAGGCCTCGTCTACACTCATCCGTTCAACAATTAGTGGCGTTATCCTCGACGTTCCTGTAAAGGTGGGTAACTCAGTGATTCTGGCTAACACTTTTAACGATGGTACCACTATTGCTACTGTGGCCAATATGAACGATCTTATCTTCCGTGGCAATATTGATGAGACTGAAGTAGGTCAGCTGGTCAGTGGCATGCCTATGAAGATTACTATCGGCGCCTTGCAGGACCTGAGTTTCGATGCGGCTTTGGAATATATCTCTCCGAAGGCTGTTGAGAATAACGGTGCCAACCAGTTTGAGATTAAGGCTGCTGTGAAACTGACTGAAGGAGGCAAAATCCGTTCTGGTTATAGTGCTAATGCTGAAATTGTATTGGACAAGGCCGAGAAGGTGCTTAGCATTCCTGAGAGCGCTATCGAGTTCAGTGGCGATTCCACCTTTGTATATATCATAAAAGGTTCTGGAAAGCAGAAGTCATATGAGCGCAAGCTGGTTGAAACAGGCCTTTCTGATGGTGTGAACATTGAAATTAAGAAGGGCGTGACTACCAAGGATAAGGTTCGTGGACCAGAGATTATTGCCGAAGATAATAATGAATAAGTGTTATGAAAATGAAGAAAAAGAATCATTGTTTGATGAGGGTAATAGGGATTTCATTTATCATTTCCTATTTCTCATTCAGCCCAGCATGGGCACAGAAGCAGTGGGGGCTTCGTGAGTGCTGCGATTATGCCGTAGAACATAATATCAGTATCAAACAGCAGGCCAACCAGTGTCGTCAGCAGGAACTGCAACTGTCAACAGCTAAGAACTCGCGTCTGCCGGATGTTAGTGCCAGTGTTGGGCAGAACCTCAGTTTTGGTCGTGGCTTGACTTCCGATAATACTTATGCGAATACTAATACGACCAATACTTCAATGGGGATTAATACCAGTATGCCTCTCTTTACAGGCTTCCGTATCCCTAATGAAATCAAGATGAATCAACTGAATCTTGAAGCTTATACTGCGGATTTAGAAAAGGCTAAGAACGATATCCGTATGCAGGTGGCTCAGGCTTATGTGCAGATTCTCTATGATATGGAGATCTCTGATGTGGCTCATCGCCAGATTGCTATCGATTCAGCTCAGGTGGCTCGTCTTCAGGCTTTCGTAGAGAATGGTAAGGCTTCTGAGGCAGAACTCTCTCAGCAGAAGGCTGCACTGGCTAACAGCCATTTGACAGCTACTCAGGCTGATAATAACACACGTTTGGCTCTGCTTACACTGACTCAGTTGCTTGAGTTGCCTACGCCCGATGGTTTTGCTATCGTGCGTCCTAACCCTGACGAGTTGCCTACAGACATGGTTCTCATGACTACTCCTGATCAAGTCTATGCAGAAGCTTTAGGAGTAAAGCCGGAGATTGCTGCTCAGCAGCTGCGCTTGAAAGCCTACGAGCACAATATCAAGGTGGCTCAGGCTGGTCACTATCCTACACTTTCTTTGGGCGCTGGACTATCTACGAACTATTATACCGATTCTGGCCGCTCCAATGATAGCTTTGGAAAACAGCTTGAGGATCGTTTCTCGCAGAGCATCAGCCTGAATCTGAATGTGCCCATCTTTAATCGTTTCCAGACACGTAATAATGTACGCAATGCTCGGATTCAGTTTGAAACACAGCAGCTACAGGTCGACAACACTAAAAAGACATTATATAAGGAGATTCAGCAGGTATACTACAATGCTTTGAATGCTCAGACCAAGGAGAAATCTTCAAAAGAAGCTCTCCAGAGTTCAAAGGATGCCTTTGAGTTGATGCAGGCCAAGTACGAGAATGGCAAGGCTACAATCACTGAGTTTAATGAAGCCAAGAATGCCTACCTGAAAGCAGAGTCGGATTTGGTTCAGGCTCGCTATGAGGATCTCTACCAGCATGCGCTCCTCGAGTTCTATCGTGGTAAAGAACTGAATTTCTAAGGACATGAAGTTAGTCGTAATGAAACCCCTAGTTTCATTACGACTAACTCATAGTTTCATTACGACAAACTATTACTTTGTTACGTACTTCTTTTTATTGTTGATATAGACCCCCTTGACCTTAGGCGTTTCTGAGAGTTTGCGACCACATAAATCATACCAATTTGTGTCCTTGTAGCCATTGATTGATAATGGTTGTATGAAGGATGCGGAACTATCAGCAAACTTCTTCAGTTCGTATAGGGCTGGCAGGGCGCGGCCTGTCTCGTTGTCAAAGAGTGAGGCATCATACCATTTGTCGGTTACGCGCTTGGTGCTCCAGTCGAGCCCATACTCATTAGCTTCGAGGAACCACCAGAAGAGTCCGTTTACGTTAGGATGCTTGTTCAGCATTGTAATCAGGTCTGCTGTAAACTTCTGTTGTCCCTCGTAGGTGAGAGGATATCCTGTTTCCTTATCGCCCATCTTGTAGCGATAGCCGCATCCGGTCTCTACTACCATGATTTGTTTCGATGGAAAAGTCTGTTCGAACTTGGTAATAGTGGTGTTCAGTTGTGCGATGTCGCAATGAAAGTAAGGATAATAACTGGTGCCTATAATATCGTAGTCAACGCTGTTGTCGTCTAGCCGCTTGTAAAAGTCGGTTACGAGTGCCGTGTTGGCTGCTTGTTCCGTATGGATGATAATCTTGGCCTCAGGGCACACCTCACGGCATGCATTGCCTGCAGCTTTCAGACATTTGGTAAAGTTGTCCCAGTGTTTATCGGTATAACCAGTCCATTCGGAGTTCACTTCGAGATGACACCCCTGCTGCTCCCAGTCTTCGTATTGTCCATTGACCTCCATGCCCCAAAGCATACCGAAGCTGATTTCATTTCCTGTCTGGATGAAATCAGGTGTGGCTCCTGCTGCTACCAGTTCCTCTAAACAATCCTTGGTGTACTTATAGACGGATTGATCTATTCCCCAACTGTTAACGGACCATGAGAAAGGTATATCCTGTTGTCCAGGGTCGGCCCAGGTGTCGCTATAATGGAAATCGAGCATCAGCTTCATTCCAGCATCCTTAATCTTCTTACCCAGTTTCTTTACGTATGGAATATCCTGACATACACCTTCGCCCTGTTGCTTCTCTGAGGCACGGCTGGGGTCGACGAAAAGGCGGACTCTCATGGCGTTCATGCCCTGCTCTTTCAGAAAGGTCAACAGATCATTAATGGCAGCACCGTCTTTGTCCATATAATTGGCTCCGTGCTCTTCGTATTTTGTGAGTAGCGAAATATCACCACCAACATATTTCTGCGCCTTGATGAAGTTTGATGGGAGCAGTAAAACTATGATTAAAAGTATTTTTATTCGATTCATATCTCAGTAGTTATAGTATCTTTGGGCTGCAAAGGTAGTATTTTTTTGCGTTGTTTCAAAGCGATATCTTGTTTTTTTATTGCAAATATTTGTTAGTTTCGATGAAAGGTTGTACTTTTGCACTCGAATTATGGTACACCGTGAGAGATTATTGTTTTATTTAAGAGCAAACCTGTTAGTTTGGCTTCTTCTGTTTTTTCCTTCTGTAACGACCCATGCACAGGAGGAAGAGAAAATGCTGGAGATGTTCCGCGAGTTCCGCGAACTATATGAGGGGGATGCAGAGGAAGATTTTTATAAGAAGGCTCATGAGTATGAAGAAGTTCTTAAGAAGAATAATCGCCTTTCCGATTATTATAAGATTAAATGCAATGAGGGCTTCTACGATGTGCGCCATATGCACATCTACCAGGCAATGGAGACTGCCAAAGAACTCGACGAGGATGTACGCAAGAATGGCGACACCGAATATTATTATCTGGCTACGGGACTTTTTGGCGACGTCTATCGCGTGAGCTACGACACTCCCAAGGCCAAACGCTATTATCTTGAGGCATTGAAGCAGGTAGGTAATCGTGACCCGAAGTTCTCGATGACCACCTATCTGAATCTTGCTAACCTCTTGAATCTTGCCGACCCGGAGACAGCAATAGCTTATGCTGACAAGTCTATCGATCTGGCCAAGAAAATCGACAATATGGAGTTCTTGTCACTCTCGTTGGCTACAAAGGCATTTGTGACATTTCTTATAGACGACGATGGTAAGGACTTCGACTTAATATATGAACGCTATTCTTACCTGAAGAGTCGTAACGATCCAGGCTTTAATCATCGTTATGATGGTGTAATGGACGCAGCCCATGCTGCTTATAATCATCGGTATGATGAGGCAATCGGAATCATTAAGAATCAACATTTGAATGTAGATAGTGCCCTGAGTGTGATTCGAGTTTACACACTAGCGGGTGATGTTAAGAGTTGTTATGCTTCCATGCGCAGTCTCTACAATGATCTTGATTCGGCTTTCAGTGTTACCCAGAATGCCAATTTCGATATTATCTCTACAGAGCGCGATCTGATGCTGAGTCGTGAAGAAGCAGCTAGTAATCGTGAACTCATAAGAAGTATGAGTCATTGGATTATAGGTCTTTTCCTTACGTTCCTTATTATATATATATTAGGCCGTCGCCAGTTGCTTAGGAAGATAAGGAGACAGAATAAGGAACTGAAGAATGCTTTAGATAAGGTTGAAAAGGCAAACCATATGAAGTTGCATTTCATTACTGGAATGGGGCGCGAACTTCGAACACCGCTGAATGTCGTTGCAGGCTTTTCTCAGGTTCTGAGTAGTCCGGATTTTAGTCTTACAGAGCAGGAACGAAAGGAAATGCATGAACGCATCAGTGAGAACATTGACAAGTTGACAAATGCCATCAATAGGATGGAAGCTTTCTCAAAAGAAGAATAAAATAAAGAAGCCCCTCACTAAACGAAAATGGTGAGGGGCTTATCTTTTCTGCTTATTTCTTATGTCTGTTGGCACGCTGCTCGCGATACTTGGCTTTTTGCCTTGCACTGCCGCTTCCGTGCGCTCCAGTGATATACTGCTTTTTCTTGGCTTTGGTCTTCACCTTGCCATCATCTTTCGGCTTGTCACCTCCACGTCCGAAGTTGATACCGTTTTCGAGTATATTCTGAAAATCATCCATAATCAATCTGTTTTTAATATATGTGGCTTAATGATGGAACAGTCTGACGCCTGTAAATGCCATAGCGATATCGTATTTGTCACAGGTGTCAATTACATGGTCGTCGCGAACCGAACCACCTGCCTGTGCGATAAACTCAACACCACTCTTATGAGCGCGCTCAATGTTGTCGCCAAACGGGAAGAATGCATCAGAACCAAGGGCTACCTTTGTATTCTTTGCAATCCATTCCTTCTTCTCCTCCATAGTCAGTACCTCTGGCTTTTCTTTGAAGAATTGCTGCCAGGTTCCTTCACGTAGTACGTCATCATGATCCTCTGAGATATACACGTCGATAGTATTGTCACGATCAGCACGACGGATGTTGTCGATGAAAGGCAGGTTCATCACTTTAGGATGCTGGCGCAACCACCAGATGTCTGCCTTGTTTCCTGCCAAACGAGTGCAGTGAATACGGCTCTGCTGACCAGCACCGATACCAATGGCCTGACCGTCTTTTACGTAACATACTGAGTTTGACTGGGTGTATTTCAGTGTGATGAGAGCGATAATCAGGTCGCGCTTGGCCTCAGGAGTGAATGTCTTGTTTTTGGTGGGCATGTTTTCAAACAGTGCCTCGTCATCGAGCTTAATCTCGTTGCGGCCCTGCTCAAAGGTGATGCCAAACACCTGTTTGCGCTCAATAGGTTCGGGTTGGTAGTTGGGGTCAATCTTAATCACGTTGTACGTACCCTTGCGCTTGTCCTTTAGGATTTCAATAGCCTCAGGAGTAAAATCGGGAGCAATTACACCATCGCTAACTTCACGTTTCAGCAATTTGGCTGTGGTTGCATCGCAGGTATCACTCAAAGCTACGAAGTCTCCATAGCTCGACATGCGGTCTGCGCCGCGTGCTCTTGCATAGGCACATGCAATAGGACTTTCGTCCAGATCTTTTACGTCATCAACGAAGTAGATTTTCTTCAGCGTGTCTGAGAGAGGCAGGCCTACGGCAGCACCTGCAGGACTCACGTGTTTAAATGAGGCTGCGGCAGGCATGCCTGTAGCTGCTTTTAGCTCTTTTACAAGCTGCCATGCATTAAAGGCGTCGAGGAAATTAATGTATCCAGGGCGACCGTTAATCACTTCGATGGGTAACTCGCCCTCAGCTATGAAAATACGCGAGGGCTTCTGGTTGGGATTGCATCCGTACTTGAGTGCTAGTTCTTTCATTGTTATCGCAGTTTTATTTTTTATTTTGTGTGCAAAATTAGTGTAAAAATAATGAAATGCCAAATTTTATTTGTAATTTTGCAGCAAACTTATATTATATTCTTACTATGCAAAAGAAACGCGTTGCGCTCCGCAAATTGCTGGAGGCTGTTGAGAAAGAGATTCTGAGGAAGCCTGATCGTAAGACCCTCGATCGTTTGTCATTGTTAGCTGGCTTTCAGAACTGGGAATCTTTTCAGGAGGCACTTCATGGTGAAACCAGTGCCGATGAGAATTACAAATAAAAAAAGGGGCTCCGCAATGGAACCTCTCTTTTTTTGCTTTTCTTATTCAGCAGTAATGGCACGACGCTTCTCCTTAATACGGGCAGCCTTACCAGTGAGCTTGCGCAGATAGTAAAGCTTAGCGCGACGAACCTTACCTACCTTGTTGATCTCGATGCTCTCAATGTTCGGAGACTCGATTGGGAAGATACGCTCTACGCCAACAGTACCTGACATCTTACGAACAGTGAAGCGCTTCTTGTCACCGTGACCTGCAATCTTGATGACTACACCACGATAGAGCTGGATACGCTCCTTAGAACCCTCGATAATTTTGTAAGCGACAGTGATAGTGTCACCAGCCTTGAACTCTGGGAACTTCTTGCCGGTTGCAAATGCTTCTTCAGCAACTTTAATTAAATCCATCTTATTCTTTAAATAATTAAATTTGTTGTATCGTTCCAACGCAACATAACAGGCCTCTCGATACTTCCTGCCAGCGATTACGCCGAAAAGCGGGTGCAAAGGTACGAATAAGTGAGCAAAATACCAAATATTTATAAATTAAAATGCATTTATTTCTATTTTTTTTGTATCTTTGCCCCATTAAAACTACTTAGTATGTTTAAGAAACAAGTTTTTTTTAGTGCTTTTGCCATGCTGACAATTGCTTCTTGTGCCCCCAAGCATTATCAGCTTACCGGCGTTGACCGCACTCGTATCATTGTTGACAGCCGTTACGATCAGAATCCGGATGCCTCGGCTACTGCATTCTTGGCGCCCTATAAGCGGATTAACGATAGTATCATGGGGCCCGTTGTGGGCATTGTAGCACACAATATGCACGCCACTCGTCCTGAGAGTGACCTCTCTAACCTGTTGGCTGATATCTTGGTGTGGGCGGCTAAGGATTATGGTGAATCGCCTGTATTGGGTGTCTATAATATGGGAGGTATCCGCGCTGATCTTACCAAGGGGGAAGTTACCTATGGTAATGTGCTTGATGTTGCCCCTTTTGAAAACCGCATCTGTTTTACCACACTTTCTGGCGAGAAGATGCTTGAACTGTTCCGCCAGATTGCCTATAGGGGAGGCGAGGGCGTGAGTCATGGAGTAGAACTTGAGATCGAAATGGCTCCTGATGATACAGGACGACTGCTCTCTGCTCGTCTATATGGTCAGGAGATTGATCCTCAAGGAGAGTATCGCGTTGCAACCATCAACTATCTGATTGAAGGTAACGATGGCATGCCAGCTCTCAGAGAGGGCACCAATGTCGTTGCACCTGCCAATCCCAGCAACAACACACGCTATCTTATTATGAATTATTTCCGTGACCATCAGGCTCGTGGCGTGGTTGTCGATTCTCAAGTTGAAGGACGTATAAAAGTGAAATAATTATGAAACGTTTACACCTTATTATAATAGTAGCACTGTTGTCAGTGTTCGCAGTGAGTGCCAAGAAACAAAAGCAACTCGTCATTCTCCATACTAATGATACCCATTCCACCATCATGCCTCTTAGTTCGAATCTTGATAATAAGGATCTTGCTGGTCGTGCGGGTTTCCTCCGTCGTGTTAATATGATTAAGGAACAGCGTGCCCAGAACCCAGACCTCCTGCTCTTCGACTCTGGCGACTTCAGCCAAGGCTCGGGCTATTATACGCTTTTCAAAGGTGAAGTGGAGGTTGGTCTCATGAATGAAATGGGTTATGACTGCGCAACTATCGGCAACCACGAGTTCGACTTTGGTATGGACAATATGGCTCGTCTTTTCCGCATGGCAAACTTTCCTATTGTGTGTTCTAACTACGACTGTACAGGTACGGTGCTCGAAGGTCTCGTCAAACCCTATATCATACTGAAGCGTAGTGGTGTGAAGATTGGTGTCTTTGCTCTTTCGCCAAAGATGAAAGGACTTGTCTTCGATGGCAATTGCGAGGGTATCGCCTTCCTCGATCCTGCGGAAACAGCACAGAAGTATATCGATATTCTCCGTAAGCAGGAAAAGTGCGATCTGGTAATCTGTGTTTCTCACCTTGGATGGAACATTGAAGGCGATTGTGATGAGAAGTTCCTGAGTCAGACGGAAGGTTGTGACCTTGTGCTGGGAGGACATACTCATACTTATATGCCTACACTCGAATATGCCCCCGATAAGAATGGTAAGCTAATTCCCGTTGATCAAAACGGAAAGCATGGCGCTTTCGTGGGTAAACTTATTCTGAATCTTGAAAAATAATCATTCGAAGTAAAACGTCAGAACAATCATTTTGCTGTGGCCGCTGGTCACAGCATTTGTATATATTCGTTTGTTTGCATCCTTTAGTTCTTCCGCATGCTTGTGATCTATAGCATCGCTCAGACTGTAGCAGAACTTCAGCTCGGGGATGAGCTTAAAGAATGGCAGATAGAAGTCACATCCCAATCCAACTTCCAGGAACAGGTCGCTCCGTTTTAGTTGAACAAAGTCTTGACTCTTGCCTGTCAGATTGATCATCGGGTTGATACCAGCAGTCATGTAGGGACGGTAGTTGTTCCACCGCTCAGCACAGAACTTCAAGTCTAGGGGGAATGCCACGTAGGTGTTCTTCATGTCCTGTCTTTCCTCATGTGGCAGTTCTTCCTGCTGACCCATATCTGTCAGATTGTAGAAGGTCAGGTGTTTGGCACCGAAGTGCATGGTGGGCGAGAAACGCAGGTTCAGATATTCGTTCAGGCGTAAGTTGGCCAGTACGCCTACTGAGAATCCGGTATTCCACCGGTCGGCATCGCATACGATAGTCTGCTGTTGTGTGGTTCCGTCTTCCAGAGTTATAGTCTGAGGGCCAATGTTCTCGAATTCAACATCCTGTAGGTTCATACCTACGAGGATGCCAAAATGCATGGGGCGCAAGTCGATATACGGCTTGTGCTGGATAGTGCGTTTTTGCGAGAAACATGTTGTCGCAAGAAGCAGAGTTATAATGGTAATAATCTTCCTATGCATAGTTAAAATAATAACGAAAAAAAAGACGGGATATTATGTGTTTTGTTATTTCGACAATGTATAAATAATAAAAAAAGTCTACCTAATATTTGGTATTATCTAGGAAATGTTGTACTTTTGCATCGCAAAAAGTGAGTATAATATAGTATTAATAACTTTAATTTTATAAATTATGGCATACGTAATTGGCGAAGACTGCATTTCATGTGGAACATGTGCAGGTGAGTGCCCAGTAGAGGCTATTTCTGAAGGCGCAGAGCGCTATGTAATTGATGCTGATGCTTGCACAGAGTGCGGCACATGCGCTAGTGTTTGTCCTTCTGAGGCTATCAGCCTTCCCTAAATTAGAACTAGGACATATCAAAAAAACAGTTTTAGAGTGCTCTCAGTAATGAGGGCACTCCTTTTTATTATCCAGATGATGGTGTAGTTCTTTGTAAGTGTAAGATAATCCATATAAATTCGTTGTATTTTCTATATAGTAGAAGCGAAAACTATTGTACCTTTGCACCCAGCAAACAATCAATGAAGGAATATGCGGAGTTATAGTAAGGGATATCTCTATTTTATCTGTGCCGTTTCGGCAATGGGCGGATTGCTCTTCGGCTACGACTGGGTAGTTATCGGTGGTGCCAAACCATTCTACGAGTTGTTCTTTGGTATCAATGATTCTCCTTTGGTACAAGGTGTGGCGATGTCAACAGCTCTGATAGGTTGCCTGGTTGGTGCTATGGTAGCAGGGAGTGCTGCCGATAGATACGGGCGTAAGCCTTTGTTGGTTCTTTCTGCCGTATTGTTTACAGTGTCGGCTGTTGCTACGGGTCTTTTTAGTAATCTGTCCTTATTTAATATAGCTCGCTTTATAGGAGGTGTTGGTATAGGTATAGCTTCTACTCTGGCTCCAATGTATATTGCGGAAGTTAGTCCGGCAGATATTAGAGGACGTATGGTGAGTCTTAACCAGATGACTATTGTTTTGGGTATTTTAGGTGCTCAGGTCGTGAATTGGCTGCTGGCCAAGGATACAACGGTAGCAGCAGCTCAGGTATGGAATGTGGAATGGGGCTGGCGCTGGATGTTCTGGGCGGAGACGTTGCCAGCCGCATTGTTCCTTTTGATGAGTTTGTTTATTCCAGAGAGTCCTGTATATCTGAGGATGAAGTCAGAGCCACAAGCGTTTAGTAAGAAAAAGGAAGCAGGCATGAATGAGCTGTTACAAAATAAATACAGACACGTGTTGCTGTTGGGACTTGTAATTGCTGTATTCCAGCAGTGGTGTGGTACCAACGTTATCTTCAACTATGCACAAGAGATATTTGTTGGCGCCGGCTTTGATGTTGACGATATGTTTATCAACATTGTCATTATAGGTATAGCAAATGTTGTATTTACTGTTGTAGCCCTTTATACTATTGAGAAATGGGGACGTCGTATGTTGGTTCTGTTAGGCGCTGGCGGCTTGGGGATGATTTATCTTATTTTGGGTTCTTGTTATTTTATGGGTATGACAGGCATATTGATGGTTGCGCTTGTTGTTGCTGCAATATCGGTCTATGCCATGACGCTAGCCCCAGTTACCTGGACTCTTTTGGCTGAGATATTCCCTAATCGTGTGAGAGGAATAGCGATGGCTACCTGTACTTTTGCTCTCTGGGTAGGCTGCTGTACTCTGACATTCTCGTTCCCCTCGATGAATGCTGCTCTTGGAAGCAGCGGTACCTTCTGGATTTATAGTGGTATCTGTATCTGTGCCTTTATATTCTTGTTTCGTTGTTGTCCAGAGACCAAAGGAAAGAGTTTGGAGGAACTTGAAAATGAATTAGTCATATAAGAAATTATATAACGATGGTAAAAGCTTGGCGAGAGATGGTGACAATTCCGACCTATGAGGTTGGTAAACCAGAAAAGAACCCCATATTCCTTGAAAAACGTGTCTATCAGGGCAGTAGCGGTGTGGTTTATCCTTATCCTGTTATCGAGACGATGAGCAATGAGAAGGTGGATAAGGACTATCAGGCTATCTGGATAGAAAACGAATATATTAAAGTGATGATATTGCCGGAACTGGGTGGTCGTGTACAGATGGCCTATGACAAAATAGCCAAACGTCATTTTGTGTACTATAATCATGTCATCAAACCGGCACTTGTCGGACTTACTGGTCCTTGGATTAGTGGCGGTATTGAGTTCAACTGGCCGCAGCACCATCGTCCAACAACATTTATGCCTGTCGACACTTGTATCGAAGAGAATGCTGATGGCAGTATTTGTGTTTGGGTGAATGAGATGGAGAAAATGTCTCATCAAAAGGGTATGGCGGGCTTTACATTGCACCCGGGTCGTGCTTATCTTGAGATTAAGGGCCGCTTGTATAATCGAACAGATGTGCCGCAGACTTTCCTTTGGTGGGCCAACCCAGCTGTAGAGGTGAACGATGCCTATCAGAGCGTATTCCCGCCTGATATCAACGCTGTGTTTGATCATGGAAAGCGTGCTGTTTCGTCGTTCCCCATCGCCACGGGTACCTATTATAAGATGGACTATTCAGCAGGTGTTGATATCTCGAACTATAGGAATATCTATGTACCGACGAGTTACATGGGTATAAATTCTCGCTTTAACTTTGAGGGTGGTTACGAAAACGACACTCAGGCAGGTATGCTACATGTAGCTAGTCATCACTTCTCGCCAGGCAAGAAACAATGGACATGGGGCAACGGTGATTTCGGTCGTGCGTGGGATCGCAACCTGACAGATGAGGCAACACCTGAGGAAATGAAACGATGGGGTATCGAGCGTAAGGGCTTTCGTCCTTATATAGAGTTGATGGCTGGTGTCTATACCGAGAATCAGCCAGACTTCACGTGGCTGATGCCCTACGAGGAAAAGATGTTTACTCAATATTTCATGCCCTATCGGGAGTTGGGTGTGGTGAAGCAGGCTACCAAGGATCTGATATTCAATATTAATGAGGTAGGCGATGGCAAGGTTGAGTTCAAACTCTTTGCAACAAACAAACAGCATGTTTCTATTATTCTTCGCAACGACAAAGGGGAGATGTACTACCAAAGGGAACTAACAGTATCGCCAGAGAATGTACTTACGGAAACTGTTGATACTAAAGATGCCAAGATGGACGAACTTAGCTTTGAGATTGTGAAAAGCTTTGTATATGGCCAGCGTATTGTGCTTTCCTGGCATGCTGAGGCTGATGTTATTCGTCCTGTCCCTGATAGTGCCGAGCCTGCCTTGTTGCCAAACCAGGTGAAAACTAACGAACAACTCTATCTGACGGGTCTGCATCTGGAACAGTATCGTCATGCCACATGGAATGCTACCGACTATTATGAGGAGGCTCTTCGTCGCGATCCTTATGACATCCGCTGCCTGAATGCTATGGGATTGTGGTATATCCGCAAGGGATGTTTCCAGAAAGCAGAGGATTATCTGCGCAGGGCAGTCAAATTATCGCAAAAGCGCAATCCCAATCCATACGACAGCGAACCTATCTATAATTTGGCTCTTGCTTTGAAATATCAAGGGCAAATCGATGAAGCTTATGACTGTTTTTGGAAAGCTACATGGAGTAAGGCTTGGGCAGATGCCGGTTATTTTGAGGCTGCTAAAATCAGTACAATGCAGGGGCGCTATGAGGATGCTCTTGATGAAATAGACCGTTGCTTGAATAACAACTGGCATAACCACAAAGCCCGTGTCTTGAAAGTGGCCGTTCTGCGCAAGTTGGAATGCAAAGATAAGGCCTTATCACTCATCAGAGAATCGTTAGATATCGATCTTTTCAATTATGGTTGTCGTTATGAACAATATCTGATAACCCATGATCAGACAATGCTCAATGAGATAAAGACTATGTTGCGACATAGCAGCCAGAATTATGATGAATTAGCACTTGATTACCTGGCCGCAGGACTTACTGAAGAGGCTGAGGCTATTTGGGAGATGGCCATCAGTGAGGAGGCAACTAGTCCTATGACCTATTATTATATGGGTAGATATGACGAGGCTGAGAATGCTGATAGCAGTTATTGCTTCCCTAACCGTTTAGAGGATATTCTTGCGCTTGAAAATGCCAAGGAGAAAAATCCGGTAGGAGCTAAGGCTCCTTATTATCTTGGATGCCTCTACTACGCAGCCCGTCAGTACGAACTTGCTATCGAGAATTGGGAACGTTCCGCTCGTCTCAATCCAACATTCCCTACAGTATGGCGCAATCTTGCTTTGGGACGTTTTAATAAGCAGAATCGTCAGGAGGAAGCTCTCGAATATATGGAGAGAGCTTTCCATCTTGATGAAAACGATGAACGTGTACTGATGGAATTGGATCAGCTCTATAAACGACTACATCGTCCTCACAGCGAACGACTTGCTTTTTTACAGCGTTATCCTCAGCTCATTCAGCGTCGCGATGATCTTGTATTAGAAGAGATTACCTTGCTTAACGAGATTGGTCGCTATGAAGAGGCCATGCAAAAACTTGACAATCACTTTTTCCATCCATGGGAAGGAGGCGAGGGTAAAGTTTCGACTCAGTATCAGATATGCCGCGTGGAACTGGCTAAGCAAGCTCTTTGCGACAAGAATTACAAAAAATCCATCCGTTTGCTCAGTGAGTGCCTGGATTATCCTCATCACCTTGGTGAAGGAAAATTGTATGGTGCGCAGGAGAGCGATTTCTACTATCTGCTAGGAATCGCCTATGATTCTCTTGGGCAGAAAGAAAAAGCTGTCTGGTGTTGGGAAGAAGCTACGAAAGGACCACAAGAGCCAGTTGCCGCTATGTATTATAACGACGCAAAACCTGATAAGATCTTCTATCAGGGACTGGCCCTCTACAAGTTGGGGCGTATTGATGAAGCCCATGGACGTTTTTTCAAACTGATTAACTATGGTAAGCAGCATATTTTTGAAAAGCAGATTATGGACTATTTCGCGGTATCGTTGCCCGACTTGCTCATCTGGGAGGACTCTCTTGATATGAAGAATCTTATTCATTGTAAGTATATGCTTGCGCTCGGTTACACAGGTATGGGCAATACCGAAAAAGCACAGAAGTATTTAGCAGAGGTTGAGGCTCTAGACAATAATCATCAAGGCATTCAGCAACTTCGAACAACATTGGAGGATAATCTTGCTTGATGGCTTTACAATCTCAATCGATGATTAAAATATGTAAAATTATTCGGCTTTGCGATAGCATTGCCGGATAATTTTCGTAATTTTGCATGCACAAAAAGCAACTAACGTATAATAGGTATATTACTAAACAATTTAATCAACAACTAATTTATTAAAAGATGAACAACGTATTTCTATGGTCATCAAAGCGTGCCCTATTGGCATCAGCTTTGACAACGTTGCTCCTTACAGTCCCGGCAAATCAAGCCAAGGCTTTAGGAGGAGTAAATGAAATCCATCAGTCGGCAATCGTAAATGGTATTATTGTCGACTCAGCGGGAGAACCCATCATTGGAGCAACTATTAAGGTAAAAGGCGGTCAGGCCGGCTCTATCAGTGATTTTAATGGTAACTTTGCGATTGATGCTAATCGTGGTCAGGATCTTGAGGTAAGTTACATTGGTTACAAGACGCAGGTTGTCAAAGTGAATGGACAGAATCTGAAGATTATTCTTCTTGAGGATTCAAAGGCACTTCAGGAGGTAGTAGTAGTAGGTTTCGGTACCCAGAAGAAGGTTAACCTTACGGGTGCCGTTTCTGTTGTTGATGGCGACGAGCTGGCTCAGCGTCCCGTTGCTAATGCCGCTCAGGCTTTGCAGGGTGTCGTTCCAGGATTGCAGATCGCATCAACCAGTGGTTCGCTCGATGCTTCACCCAGCATTAACGTTCGTGGTACCGCCACTATCGGTGAGGGTTCAAGCGGTTCGCCTTTGATTCTGATCGATGGTATGGAGGGTGACCTGAACACCATCAACCCACAGGATATCCAGAGCATCTCTGTACTGAAGGATGCTGCTGCATCATCAATCTATGGTAGCCGCGCACCTTTCGGCGTTATCCTGATTACCACCAAGAATGGTGCCAAGGATAGTAAGGTAAAGGTTAACTATAATAACAGTTTCCGTTTCAGCAACCTGATTCGTGGTAAGCACATGATGAACTCGGTTGATTACGCTTCGTGGTTGAACGATGCAAAAACCAATCAAGGTCAGTCGGTATTCTTCGATGCTGATCGTATGGCAGCCATCAAGGAGTATCATGAGGCGACACCCGTAGGTCCTGGCACACGCCGTACTGCCGATGGTAAGCTGGTTTACGCTATCGGTTCGCAGAATGGTGTAACTTGGGACGATGGTTACGGCTATGGTATCGACGATGTTGATTGGTATGATGTGGTTTATCGTAACTCAGCCTTCTCGCAGGAACACAACGCCAGCGTAAACGGCGGTTCGGATAAACTTAACTTCTATGCATCAATCGGCTACCTGGATCAGGGTGGTTTCATGAACATGGGTAGCGATGGTTACAAACGTTACAATGGTACAGCCAAGATGAACATCGAGCTGGCCAAGTGGATTCGCATGAACTACAACATGCGTTTTGCTCGCACAAACTATCATCGTCCTGCTGCGCTTACAAGCAGTCTGTATAACGATATGGCCCGTCAGGGTTGGCCTATGCTGCCTCTGTACGATCGCAACGGTTATCTGTACTCCTCACCATCGCCAGCTCTAGCTCTGGCTACAGGTGGTACCGACCGTAAGGAGCGCGACGTACTTAACCATCAGCTTGGTTTCGTTATCGAACCTGTTAAGAACTGGATTACACATATCGATTTCAACTACAAAATAGATAACGCTATCCGCCACTGGGATAGTCAGCGCACCTACAACCACAACGTGGCTGGCGAGGCTATCATCTATAACCAGGGCTCGAACGTTCACGAGGACGAGTTTAAGGATAACTACCTGAACTTCCAGGCTTATACCGAGTACACATGGAGCCTAGCCGAGAAACATAACTTCCATGTAATGGGTGGCTTCCAGACCGAGCAGCTTAAGCGCACCGAATTTGGTTTACAGCGTAACGGTATTCTGGATCCTTCAAAGTCTGAGGTTGACCTAACCAACGGTCTGAGCTACTCAGGTGAGGCTATCGTACCCGATGTAAATGGTGCTCGTAACCAGTGGCAGACAGCTGGCTTCTTTGGACGTGTAAACTATAACTACGCCGAGAAGTACCTGTTCGAGGCTAACCTGCGTTACGATGGTACATCACGTTTTCGTAGTGATAAGATGTGGAAGCTGTTCCCGTCAGTATCACTGGGTTGGAACATCGCCCGCGAGAAGTTCTGGGAGAACCTGGCCGGCACTGTTAATACCCTGAAGTTGCGTGCTTCGTACGGTTCGCTGGGTAACCAGAATATTAACAACTGGTATCAGACTTACCAGACTATCGCTTACAACTCTGTAGCCGGTACATGGTTGCAGAATGGTGCTAAGCCTAACACCACCAGTGCTCCTGGACTGGTTTCGGCTCTGCTTACATGGGAGAAGGTGGAGAGTTACGACCTCGGTCTCGACTTCGGTGCTTTCAACAATCGCTTGACTGGTACTTTCGATTACTATATCCGTAACACTAAGGATATGGTGGGTAATGCTCCTGAACTTCCTGCTATTCTTGGAACCAATGTTCCTGTAACTAACAACACCGACTTGCGTACTACGGGATGGGAGTTACAGATTAGCTGGCGTGATGTGTTGAAGAATGGTCTTTCGTATGGTGTTACCTTTAACATCTCTGATGCACGTACAAAGATTACCCGTTATCCTAATAACCCCACAAGCTCTATCAATAGCTATATTGAGGGACGTTATATCAATGAAATCTGGGGCTTTGAGACCATTGGCATCGCTAAGAGCGACGAGGAGATGAACGCTCACCTGGCTACAGCCGATCAGAGTTCACTGGGTAGCAACTGGGCTGCAGGTGATATCATGTACCGCGACCTGAACAACGATGGTAAGATTTCACGTGGCGCACAGACACTGGCCGACCACGGCGACCTGAAGGTGATTGGTAACTCAACACCTCGTTACCTGGTAGGTTTGAACCTGAATGCAGCTTATAAGGGCTTCGATATCAGTGCATTCTTCCAAGGCGTGATGAAGCGCGACTGGTGGATTGGTGGCTCATGGGGCGGCGGTCTTGAGTACCTGTTCGGTACCACTAACTCTTGGGAGTGGTGGAGCGTAGGTATCACCGACGTTCAGGATTACTATCGTGATGCCAACACATGGTCGGTACAGAACGGTTATCAGCAGGAAAATAAGGATGCCTGGTTACCTCGCGTACAGTTCAGTGATAAGAATGAGCAGGCTCAAACCCGCTACCTGATGAATGGTGCGTATGTTCGCCTGAAGAATATTCAGCTTGGCTATACCATTCCACGCCAGATTACCCAGCAATGGGGCATCAGCAACCTTCGTGTGTTTGTATCAGCTGAGAATCTTTTCACTATCACCGAGATGCCTCATCAGTTTGATCCGGAGTTGATGTCAAATTCGGTTGATCAGAACAATGGCTATCCTTTGCAGAAGACATTCGCATTCGGTCTTAACGTATCATTCTAATGGTAAATATTCACGTATTAAATAATAGGAAATTATGAAACTCTATAAATTATCATTCATAGCATTGGCTCTTACTGCAACTGCATGTACCGACTACCTGGAGCAGGAGCCACCATCATCGCTCACCCCTGAGAACTTCTACACCAGCGAGGATCAGGTGCAGGCTGTAGCAAACCGTTTTTATCAGGATATCATGCCTGGTCATGGAGGTTGGGATTATGGTACATATACAACAGACAATAATACCGATGTCCAGGCCTCGCGCACTCCAAGTGCAAAATTTTCAAGTAACCTTTGGCGTACTAGTCAGACAGAAGATGACTGGTCATGGGGTAATATCCGTAATGTAAACTATCAGCTTGGTCAGCTTAAAGCTAAATTGGCCGAGAACGCCATTAGCGGAAACGAAACAAACATCCGTCAGTATATAGGCGAGGTTTATTTCTTCCGTGCTTATGCTTATTTCGAGTTACTGAAGAAATATGGCGACCTGCCTATTTTGACTGAGGCATTGCCCGATGATGAGAGTGTACTTGTTGCTGCCAGCAATCGTCAACCATGTAATGAGGTTGCTCGTTTCATCGTAAATAATCTTGATACGGCCATCATTTACATGAAGGAGGATTTCGAGAACCGACATACACGTATTTCTGTCGATGCCGCCAAACTGTTCAAGAGCCGTGTAGCTCTCTATATGGGATCGTGGCTTACCAACTTTGCTGGCACTCCATTCGTGCCCAATGGTGCAGGTTGGCCAGGTGCTGCCAAGAATCCTAACTACCAGTACCCCACAGGCTCAATAGAGAACGAAGCTAAGTACTTCTTCGAGACAGCAGCCGCTGCAGCCGAGCAGGTAGCCGATAAGTATAAGAACAGTCTGACTGTTAACAACGGTGTGGTTCCTCAGACTGAGGGTCAGAGCAATCCTTACCTTGAGTTGTGGGGCACTACTAACTGCACCGGTAAGAATGAGATTCTGTTGTGGCGCGAGTATAGCAAGTCACTCGGTATTCAGAACGATATAGAGGTGGCTGTCGAGAAGGGAAATATCGGTACTGGTGTTACCCGTTCGCTCGTAGAGCGTTATCTGATGGCCGATGGTAAGCCTATTTATGCGTCTGCCTTTACCTATGATGACTCTGAGATCGCCAAGGTCGTGGAGAATCGCGACCCACGTTTACAGGTTATGCTCAAGGTCCCTGGACAGGTTAACTGCTTTAAGAATGTTACTGACGATGCTGGTACACATTGGACTGAGACCGAGCCTACACCTAATATCACCAACGCTAATGCCGAGGATGGTTACATTACCGGCTACGCTATCCGTAAGGGTATGACATTCGATCGTGCACTTACTGCCAATGGCGGTAGCTATAACGCTTGTGTGATTTTCCGTGCTACCGAGGCTCTGCTCAACTATATCGAAGCCGAGTACATGCTCACTAAGGATATCTCATCTGGTAAAATTCTTGAGTATTGGAAGAAGGTCCGCCAAACTGCTGGCTTTACAGGTGCCGCTGTTGATCCTCAGGTAACCATCGCTGCTACCGATATGACCAAGGAGACACTCGACTGGGGTGCTTACACCGCTGGCGAGCTGCTCACCGATGCAACACTTTACAACATCCGTCGTGAGCGTAGCTGTGAGCTCCTGGCCGAGGGCCTGCGTGATATGGACCTGAAGCGTTGGCGCTCATACGAGCAACTTATCAAGAATCCCGTATATGCCGAGGGTATCCACCTGTGGAATACGCCTATGGAGAAGTGGTATAACGATCTGGTTGCCGATGGTTCAAGCAGCTCGAACGTATCACAAAAGAGCATTAGCGAGTACCACTGTCCACACGTGGTTAACATGACTAACAATAGCTATGCTAAGGGTCTTACATGGCGTATGGCCTACTATCTGCAGCCACTGCCTCTGCGTCAGTTCCTGCTCACAGCAGCCGACCACGCCAGCATCGATCAGAGTCCGATGTACCAGAACCCATACTGGCCCACCGAGACCGATGCCCCTGCACAGCAGTAATATCCTATCAGTTCAATCCCCCATTCGTAACGGAATGGGGGATTATTGTTACTTTAAGTTCTTTATGCTTTCTGGCTGTTCCTGTATTTGGTAGGAGACATACCCATGGTCTTAGAAAAGAGACGCGAGAAGTAGAGAGGATCCTTGATACCGACTTTATAGCAGATCATATTGATTTTCATGTCCGTCGTTCGTAACAAACGGCAGGCGTGTTCTATCTTCAAACGATTGAAATAAACCCAAGGGCTTTGGCCGGTCTTTTTTTTGAAACTAGTCATGAAGTGACTTTGTGAATAGCCCACATACGTCAGCACATCTTTTATCATGATGTGGCTCTCGATGTTTTCCCGCATATAGTGTATGGCCTGTTTAATAAGATCTTTCTCTGTCTCGGCTTTAGCTCTGCGGAATTGTCCTAGATACCTCATCGAAGCAAGGAAGTGATGTAGCAGACTGCTGGCATAGCGCATGTCTTCTAGTTCTTTGCCATGTTGAAGTGTTGTCATTATTTCCTCGAATATATTGATGCGATCGCCAATACGAGAGTTTATCGTAATGTTGATGTCCTGAGGTGTTGCGGCTCCTTTAGCATATACATGGGCAGACGTTCCGCCAAAGTGAACCCAGTAGATGGTCCAGTAATGATTGGTACCATACTCATGCGGTTCTCCTTTAGGTAGTATGAAATATTGGTTTCGCTTTACCTCATAAGTCTGGCCTTCGACGCGATACCATCCGCAACCTTCTACACAATAGATAAGCACATACTGATCGATTCCTTTTTCACGGATCCGATGGTGATATTCAGCTTTTGGGTAATAGCCGATGTCGGTGATATATAGACTTTGACAGAGTTCGTCTTGCTTCTCTATCTCAATCTGTGCTGGTGGAAGAACTGTCATCCGTTCTCCTTGAAAACCTTCCTTCTTTCTGATCATGAGTATGTCCCCTTTATTCTGAATGATGTTTAGTGCTTATTTTTTGCAAAGGTACATATTCTTATTGATATAACAAAATAAAGCGGTGTTTCCACATAGGAAACACCGCTTTATCTTATTGGTGTGTTATAGTTTTTATTTCAGATTCTTGATTTCAAGAGCGGGCTTGTACTCAGGGTCGATTGCGAGAATCTTTCCTGCATAGTCCTTAGCACCTGCTACGTTTTTGTTGATGTATGAGTTGAACATCATATAGTGATAAGCAGTCTTCAGCATGATATCCTCACCCTTGGTGCGATCAGCCTTGCTGCCGAGAAGCTCAATTACCTTCAGATAGTCAGGCTTAGCCAGACTGTTCTTCATATTGTCGTCAAGCTTGTTCACATTGCTGGCTGCCATATATGTTGCGTATACCTGCTGAACGGGGAACTTCTCACCTGCTGCACGGAACAGGTCAACGGCTTTCTGGATGTACTCTGCCTTCTTGGTAGGATCAGCTTCACCATACTTTGAGTAGATAATTGCCAGACCTTCCTCGTCGTCGAAATTTACGTCGGGCTTGCAAGCTAGGTATTCATTATAGTACTTAATGGCGTTGTCGAATTCCTTGTCCTTTAGATAAGAGTCCGATACGCTCTTAAGGATGGACCAGCGCTTGATCATAGATGAGTCATTAACCAGCTCGAGTGCCTTATCATACTCAGCGTACATGTTGACCTTGTCCTCGAGTGCCTGATAGATTAGAGCTGTATAGAAGTGGTCATACTCAGAGAACTTGGCGCTGTCGGTTTCGTTGAAGTATTTATTGATATAAACTTTAGCTGCCTCGTAATTCTTCAGTTCGTAATTAGAGAACATGGCCAGACGAGTGAATGTCGGGTTGCGTGGCTCGAGTTTGAGACCAGCCTCTGCAGCGCGAAGCGCGTCCTCGAAATGACCTGTGAAATAGCTGCAACGTACAAACTCATTGAGGTAACTCTTGTCGAGTTTGGTAATGTCTGACTTAGCGAAATTCTCGTAAGCCTGCTTCTCGTCACCAGCCAGCATGTAGATATGGGCGGTGAAAGCATCGATATCCTCGTTGGGGCAGTACTGCTTCATCTCCTTCAGTTTGGCAGCAGCCTGGCTTGGGCTAATCTTACGATATACCATGGCCCACTTCTTGTAACCTTCGGGGTTGGTCTTGTCGAAGTTTATGGCCTGATTGTAGTAACCTGCGGCCTTACCACCGTCAGTGCCATAGGCAGACTCGATGTCGCCCAACAGCAGATAGGCAGGAGCAAACTGATATTTAGGTTTGCCAGCCTCGTTGGCATAGTTGGCAAAGAGAGCTGCGTTAGCTGTATCCTTCTGAGCATAGAAGGCACGAGCAACCTTGATAAGAGCCTCAGGGTTCTTCTTGTTCTTCTTGTAAGCTGTTTTTGCTAACTCGGCTACGTTAGGAGCCTTTGACTTGATTCCGTCGAGAGCTGCATTAAGCTCTGCTTCCTGTGCATTAGCGGTGGCGCTGAAACCTGCCAGCATCACACCCATTACTAAATATTTGATTGTCTTCATAATCGCTTATGTTTTTTAGTTTCACTTATTGTTATCTCACTCTCTTGTTCTTATGACGTTTAAAACTACGTTTGGTTTAATTGTGGTTTATTGTTTGTTTACAATCACGTCGCGCACATTCATATTAGCTGTACGAGGCAGAAGGCCTGCACGTAGGATGATTTTCTGGCCTTTAGGTAGCTGAATGAAATGTGTGAAACCTGATGGAATGCCGTTGCGTGTATCGTTAAGCAGGGCATAAATGGTACGGCGTAGGGGATAGTTGCCGTTGTATAAATAGAACTGATAGGGCTTCCAGCTGTTGTAACTCTTGGCGGAGTCCATTTTACTGACGCCCATCACGGTAATATTCTTCTTAAATGTGACGTTGGTGGTGTCGCGCTTGTCGTTGAGCCAGTTGCTGCCGATGATACCGAGTGAGTTCTCGTGTTTCTCAACATAATCTATAACTGCAGCACTAGTTTGTACGGCGCCGATGTTCTTGGCGCTGAATTGCTTTCCATCAAGAATGGAATCGACACACCAGCGAACGGTACTCGAAAGAGGATTATCGAATACCACGTCAATCTCGCCAAGTTTAGATTTTGGATTAAGATCCTTCCACTGAGCTATCTCACCACGGAGTACACGGGCAAAGTCCTTGATGGTGATACATGTGTCGGGATTGGCATTGTTTACAATGATAGCCAGACCGTCGTAAGCGATAGGTATCGCTCTTGGCATGTACTTACGGTCTATGAGATTCTGGCGCTCCTTCTCCGTAAAATCGCGGGTGGTGAAGGCAAGCCATGTCTCGAGTTTCATAACCTTCTTCACTGCATCTTGTTCGTTGATGTAGACAGGGGTGATGGAGTCGAGTGTCTGATTAGTGAAATAATAAAGTTCCTCATCGAGGATAGGGTAGAAACTCTCGTCAGCTACGAAGTAACTGGCTGCTTTCTGATAGGCTTCCTCTAATTCAGGATTAGGCTTGTTCCCACATTCTGGGAACAAGCCTAATATAAGTGTTAATCCAACTAATTTTGTGAATTTGTTGAATGCGTTCATTACAGATTGATAGTATTACTGCAGACGGAAGGTTACAGGAACTGTGTACTTTACACGTACTGCAGAACCGTTCTGCTTACCAGGAATCCAGTGAGGCATGGACTTAACCACGCGTGAAGCCTCCTTATCGAGTGAGGGGTCAACACTCTTTACAACCTTTACGTCGGTGATAGAACCATCACGCTCTACAACGAAGGTTACGATAACACGACCCTGTACACCGTTCTCCTCGGCTACAACTGGATACTTGATATTCTTATTCAGATACTCGAACAGAGCAGAAGGACCACCAGGGAACTGGGGCATTTCCTCTACAACGTCGAATACCTTTGTCTCCTCAACCTTCGGGGCTTCGGGCTCAGCAATCTTTTCCTTAGCCTTCATTACCTCGCCTGCCTCTTCGTCGTTTCCTTCAACAGTGAAGGCACCGATGGCGGTGTTGGTCTCCTGGAGCTCTTCCTGAGATTTCATCTCCTGATCCTCCTTCACTTCTTCGTCCTTCTTAATTTCAGGAACGGTGAAGGCTACAGAGCTCTTAACGCGCTCTACTTCAATCTTCTCAACCTCGGGTTCGTCCTTCTTCTCAACCTTAGCTTCTTTCTTCTCAGCCAGACTTGCCAACTCTACGTCGGCCTCGATGGCTGCGTTCTGTGAAGCAATATAGTTTTCAATAGACACCTTAGCAATGACGATGGCTGCAATGATGGCAAAACCAACGAACATTGTAATCAGGGCCTTAAGGTTACGAACACCGGTGTTCTTGCGCAATTGATAAGCTCCGTAAGCTTGGTTCTTACCTTCAAATACGAGGTCGACCCAGCCATTGTCTATAAGATCTATTTTTGCCATAGTTCTTTCTTACTTTTTAGGGGTTAATCACTTGACGCCTGCCTTCGCAATGAGTTCCTTATCATCGTCACTCATCTTGTCGACATTGTCAATGACGTACTTATCAATATTGCTAATCAACATCTCATCGAGAGCGGCTACCATGTTCTCATACGTTGCTGTATTGAGAGGACGGATAATAACAGTCATGGTAGGAACCTTCTCACCGCTAGGGAGTTCACCCTTCTTCAGCTTCTTGAGTTGTTCCTGATACTGCTCGTCGGTCATTTTAGAACCGAACTCCGTTTTCTTGGCATCAAGCTCCTTCTTTGCCAACTTGATCTTGGCGATAGGGTTGATACCTTCTTCGGTAGTATGCTCGTTGAGCACCTTCTCAATACCATCCTTACCGTAAGAGGTTTCTTTTACGCATGAAGGATCGTCGTAGTTGGGCAGACCAGCTACATACCAGACCTTGTCGTTTGAACCCAGATAAAGGGTGATGGTGTGAGAAGCTTTTGTTACCTGTTTCTGCTCTTCACTCAGATTCTTCGTGTCATCGTTCGACGGCATGGTCAGCTGCATAGCCTGCGGCTTGGCCAATGTAGTACACAGCATGAAGAAGGTGATCAGAAGCATCATCATGTCTACCATTGGCGTGAAATTCACGCGGGTATCCATCTTTTTCTGCTTGGATAGATTTTTCTTTGCCATAATACAATTAGTCGTTTAAACGTTTAACATCGAGGTTCGTAATGAGCTGGAAACGGTTCTCATTCATATCCTGCAGTTCCGACATCAGCAGTTTAATAGAAGAATACGGAGTCTTCGAGTCGCACTTGATGGCGAGCTTGATGTCGGGGTTCACATCACGGGCAGCTGTAACCCATTCCTGAAATTCACTTTTACCTCCGTTGATACTGTCGAGCGGAAGTCCAAGTTTCTGGATTGCCTCACCCATCTTGTCTGGCTCCAGACTCAGGTAGTTGGCGAGCTGAGACATGCTGGCACCTACCATGGCATCCTCGCGGAAGTGCTTCACCTGGGTGGGATTCAACTGGACACCATACTTGTCAGTCATAGCGTCCAGCATTGCCTGCATGTTGTTCTTGTTTTCGGTACCACAGAAGACGCGACCCTCTGGAGTAACCAGAATGTTAAGCACGTCCTGCTCTGGTATCTTCAGCTCTGACACCGAGTTAGGCGCGTTCACTGATACTGGTTCTGGTGTCAGGAATGTTGAAGTCAACATGAAGAAACACAGAAGCAGCGTCATCACGTCTGACATAGGCGTCATGTCAATCCAGATGTCTTTTTTCTGTATCTTAATTTTAGCCATACTAAAACCGATTTTGAAGTTTTAAATGGTTAAAAATTAAGCCTCGTTGTGGTTAGAATCGTATGTAGCGGCGATTGTGTAACCAATCTCGTCGAGTGCGAATGTCAGCTTGTCGATCTTGTTTGAGAAGAAATTGTAAACAACGGTAGCAACCCATGAGGTCAAGATACCAGATGCTGTGTTTACAAGGGCCTCAGAAATACCGGCAGACAGAGCCATAGAGTCAGCACCACCACCTGCAGACAGAGCCTGGAATGAACCGATCATACCAAGCACAGTACCGAACAGAGCGGTCAGAGTACCCAAAGATACGATGGTAGCAACCATGGGGAGGTTCATCTGCAGTGTAGGCATCTCAAGCTGAGTGGCCTCCTCGTGAGCCTGCTGAATCTTAGCAATCTTAGCAGCCTTCTTCAGGGTTGTGTCACCCTCAACGGTCTGGTACATCTTGATAGAAGCCTTAACTACGTTAGCTACAGAACCCTGCATCTTATCGCAAAGCTTGTCAGCCTCTTCGAACTTCTGGGCCTTGATAAGAGCCTTAACGTCGGCAGTGAACTTTGCCAGGTTAATCTTACCAGCAGCAGTCTTAATAGCGAAGAAGCGCTCGATACCGAGGCAGATGACGGTGAACAGAAGGGTCAGGATCAAACCTACAACGAAACCACCCTTATACACTGTACCAAGAAGGTTTGCGGGGTGTCCGCTACGGTCGCCACCGATGAAGTTATCGGGGTTACCCATTACGAAGTACCATACACCATAACCTGCAAGAGCGCAAATCACGAGGATAATCCATGCAGCTTTAATACCCTGGAAGCCCGATTTCTTAGCTGGGGCTGCAGCCTTTGTTGTTGTTGCCATAATTTTGATTAATTTTTTAGTTATTAAATTGAAATAATTGTTTGTAAATGCTCGATTTAGTGAGAGTTACGGCTAGACACGTAGTTTTTCCAACTCCGTGGTTCGCAAAATCACCTCGCAAAGTTACTAATTTAGGTGATAATAAAGCAAGAATTAATGACTTTTAACTATAATTTTCTTGATTTACGACAATTTTGCCAGCACTTCCTTTATGCGTCTCATGGCCTCGATGATGTTCTCATCGCTGGTAGCGTAACTCATGCGGAAACACTCGGGATCGCCGAAGGCGTCGCCGCCTACTGTGGCTACGTGTCCCTTCTCAAGGAGATACATGGCAAGGTCGGTTGAATTGTTGATTGTAGTCTCACCATCGCTTTTGCCGTAGAAGCTGCTGCACTTGGGGAATAGATAGAATGCCCCCTCAGGTACGTTGACCTCGAGGCCAGGGATGTCCTTGGCAAGTTTCACAATGAGGTTGCGACGGCGCTCAAATGCCTGACGCATGTCTTCTACGCACTGCTGGTTGGCAGTATAAGCGAATTCTGCTGCTTTCTGACTGACGGAGCAGGGGCCGCTAGTATACTGGCCCTGCAGTTTGTTGCAGCCCTTGACAATCCACTCTGGGGCGGCGATATAGCCAATGCGCCAGCCTGTCATGGCATAAGCCTTAGACACACCGTTGACAATGATTGCACGTTCCTTCATGCCAGGGAACTGGGCGATAGACTCGTGCTTGCCAATGTAGTTGATGTGCTCGTAGATCTCATCGGCCAGCACAAAGAGGTCTTCGTGGCTTAAGATAACATCAGCAAGAGCCTTTAACTCGGCTTTGCTATATACGCTTCCCGTGGGGTTGCTGGGAGAGCAGAGAATAATCATTCGGGTTTTCGGAGTAATGGCTGCCTCAAGCTGCTCTGGTGTCATCTTGAAGTTCTGGTCGAAACCAGCCTCCACAAACTTAGGTGTACCACCTGCCAGCAGCACCATCTGGGGATAACTCACCCAATATGGGGTGGGGATGATTACCTCTTCGCCATCGTTAACTAGCGCCATCACGGTGTTGCACACACTCTGTTTGGCACCGTTGCTCACCAGAATCTCGTTGACGGTATAGTCCAACTGGTTCTCGTTCTTCAGCTTGGCTACGATAGCCTTACGGAGATCGGGATAGCCCGGAACGGGTGAGTAGCGTGAATAATTGTCGTCTATTGCCTTCTTGGCAGCCTCTTTAATCGCATCAGGTGTGTTGAAGTCGGGCTCGCCGACACTCATGTTGATTACATCGATACCCTGCGCCTTCATTTCTGAGCTTTTCTGAGACATTGCAAGCGTTGCTGAAGGGGCTAAACGCTGCAGACGATTAGATAATTGTGCCATATTTTTACGAAATTTTGTGCAAAAGTAATCATTTTATTTGTGAATGCGAAAGAAATATGCCACTTTTTCGATTTTTGGGGTGAAAATGTGACAATTTGTGAGCTATTTCAGATGCAGCGTATGTCCCATGCGTACTTTTTTCGTTTCAAGATAACGCAGATTGTAGGGATTGGGAGTTACCTCGATAGGAACATTCTCGATAATCTCAAGACCATAGGCTTCCAGTCCTACACGCTTTACGGGGTTGTTGGTCAGAAGACGCATCTTATGTACACCAAGGTGGCGGAGCATCTGGGCACCACATCCATAGTCGCGCTCATCGGGCTTGAACCCCAGATGGACGTTGGCGTCGACAGTGTCGAGTCCCTCTTCCTGAAGTTTGTAGGCTGCAATCTTGTTCATGAGTCCGATGCCACGGCCTTCCTGTTGCATATAAATGACCACGCCCTTGCCTTCTTTGTCGATGGCCTGCATGGCCTTGTGAAGCTGTTCACCGCAGTCGCAGCGTTTTGACCCAAGAATGTCGCCTGTCATGCATGAAGAGTGGACGCGAACAAGAATGGGCTCGTCCTCCTTCCATTCGCCCTTGATGAGGGCCATGTGCTCCAGACCATTACTCTTCTGACGGAAAGGTATCAGACGGAAGTGTCCGTAGTCTGTAGGCATTTCAACCTCTTCGCCAACCTCGATGAGCGACTCCTTCTTCAGACGATAGGCTATCATATCCTTGATACTGATGAGTTTGAGGTTCCACTCTTTGGCAAATTTTATGAGTTCGGGCATTCGCGCCATACTGCCATCTTCGTTCATGATTTCCATCAGGGCACCAGCAGGATAGAGTCCTGCCATCTTACAGAGGTCGATAGCTGCCTCGGTGTGCCCGCTGCGGCGAAGTACCCCATTATCTTGTGCATAGAGAGGGTTTACATGGCCAGGACGTCCGAAGGTCTGAGGGGTAGCTTTGGGGTCAGCCAAGGCTTTGATGGTCTCGGCACGGTCGTGGGCACTTACACCTGTGGTGCATCCCTCAAGTTTGTCAATGGTTACTGTGAATGGAGTACCAAGTACAGAGGTGTTGTCCTGTACCTGATGGGGTAGGTCGAGTTCCTTGCATCGCTCAATAGTGATGGGGGCGCACAGCACGCCACGGGCATGTTTGAGCATGAAGTTCACTTTCTCGGCAGTAATCTTTTCCGCTGCGATAATCAGGTCTCCCTCGTTTTCACGATCCTCATCATCGACAACTATTACAAACTCGCCGTTCTTGAAGTCCTCTACGGCTTCCTCTATGGTGTTGAGTTTCATTTCTTCCATTTCCTTATACCTTATTTATATTATATATGTAGTTAGTCCTTCTGCTCCGTTGCCAACTCCTGAATTCTGGGGATAATCTTCTCACTGGTACGCATAACATGACGCAGATCCTTATAAAGACGGAATCTGAAGCGCAGCATGCGGAAGTAGAAGAAGATGCCAAAGGGTAGGATGAGACCCGTTGCAATGTTCAGACCTTTTTGTTTGAAAGGACGTGTGTGGGCGTGGGTTGCTATTACGGGATATTGGTTGATTTCGGTGAGTATCAGTTTGTCCTTGGTGTTACTCAAATCCTCGATAGCCGTTTCCAGTATGGTGTTGATGCGCTCAATTTCCTGATCGTCGCCTGCATGGAAGAATACCTTGATGGGGCTAGGCCAGCGCAAAAGCTTGTGGTGCTCGTTATAGGTGACAATCTCCTTGTCCACCTCTTCGAGCATATCTGCATCCTGTTTGTACTTCGGATCTTCAATAATAACCTCCTTGCGGGTAATAGATCGCTTGGTCCTCAAACCGAGTATACGCATGAAGAAACTCTTATAGAGATCGATGTTGAACACTACCGAGTCATTGTTGGCCTTATAGGTGAAGAATGCGGCCAATGGTGTAAGGATGACGGTGGAGATGAGCATGCCGTACCAAACCGTCCATTGGTCGTCGCGTGCCATTTTCTCACCAGTACTGTCAAGAATGTAGTAGATAATAAACACTAAGACCGATATGATGACGGGTACGCCAAGACCACCCTTACGGATGATGGCTCCCAGAGGGGCACCGATGAAGAAGAAGATGATACAAGTCAGTGAAAGCGTGAACTTCTTGATGGCCTGTATCTGGTGAGTTCTTGTACGGCGATGGAGCGCCTTTGCATATGTACCCTTCATCTCGAGATCGTTAATCAACGATGTCGAGTTGTTCATCGCATTCTTTATTGCCTCTTGTTTCTGCTGTTCGTTCAGACGACTGAAAATACTGTCGAAACGAAGTGAAGCCTGAGCAGTCTCCTTCATGATTTTCAGAGAGTCGTTCTTGCTGACGTCAGGTGTTCTGAAGTAGTATGCCTTTCCTTCTTTGTAATAAGCACGGCCTACGCTATCGTTGAACTCCTTGATGGAGTCGATGTCGTGGAGAATTTTCTCCAGTCCCTTAGCTCTGGCATCGTTGGCTATATCGTTCTCGTCAGCCAGGTTAAAGCCCCCATCGAAATCCAGTACGATGCGCTTTTGGGCGAAGGTCTCGCGACGGTAGGGTACATTGGCTGTACCTGCTAGGTCCTGCGAACGCATGTTCTCGTTCCATACGCCATTGTATAGGTTCAGCAGCAAGTGCTTCTTTTCCGCGGTCGACTGCATCATGCCTGAGTCTGCCAAAATGATGGCCTGATCTTCGTAGCTGCCTGTCATGCGGTAGATCATAATGCCGTAGAGCATACCCGTTTTCAGGTCTTTCTTCTGTACGTAGATGTTCGTGTTGGGGATTCCGTCGTAGAAGATGCCTTCAGGAATCTGTAGCTCTGGGCTCTTCTGCTTCATCGAGAGAAGCAGCTGGTAGAAACCCTGATTGGCCTTGGGACCCACCACGTTCTGAAAATAGAATGACATGCCCGCCATCAGTATTGAAATGATGATCAGGGGGCGGAATGCCTGCATCAACGAAATGCCCGCAGCCTTGATAGCTGTAAGCTCAGAACTTTCGCCCAAATTACCGAAGGCGATGAGCGATGACAGCAGGATGGCAAGAGGGAAAGCCTGAGGCATTAGCATCAGTCCCATGTACCAGAAGAACTGTGCCAGCACATCAATCGATAAGCCCTTACCAATCAACTCATCGACATAGCGCCACAAGAACTGCATCATCAGCACAAACTGGCAGATGAAGAATGTTCCCACGAACAGTAAGCCGAACTGCTTCGTGATGAATATGTCTAATTTCTTAATGCGGAGCATAATCAGGGTGCAAAGGTACTGCAAAAAACTCAGATTATGACCTTATTTATTTTATTATTATTAATTTTTAATGTTATAAGCCGCTAGCCCTATGCAGTCTCTCGAGATTACTCTCCCATAGGATTCTGAGTCCGTCCGCGTCGTCATCTTCTGCAAAATCGGTAATCAGTAGGTTCAGATTGTGGGTCAGGTCGCTCTTTTCAATGCGCATTTCCCAATAAGAGTCGTCATCCTCTTCTTCCCACTGCAGTTTTATATGGTCGTATTTTACCAGTTCGATTAATTGCGCTTTTCGTATGTCTTGTTCTGTCCATGGTTCTCCCCATGTGAAGGTGAAGACGCCATTATCTTCTGTAACATGGTCTGCCATCCAGCGCTCAAACCCGTGAGCACTGCTTATCTGTTCCCAAACAATGTTGGGCGACTTCGTATTCAGAGGGTATTCAATGCTGATTTTCTGCTTTCCCATATGCTTATAGGAGTTAGTTATTGTTATTTCTTCGCTACAAAAGTACAAAAATTATTCGAAACACAAAATATTTTCCCGAAAAATTTTGGTAGTTTCAGAAAAAGTAGTACCTTTGCACCCGCTTAACAGATATTCGCCCCCTTGAGGGTGTTTGTTTAGGCAAGAAGATGGCGGGATAGCTCAGCTGGTTAGAGCGCATGATTCATAATCATGAGGTCGCCGGTTCAATCCCGGCTCCCGCTACATAAAAAGGCAACTTTCTGATGAAAGTTGCCTTTTTGTATTCTATGTATCTTTATTTCCGATTATATATGCCGATGGTGAGCAGGAAGGCTACATGACATCCGTTGCGTGGTCTTTCAGATAGCTCAAGTGAGCCTCCTTGCTGTATCATCATCCGTCTGCTAAGTGAAAGTCCGATACCACTCCCAGTACGTTTGGTAGTGAAAAATGGAACGAAGAGTGACTGGCGGTTCTCTGCAGGAATGGGTACGCCATCGTTACCGATATACAAACCAATCTGCTTCTGAATATCATATTGTAAGCCATCGAATTCTTTATCGGCCATCTCAACAACCATGTTCTTGGCTCCTGCCTCTACGGCGTTCTTGGCAAGATTCATCAATACCTGTCGCAACATACCTGCATCTGCATAGACCTTAACCACCGAGAGTATGTCGATTTTCCACGAAAGTTGCGGATATTTGCGACTCACGTCCTCTATCATCGAACGGAGTATGACCTCGTTAAGCACAGGTTCCTCGAGTTCCGACATTTTTCGATAACTTGTTACGAAGTCGCTCAGATGACGTGAAGTCTCATAAATAGCCAGTATCCCATCTTCAAGTGCAGACCCCTTTACATCGGGACGACTTAGCAACGACTGACTAATACTAGTGATGGGTGCTGTGGCATTCATCATCTCGTGGGTGAGCACACGGGTCAGGCGTTCCCATGACTCTACTTCGTTTTGGCTCACCTGTTGACGGATAATCTCACCCAACTTGTTCAGTGTCTTTTGCATGGCACGCTCGCCCGGGAACATGCCTCTGACGGGTAGACGGAAGGTGAAGTCACGGTTGCGTATGGCCTCTTGCATGAGGTGTGCCCTTAGACTTAAACGCCTTTGGTGATGTATAAAGATAAGTATTGCCGACAAACAAAAGCCACCTATTATAATATATAACCAGGTCATAAGCGTTTCATTTTGTTGTATAGCGTCTGTCTGGTAATTCCTAATATCTCCGCTGCATGTGTCAAATTACCATGACAATGGTCAATGGTACGGCGTATGTGCTGGGCTTCCATTTCGTCGAGTGTTACTATCTCCTTCTGCATATCGAGAACGTCTTTCAGCTTGCGAATCAGTTCGTCGTTGTCCCATGGTTTGGTTATGAAGTCGGCGGCACCGTTCTTCAGTCCTTTTACTGCAAGGTTGATGTCTGCATAGGCGGTAATTAGAATCACGGGGGTCTGTGGATGTTGCTTGCGTATAGCGCGAAGCCAGAACAGCCCCTCGTTGCCGCTGTTTACACCAAGGGTGAAGTTCATGTCAAGCAATACGAGATCGACGGTTTGCTGTGCCATGATTTTCAGGATGTCGTCAGGCTGAGAGGTGGTTAGTACTTGCTCGAATGTAGAGTCGAGCAGATAGCGCATTGCTGTTAGGATAGCAGCATTGTCGTCAGCAATAAGTATAGTTCCGTAAGTGTTCATGGGTGCAAAGTTACGAATTAGCAATCAAAAAGCCAAATGAATTTAAGCTTTTTCGAGCGAAAGTAAGATTTGCGTAGCCTAAGATGATTATAATTGTCTAAATATCATACAACCAAGTGTATAAAAATTAGACGATTAGCCTCTGGGAGGATATAAAAGCTTGCAGATAATATGAGAATGCTCTATCTTTGCATCAGAAAAATTTAGTCAACGCGATAAGCAATAAAAACCGAAATTAATATGAGATCAATCATTATTGTTTTCTTCACAGCAATCTCGATGCATGCATGCGCTCAGTCATCGTGGAACATGCAGCAGTGCATGCAGTATGCTGTAGAGCATAATCACGACGTGAAGTGTGCAGAACTCGACCTTGACAACTATAAGGCCAGCAGAACTGGTGCCATTGGTAGTTTTCTGCCAGAAGTTGATGCCAGCACTGGAATCCAATATAATTTTGGACGTGCTATCAATCCTAATACCAATATCTATACCGATGTAAATACATTCTCAAATGGCTATTCTGTCAATACCTCGTTGTCTGTGTTCGATGGATTCAACCGTTTGTATGCTCTTAAGGCTGCCAAGGCTGGGGTTCTGATGGGGCGCCATGCGCTGCGTTTACAGCAGGATCAGGCTGCGCTCAATGTACTTACGGCATTTACGAATGTGGCTTATTACGAGCGTATGGTCGAAATGGCTGCTGAGAAATTGGAGGAGACGACGCTACTTCTGAAACAGACGCGTCTGATGGAAGAGGTTGGACGTAAGAGCCTTACTGACGTAGCCTTGGTGGAGTCGCAACAGGCTGAGGCTAACTATGAACTGACGCGTCAGCAGAATCTCTATGCTTCGGCCTTGCTTGAGTTGAAGAAAGAGATGGCTTTTCCTATCGACGATAGTCTTGCCATTGAGGTGGGTGTGGCTAATGCTTGTTTGGTGGAGATCCCTCATCAGGGCTACTCGCAGGAACACTCCGATTTGCAGAAGACTCACTACCAGATGCTGTCATCAAAACACGAGTGGTATAGGGCGCGTGCCTCACTTTACCCTTCTATCAGCATGAATGCAGGGATAAGTACCAATTACAACAAGGATCTACATGATAAGGATGCCCTCTCGTTCAACAGAATGTTCAAGAGTAATCTTGGTGAGTATGTGTCTGCCTCGCTGACCATTCCCCTGTTCAATCGCCTGCAAACACTGACAAATATCCGCAAGGCAAAGAATAATTATATAAAGGCTCGTGAGACCTATGAGCAGAAGCAGCTCGAACTCGAGAAACTGAGTCGTGAGGCATGGCAGGACTGGCTCGCTTACCAGAAACAGACCCGACAGATGGAAAAGAAGGTAGAAGCCGATAGCCTGTCGTACCAGCTTATGCGTCGTAAATACGAAGAAGGCCTGAGCAATCCTATTGAAGTACATACGACTTCGGTACAGTTGCTGAATTCTAAAGCCACGTTGGTTCAGTGCCAGCTCATGGCTATGGTAAAAGAACAATTAGTCAGATATTATAAAGGAGAAAAAATATGGATAGAGTAATCGAAAAGAAGAAGGGTTTCCAGCTTAAGAAGCATTGGCCCTATGCCATAGGCTCGTGTCTTTTGTTGGCTATCATTTGTTGGGTATTGTTTGGCAATCACGCCTCAACCCTGCGTGTCGATAAGGATGAGCTTACTATCAGTGAGGTGAAGAGTGCCGAGTTTAAAGACTATGTCCGCACCAGTGGTCAGGTTCTGCCTATTCAGGTGATTCAGATTTCACCCGAGGAAGGTGGTATCGTGATGGAGAAGGTGGCTGAAGAGGGAGCAAAAGTAAGAAAGGGTGATGTCATCCTGCGTCTGAGCAATTCAAACCTCGACTTGCAGATTCTTAATGCTGAGGCAGAGTTGGCTGAGAAGCAGAACCTTCTGCGCAATACTCAGGTGTCAATGGCTCAGGATAAGCTGAACAACCAGACAGAGAAGGCTCAGCTCGATATGGACATCCAGCGTAAGAAGCGCGCCTATGAGCAGAACAAACGCCTTTATGCAGAAAAACTCATCAGTCAGGAAGACTATAAACAGTCGCAAGAGGACTATCAGCTCTCTTCCAAGAAACACTCGCTTATCACCCAGCGCCTGAAGCAAGATAGCATCTATCGTTCTGTGCAGGTAGATCAGATGGAGGATAATCTCCAGAACATGCGTCGTAACGTGGTCCTGGTGCGTCAGCGCAAGGATAAGCTCGAGATACGTTCTTCGATTGATGGTGAACTCGGTCTGCTCGATGTAGAACTTGGACAGAGCATTCAGCCTGGTGAGAAGATTGGTCAGATCAACGACCTGTCCGATTATAAGGTTCAAGCCCAGATTGATGAGCATTATATCGACCGTGTGCGTCAGGGACTCATTGCCACCTTCACCCGTGGTGACAAGAAGTACCAGCTTCAAGTACGCAAGGTCTATCCTGAGGTTCGCGAAGGCAAATTCCGTTGCGATTTCGTATTCCGTGGCACTCGCCCCGAGAACATCCGTACGGGCCAGACCTATTATATTGATCTGGAACTTGGCCAGCCAGAGCAGGCAATTATCATTCCCCGCGGCACCTTCTTCCAGACTACAGGTGGACAGTGGATATTTGTTCTCGACAAGAGTGGCTCGAAGGCATATCGTCGTCAGGTGCGTATTGGCCGTCAGAATCCTCTGTACTACGAAGTGCTCGAGGGCTTGGAACCTGGTGAGCGTGTTGTAACCAGCGGCTATGAGGCTTTCAAGGATAACGAAGTATTAGTCATCAACTAAATTAACAACTATGAATATTTTCAGAAACATGCTTTGTATGGCTCGTCGATTCAAGACAGCCACAGCACTCAACTTTCTTGGACTCGTGATCGCTTTCGCGACCTGCTATGTACTATGGACACAGGTGGATTATGCCCGCAACTATAATAAATGTATTCCTGAATCTCAGCGCGTGTATCGTTTAGAGGGGAAAATGGGTGCTGATGCTAACTGGGGCGCTAATATGAGTCGTGGGGTGATAGATCTTATAAGCAATATGCCTGAGGTAGAGATGTTAGGTTATATGAACAGCTTTGCTAATGACGCCTATTTCACTGTCAATGGCAGCGAGGTGAAGGGGCAGATCATGCAGATGAATGGTCGTTTGTTCGAAGTGGCTGGTGCCAAGTGCCTCAGTGGTAAGCTCTCTTTTCTCACAGAACAGGGAGGTAAGGATGGTGGAGTCGTTATTCCTGCTTCGCTGGCCATGAGAGCCTTTGGTGAGGTAAATGTGGCAGGTCGCTATATTAAAGGACAGCGCGACAGCGTCCAAGTGTGTGGCGTTTATGAAGACTTTCCAGAGAATAGCTCTATTAACAACTATGCTTATATGGGGTTGGGTGATGTCTTGAAAGACAATTTCTCGAACTGGAACTACGTCTGCTATGTGCGTCTGCATCAAGGTGTAGACAGTGAGAAGATACAGGCAGCTTTTTCTCAGAAAGTCCGTGAGGAAATTCTTCGCCTTGAGATGAGCAGCGAAGGCATCGACAAACTCACCGACGAGGAACTCGAGGAATTTAATAAGAATTTCGATCGTTATATGGGTAAACAGGCCTATCGCTTAACACCTGTTCTTGAGACTTATTTCTCAGGTGTTGATTCTCATGAGGACAAAGGTAACCCTGCCATGATGTTCGTCTTACAGCTGGCCTGCCTGTTGGTTATCGTCATTGCCGCCATCAACTTCCTGAACTTCACACTGGCACAGAGCCCAATGCGTGTAAAAAGTATCAATACCCGTCTGGTGTTAGGTGAAGGCCTGGGGCGCTTGCGTCTCAATTTGATAGGAGAGTCGGTTCTCATTTCTGTCATAGCCTGCCTGATAGCCATAGGCCTATGCGCTCTTCTGGCTCGGTATCCCACTGATATGCTGCAGGGTAGTATTGCCATTGGCGATCATCGCCTCTTCGTTATAGCCTTGCTGATGCTGGCTGTTGTGGTGGGACTTGTGGCTGGTGTTTATCCTGCAAAGTTCGCCACCTCGTTCCCGCCAGCTCTGGCTCTTAAGGGCTCATTCGGGCTCACTCCTAAGGGGCGCAAGCTTCGCACAGGACTGGTTTGCCTGCAGTTGTTTATATCGCTGCTCATGGTTACATATATCAGCATTCTCTATCTTCAGAGTCACTATATTTATAATTCTGATTATGGCTATGATAAGGACGAGGTTGTATATGCCAACATTGCTCCGATGATGGATAAGAGAACAGCTATCCGTTCTGAACTCCTGCAGCTTTCAGGTGTCAAGGCTGTCAGCTTCTCTAACTTTGTCTTGGGTACCAGCGATACTTATATGGGATGGGGACGTGGTGACGATGATCACAATATTATATTCTCCAGTTTCCCTGTTGATTGGCAGTATCTGCGTACCATGGGTATAGAGGTCGTCGAGGGTCGTGATTTCCGTGAATACGATGGCGATGTTTACATCATCAACGAGGCTGCTCGCAAACAGTGGGATTGGGTGAAGATGGATCAGCCTTTGCTCACCAACGATCTCCCTGTAGTAGGTGTCTGCAAGGATGTGCGTTTTACTTCAGCCCGTCATGACCGTGCCACGCCTATGGCCTTTATCGTCATGGGCGAGAAATATAAAGACTGGGGCGACCGCCTGATAATCGCCAATATTCGTATTGCTGCTAATGTGGATAAGGTACAGATGCGTAAGCAGATTAACGACCTGCTCCACAAGTTCGAGAACTCTGAGCGTGTTGAAACCAGATTCCTTGACCAGACGCTCGAAGACCTCTATCAGGACGAGTTCCGTTTCGTCCGTCAGGTTCTCATCTTCAGCTCAATCTGTCTCATCATCACTCTGATTGGCGTATTCTGCATGACCATGTTCGAAACCGAATATCGTCGTAAGGAAATCGGTATCCGTAAGGTTATGGGGTCTTCTACTGGCGAGGTGTTGCTCATGCTTTGCAGCCGCTACAACTGGCTTCTCATCCTAAGTTTTGTTCTGGCTGCTCCTGTTGCGTGGTATATTGGCCAACAGTGGTTGCAGAGTTTTGCCGAGCGAACACCCATCTATTGGTGGCTCTTCCCGTTGGCCCTACTCGTCGTCGCTATTGTTACTATGCTCACCGTAGTCATTCAGAGCTGGCGCGCTGCCAATGAGAATCCTGTAAACAGCATTAAGAACGAATAAAAAGTCGTATGAAAAGCTATTTTAAATTCCTGAGTCGTCATAGACTCTTCACTATCATCAATATCGTAGGCCTCTGCCTCTCGATGGCCTTCCTGCTGCTGTTGGGCGACCTTATCTATCGCCAGACATCGGTTGAGAACTTCCAGACCCGTGGCGACCGTACCTTTGCCATTGGAAACGAGGAGTTCACCATGTCGCACTTCCGCGTAGGACAAAAACTGCAGGATCGCTTTCCTGAAATCGAGGCCTGGTGCTCTATTTCTGGCTACCACATGTCAACAAAGATTCGTGGACAGCATGTGGATACCAAGATTCTGGTGGTTGCACCTAACTTCTTCGAGTTCTTTGACTACCAGTTATTGACTGGCGACAAGCGCAAGGTACTCAGTGCCCCTAATCAGATGGTGGTCAGCAAGTCGTTTGCCCAGCGCTATTGGCCTGAGGGTGATGCTGTGGGGCAAGAGATAGTGATGGGTGGCAAGGAAGATTCCTCCAATCATATCACCTATACCATCAGTGGTATTATGGACGACTTTGATCGTTCCGTTATTCCCAACGAGTATGAGTGTGTGGTGAATGTAGAGAACCATCGTCATATCAATATGTCGGCCTATGCCGAGAGTATGAATAATGCTGGTAGTAGTGTGGTATTCCTTATGGAGCGTGAAGGCTGCGACCTACGCAGCAAGGCCACAGCCATGCGCGACTATATGAAAACCTTCTTCTGGCTCTACCGGATGGAAGCGGTCAAGGAGGTAACACTGACACCGTTGTCTACCCTCTATTATGATGCTCATGAGTGTTCGCTGGAATCTGGCAAGTTGAATCATGGCAATCGCGATATGGCTCACCTCTATGTGGTGATAGCCTTGTTGGTGCTGGTGTTTGCCATTTTCAACTACGTCAACCTCAGTGTATCGCTCACAACAGAGCGTTCTAAGGAGATGGCCACACGTCGACTGTTGGGTCTGTCGCGTTTGCAGGTGTTCCTCAAGCTCATTGGCGAGAGCATCTTTTTTACGGCCATTGCTTTTGTCGTGGCTTATCTGTTAGCCCTTGTCCTGCAGGATAAGGCTATAGAGATGGCCGCTTGTCCGATGGATCTGTTGAAGGATACAGGCATCATTACGATCATCGGTTTTGTGCTTATCATCGCTTTGGTAGGTGCGTTGGCTGGTTTTGTGCCCGCCTCGATACTCAGTGGCTATCAGCCTATCGATATTGTGCGTGGCACCTTCCGTCGTCGTGTCCGTCAGCGTTGGAGCCATGTACTCATGGTGCTGCAGGCTGTCTTTGCTATCGTCATGCTTACTGTGACACTTCTGCTAGGCAGTAATATTCGTGAGAAGATGGACCAGCCTTTGGGTTATGACATCGATAACATCCTTGAGACCTGGAACATTGCAGGATTTAACCAGTCGCAGCGACAGACCTTCCGCGACAGACTTATGAAGTTACCAGAGGTAGAAGCCGTAGGTTACGGCTATGGAACGCCGCTCAATTACTTGGAGAACCACACTACCCAGGCCGACGATGGTTCTGTGGTAAGTCTGAGCTATTTTATGGGCGACAGTTGTTTCTTCAATATCCTGAACATCCATCCGGAGAAGACCTACTCGGATATGGGTGTAGGTGTGAACCACCAGTTGTTGCGTCAGTTTGGTATGAGCGATGATGCCAAAGAGATAGTGACTACCAGAGGACATATGACCATTCATGTCGCCGCTCTCTATCCTGATTTTGTCTTCCTGAATGTGATGAATGAGGAAGAAAATCCCACACCTTACCTCATATATAAGGAAGACGAATACCGCGATGATAGCAAAAGCGATATACGTGAGAATTACGGCTCGCCACGTATGGCTATTGTGAAGTATCATGGAGATCGTAAGAAAGTTGAGGAGGCGATGATTCGTCTGCTGAAAGAACTGACAGACTATGAGGTGGAAGAAATCCGTTCACTCCGCCAACAGCATCAGACGTGGTACGAGGATTACGAACGATTCCTCAATGTGCTGACTGTCTTCACCGTTGTGGCTTTGCTGATTGCTATACTCGGACTGATGGCAATGAACAGCTACTTCGTAGGTCAGCGTCGCCGTGAGATAGCCGTGCGTCGTGTGTTTGGTGCTGAGATCAGTAGTATCACCCTGCGCCTGCTGCGTACCGTGTTTATGCAGTCACTGGTAGCCGCCATCATCGCCATCCCATTGGCTTACTGGCTGGCACCTGCGGCAGGCAGTATATCAGGTTTGCATGTCGAAATGCAGTTTATGCCGTTGTTGCTCTCGCTGATTATTGTGCTGGTGATAAATGTGCTTACTGCCGCCCTGCAGGGTTGGCGCGCCGCTACCGAGAATCCTATCAACAACATTAAAAACGAATAAGCCATATAAACCATATGAAAAGTTACTTTCGTTTCCTATCACGCAACAAGCTCTACACATTAATCAATGTAGTAGGGCTTGTGGTGTCGCTGATGTTCATCATCCTGATAGGCGACTACACCTGGCGCCAGTACAGCATCGATACCTGGCATCAGAATGCCGACCGTATTTACGTGGTGGGCAACCAGGAGAGCTTTGCCTTGTGGCCAGAGGCTACTGAAGCCATTAAGAATATGTGCCCTGAGGTGGAACAGACCTGTTGTGTACTAAGTCAGAAAGGTAGGATAAAATATGGTCAGCAGGAGGTACAGAATGGCGCTAATGAGAATGGCATCATCATGATGGCCGACTCAACCTTCTTCAGGTTCTTCGATTTCCCCTTGCTGGCAGGTGACAGACAGACGGCTCTTGATGCACCCGATAAGTGTGTGATTACAGAGCGACTGGCTCATCGCTTGTTTGGCGCGAAAGACCCGATAGGCGAGTCGTTACAGGTTATAGGAGAGTTTGAAAGTGACTATGCCAAGGAGTTTTTTGATAGTACGCTGGTATATACCGTAAGTGCAGTTGTAAAGGACCTGGATCATACGGTGCTACCTAACGAGACGCAGATTATTATCAGTATGGAGCGTTATCCGCAGGTGATTGGCTATCGTTTCTTTAATTATCATTTTGCCAGCACCACGATTAGTAGTTGTAAGGCTTTCTTTATGCTACGTCCTGGCATGACGCTTGAAAACAAAGTTAAAACCATCGACGACTATATAGATAAGAATTTCCATACAATCCTGGGCCATCATAAAACGACAGTTACACCGCTCAAGGATATGTTGTTTGCACCTCAAAATAACGGTAAGGGGCTGCTAAAGGGTGACAAGACTCGACTGCGTATTCTGTTAGCCGCTGTATTTGCGCTTCTCTTCTTCGCTGTTAGCAATTATATCAATCTGACGGTTGCTAATACCGGCTTCCGTGCCAAGGAGATAGCTACCCGAAAGCTTTTCGGCAGTAGTCAGTCGCGTGTGTCGCTCAAGCTGATTGCAGAATCTACCTTAATGGTAGCCATCTCGTTTGTGATTGGTTTGTTCCTGGCTGTCAGTTTTCAGGAAGAGGTTAGCCAGTTGTTTAAGGGCAAGATTGCTATATGTGAAGATATTAACGTGATAAGTGTAAGCGTAAGTCTCGTCTTCATCCTGCTGACGGGTATCGTGTCAGGCATCCTGCCATCCATGCTGCTTTCTCGTTTCCAGCCCATTGATATTGTGAAAGGCAACTTCCGTTTCCACTCCAAGATGGTGCTGGGACGTTTGTTCATCATCCTGCAGAATGTGATTACCATTACCATGCTTACAGCCTCGCTTGTTATCTGGTTGCAACTGAACCATCTGATACATGCACCACGCGGTTTCGATGCCAAGAACCTGTATTGTATTATGAGTCCAGATGGAAAGAGTCAGACCATCGGCAAACAACTTGCTGAGTTACCTTTTATCGAGAAAATGGGTACCTATGAGGGAGGACTGTTTAATTATAACTTCCCGTCTGCGCTCGGAGTTGTACGGGGCGATCAGCTCTTGGTGTTGTTCTGTACTACCATAGACCAAGCCTCTTTCGACCTCTTGGGCCTGAAGATTATCAAGGATTACGGTTCTGTAAGTGGTGGCTATTACTTGACGAGAGAAGCCTTGAGACATTTGGGCTATAACGATGAGACGCGTGTGTTAGACTTTGGCACCGGTAGTACCGCTCCGATAAATGGTGTGCTGAATGATATTAAACTGGCCAATGTGCTGAGTGATATTACACAGCCCGATGTTCCGAATGCCGAGGAGCCGCCTTTTGCCATTTGTATAGATAAACATAAGGAGTTCCCGCATTTCCTGGTAAAGACCAATGGCGATAAGAAGGCCAAGGCTGTTTTCCAGGAGATGGTTAAAAAACTCGAAGATCCTAATGCCCCCAAAGTATTTGGTCTGGAACGGGTACAGAGTGTAGAAGAATCTATAGAAAAAGCATTCGCAAAAGAACAGAACACGCTGAAGATTGTGTTGCTCTTTACCCTCATTGCCATCATCATCTCTATCATGGGCTTCGTAGGCTTGTCGCTCTTCTTTATCCGCCAACGTCAGAAGGAGATAGGCCTCCGTAAGATTATGGGGAGTACGTCCGGCGAAGTGATGATGCTGATGCTGCGTATGTTCTGTACGCCGTTGCTGCTATCGTTTGTGATTGCCATCCCCCTGTCGTGGTATGTGATGACCGATTGGCTTAGCAACTTCAGCTATCGCATCAGTCTCAGTCCTTGGATCTTCGTCGTAACCAGTGCCTTTGCCCTGCTGGTAGCTGTACTCTCAGTGAGTCTCCAGATTCTCAAGGCTGTGCGTACCAACCCTGTAGAGAGTATTAAGACGGAGTAATTTTATGTAAAGTGTCAATAAATCATACAATGGAGTGTCTAAAGATTAGACAAACTGCCTCTGAGCAGTTAAAACAACTTGCAAGTAGTGAGAAATAATCGTATCTTTGCGTTGTAATAACGAATAATATTAAATATCATACAACTATGATTAAATTAGAAAACATTCAGAAGGTGTTCCGTACCGAAGAGGTGGAGACCGTAGCCCTGGGCGGCGTATCGCTCGAAGTGAAAAAAGGTGAGTTTGTGGCCATTATGGGTCCCTCAGGTTGTGGTAAGTCAACGTTGCTCAACATTCTGGGCTTGCTTGATAATCCTACCAGTGGCCAGTATCTGTTGGATGGTCAGGATGTGGGCTCGCTCAAGGAGAGTCAGCGCACCAAGGTTCGTAAAGGTCAGATTGGCTTTGTGTTCCAGAGCTTTAACCTGATTGATGAACTGAATGTAGAAGAGAATGTAGAACTGCCATTGACCTATCTGGGCGTACCCAAGAAAGAGCGCAAACAGCGTGTCGATGAGGTGCTTCGTCGCATGTCCATCTCACACCGTTCTCATCACTTCCCCCAGCAGCTCTCCGGTGGTCAGCAGCAGCGTGTTGCCATTGCCCGTGCCGTGGTTACCAACCCCAAGATAATTCTCGCCGATGAGCCCACAGGTAACCTTGACTCAAAGAACGGCCTTGAGGTGATGCAGTTGCTCTCTGAACTGAACAAGGAACAAGGCACCACCATCGTCATGGTGACCCACTCAGAGCGCGACGCTGGTTACGCTCAGCGCATAGTGAGCCTGCTCGATGGTCAGGTGGTACCCGAGGTTAAGCTATAGTTTATTATAGTGTGGCAATCTCTGTCTTGATAGTCTTGAAGGCGTCGCTCGATGTCTTCAAGACTATTTTCGATGGAGCCTTGCCAGCGCGCAGAATCACCATGGCCGAGCCGTTGTACAGACGACGATGGTCTGTGGCGTTGAGTTCCTCGCTGTTCATATCGCCATTCGTTACAGCTACGATGCGGGCATCGCCTGTCACCTCAAACTTCAGCTCGTCCTGTGCCATAGGAACGCGACGCCCCTTGCTATCGATAGCCTCCAGACGGATATGCATCAGGTCCTGTCCGTCAGCCTTCCAGCTAACGTCTTCTGGTGTTGCCTTCAGTCTCACGGCCTTACCTGTGGTTTCAATCCTGTGGCGTGCCACAACCTTCTTGTGGTTGTATGCAACCGCTTCAAGTCTTCCCTCCTGATAGATGATGCCATTCCATCTTATCTGGTTGCGCTGCTTAGCGTCGTTTTTGGGGTTCTGCTTTCTGCCTAGACTCTTACCGTTCAGCAGAAGCTCCACCTCGTCGGCGTTGGTATAGGTGATGAGGCTCAGTTCTGTACCGGGCTTCCTGCACCAGTGATCGCTCATACCATCATTGCCTGTCTGCACACCGTTCCACATCATCTCATTCTTCGAGTCGATTACGGCGATATGTACCACAGGCTCCTCGGGCTTGAAGAACGATTTCATCAGATAAGCTTTGGGCTTTGGCTCTAGTGCGATGTCGAACACGCCTTGCGTCCAACCCTTGGCAGGCCAGCCCTGACTTTCGCCTAAGTAGTCTATGGCGCCCCAGTAGGCCAGACCAATCACCTTGTCGAGGTTCATCTCGAAGAAGTTGGGTCCCATGGCTGATACTGATGCTTCGCTCTGGTAGAACTTCATCCAGGGGAAGCGTCGCCCGTCACCGGGGAAGTACATGTAGCGATAGTTGTAGGCTTGTATGTCTGTCTGCATGGCTAAGTCGTGGGGCAGCGAGTCGGTGTCCCAGTTACGATAGCGGGGGTGCATGGCTACGGTCACCAGTCGTGTAGAGTCGTAGCGCTGTAGCAGGGTTTTCTGTAGTTTATACAAGGTCACTCCGAAGTCGTTGTATGGCATGTTGGGATCCTGCTGCAGCTCGTTGCCAAGGCTCCAGAGGATTACTGACGGCGAGTTGCGGTCGCGTTTCACCCATTCGGGTATGTCGTGCTGCCATAGTTCCTCGAACGCCACCTTACCGCCAGTGTGCTGACGGGTCCACTTGTCGTAAAGCTCGTCGACCACCAGAATGCCCAGCTTGTCGCAAAGGCGGATGAAGTCGCGGCTATAGGGATTGTGTGAGGTACGAATGTGGTTCATGCCAAACTGTTTCATCAACCTGATGCGCTTCTCGATGGCTTTGGGGTAGGCAGCAGCACCCAGAGCGCCGAGGGTGTGGTGATTGGCATATCCCTTCAGAAGCACCTTCCGTCCGTTCAGCTTCAGGCCGAAGTCGGAGCCGAACTCAATGCTGCGTATGCCAAACGTCTCACAGGTCTCGTCGGCGGCAGTGCCGTCTTCACGCAGCAGCTGAGCCTTTACGGTATACAGATAAGGTGTGTCGAGGTCCCACACCTTTGGGTTACTGATTTCAATATCAGTTGCAATGCACTCTTCCTGATGACGGGCCATCTTATGGCGCTTCAGGGCAATGGTCTGGTTGTAGACCGTTTCACCTTCTGGTGATACAATTTGCAGCGCTATGCTGGTGGCGGCGCTCTTTGTGCGGTTGGTAAAGTCGGCGCTGATGCTTACATACTTATTGTCGCGCGTGGTGATGTAGAGCGGATGGCGTCCGAAGAACAGCTCCTTCGGTGTGCTGACGATGCTCACGTTACGTATCAGTCCGCCCCCCGTATACCAACGTGAGTTCCCTGGCTCGCGGGTGTCTGCCACCACTTCGATCAGGTTGTCTTCGCCGTATTTCAAGTCATCGGTGATGTCAATCTCAAAGCCAACGTAGCCGTAGTTCGTGCCGCCCACATGCTTCATGTTCAGGTAGACGTCGGCAGTGTACATGATTCCCTCGAAGTCGAGCATCACGCGCTGCCCCTTCATACTCTCCGCTGGCGTATAGTGCAGACGGTAATAGCCCTTGCCCATTTCTTTGAATCCGCGACTCGACAGGCGGCTCTTGATGTTGGCTGCCACGTCGGTGTTGTCGGGCCTCTCGTCAGCGGCAGGAGCCACCCAGGGCTGCTCTATCTGGAAGTCGTGAGGCACGTCGATCTTCTTCCATGCTCCCTCATCGTTTAATCTGAACTCCCATCCGAAGTTAAGGTTCTGCACGCAGCGCTGTGCCGATGAGCTGATGATGTTAAAAACGCAAAGTGCTATTAGTGCTGTCCGTTTCATATTCTACTTTACCAGTTTATAGTATTCTACACCGCCGAGGAGAAAGCAGCCAGTGCCGTAATCCTCGAAATCGGGCACCTTCGTGTAAGAGAGCGGCTGACCTGCCGAGGGGTCTTTTCCTGTGCCCTGCGCCCAACCAAGGAAACCGTCGGGGTGTACGCAGTCGCGCACCAGTCCCTTCCAGGCGCGGTCGCAAACGGGTTTATAGACCTTCGCCTTCAGGTAGCCCTTCTGGATGCCCCAGCTCATGCCATAGAGGAAGAGCGCCGTACCTGTCATCTCCTTACCCCCGAAGTCTGCATAGCTTACCAGACTTGGGTTCCAGAGTCCGTCCTCCTGTCGCTGACAGTTCTTCAGGGCCTCGCTCATCAGTAGGAAATCCTTCTTCAGCTGTTTGTAGTACTGGTCTTTTGGCGACAGCAGGTTCATGCAGCGCACCAAGGCGGCATATACCCATCCGTTGCCGCGGCTCCAATAGCAGTTCTTCCCGTCGGGGGTGGCGTAGGGAGCTACGTAGTCTTTATCTCTCCACCAGAGTCCTTCCTTCTCGTTGAACAGACCGCCAGCCAGCGTGTCGCGGCTCCACAGATACATCTTCATGGCGTGATCGGCATATTTGCGTTCGCCCGTGATCTTATATATCTGCATGTAGAGCGGCATGGCCATCTGGATGGCGTCAATCCACGTCCACCAGCCGTAGAGTGCCCCTTTGGCCTCTGGCTTGTGTGTGTTGGGCGTCTTCATCTGGTTGTTCAGGTTCTCTATGATTCTGGCAATCTTCTCTTCGCCCCCGCTCTGCATGTAACGGTCGGCATAAGTCTGTCCGCAGCACTGGTCGTCGGCATCGTTTGTCCTCACACCATTGCGTGGGGTCCACTGGTGGAAGTTTGCCCAGCGGTCGGTATAGTCGATATATCGCTCCTGCGGGTCAATCTCGTAGAGTGCCATCAGTCCCTCGTAGTACACGGCTCTGGTCCAGAGCGACGAGGGGCGCACGCGGTTCACGTTCGTGGGCAGGGTAGGGTCGGCATATTTCGCCATGAAGTAGTCGTTGGCCAGCCGTAGTGTCTTCATCACGTCGTCGGCCTTGTCTTGGGCGAAAGTAACGGATACCATCGCAAGAGCGAGGAGTGTTAAGATGGTTTTCTTCATTGTCTTGTAGCTTTAGTTTATTAAATTCGTGACTTTTCAAGTCGCAAAGATAGGTATTTTCTCCGAATACTCCATCACTTTTGCCAAAAATCAAAGTCTTTCTCGCAAAAAGTAAAGGGTTTCGCATGTTACTGTGAGACAAGAACCTGGCTTCTTGTGAAAATGTAAAGAATGTATGCCTAAAAAAGTGCTCTCTGAGTTGCTCAATCTAGATTGACGAACAGCGCTTTAAGGGCTTACTACCGACAGAAAACGGGTTTGTCGTAAGCAAACTCAGGGTTTCCTTACGACAAATTATGGGTTTCATTACGACAAACTTGGGGTCTCTCAAGGTAAAACAACTTGTTTTACTTTTGTAGAGATAACCTCCAAAGGTGAAAGAGATAGTCTTTTCGAGGACAAAACAAGTTGTTTTGTTCCGAAAGAAGCTATCTTAACGAGCGCTGAAGACTATCCTTTTCTGTAATCATCACGTTATCAGTGACTTATAAAAACGGTCCAAAACTCGCGTATTTGCGACCATTGGACCGTTTGCTGACTACGGCGCAATTCTCACGAAGCCGTTTGTCAGAAGTTTTATAGTTATATTAGTTGCAGATGTCGTTTAACGTACCACGAGTACGAAGCCGCCTCTGGGCTGGCATTTCATCTCGGTGGGCAGGACCTTGGCTGTGCTGATGTCCCACGACTTGTTGGCGCTGTCGGCAAAGATGCTGATGCGGCTGCCGCTGATGAAACTCAGGTCAAGGTTCAGCGTCTTGGGTTCGTCGCTACCGTTGATGCCTGCTACATACCATGTATTGCCACTGCGTCGGGCCAGTACGGCACTCTCGCCAGGATAGCCGCTCACGAAACGTGTCTCATCCCATACGGTGGGCAGCTGACCGAAAAAGTCCTGTACCTGCTGGGGCTGCGCATAATAGCTCTCGGGCTTATCGGCCAAGTGCTGCAAAGTACTCTCATAGAGTACGGTGAGCGCCAGCTCATGAGCGTTGGAAGTGATGTGCGGATGCTGCGAGTCGCTGAAGGCACAGGGCGTATAGTCCATCGGCCCGACAACGTTACGGGTAAAAGGTAGGGTGGCGTTATGACGGGCGGCCTGACTGGTAAACGTGGGAACGTTGTTATACCACTCGGCGCCATAGACCCCCTCGGTAGACACGAGGTTAGGCCACGTGCGTTGCCAGCCGCGAGGAATGGTGGCGCCATGGAAGTTTACCAGCAGATGATGGCGGGCTGCGCTCTCCAACAGGTCGATGCAGTAGTCCATGTTCAACTGGTTGTCGCCTGAGAAGAAGTCGATCTTCACACCAGCCACACCGATTATCTCACACCATGCAAACTCCTTCTCACGATCCTCAGGTTTGTTGAGGCGGAACTTCGGAGTGGGTGCACCGTCTATCCAGCCCACGCTGGAGTTGTACCAGATGATGGGGCGTATGCCTTTCCCTACGGCATAGCTCACGGCATCCTCGATGGTCTTGCCATCCTTCATCTCGTCCCACTCGGCATCGATAAGCACGTAGGGCAGATGGAGACGAACGGCCATGTCGACATATTTCTTAATGATGCTGTAGTCATTGCTGCCGTGATTGTAGGCCCAGTATATCCACGACACCACACCAGGGCGTATCCACTCCGTGTCGCTGAGTTGCGAAGGCTCGGAAACGTCGGTGATGAGCGTCGACTCAACCACCGTGGCCAGCGTACCGATGATAGCTGTGCGCCAAGGGGTGTGCCAGTTGCCGCTGATGTGAAGAGGGTTCTCTGCGGGTGTCACCTTAAACAGTTCTCCGTCGTTATAGAGGCACGAAGCACTCTGACTGTGCTCGATGTTTGCCTCGGAAATCAGAGTAAAGATCCCGTCTGCGGGTTCGAGCAGGGCGGGGTAGCCCCAGCGGATATTCCAGCCATCGGCCGACTTGGTGATGCCGCTGTAGTTACGAACGGGCAGAGTCTTATAAGAGGTGGTCAGGGGGAAGAATCCCTCGTAGGAGTCGGTCCATTGCTGCATCCAGCGCCTGGTACCCTCGGTAATGCGATAGGTGGTGAGCTCTTTGGGCAGCGTGGCATCCTTCAGGTCGGTGAACTCGTAGCGGAAGGCAATGCCGTCATTATAGAGACGCATCACCAGACGGGTGTTCTCGCCCAACGGCGATACGTATTCGTTGGCCTCGTTGCTGCATTGCAGGCGTTTGCCGCCCAGCATGGTGTAGCTCTCGCTGAGGTTCCGACAGAAACTAAGTGCCTGAAGGGCGGTGCCGCCCTCGAAGCCAACCGCTGGGATGTCGAGAACCTGCTGCTGATTGTAACTCACGGTGATGCCGCCGTTCTTGACATCAGCGGTGATGAGACCGTTAGGTGAGGCGCCCTGTTGGGCTGAAACCTGTAAGCCGAGGCAGGCAACGGCCATGGCAATTAAGAATCTTCTCATATTACTGGAAATCGACTAAGATACGGAATACTTTGCCAGGATTGGCCGACCACTCCTGCATGGCATCAAGAGCCTCCTCGGGCTTTACCTCGCTGCTGATAAGACGGTCGACAGGACAAGTGCCACGCTCCAGATAATGAATGACGGCACGGAAGTCGGAAGGCTGGGCATTGCGAGAACCGCGGATGTCGAGTTCCTTCTGTACGAAATACTTCGTCTGGAACGATACCTCGCTCTTGGCATAGCCGATGCAGACGACACGGCCTGTGAAGGCCACTTCGTTGACAGCCATCTGATAGGTCATGGGGCTTCCCACAGCCTCGATCACTACGTCGGGACCAAAGCCGGCGGTGAGTTCTTGTAGGCGGGCATGCACATCCTCGGTCTTGGTGTTGATGGCGTAGGTGGCGCCCATCTCCTTGGCCAGTGCCAGTTTCTCATCGTCGATGTCGGCGGCAATGACGGTAGCACCACGCAGTGCAGAGCGAACCACAGCTCCCATACCCACCATGCCACAGCCAATGACCATCACCACGTCGATATCTGTCACCTGGGCGCGGTTCACGGCATGGAATCCTACACTCATCGGTTCGATAAGAGCACAGGTGCGGGGTGTGAGCCGTGTGGCGGGAATCACCTTCTCCCAAGGCAGGGCGATATATTCGCACATGGCTCCCCAGCGCTGGACACCCAGCGTCTCGTTGTGTTCACAGGCATTCACACGGCCGTTGCGGCATGAGGCACACTTGCCACAGTTGGTATAGGGGTTGACGGTGACGGTCATGCCTGGCTTCAGGCCATCGGGCACGTTACTGCCTACCTTCACAATCTCGGCTCCTACCTCGTGTCCTGGCACTACGGGCATCTTTACCATGGGGTTACCTCCGCGGAAGGTGTTTAGGTCGCTTCCGCAAAAGCCTACGTATCTCATCTTCAATAGCACTTCGTTGTCGCCCATCGTGGGTTCGGCCATATCGATAACCTTCATCACCGAAGGCTCACTAATCTGTATTGCTTTCATACTTTTACCTTTTTACTTTTTACCTTTTCACGAGTTCTTCCACCGAGAGAACATCTGGTCGCCGATAATCTCCTGTACCTTCTTGACAAGCTGAGTGTCCATAGGCTCGTTGACGTAGCCGATGTTCTTCAGCACATTGTCGGGGTTGGCACTGCTGAAGAGGGTGGTGGCAATGCGAGGGTTGAGACTGGTGGAGAACTGGATGGCCAGTTTCTCTATCGGATAACCCTGTTCCTGACAGTAGGCGGCAGCACGGGCACAGGCAGTCTGCAGTTCCTGACAAGCGGGATGCCATGCGGGAGCACCGCGTTGAGAGAGCAGCCCCATAGACAAGGGCGAGGCGTTGATGACACCCACGTTGTGCTGCTCGAAGAATTCGAGATAATCCAGCAGCAACGTGTCGTTGAGTGAATAGTGGCAGAAGTTCAGAATGCTCTCTACTGTTCCTTCCTCAACATGCTCAATGACCCATTTCAGGTTCTCTGGCTGAAGGTCGGTGATACCTACATGACCTACAATGCCTTTCTTCTTCAGTTCTACGAGGGCGGGCAGCGTCTCGTCGCACACCTTTTGCAGGCCTCCCTCCATATCGCCTTGGAACTCGATGTCGTGGACGTTGATGAGGTCGATATAGTCCACATTCAGACGTTCCATGCTTTCGTAGACACTCTCTGTGGCACGACGGGCACTGTAGTCCCAGGTGTTAACTCCATCCTTGCCATAGCGGCCTACCTTGGTTGACAGATAGAATTTGTCGCGTGGGATCTCCTTCAGTGCCTTGCCCAGCACCATCTCGGCTTTGAGATGACCGTAGTAGGGCGACACATCGATGAAGTTGATACCATTGTCGACAGCCGTATGAACGGCTCGGATACCTTCATCCTCGCGGATACCATGGAAAACACCGCCAAGCGACGAAGCACCGAAACTGAGGTTCGATACGCGCATGCCGGTTTTTCCGATTTCATTGTAAACCATAGTTGATAATTATTTAGTGATTTTAAGTACGGGCGCTATCTTGTTGCACGGGGTGGGAAGACTGACTTCCAGTCCCTGTGTTGTCTGACGGGCCTTGAGCCTGCCGTAGCCCAGTAGCTGGACAGAGGTGATACTCTTCTTGAAGGCAGTGTTGCCTTTGGCCAGCGACTTGATAACCAGACGACCATCCTCAGGCCATCCTAAAGCGGTGACATAGAGATGCTTCTTGGTTTGATTGAAGCGGATGTCGCGGGCATCAAGATGACTGTACATACTTTCGTTGAAGCCTTGGGCATTGAGTTTGATGTCGGTTTCGGCTACAGGTCCCTCGCCGAACTTTACCCAAGGACGGGTGCCGAAGATACTCTCACCATTAACAGTCATCCATGCTTCGAGGTCGTCGAGGAACTTGGCTTCTTTCTCGTCGTAGGTGCCGTCGGCTCTCAGGGGAATGCTTAAAAGCAGATTGCCGTTCTTCGATACGATATCCACCAGCTGCTTTACCACTGTGGCGGCACTTTTATACTGATCCTTCTCGTAAACGCTGGTCTTGTAGTGCCAGTTGCCGATGCAGTTACATGTTTGCCATGGTTCGGGAATGAGTTCGTTGGGCGCACCGCGCTCCACGTCCCATGTCAGTGCCTTGCGCTGGTCTTCGCTCAGGATCTTTCCGAACACCACACTCTGCGGATTCTTATTGTAAAGGTGTGTGGCAATCTTCAGTCCGCAATCGCTTAAGGGGTAGAAGGGCAACACCGTTACGTCGAAGTAGATGAGGTCGGGGTTATAGCGATTGATGGCGTCAAGCGTGCGGTCGTAGAAATTGGTGACAAACTCCTGAGAGGGAGGGCATGCGCCTTCGCCCCATCCCCACTGGTCGTGCACCTTGCCATCGCTCCACGAGTCGTAGCTCATAGGGTGGCGCTGCTGGTAGAGCTTCTGTGGGTCGAGTCCTTCCCACCACTTGCCTTTGCCGTCTTCCTTGGTCAGATTGCCATCGTAGTAGACACCGGCCTTTGGCCCCTTCAGATCGTAGCGCTGAGCAGGCTCATACCATGTCCAGGCGTGGTCGGCATGGAACGAGATGCCTAAAGGCAGACCGTGCTTCTTGGCGGCTTTTGACCAGCCGTCGAGGATGTCCTTGTGAGGGCCGATGTTCTTGGAGTTCCACTCCTGATACTGAGAATCCCACAGGTCATAGTTGTCGTGGTGGTTGCCAAGGACGAAGAAATACTGGGCGCCGCAACGCTTATAACGCTCTACGAGCTTGTCGGGATCCCATTTCTCTGCCTTGAAGAGTGGCAGAACATCCTTAAAGCCAAACTCCGAGGGGTGACCGTAGTGCTCAACGTGCCACTGATACTCACGACTACCCTCCATATACATCGAGCGGGCCATCCAGTCACCAGAGCCTTCTACGCACTGAGGCCCCCAATGTGCCCAGATGCCGAACTTGGCATCGCGGAACCATTCGGGAGTCTGGTGTTTTTCAAGCGACTCCCATGTGGGTTGGTACTTGCCCGTCTGCATCTGCTCGTGGGCTTCTGACACAGGCACCTGATAAGTGGATTGTGCCGTTGCTGATGCAACAGCACAACCCAGTATCAGGGATAGGAAAAAATGTTTCATGCTATAATATAGTTAATTATCTTACTTAAGTTATTCATATAGATAGAAAATGCGCTCCATCATGCGCCATTTCTCGTTGGAAGTACAACCTGGCTGGCAATTCTGGAACATGGCCACATAGTCTTCCCACTCAGCCTGACGGGGCAGGGTGGCTAGTTTGGTCATGGCTGAGTCCCATTCGAAGTCGAGTGGTGTTTCGACAATCATGAAGAGACGGTTGCCTAGGATGTATATTTCCATCTCGAGGATACCTACCGAGCGGATGCCTTCTCTGATTTCGGGCCACGAGTTATAGCGATTGTGGGCCGAGATGTACTTCTCTATCAAACCGGGATCGTCTTTCAGATCCATGGTCTGACAATACCGCTTGACGGGGACACCGTATCTTCTGCATTGATAACCTGACTTGGAATTGTCTGTTTCGGTCATTATTCAGAATGTCATTTTAAGTTTTCGGTGCAAATATAAGAATAAATACGCTATCGTGGAACAAAAGTTATCGATTTTAAATGGTACTAAATCGATAGAGTTGTGGATGTTTTATATTTTATGGGTAAAAGAATAGAAGAAAATCGATATATGATGGTGAATTTTTGATGAAGAAGAGAAAAAACGAGCCGAAAAGTTGCGTATGTGCAAAATAATTTGTTCTTTTGCAATCTAATTACTTGAAACCAAACATGAACTACCCGGTAGATCAACTACACCTGATGACCCTCAACGTAGGGTTGGCCATTCACAATGGTGACTGGAACTGGAAGAATGTACGCAGTCCGTTTGCACGTCTGTATTATGTGACAGAGGGAACGGCGCAGGTAGAACTGCCTTCAGGCATATATACCCTGCTGCCCAATCATCTCTATTATATTCCAGCCTACACCATGCACAGCTATGTGTGCGACTCGGCCTTTTCACATTATTATATACATATCTATGAGAGCCAGCAGGGTGATACCAGTCTGCTCGACGAGTGGGAGCTGCCTTTCGAGGTGAATGCCGACGTGATGGATCTGGAACTGTTTAAGCGCCTGTGTTATATCAACCCGTTTATGAAGCTGCCTCAGTCTGACCCTCTGGTATATGACAACCATCAGACGTTGGTGAGCAATATACAGATGAATCAGCGCCGCCCGTTTTGCGACAAGGTAGAGTCGAGAGGTATCCTTTTCATCCTGATGTCACGCTTCCTGAAGTACGGTAAACCCAAGACGGAAGTGAAGGATGATCGCATACACCAGATATTGCACTATATCCGCAAGAATGTGTGCAGTCCGATGGATGTGAATCTGCTGGCCGACAAGGCCTGTATGTCGAAAGACCACTTTATCAGGGTGTTCAAGCGTGAAGTAGGAGAGACCCCTAACGTTTATGTGACGAAGCGGAAGATGGAAAAGGCGGAACTGTTGCTGGTGACCACCAATATGGCCGTAAAGAATATCGCTGATGAACTGGGTTATGACGACGGATCGTACTTTAACCGCATATTCAAGAAAAACGCTGGCATGACCCCCCAGCAATATAGAGGCAACCATTTAATCAAATAATAAACCATAACAACAATCATGAAGCAACAATCTTCTTTGATATCTAAAGACGGCGTGAGCTATCTCATACCGTTTATTCTCGTAACGTTCTGCTTTGCCCTCTGGGGCTTTGCCAACGATATCACGAACCCGATGGTGAAGGCATTCTCGAAGATATTCAGGATGAACGTCACTGATGGTTCGCTGGTGCAGGTGGCCTTCTATGGCGGCTACTTCTGCATGGCTTTTCCTGCCGCGATATTCATACGTAAGTATTCCTATAAGGCAGGTGTGCTGATGGGACTCGGACTCTATGCCGCGGGCGCACTGCTTTTCTTTCCCGCCAAAGGGATAGGCTTGTATGGCTGCTTCCTGATAGCTTATTTTATTATGACGTGCGGATTGTCATTCCTGGAGACATCGTGCAATCCCTATATCCTGACGATGGGCTCAGAGGAGACGGCTACCCGAAGACTGAACATGGCTCAGTGCTTTAACCCTTGTGGCAGTATCATCGGAATGTTTGTGGCCATGAACTTTATCCAGGCCAGACTGAATCCTATGAGCAGTGACGAACGTGCGCTGTTGAGCGATACGGAGTTTGAGGCTCTGAAAGATGCCGACCTCAGTGTGCTGATATCGCCCTACCTGATTATCGGACTGGTGATTGTGGCCATGTTCCTGTTGATACGTTTTGTGAAGATGCCGAAGATAGGTGACGGTAACCACGATATCCATGTGCTGGTGACACTGAAGCGCATCTTCTCACTGAAATATTATCGTGAGGGCGTGATTGCCCAGTTCTTCTATGTGGGTGCTCAGATTATGTGCTGGACCTTCATTATTCAATATGGTACCCGTGTGTTTATGGCTGAGGGCATGGACGAACAGAGTGCTGAGGTGTTGTCGCAGCAGTTTAACATTTATGCGATGCTTTTCTTTATCTGTTCGCGTTTCATTGCCACTTGGCTGATGAAATATATGAAGCCGGCGCTGCTGTTGGCAGTGTTTGGTATATTGGCCATGGTGCTGACGCTAGGTGTTATTGTCTTTGAGAACCGCCTGGGAATCTACTGCCTTGTTGGCGTAAGTGGATGTATGTCACTCATGTTCCCGACCATCTACGGTATAGCACTTGATGGCTTGGGCGATGATGCCAAGTTTGGCGCTGCAGGTCTGATCATGGCAATCCTTGGCGGCTCGGTATTGCCGCCATTGCAGGCCATGATTATCGATCAGAATACGGTGCTGGGTGCTATCCCAGCTACCAATGCGTCGTTTGTATTACCCCTCATCTGTTTCCTCGTCGTAACCATCTACGGCTATCGCACTTCTAAACGATAAAATAATCAGAGATGTATATGAAAAAGTTATCTGTAATATTGGTGACACTGCTGTGTGCAGGTCTGGCAAATGCTCAAGTTAAGTCGGTGTCTGTACTTGGAGATTCATATTCCACGTATGAGAATTTCATGACACCCAGTACCAACGAACTGTGGTATTACGGGAAAAACGCGCCCCAGAAGACGGATGTGCAGAATGTTCGTCAGACATGGTGGCATCAGGTGATCAAGGAGAACGGTTGGCGCCTTTGCATCAACAACTCGTATAGCGGAGCTACCGTGAGCTATTCGGGCTATGATGGCAATGACTATAGAGACCGCTCATTTAATACACGTATGGACAACCTTGGACAGCCTGATGTGATCTTTGTCTTCGGTGCGACCAATGACAGTTGGGCGGGGGCTCCCGTTGGTGAGTATAAGTATGAGAATATCAATTTCGGCGATCTGTACAGTTTCCGTCCTGCTTTGGCGAGAATGCTACAGTGGATGACAGACCGATATATCAATACCGAGATTTACTTCATACTTAACGATGACTTGCGCGACGAGATTGATGAGTCTGTAAAAACGATCTGTCAGCACTATGGCGTGCCTGTGATAGAGTTGGAGAAAATCGACAAGATGTCAGGTCATCCCTCTGTGAAGGGTATGCGCCAGATAGCAGATCAGGTGAACCGCTTCTTAAAAGAAAACGCTAAATAAGTATGATACCCATGAAGAGACTACTGTTATTAGTTATCACTTTCCATATATCACTATTCTCTTTTGCGCAAGAGACGGTGAATCTTGCCGGTTCATGGCAACTGGCTATTGGCGATACGGCTAAATATACTGATGACGTGGTGCTGCCAGGTTCTATGCTGACCAACGGAAAGGGTAACCCTGTGACAGTAAACACGCCTTGGACGGGATCGCTCTATGATTCGAGTTACTACTATAACCCGTTTATGGAGCAATACAGACGACAGGAGAATATCAAATTTCCCTTCTTCCTGACCCCAGAGAAACATTATGTTGGCAAGGCGTGGTATCGTAAGAGCGTGTATGTGCCTGACTCGTGGAAGAAAAAACATGTTACGCTCTATCTGGAACGTCCGCATATCGAGACCACTGTTTATGTCAACAGTCAGAAAGTGGGTAGCAATAATTCGCTTTCAGCGCCACATCAGTTCGACGTGACTCCATACATAAAGATAGGTGAGCGCAATACCATTGAGATCTGTGTATATAATGGTATCGATGGCGTCGGAGTTGGACAAGACTCGCATAGCGTCACCGATCAGACACAAGGTAATTGGAATGGTATCGTAGGCAAGATGGAACTGCGAGCCCAACCGGCAAGGCTGCATATCGATCATGTCACCATCCGTCCAAAACCTTACGCGAGGAACGTGCAACTTGACGTGAAACTGAGTGGACAATCGCCTAACCTCCAGTTCTATCAGATGGAGGTGCTGATACAGCAGGAGAATAAGGATTCTGCCAACGTGTATGTGAGCAACTATGATGTCTATTCCAATGTCATGCAGGTGACAGTGCCAATTCCTGAGAAGGTAGACCTTTGGGATGAGTTTCATCCGAACCTCTATCGCATGGCTATCAGTGTGGGCGATGATTATTATGAGACCACCTTCGGCATGCGTGAGGTAAGTGTCGAAGGACGGCAGATTATCCTGAACCGTCGTCCGATATTCTTGCGTGGCACGGTGGAGAACTGCTGCTTTCCCGAAACGGGTTACCCGCCTACGGACGAAGAATCGTGGCTGCGTATCTTCAGAAAATGCAAGGAGTATGGGCTGAACCACATGCGTTTCCACTCTTATTGTCCGCCCGAAGCCGCCTTCGTGGCAGCCGACAAGTTAGGATTCTATCTGCAGCCAGAGGGACCGTCGTGGCCTAACCATGGCGTGAAACTGTTGTCAGGGCAGATCATTGACCAGTATCTGTTGTTGGAGAGCAAACGCATAATCGATGCCTATGGACATCACCCGTCGTTCATCATGATGGCGGCAGGTAACGAACCTGCAGGTAACTGGGTGGAGTATTGCAATAATTGGGTGAAAGAGATGAAACGCTATGATCCTACCCGCATCTACTGCGGTGCTTCGGTAGGTGGCGGTTGGGCTTGGGATGACGGTTCGGAGTATCATGTGAAGGGCGGCGCCCGAGGTCTGGATTGGGTGAACCATGCCCCAAGCAGCGATGATGACTATTATAGTCAGATTCTGCGTCCCCGTAATTATAAGGATACGGCAGACAACAATTCACCAATCATTGCTCACGAACAGGGACAGTGGTGTGCTTTCCCCGACTTCAAGGAGATTCCCCAATATACTGGTGCCTATAAGGCTAAGAACTTTGAAATATTCCGCGACTTGTTGGCTGAGAACGGTATGGAACTGCAGGCAGAGAAATTCCTGATGGCCAGTGGTAAGTTGCAGACACTCTGTTATAAGTACGAGATAGAGCGCAACCTGCGCACCTCTGATTATGCAGGTTTCCAGTTGTTGGCGCTTAATGACTATAGTGGTCAGGGTACGGCGCTTGAAGGTGTGCTCGGTGTGCATTGGAATGAGAAGGGATATACCAATGCAAAGGAGTGGCATCAGTTCTGCTCGCCCATTGTTCCCTTGGCGCGTTTCCCGAAGTTCGTCTATACCACTGCCGACAGTCTGGTAGTACCTGTTGAGGTTTACAATGCCATGTATGGTGACATTCGTGGTGTACGTGTGAATTATTATATCAATAGTGATTCAGGAAAAGTATATCATGGCGGGTTGCTATATTCGGGCGAGATTCCTTTGGCTAAGCATACCCCTGTCGGTTTAGTACGCTTCCCGCTTGATAGTGTGAGAACTCCCCAGAAGCTAACGCTGACAGTCACGGTAGGTGGCAATTTGTATAAGAACAGTTGGAACTTCTGGGTTTATCCCGATTCGGTGTCATCTGCGAGCCCTTCTGATATTCTCATTACCGACTCGCTTGATGCTGCTGCCATCGCAGCTCTTAAACAGGGAGGCAAAGTGTTGCTGACGTCAGCAGGAAAGGTACGTCTTGGTAGCGACGTGGTTCAGCATTATCTTCCGGTCTTTTGGAATACGTCGTGGTTTAAGATGCGACCGCCTCACACGACAGGAGCCTATATCGACCAGACCCATCCGTTGTTTAAGTATGGTTTCCCCACCGACTCGTGGAGCAACCTGAATTGGTGGGAGCTGCTGAACAAGGCTCAGGTGATGAACCTGCAGGATTTCCCGAAGGACTATCAGTCGCCGATACAACCCATCGACACCTGGCATGTGTCGCGTAAGCTGGGTATGGTGGTCGAGGCTAATGTGCTGAAAGGCAAGTTGCTGATGACAACCATGGATATATCTTCCGATCTTGAACATCGCGTGGTGGCTCGTCAGATGCGTGAGGCAATCCTTTCTTATATGGATAGTTCTGATTTCGCCCCATCGCTGACATTGAATCCTGACATCATTCAGAACCTCTATACGAAAGAAGGTCCCAAGGTGACTATGTTCACCAAAGACTCTCCCGATGAACTGAAGCCGAAGTTGAAATAATGAATATGCAGACAGAAAAGATATCTATTTATACACTCACGTCAGAACTTCACGACGAGAAAAGTGTGGGTGCTGTGACCAAGGAGTTTCTTGAGAGTCTTGGTATAGGCTATGCTTTCAAGGGTAACGATTATACTGACTATGGCAGCTGTGCCTTGAGCTTGATTTATGTCCGGACGGGTGGTACGGAGGGCATCTTTAAGAGATTGCTCCCGTCATTGCTGGAGAAGTCGGACCATGCACCCTTCTATCTCCTGACATCTGGAAAGAGTAACTCGTTGGCGGCTTCAATGGAGATTCTCTCTTATCTTCGTCAGAACAATCTTAAGGGAGAAATCATCCATGGCAGTGCCAGCTATATCCGGAAACGTGTCAGTCTCTTGGCAAAGGTGTGCCAAGTAAGGAAACAACTGAAAGGCTGCCGTCTGGGAGTGATTGGTCAGCCCTCCGATTGGCTGATTTCCAGTCAGGCCGACTATGATGCCGTGAGAAGTCAGTTAGGCATTGAACTGGTGGATATCCCGATGCAGGAACTTCTCGATGTCCTTGCCATGACTCCGGAGTCGGCATCTCATGAAACCTCAGATGTTGAGATGGTGAAACGTGCACTTCCTGGCGCTAATAGAATATACATGGCCTTGAAGGATGTTATTGCCAAGTACCAGTTGCAAGGTTTTACACTGCGTTGCTTTGACCTTCTGACGGCCATCAAGAATACGGGATGCTTAGCGTTGGCAAAGCTGAACGCCGAAGGTTACGTGGCAGGTTGCGAAGGCGATGTGCCTGCCATGCTGTCGATGATGGTTGCCCGTTCACTGACAGGACTGTCAGGATTCCAGGCCAATCCATCTCGAATCGATCCTGAGACGGGTGAGATGCTTTTTGCACATTGTACGATTCCTTTGGATATGGTGGAACGCTATGAGTATGACACCCATTTCGAATCAGGTATAGGCGTAGGTATCCGTGGCTATATGAAGCCAGGGCCTGTTACTATCTTCAAGGTGTCAGGCAACCTCTCTCGCTGTTTCGTAACAGAGGGAGAACTGATTCAGAGTCAGGCAAAGGCCGATCTCTGTCGCACCCAGCAGATCATTCATCTCGCAGACAAGTCTCAGACCTCCTACTTCCTGACAGAGCCTATCGGTAATCACCATATTATACTCCCCGGATATCATCAAGAAACGTTAGAAGCAATCTTTAATTCCCTAGAGTAACGCTTATCAAATATGGAAGTCAGGCTCCCATTGATGTCGATGCATGTCTACGCGACCATTGGGCTTGAATGTCACACCTTCTTCCTCTAACAGGGTGCGCTGCTTACTCCAACCGGGGGCAGTGCGCCCTTCTTTATTGACGACACGATGACAAGGTAGTTGTTCTGTCCCGGGAGTATAGCGAAGTGTACGTCCAACCATTCGGGAATGACTTGGCCATCCTGCCCATGCAGCGACAGTACCATAGGTCGTAACATGTCCATAAGGAATCTGTGCCACGATGTTAAGCACATCATTGCAGAATCTCCGAGCCTGTTCAGGCGTCATCTTGTCTGGATAATCCTTATACATGATCATGATTATTGTCTGCAAAGGTATACAAATTTGCCAATACAACAAAAAAACAGGTGCAACAAAATCCGTCGCACCTGTCCTTTTATTTACTATGAGTGATGGAAGTGATAGAAAGAAAACATCTATCACTTCATTTAATTGGTTGATATCTAGTAAGATATATAGAAAAGTGATACATGATGGGAAATTCATACCACAGTTCACACCGCAGTCGCCTGATATCGACCATCGGTGGATTGTTGAGCGTGGATATTCGATAAACATATAGGGCTCGCATCTTAGCGGGCCCTATATGTTTGTTATATGATTAGGTGTGACTATTTCCACCAGAAATCATCCACGAATATACCTTGTACATAGTCGGTGAATCTCTTGTTTTCGTTAGCAATATTTCTTCGCTCACTAACGGGCTTGAACGTATCGTCGACTAGGATCTTGCAGGCTGCTTCACCAGTAGTGGCTTTGAGCTCCATCCACACGTTGTCCTTATAGACCTCGATAATGATTCTCTTAATATCTGCGGGGGTGATGTACGTGCCATTAACGGTAAATTCTGTGGCGGGTACTTCAGGTCCGGCACCGGTGTTATACATCGGGTGCTTCTCGAGCATAGGAGTCGTATCTCCGAATACTTCGTGAACCTCCCTGCCCTCGGATTCACCAGAGCCTCTCACTCTCAGAGGAAGCGTGCCACCTGCGCAGATCAGCTTCAGTGTAGTCTTGCCACCTTCTGCCTTCACTACGTCGAAAACAACATCGTTGAAGTCGAAGTCGCCAGCTTCTGAGGCCGACAGATCCTCTGCAATTACACGATAGAGTGGGTTACCGCCTACGAAACCTGGACTACATGGTGTCTCTGGAATGTTTATACTGGGCTTGCCTGAGTTAAAGCCTGCAGCGTAGATATTGTTAGCTATACTGAAACCGTCTTTCTCATAAATAAACTTATTTCCACTACCATCGTTGCCCTGCGCAAAATGCGTTTCTGCAGAAACGTATAGGTTGCCGCCATAGGTCACTGCGCCATGGCTGTTTATACTTGCGAGATATGAGTCTCTAACAATATCCTTAGCCTGGAATACAGCATATTCACCTGAAGTAGGACCGAAAATTCCAAATCCTTCGTCATCACTACGTCCTGACTCTAACTGAGCTGTTCCTGTAACCTTAAATACGGCATTCTGCCCCATTACGATTTTAAACGGACCAGAAATGGCACCTGTGCTAGAATCTCTACCACCATAGAAATTAGCGGTCTCCACACCGCCGCCAGTATCGATCTTAAAGGCTCCGGTATTGGATGAAATATTCATTTCAAAGTCGTGAGTCACCGTAAGCAGGCAATTATTAATCACGTTCACGCTCCCACCAATATAAGCATAATCATAAGTAGTCCAATGGCCATTGTTTACCCAGCCAGAGTTGTTGGAATTGACCTTGGTAGTACCCGTAACGGACCACTCGGCATTGTTCTGCACGGCACCGGCGTTCACTACAACAGTGGCACAATTAATGGTGGCATCGTTGACGATTCGGCTTTCATTACTTTCGGCACTAACAGTTCCTGCTGACAAAGTACCTACATTATAGAGAAAACTTGACGAGTTAACTCCAAACTTAGAACATGTAATTGTACCATGGTTATATACATGTGCACCGGAATTCGCTACTAAACCATCATCACCATTTGCTATTAACTCGGCTCCCGAAGCAATGTATACATCAAATTTGGCTGTAGAAGCTACGGTGTTATCAAATGTAACAGTTGCACCTTCTAATAGATACAAGTCAGTATACTGGCCTAAATCAAACGATACACCTGTGAAATCATACGTTCCAGCCTTGATGTAAAGTTTTGCATGTGCTTCTTCTGTGCCGCCAGAGATCTTAATAGGCTGGACTGCGTCGATATAGACAACTCCACCATCGTTGATTTCCTCAGGATGCCACCATGCTGTACCTTTGCTTATCAAATATTCTTCATAAGAAGGTATATTCGTGAGATCTGGTTCAAATTTGCTGGCATCACAGTCTTCGGGGAAAGAAATAGTAGGCTGAATATTGCCTTTGTACGAAGCATACGTGCCTACAGCACGTGTAAGGCCGCGTGAATAGGTATGCTGGCGGCCAAAACCCCAGTCGACATTGGGGCCAACCTTACCAAACGCTTTCTCGAAAGCGGCGGCATACTTGTCGTTAACACTCGTTTCAACTTTCTCCTCATTGTAGAAAGCTTCTTCATGACTACACGACGAGAGCACCATCGTACCCACTATGCTGGCTACAATCGTTATAATTCCAAAATTACTTCTCTTATTCATAATCGCAAAAGGTTAAATTAGTACATGTATTAATCTCTTAGTTATAATTTGTGCAAATATAAGAAAAACAACGATATGTTGTGTGTAAAACATAGTTAATAAAAGTTAACTAACGGGTTGCGTTGTGTAATTAGTAGATAAAAGAGCTTGAGTAGTCGATAAATAATCCAAATTTTGCTATTTGCTTGTGTCTAATAAAAAAAAGGTGCAGACGACAAATCTGCACCTCTTTCCTATTATAATAATGTGAGTTACTTAACCTCCTCGAAGTCAGCGTCCTGAATGTCTTCTGGCTTCTGCCCGGCATCCTGCTGAGACTGCTGCTGACCACCATTGAACTGGTCGCCGCCAGGCTGTCCCTGTGCACCCTGGTACATCTGCTGAGAAGCAGTCTGCCATGCTGCATTGAGGGCTGCGATAGCAGTGTCGATGGCTGCAACGTCGCCAGCCTTGTGGGCATCCTTCAACTGCTGCAGGGCCTGCTCGATAGCGGGCTTGTGCTGAGCGGGGATCTTGTCGCCAAGTTCCTGAAGCTGATTCTCGGTCTGGAAGATCATAGAGTCTGCCTGATTCAGCTTGTCAATACGCTCGCGTTCCTTCTTATCGTTCTCGGCGTTCTGCTCAGCCTCGGCCTTCATGCGGTTGATCTCGTCCTGTGACAGACCTGATGAAGCCTCGATGCGGATGGCCTGCTCCTTACCTGTAGCCTTATCCTTGGCAGAAACCTTGAGGATACCGTTGGCATCGATATCGAAGGTTACCTCGATTTGAGGAATACCGCGACGGGCAGGAGCAATACCTGTCAGGTTGAACTGACCGATGCTCTTATTCTGAGCTGCCATTGGGCGCTCACCCTGCAGAACGTGGATGGTTACCTCTGTCTGATTGTCAGCAGCGGTAGAGAATGTCTCGCTCTTCTTGCAAGGAATGGTTGTGTTAGCCTCGATCAGCTTGGTCATCACACCACCAAGAGTCTCGATACCCAGTGTCAGCGGAGTTACGTCGAGCAGTACGATGTCGCCTACGCCACCTTCCTTGTTCAGAATAGCACCCTGAATTGAAGCACCTACAGCAACAACCTCGTCTGGATTTACACCCTTTGAAGGCTCCTTGCCAAAGTAGTTCTTAACCAGAGTCTGAACAGCAGGGATACGGCTTGAACCACCTACGAGGATAACCTCGTCGATATCAGAGGTGTTCAGCTTGGCATCAGCCATTGCCTTCTGACATGGAGCCAGACAAGCCTGGATAAGGTCGTGAGCCAACTGCTCGAACTTAGCACGAGTCAGAGTCTTAACCAAGTGCTTAGGTACACCTGCTACAGGCATGATGTAAGGCAGGTTGATCTCGGTAGAGGTGCTTGAAGACAGCTCAATCTTAGCCTTCTCGGCAGCCTCCTTCAGGCGCTGCATAGCCATGGGATCGCTCTTCAGGTCGGCACCCTCGTCGTTCTTGAACTCCTGTACCAGCCAGTCGATGATGACCTGGTCGAAGTCGTCACCACCCAGGTGGGTATCACCATTGGTAGAGAGTACTTCGAACACACCGCCACCAAACTCAAGGATTGAGATATCGAATGTACCACCACCGAGGTCGAATACGGCAATCTTCATATCCTTGTTTGCCTTATCTACACCATAAGCCAGAGCTGCTGCTGTAGGCTCGTTGACGATACGCTTTACTTCGAGACCGGCAATCTGACCAGCCTCCTTAGTTGCCTGACGCTGAGAGTCTGAGAAGTAGGCTGGAACTGTGATGACAGCCTCTGTCACCTCCTGTCCGAGATAATCCTCGGCAGTCTTCTTCATCTTCTGGAGCACCATGGCAGAGATTTCCTGAGGAGTATACTTGCGTCCGTTGATGTCAACACGGGGATAACCTCCCTCGTTAACGACGCTGTATGGCACGCGGGCAATCTCCTTTTCTGTCTGCTGCCAGTTCTCACCCATGAAACGCTTGATAGAGTAAACAGTGTTCTTCGGGTTAGTGATGGCCTGACGCTTGGCAGGATCACCGATCTTACGCTCACCGTTTTCAACAAAACCAACTACTGAAGGTGTTGTACGCTTACCTTCGCTGTTGGCAATTACTACTGGCTCGTTACCTTCGAATACGGCAACACAGCTGTTGGTAGTTCCTAAGTCAATTCCAATAATCTTTCCCATAATTCTTATATTTTTTAATTTATACTCATTTTGACATGGTTTGGTAAGCAAAGCATGTGCCAAAATGTCTTTTTTGAGAAAAAATGTTTTCTGTCGCGTCATTTTGGCATAAATTATTTTGTTATGTCCCGTAATTCTCTTATCTTTGCACTCGGAATCCAATTAAAACTATAGATAGTCATGAGAAGAATGATTTTTACAGCCTGTATGGCTCTTGCCTTTTTGACAGTCTCGGCTCAGGAGAATCCCTATATCGTGAAGACTAAGGGAGCTAAGAAGAGTGCTCAGACGCAGATGGCAGATGAGTTGGCGGCTGCTCAGCAGGAGGTTGAGGAGGCCAAGGATTTTATCGGTCATAACTTTAAGTTCTACAGTCTCTGTGATTGGCAGGAAGGTATGAAATTCATGGTGATGCCTGAGAAGTACGACTTGGTTGTGAAGACATTCACCGACGCTGCGACAGGTAAGGAGGTGAGTAGTATGCCCTTGAAATACAAGATTATGGTATACAAGGGGCATCATGAGAGCACCGACGGACACGCTCGCATCGATTTTCTGTGTCAGGACAATGGAAAGTCTTATTATTATGAGATCCCCAGTGGTTCTTTCGAGGATTATTGCTATACCAAGACGGGGGTACCCACATTGGCTTATTTGGGCGATGTTGATATTGCCCGTGAAAAGCTGATGGGCAGAACGCTCTTTACCAAGACCCAGTTCTTCCGTATTGATACAGAGTATGATGGCGAGGGATTCCAAGACGTGGTCGTTGATAAGGACATGGAGGTGAGAGTGATTGCCGTTGGTGTGGGTTCTCGCAGTTTCCCTGTCAAGATTATCGTAGAGGACAAAGATGGCAATGAGTTCTTCCAGAATGTGGCTATCTCAAAGACCAATAGTGGTATGCGCGACGATGAGTTCATTATGGATAACACCAAGTATCTATTCGGTGGCTCGTTTGAGATGGTTGATGATATCATGGCTATCAATAGCTACAACTACAGGGTTTATCTGGGTAAGATTATCCATACGAAGTACCCGACGAAGATGCTGAATGAGACCACGAAGAAGGTTCAGGCTATTCCTCGTCTGGCAGAATATCAGATAGAAGCCATCAATCCTCATAAGAATGACGATAAGGCTACCCTTAAGTTGAAGAATACTACGCTTGGTACCTATTTCTATTGTGATATGGTGCTCGACCAGCATCGTGCAGAGAAGCAGGATGAGTATTTCGGCTATATCTTTGCTCCTGGTCCTGGCAAGAAGGTGAAGACCAGCGAGGCCAGTCGTGCCATGATCCGTGCAGGTCACGTAGGTATTGGTTTCTCAGAGGATGAGGTGATGATGGCCGCAGGTGAGCCCGATATGATAGAGCATGGCGAGAACGGTACGTATACGTGGATCTTCAACCGTTCGAACAACAAACAGTTAGTTGTGCATTTCACTGGCGCTGGTACGGTAGATAAGACAACGACGAAGGATGGTCCTGCTCCTGTCAAGACTCCGAGTGTCAAGCGACCGAATTCTAAGATGGGTAAGAAGGTGATGAAGAATGGAACACCGCTTTAAATAACAAGATAAAAAGATCAATCCCCCAACCGAATGGCTGGGGGATTGATCTTTTTTACGCCTTTTATGCTTTTTACGCCTTATCCGTAATAGCCTGCATAATCTGTGCTTCGAGTTCCTCGCAAAGCTCTGGATTATCCTTGAGCAGTACCTTCACCGCATCACGTCCTTGAGCCAGTCTCGACTCTCCATAAGAGAACCATGAGCCGCTCTTCTTGATGATGCCATACTCTACACCGAGGTCGACAATCTCGCCAATCTTCGAGATGCCCTCGCCGAAGGTGATTTCAAACTCGGCCTTGCGGAAGGGGGGAGCCACTTTGTTCTTTACAATCTTCACACGCACCTGGTTGCCAATCACGTTGTCACCATCCTTGATACTGGTTACGCGACGGATGTCCAAACGTACAGACGCATAGAACTTCAGGGCGTTACCACCTGTGGTAGTCTCTGGATTGCCGAACATTACGCCGATTTTCTCTCTCAACTGGTTGATGAAAATACAGGTGGTGTTAGTCTTCGAAATGGTCGATGTCAATTTGCGGAGGGCCTGGCTCATCAGTCGTGCCTGCAGTCCTACAGCAGAGTCACCCATGTCGCCCTCAATCTCTTTCTTCGGTGTCAGGGCTGCCACAGAGTCGATGACGATGATGTCGATGGCACTCGAGCGAATCAGCTGATCTGCAATCTCCAGTGCTTGCTCACCATTGTCGGGCTGAGAGATGTAAAGGTTCTCAATGTCAACACCTAGTTTCTCTGCATAGAAGCGGTCGAACGCATGCTCTGCATCAATGAAGGCAGCGATGCCGCCAGCCTTCTGACATTCTGCGATAGCATGGATGGCCAGTGTAGTCTTACCAGAAGACTCAGGACCATAGATCTCGATGATACGTCCCTTTGGATAGCCGCCTACGCCGAGTGCAGCATTCAGGCTGATACTACCCGTTGGAATCACTTCTACGTTCTCTATCTGTTCGTCGCCCATGCGCATGATGGAGCCTTTGCCGTAGTCTTTCTCAATCTTCGACATAGCAGCCTGCAGGGCTTTCATTTTTTCTTGTTGAGGCGTTAGTGCCTCGTCTTTTTCTTTTGCCATATGATTTTATAGTTAAAGTTCCAGGTCTCCGTCAAACACCTCGTGCCAAGGGAGTCCCTGTTTGTTTAGTTGTTCCATAAATGGGTCTGGATCGAAATCCTCTACGTTCCACACACCCGGCTTCTTCCAGATGCCCTTCACAAACATCATGGCGCCAATCATTGCAGGAACACCAGTGGTGTAGCTCACACCCTGCATGCCCGTTTCTTTATAAGCCTCTTGGTGCTTGCAGTTGTTGTAAACGTAGTAGGTGTGCTCCTTGCCGTCTTTGATACCGCGGATACGACAACCGATGGAGGTCTCGCCCTCGTAGTTCTCACCCAGATCCTGTGGGTTCGGCAGTACGGCCTTCAGGAACTGCAGTGGAACGATCTTCACCTTGGCAGTACCTGTACCGTCGGCCAGAGGCGCCTCGTATTCTATCTCGTCAATACGGCTCATGCCGATGTTCTGAATCACGTCGAGATGTTTCAGATACTGCTCGCCAAAGGTCATCCAGAATCGTCCCTGCTTGATGGTGGGATAGTTCTTAACCAGACTCTCCAGTTCCTCGTGGTGCAGCAGATAGCTCTCGCGGGGACCGATGTTAGGATAAGTCAGCGGCTTGTGAATCTCCAACGGTTCAGTTTCAATCCACTGTCCGTCTTTATAGTAGAGTCCTTTTTGGGTAATCTCGCGAATATTGATTTCTGGGTTGAAGTTGGTTGCGAATGCATGGTGATGATCACCAGCGTTGCAGTCCACGATGTCCAGATAGTGAATCTCATCGAAGTGGTGCTTGGCAGCATAAGCCGTGTATACACCGCTCACACCCGGGTCGAAGCCGCAACCTAAGATAGCTGTCAGTCCAGCCTGCTCAAACCGGTCTTTGTAAGCCCACTGCCATGAGTACTCAAAGTGCGCCTCGTCCTTAGGCTCGTAGTTGGCCGTGTCCAGATAGTTGCAGCCGCAGGCCAGACAGGCATCCATGATGGTCAGGTCCTGATAGGGCAGGGCCAGGTTAATCACAAGTTCGGGCTTGTAGTCGCTGAATAGTGCCTTCAGCTGTTCTACATCGTCGGCATCCACCTGAGCGGTCTTGATGTCCATCTTGTAGCCAGCCTTGTGAATGTCGGCAACAATCTTGTCGCACTTCTCCTTGCGACGGCTGGCAATCATAAAGTCGGTAAACACGTCAGCATTCTGAGCAATCTTGAATGCAGCTACCGTAGCGACGCCACCGGCGCCAATCATTAATACCTTTGCCATATATCTTACAATTTATTATTTTTCCTTGATTTCATCCGAACTGATGCCAAGGGCTGCCATCAGCGAGTAGCCCAGAATCTCCTGTCTGAAGTTGCCTCCTGGCATGGGTTGCATTGCAAACACGGTGATGCGCTTGTTGTCATCGTCTAGTCGGTTCAGCGTGTCGCGTACCTTATTATATATATTGCTGTTCTCAGCATCAGGTATCACCATCACGCGCTTCACGTCCTTCTGTGCCGCAATCAGTTGCAACGCCTCCGTGAAATAGTCTTCTCCGCCGGCAATGTTCTCAATCGGGTAGGCACCTATCGTAAACTCCCCCAGATGGTCTTTAAAGGCCTTGCCGTCCAGATCATGAGTATAGTCGGCGGGCACAAAGTTCTCCAGCTTTGTCTTATCCTTCCTGTGAGTCAGTACCACCAGCGTCTCGTGCTCTCCTTCGCGGAGACCTCCGTCTAGCGCCACACAGTCAATCCACTTTGCTAAGTCAGCCTGAGGAATCCTGCGACCTATCATCCTTTCAAAGTTCACAATGAGGTTAAACGCGACTTTATCTACGTAGTCAGCATCTACCAAAATCACGTTTTCACTCCATTTTATATCTTGCAGGTTGTTGTTCATATCTAAGGTGCAAATTTACGAAGATTTTCCCGAATCCACAAACTTTTTAGTGAAAATCATAATTTTAGGGAGAAAAATCAAAAATTGCGGTCGGATAAGTAAAAATACAGCTAATTTTGCAGCAAAATAGAAATCAGTCAACGAAATGAAGAGTATATTAGAAGGTCATTCAGCCTTAAAGGCTGAGGTCGAGAAAATCGCCGAAGTGGCTGGCTATCTGTGGCAGAACGGATGGGCTGAGCGCAACGGCGGTAATATCACAGTCAATGTCACCGACCTTGTCGACGACGAGATTCGTCAGCTGCCCGCTATCAGCGAGGTGAAGCAGATTGGTGTGTCGCTGCCAGCCCTCAAAGGGTGCTATTTCTACTGCAAAGGTACTGGTAAGCGTATGCGCGACTTGGCACGCTGGCCCATGGACAATGCTTCCGTCATCCGTATACTTGATGATTGTGCCTCTTATGTTATCATCGCCGACCATCCAGTCATGCCCACCTCCGAGCTTCCCAGCCATCTCACGGTTCATGCCAGTCTCATCGAGAAGGGCAGTCCCTACAAAGCCACTGTTCATACTCACCCGATAGAACTCGTGGCCATGAGCCACTCCAAGAAGTTCCTCGGCAAGGATGTGCTCACCAAGCTTCTCTGGTCCATGATTCCTGAGACCAAGGCCTTCTGTCCACTGGGCCTGGGCATTGTGCCTTACACCCTGCCGGGTTCTAATGCCCTGGCTGAGGCTACGCTGAAAGAGCTTGAGGACTACGATGTTGTGATGTGGGAGAAACACGGCGTCTTCGCTAAGGGGCTCGACGTGATGGATGCCTTCGATCAGATTGATGTCCTCTCCAAGAGCGCTAAGATCTATATCAATGCCAAGGCCATGGGTTTCGAACCCGATGGCATGAGCGATGAGCAGCTGGCTGAGATGACGCTGGCGTTCAGCCTCCCCAAATAGGAACAAACAAGCTACTGACTATATATTTTGGTTTAAATTGAAAAACCCCCAGCACTGTGAAGTGCTGGGGATTTGTTATTAATGTTGGTACAAGCCGTTTGAACGCCACAAAACTGACGTATCTCTGTTGAAATGAATTGTTTACTGAATCGTTATCGTTGTTACTGGGCGGAGGTAGGAAGCAGCCATTGCTCCTTCAATAAAGCCATTTTGAGTAGAAGCGTAAATAGTTCCATCCCCTATGCATAAATAAGATTGGTCTGTACGAAATATCTCTCCAATACTCTCTTGATTAATGGAGGTTATTGATGAACGTATGAATTCAGCCTCTTCTTTAGTCATGAGTCTCCAATTGGTTGAGATCGTTTGATCCCATGCAGCGAGCTCATTATTAATGATTTCTGCTAGTTTCTCTTGATCTTTTTTGTTCTCTGCAATGCCATATATGTTGTTTTTCTGAGTAGGTGATAAAATCGTCACATTCTTCCCGTCAACAGCTAAGACAAAGCACCCGTTATAGACTGAGCCTGCTTCGGGCATATCTGTGGATGGCTTGTCGTTATTGTCATTGTCATCCGCTTTATCGCCGAAATCGAAGGAAATCTCTTTCTCTCCATCCCATACAGCACCAGTGATAGTTCCTGTAAGTGTTACCTCTGGGGAACCTGTCGGTGATTCGTTGAAGTTTCCTTCAATGTTAAACCTGTAATTGGCAGTCAGTTCCTTTTCACAAGTATAGGAATAAGAAGTGTTGTCGATACTGACAGTGATGGTGGGCTTGTCTATTGATGGAAATAAGAAGTTGGCGTCTGATTCCATCTTCCATGTCGTGTTGTCGTCTTGTTTAGTCAGGCTAATGGTGCTGTTGTTGTTTGTTCCTTGGTATCTGCCATTTAAGAGCATCGACTCATAGATAGGAGCAATCTTAATGCATACAGCCTTTGCTTCTTCTGGCACATTCTTGATAACAACGCTTTTAACCTGCAGCACTTTCCTCTCCAGACCTATCGTCAGCGAATTGCTGCCATCGGCAGACAGGGTCACTGTAGAATGACCTGCCATCAAGTCACCGTGTGTCTGTCCTTCCTGTAGTGAGATGACAGATGTTTTCGAAGCATTATCTATGTCTGGCAGCACGTAGCGCGTCTCGTCGGCACCACCGATTGCATAGACGTCATAGGCGCCTTCTACTAACCTGATTCCGATGACATCTTCGGCGCTCTCAAGTGTCTGCATGGCTTTACACTTGTTGGCACTGTCAAAGACATAAAGTCTGACGGGGTAAGCAACTTTTGCATCTCCAGTGCTTCGTGTGATGACAGTCAGATTACTGTTGGGCATTGCCAATTCTTCGTTAATCACTTCCTGAGAACATGAACTCAGGGTTAAGAGACCGCACATAGCGGTTAAGGTAAACAGTTGATTTTTATTCATAATTGTTTTTTTTGTTTTTGTGTTTGATCTTAGTGTCTTTACACGTAAGATTAACGGTTGCAAAGGTACATAAAAAATCCCAAAACCATAAAGATGATCTTGGGATTTTAAATTTCTTTTACCTTTTTCCTAAATCAGTTGGGGTAGGAAGCAGGAGATGATTAGCACCACGATGCCGACAATGAGTACGGCGATGGTGCGGCGCGAGCAGCCCTTCCACTCCTTGAGGATGATGCCCCACACATTGGAGAACACCACATTGAGTGCCATGAGAATGCAGAAAGCCAGCGTAGTGAGGGTGGGACTCTCGGTGAGGAAACCCTTTCCCAGAGAGAGGCCGAAGAACTGACTGTACCACAGGGCGCCTGCCAGTAGGCAGAACAGCAGATTGTTACCCCATACGGCGGTTTTCTTATAGTCGCCCCATGTGTGGTTCTTCTGATTCTGATAGAAACAATAGATGGCATTAGTCACAAAACCACCCAGCGTGACTAGCAGCGTGGCGGGTAGTGTGCGGAACATGGGATTGGTGAGATAGCCGAAGTTGATGCCCTTTCCGAACTCGAGACCTACGTTGAAACAGCCACTCATGAGACCTGCCAGCAAAGCAATGGCGAGACCCTTGGAGAAGTTGAAGTCTTTAACGGCTTCGCGATTCTCTTCCTCGGAGAGAGAGTCTGCTTTCATATTACCTGCAACACCGATGATGGCGATGCCTGCCAAGGTGACGATGACACCGATGAGAACAGCTGTGGTGAGCGACTCAAGGGCATTCAACTCGGGGAAGAATGCGTTGAGTAATATGGGACCGAGGATGGTGCCAAGACCGGCACATGTGCCGAGGGCGAGACTCTGACCAAGGGCTACGCCGAGGTAGCGCATGGAGAGGCCGAACGTGAGACCGCCAACGCCCCAGAGTACACCGAAGAAGATGGTCATCCAGATGTTGAACGACTGAGTGGCTGTGAACAACTCACACAGCGAATGACCCGCGGGAACAGCCAGCAGCGCGCCCAATAGGGGCAGCACCAGCCAGGCAAACACACCCTGAATAATCCAGTAGGTCTCCCACGACCAGTCCTTAATCTTATTGATGGGCACGTAGCAGCTCGACTGGCAGAAAGCGCCGATGGCTATGATGATGAGTCCTAAAAAGATTTCCATTAGTTACGCTTTGAAGTGACGTCTTTTTCGTATTTCTGAATGGCAGCGATGTATTCCTCGCCTACGGGGACGTTGTTCTTGAGGTTGAAGTAATCGAACACTGCACCGAAAGGCATCGACTTGGCCTCTTCCATAAGAGCCAGACGCTCGAAGTTCTGACCATTGTCTTCATACTGGCGCAGCAACTGCTTGGGTTCGAGCAGAGCCTGCAGGATGCATTTCTGTGTGGCACGGGTACCAACGAGGTAGGCACCGATACGATTGATTGAGGCGTCGAAGTAGTCGAGACCTACGTGAGCTCGGTCGAGGGCGTCGGCACGTACCAGCTCCTTGAAGAGGTCGAGGGTCTGGTCGTTCATAATCGTTACGTGGTCAGAGTCCCAACGAACAGGGCGTGACACGTGGAGCATCAGCTCGGGCACATACATGAGCAGCGTGCTGACAAAGTCGCTGACATTCTCAGTCTGCTCGTAGTGACCAGTGTCGATGGTGTACATCTGCTTGCGGGTGGCACAATAGGCTGTGTAGAAGTCGTGAGAGCCAACGGTGTAGCTCTCAAGACCGATACCGAACAACTTGGCTTCGAAGCAGTTCTTCACGCCGTCGAGTTTCTCCTCCATAATCTCATCGAGCGAGGCAGCGAGGATCTCGCGATATTTCTTGCGCTGTACGGGCATGTCCTTGGCACCGTCGTGTACCCAGATGTTCATGATACAGGGGTCGTTCTGAGCCTTACCCATGGCGTCGGCGATGCGTCGGCAGCGCTTGGTGTGCTCAATCCAGAAGTCGCGGATGCCCTTGTCGGGATTTGACAGACTCAACTCGCCACTCTTGGGGTGAGAGAACGAGGTGGAGTTGAAGTCGAGTTTCATGTTGTTATCCTTGGCCCAGTCGATCCAGCTCTGGAAGTGCTTCACTTCTACTTGGTCGCGGTCAACGAACTTACCGCCGAAGTCGCCGTAAATCTCGTGGAGGTTCAGACGGTGGTTACCAGCTATGAGGGTTTTGACAAATTCGATGTCCTGACGCACCTCATCGATATTGCGGGCACGACCGGGGTAGTTGCCTGTGGTCTGAATGCCGCCGCTGAGAGCTTCGTTGCGCTCAAAACCAACCACATCGTCAGTCTGCCAGCAATGCAGTGAAATCTGCTGCTGCTGTAGTTGGTCGAGTACGGCGTCAGTATCTACACCGATGGCTGCGTAGCGGTCTTTCGCTACGGCATAAGCTTTTTCAATCAGTTCTGCTTTCATAAATCGTTTGTTTTTTTATTTATTAATATTTTTAATATACTTCTCGTAGGCCTGGTTCCAGGCATCTTCGTCGGTGGGCTCGTATCTCACGAGTTCCAGCGAGTGGGCTATTGTCTGGCGCATCTCCCAGATGTCGCCTACCAGTCCTGCAGTTTGGGCCTGCAGCATGATGTTGCCAATGGCTGTACACTCCTGAGGGCCTGCCAGCACTGTGGCCCCTGTGGCGTTGGCGGTAAACTGGTTCAGATATTTGTTCAGGCTTCCACCGCCGATGATGTGTAACACATCGAATCTGAAAGGAGCAAGTTCCTGCATCCATTGGAATACCTGCTTGTAGCGCAGGGCCAGTGAGTCGAAGATGCAGCGGCAGATCTCTGCCGGAGTCTCTGGTACAGGCTGTTGCGTGTTGCGGCAGTAGGCCTGTATGGCCTTTATCATCGAGTCGGGGTTGGCAAACTGCGCATCGTCGGGATTGATGATAGAGCGGAAGGGCTCTACCTGCATGGCCGATCCCTGTAACTCCGGGTGTGAGAGCTTTCTTACTTCCTCAGGCCACTCCATACGACAGCGCTCATAGAGCCACATGCCACAGATGTTCTTCAGGAAACGGGTGGTTCCGCCGATACCTCCTTCATTGGTGAAGTTGCGCTCATAACTCTGCTCGTTGATGATGGCGTCTTTTGTCTCAATACCCATCAGACTCCACGTGCCACTCGACAGGTAGGCAAAGTTCTCGTCTTTGGCAGGTACGGCAGCTACGGCTGAGGCTGTGTCATGGCCTGCAACGGCTATCACGGGTACAGCTCCTAAGCCCGTCAGCTTCTGTACTTCTTCTGTCAGTACGCCAATCACCGTGCCTGGGTTTACCATCTTGCCGAATTTCTCGCGAGTCAGTTGCAGACTGGTCAGCAAGCGTTCATCGAGTTGCTTGGTCCTGGGATCGAGCAGCTGCGAAGTCGAGGCTATGGTATATTCACATACCGCCTGACCTGTCAGCATCCAACTCAGCGCGTCGGGCACAAACAGGATTTTCTCTGCATGCTCTAAGGCAGAGTTGCCTTCACGTCTCATGGCGTAGAGCTGGAAAAGGGAGTTAAAGTTCATGAACTGGATGCCAGTAATGTCATATACCTCCTTTTTCGAGATGACATGTGCCAGATAGTTGTCCATCGCCTCGAAGGTGATGGGGTCGCGATAGGCGCGTGGATTCCTCAGGATGGCGCCGTCGCTGCCGATGCACACGAAGTCGACGCCCCAGGTGTCGATGCCTATGCTCGTAATTTCCAGTCCGCGTCGGGCTGCCTCTTTCAGTCCCTTGATAATCTCGAGATAAAGGGCATAGATGTCCCAGTAGAAATGACCGCCTTGTTCTATGAGATTGTTGGGGAAGCGGGTGACTTCCTCAAGATTGAATTTCCCGTTATCGATATGGCCGATGATCGTTCTGCCACTAGTGGCTCCGAGGTCTACGGCAAAGAAACACTTTTTATTTCTCATCTTTAATTTTTTGTTTGATTAGCAGATTTGTTGGCAAAGGTACGGACTTTTTAATATACATACCATAATTATTTGATTTTTGGACTTGAATATTTGATTTTATTTCGTACCTTTGCACGCAATTTCAAATAAACATATTAAATAAGGTACAAATGTCAACATTAACGATTCTGATTGTCACTATCTTTTGTATTGGCTATCTGTGTATAGCTCTGGAGAGTGTGACGAAGATCAACAAGGCTGCTATTGCCCTGCTGATGTGCGTGTTCTGCTGGACGCTGCTGATGATGGGCCCTGCCGCCTATTATCCTGCGATTGCCGGCGAAGAAGTGATTCATCATATTGCCGAGGTCATTGAGCATCACCTGGGTGATGCCGCAGGAACGCTATTTTTCCTGATGGGTGCCATGACCATCGTGGAAATTGTCGATTCGAACGGCGGTTTCAACTTCGTGCGCGACACCATGAAGACACGCTCAAAGCGTAAACTTATGTGGCGGATGGCTTTCATGACGTTCTTCTTGTCGGCTATCCTCGACAACCTTACCACCTCAATTGTGATGATTATGGTGCTTCGCAAACTTGTGCAGAACCGTGAAGACCGACTCATATATGCTGCGTTGGTAGTCATCTCTGCTAACTCGGGTGGAGCCTTCTCTCCAATTGGCGACGTAACCACTATCATGCTGTGGATTAAGGGCGTCATCACAACACAGGGCGTACTCACCGAGATTTTCATTCCTTCACTGGTTTCAATGCTTGTGCCTGCCTTTATCCTGCAGTATCAGCTCGAAGGCAAGTTCGACAAGGAGCAGAATCTGCCTAAGGCCGAAATCAGCCAGTTCACTAAGTCTCAGCGCAACATTATCTTCTGGCTGGGTGTAGGCGGCCTCTGCTTTGTGCCAGTCTTCAAGACACTGACGCATCTCCCGCCGTTCATGGGTATCCTACTTGTGCTGGGCGTACTCTGGACCACCACCGAGATTTTCCACCACAACACCGCAGAGGATGACACAATGGCAAAGCGTGTGTCAGACCTCCTTTCCAAAATCGACCTCTCAACCATCATGTTCTTCCTGGGCATTCTGATGGCTGTTGCCGTATTGCAGGAAGTTGGTGTACTTGCAGCGCTTGGCGAGGGACTCAACGAAGCCTTCTCAGGCAACTACTACCTCATCAATGGTATTATCGGTGTGCTGTCGTCAATCGTTGACAACGTACCTCTCGTGGCTGGTTGCATGGGTATGTACCCCGTTGCTCCCGAGGGTGCTATGGCTATCGACGGCATCTTCTGGCAGTTGCTGGCTTATTGTGCCGGTGTTGGCGGTTCCATGCTGATTATCGGTTCTGCCGCAGGTGTCGTTGTCATGGGACTGGAAAAGATTACTTTCGGCTGGTATATGAAAAAGATCACCTGGGTGGCTTTCGTTGGCTATCTCTCGGGAATACTTATTTACTGGTTAGAGCGAATGTTGTTGTTCTAAATAAAAATCCCCGCCCAAACAGGCGGGGATTTTTTATTTCATTTTTATCTCACTGGGTTTGAATCCCATCTTGGCCTTGAATTTGGCCGAGAAGTAGTCTGGACTTTCAAAGTTCAGTCTGTAGGCTATCTCCTTGATGCTATAGTCGGTAGTGGTGAGCATCTCCTTGGCTCTGAGCAGTCTGAGCTCCTGCTGATAGGTGGCTGGCGACAGACCGGTGTACTCTTTGAAGAGCTTGCGGAAGTTACTGTAGCTCACGCCTAGGTCTTCTGCAATATGCTGGATGGTAAGGTCTGACTCCAGCGATTCACGTATCATCAGTCTGGCTTTGCTGATCATGTCTACCTGTTGCTGGTTCTTGCTCAGTTCCATGTTCCTTTCCAATGAGTACATCAGTCCTATCAGGTGGTTCACGATACCGGCCATGGCCTGTTGTGAATAGGCTGCCTCTTCTATCGCCACTTCGTAGGCTGTGCGATACAGATGCTCTATGTCTGACGAATAGCCAATGTGGTAGATAGGCTTTTCGGGCGACAGAAATCCCGCTTTTACGCGATCGTCCATATTCCTGCCTTTGAAACCAATCCAGTAGCTCTTCCAACCTGTGTGTGGATTGGGGTGATAGGTGTGCCATTCGCCGGGAAACAGCAGAAACATATCGCCAGGCTTGATGATGGTTTTCTTGCAGTGGGCACTTTCAAAGATGCCTTCACCCTCTGGGTTGTATAGTAACTGATATTCGTTTAGTATACGCCCTTTCTCAATGTTGAAATAGTAACCGTCAGCATGCCCCCTGGTAGGATAGGGGTCGCCAGGAAGAATCTCTTCGCGTCCAATGGTACTCACTGTGAGTCCCCATAACAGGTCTCGGTCGTTGGCGAGCAGATATTTGCTTTTTTGCATAGTCAGTCTTGAGTGTCGTTAGAGGTGTTAATAATTCTTGGGGTCCAGAGCCAGAAGGTCGAGCCGTGTCCTTCGCCTTCCGAAGTGACACCGATCTTTCCTCCACAGCGCTCGGCAATGGCTTTACAGATGCTTAGTCCCAGTCCTGTCCCTTGTACGAAGTCGTTCAGTTTCACGAAACGTTCAAAAACGCTGGCCTGTTTCTCCTTGGGAATACCGGTACCCGTATCCTCGCAATAGTAATATATGCCGTTGTCCTGTTCCTTATAGCCCAATTTTATATGTCCCTTGTGCGTATACTTCACGGCGTTGGTGGTGAAATTGGTCAACACCTGTTGTATGCGGCCAATGTCGATAGTGGCAGGGAAAGTGTCGTAGGGGTTGTCTTTGATGAATTCCACGCCAGCTTCCTGAACACGCTGTGCCAGAATCTGGCATATGTCATTAAACACTTTGGAGAAGTCAACCTTTTCCGGCTTGATGGAAAGTGCTTGTCCCATGTTCGAGGCTTCCAGGATGTCGTTGATCAGTCGCATCAGCATGTCGCAGTTGTTGCGTATGATACGAATAAACTCCATACGTTCCTCCTTCGAGTCTACCATCGGTAACAGGTCGCTGAAACCTACGATGGCATTCAGCGGTGTACGTATCTCATGCGTCATGTTGGCAAGGAATGCGCTCTTCATCTTTCCTGAGTCTTCTGCACGTTCTGTCTCCTCCTTCAACTTCTGTTGAGCTTCCATGAGGTCTGTGATGTCGCGCTCTACTCCGAAATAGCCGATTCTGTTTCCGTCCCTGTCAAAGGTTGGAATACCACTGATAGCCATCCAGACAGGCTTTTTCGAGAAATGGGTGTGCTTGAAGTGGTGAATTACGTTGAAGGGCTTGTCCATAGTGTCCTTGTCCTGAATGGCTGAACTCGAATCAGACTGCTCGTTGTCATACATGCTTGCAGTGTATTCGTCCAAGGAACTCTTCTGGTCGTAATTACGCAGTGAACGCGAGAAGGTGATTTCGCGTGACTTCAGATTCGATTTCCATACATACATCTTACTGTTCTCAAGCAGATAGCGCAGCTGTTTCTCATAACGGTTGATGGCTTCACTGGCGTTTTGTATCTCCTTGTCGTGCCTGCGCAGTTCCAGATACATCTGGCGTTCGGCAGTCAGGTCTCGTCCTGTCACGATAAAGAAGCGAAGCTCTCCGTCTTCATCGTAGGTAGGACGTATTTTCAGTTCAACATACTTGAAGATGCCCATCTCGGGGTAGAACATACGCTGGCAGATATGGAAGTTATCCTTGCTTTTGGGATCAAACTGACCTTTTAGGAAGGTGGTATCGAAGAGTGAGAGGGAATGGAAATATCTTTCGTTATCTTTGTTGAACTCGCAGAGTTGTTTCATCTTCTCGTTCGCGTCGAGAAACACACCGTCTTTGTCGTAGTATGACATGGCAATCAGACTGGTACTCAGCATGCGCTGGTATTTGTTTCCGATTTCTCGGTTGAGGCGTTCCTCACGCACTTCTTCTGTCATATCCTTGAGGGTGTTGATGATGTAGCGTGGCTTGCCGTTTTTCATCTCTATCACGGCATCGCCTTCCAGATAGCGCCAGTCGGGCATTTCTTCTGTACCCATGTTCCAGTGTATCTTTGCCTCCCAATGGGTCTTTCCCATAGACATCTGTCTGATTTCATTACCCAATTTGCTTTGTTCGTTGGGATGGATATGTGATCTGTAGTACTCGTCAGAAGCTCCCTCTTCAGGCAGCAGATCTCCGTAGATATTCCTGAGGTGATGGGTGTGGAGGTCATACTCTATCACATAGTATTTACCCATGTTCAGGGCCAGAGTCATCATCTGGTTCGTCTCAACGGTCTTGTTGATGGCAGCCTTCACACGACTACGAATCAGTCGGCTGAGTAAGAGGGCTATAATACCGAAAATGATAATACCCGACAGGATAATCAGGGCAACAGGCGACGTGTCGTTGTGCACGCGCTCCGGGTGAAACCACTTATCGCGAATCTTCTCTAGCTTTCCCGATTGCTCCAAACGTGCAAAGTTATCGTCTATGGCATCGATAAGGTCTTTGTCATAGCCAATGATTCGTAACTCCCCTGCAGGGATGTCGGTCTCATCAAGCACCACGCCGTTAACACCATATTCCTTCACTTTCGTAGCAAGGGGAATCTCTCCCCATAGATAGTATTTGTATTTGCCGGAATGAATGCCTGTCAGCGCTTCTCTTGAGGAGTGATATTCTACTTTGAAGGGGTGCTCCTTGATTTCAGAAATGCGCAAGGCCACGTAGTCGTTCTTCTTCAGTACAAGCGTGTCGGCCTCAGTCAGCTGACTGAGTCTTTTCAGTGGTGGCGTCGTTCTTAGTCTGGCTGCCTTTACGTTGTAATAGGTTATCATGTTCTGCGTCATCACATAAGGACGTCGTCTGAACATGTATGACAAGGCGTGTATCAGGTCCGCCTCGCGTTTCTCAAAGGCCTCGGTACATTGATACCACTCTTTCATCTGGAAAACGTGTGGAATGTCGAGTTTTGTCAGAATCAGGTCAAGCACTTCTATGTTATATCCGTCAGGCTCACCCTTGTCATTTCTGAATTCATAGGGTGGAAATTCCCAGTCGCTTACAATAACGAGCGGATGCTCTTCGGTATATTCGCGTATAAACAGAGCCTTGGCTGTCAGAACGTTACAGAACGACAGTACACAGGCTGCAATGAGTATATATATCTTTTTCGTCATGATGTCACTTTTTAGTTACGTTCCATTTCCACCACTTTGCAGGGTAGGGTGAACCAGACGGTAGTACCCTCACCCTCCTCCGATTTCAACTGAATCTTTCCGCCCATGTATTCTATCAGTTCATGACAGATACTCAGTCCCAGACCAACGCCATTATTGGCACCGGTAACAAATCGCTCAAAGATGTGGTGGATGGCATCTGAAGGAATACCGTCGCCAGTATCTTCTATCGAAACGACCAGTTGGTCTCCTATATAGTCGTAGCGTGCCAGTATCGAGCCTTTTGTGGTGTGCTGGATGGCATTTGCTATCAGTTTGTCTATAATCATGAATACGTTCGACTCGTCAATCTCAACCACCAGTCTCTTGTACGGACTGGTTACCAGATAGTCAACGCCCGACACCTTTTTGTGACTCCAGATGGCTTCGCACTTGTCTTTGAAGATAGCGGCAATGTCCGTTGGACGCTGATTGATGGTAATCATTCCTGCATCCAGACGTGAAAGGAACAGGATGTCGTTGATGAGTTTCAGCAGAGCAGCTGAACAGTTTTTGATTTCCTTGATGAAGATGGCCTCGTCTTCCTGGCTATGCTCCATTTCAAACAGTTCCGAGAATCCTACTACAGAGTTCAGTGGCGTGCGGATTTCGTGACTCATGTTATGCAGGAAGGCGTTCTTCACAACTTCCACCTCCTGAGCGCGGATGGTTTCTTGTGCCAACTTTGCCTCAATGGCCTTGATCTCACTGATGTCACGACACATGCCGAAATACTCTACAATTTTCCCATTCTTATAGGTGGGAATGAAGTGCATCTGCAGATACATGGGAATGCCTTTCCTGCGTATATTGGTCTTGATGTCTGCGTGTATAGCCCCTTCCTGTAACGTGTCCATCTTGTTCAGGATGCGTAAAGCCTGTTTCTCAGATGACAGGTCAACAAACGAGAGCGCCCTGGTCTGTGTCAGTGAGTATTTTTCCTTGTTGATCTCACTGTAGATGGTCAGTGTGTGGGTATCCTGATGGTATCTCGCCATGCTTACACCTCCAACAGAGAGCACATAGTCGATGTTTTGTATGTATTCTGTAACTTCTCTGGTGGCTTCCTGCAGCTGACTGATGTTCTTCTGCAACTGCTGGTAACTGCGTGCCACCTCGGTAACCTCTCGCCCGGAGCCAAAGAAGCCGATACGTTTCCCTTCGTCATACACAGGCAGGATTTGCATCTCGTAAAAGCGTTTTCCTCCTCCCAACAGCCCTTTCATAGGGGTGTCCTGCTCATCATTGTTAATAATGCGTGTGGCATGGAATACCTCGAAATCCTGATCCAGAATATCCTCGACGTCTGTTACATCTTGGATTCTGATTTTTGCTTGTCCTATCTGTTGACGTTGAATACCGAAAGTCCTGGTAGCTCTCTCGTTCATGTCGGTCATGATGCCGTTTTCATCAAAGAAGGTCATACTCACTAAGGCTGTCTCGAAGAGTGTCTGATAGCGCAGTCGTGAGTCTTTTGTCTTCATCTGGCGCATTCTGTCTTCTGTCACATCACTCTCAGAGCAGATAATCACCGTCGCCTTGTTTCGTTTGTTGCGCTGCAGGACAGAGAGCGTGGTTATAAAGTCTTTTTCTTCCGTAGCCTCTTCATAAGGCTTGGCTTTCAATTCCAGAGTAATCGTTTCTTCCTTGTTTTCTATGAGTAGCTTTAGCGCCTCAATCATACGCTTGAAGTCCGTAGGGTTATACAGACGCGAGAATTCCAGCGATGTGTAGTTCTTCTCAGGTTTCCCATGCTCGTCCATCATGGTGAAAACCTGCGTTTCCACATGATAAGTCCATAGTCCCACATGACTGGTCTGAAGTATCAGCGAGAGGCGCTCGTTGCTTCTGCGCACCTCTTTGGTCATTTTGTTTTCACGCACCTTATATATAATGAAGTAGGTGATGATGCCAATTGCGATAATAGCCAGCACGATAATCAGATTCCATATCCACGAGGGAATGCCCGACTCCTTCAGTTCCGGGTAGAACCACTTGTTCTGAATGGGTGTCAGTTTGTCGTTGGCTCTCAGCTTGGAATAAACGCTGTCCAACTGTGCCAGCAGATAATGGTCGTTGGCAAAGAACTTATACTCTCCGTAGGGCAGGTCAATGGGGTCTAGTTGCAGGTTGTCTGTCTGGAATTTCTGCATGAGCCATTTCAGCGACATGGTGTTCCAGATGATGATGCCGTCATCTTCGGCGCTCACTTTCTGAATCGCTTCCTGCATGTCGTCATATCCCACGATGTCTGATGCCCATGCATGTTCTTTTATCATGTAGTGGCTAAAACTGCCTTCGTGTACAATAATGGTATGTCCGGCCATGTCCGTTCCAGAACGGACCGTTATTTTCTTGCTTTTGGGTGTCACGACACTGTGGGTGAACAACTGTACGATTGATTTGCCGTATGATGCATTGTCTCTTGAGAAACTGGCATCCATTCTCAACATCAGGTCCGACTTCCTGTTCTTCAGGTCAGCCTGTGCTTCCAGTGTAGGTTTCAGCTTGATGATATAAGGAATGTCCAGTTCCTTGAATATCATCTTAAGCAGATCTATATTATAGCCGTCGGGCTCACCATTCTCATTCAGGAAAACGTAGGGCCACAGATCCCATGCGTCTTCATAGATGAGCGGTCGCGCTTCGTTATATACCGTGATGCTGTCCTGAGGACTGGTGATAGCGTCGGCAGTTATGGGCGTGCAATGTAAGGCGATGATTGTCGCCAGTATTTTTGCCAGCCATGTTCCTCTCATACCATATTTTCTCTTAAAACTTATCATGATAATTTATATCGTCCTTATATGTTCTTAACTGTCATATCTCTCACATGGAATCCATATCCAGAATGTCGATCCCTTGCCTTCTCCTTCCGAGAACAGACCAATCTGTCCGTGACATCCGTCTGCAATGGCTTTACAGATGCTAAGCCCAAGACCAGTGCCTTGGATGAAGTCGTTCAGTTTCACGAATCTGTCGAACACCTTCCCCTGATCTTTCTGTGAGATGCCTGCGCCGGTGTCTTCGCAGTATAGATATATACCGCTCTTGCCGTCGCGCTCCTGTGGCTTGTATCCTACCTTGATATGCCCTTTTTGGGTGTATTTCACGGCATTGGTCACGAAATTGGTGATGACCTGTTGTGTACGGCCATTGTCAATCTCTATGAAGAAGTGCTCCAATGGATTATCTTTGATAAATGTCACGTTAGGATTCTGCACACGCTGCTCCAGTGAGGTGCAGATGCTGTCGAACTCCTTGGCAAAGTCTACCTTGTCGGGTTTGAAGTCTATACCGCCATCGCCCAGTGATGAGATGGCCAGAATGTCATTCACCAGCCTGAGCAACATGTCGCAGTTGTTCATAATCACCTTGACAATCTCCTGCTTCTCCTCAGATGAGGGGAGCATAGACAATACGTCCGAGAAGCCTACAATGGCATTCAGGGGAGTACGTATCTCATGCGTCATGTTGGCCATGAATGTACTCTTCATCAATCCCGACTGGTTGGCTCGTTCTGTCTCTTGCTTCAGACGTTCCTGTTTCTCCATCAGTTCATTCACGTTGCGCACGATGCCATAGGTCCCGGCCATCTTTCCGTGCTTGTCGAAATAGGGCACACTGTCTATATAGTTCCATTGCAACTCGTCAGAGTCGCCGAAGAACGGATGTATCTGTGTCAGTATTGCTCTAGGCTCGTTGAAATACTCCTGATATCTCTGCAGACCGTCTTTGAAGGCATCGTCCACGAAATAGCTCTCCAGCTTGTCGATGGCTATCTTCTTTTCTGGTTGGACCTGAGTTTTGTAGAAGGTACAGCATCCTTCAGCTACCGAGATGCGGAAGAATCTCATGTTGCAGGTCTCCATCAGGTACTTCAACTCTGTCTCATATTGCTGAATATTCTCGTTGGCACGCCGTATCTCCAGGTCTTTCTGCTTGTTCTGCAGGTAGAGCTCACGTTCCTGTGTGATATCTCGGATAGAGAAGGTTATATAGGTCAGTTCGCCGTTCTCATCGTTGATGGGGTGTACGCGCAACTCGGTGTAGCAGTTTACACCGCGTTCCACGATCATACTCTTCGTACAGAAATATAGCTCTTCGGCTTTCCTCTCTGTCAGTACATTACGGAAGGTCGGTAGATCGTAGAGCGTATGGCTGAAATAGTAAGGATCATCCTTTGACTGGAACTTCAGGATGTCTCTCATCTTCTTGTTGACATACAACAGATGCCCGTCTTTGTCGTAGAAGGCCAGACCGGCGATTTTCTGTCCGAAGAATTGTCGATACCGGTCTGTCAGAATCTGTTCTTTCTGTTCCCGGAGCATCTCTTCCGTTCGGTCGGTCAGTGTACAGAATATGTACTGGGGCGTCTTGTGGTTTTCAGTATATTCGGCAATACCCGTGTCATGCATATATTGCCAGTCGCCCTGATGCTTTTCCCCGCTTCGGTCCCATCGGACTGTACATTCTGCGGTTTTCTGTCCATGAATCAGACTAGCCAGGAATTCCTGATATATGATGACGTCTTCCGGGTGTATGTAGTTGAGGCATTCCTGATAGCTCATACCATTTTGGGGTAGGAAGTCACCATACATGTTCACGGCATAGCGGTCTTGTATCGAGAGTTTTAACACAAAGTTCTTGCCAGTGTCCAGCGTGCGTCGCATGATGGTATGCAAGTCCTTGGTGTGCTCGGCATTCTTATGGATACGAAGCAGATTGATACGATAGATAGCCCATACCATGACAAATGCCAGGAATGTCAGAATCGCGATGAGCAGCGAAATGCTGTCAACGCCAATGGAATTCTGTATGTTGGCCAGTAACATATTCATACTTCTCTTCTTTATATCATGAGCTTCGTTTCTTCTCGAAGTTTATCATCTCACAGGGTACGCTGACAAAGAAGGTGCTGCCTTTGCCTTGTTCCGACTGCAGCTCAATCGTGCCGTTCATCTGCTCAACCAACTCCTTCACTATAGGCAGATCCAGTCCCGTACCTTTGCTCTTCTTCCCCTCTTCATGTACAAAGCGGTCAAAGGCTTTCTCCAGATTCTCAGCGTCCATTCCCTCACCAGTATCTTCGATGGTGATCATAAGCTCCCCACGGCGGTATTCATATTTGGCGCGTACAGTCCCCTCTGTTGTGGTCAGTCCGGAGTAGATGCACAGTTTCTGAATGACCATAGCCAGGTTCTGCGGGTCGATTTTTACCAGTAGCTTGTTGTAAGGATTCTCTATGACCGTTTTCACACATGGGCTCAGGTTACTCCATCCCATGTAGCACCATCCCTCAAACAGAAGGGCAAAGTCTGTTTCCAGATAGTTGTATTCTATCATCTTCGCATCCAGCCTTGACAGGAACAGGATGTCGTTGATCAGTTTTAACAGGGCGTTCGTGTTCTTTTTGATCTCTTCAGCGAAGATGGGCTCGTCTTCTTCGTTGTGCTCTGTTCCGAAGAGCTCTGCAAAGCCAATGACGGCATTCAGTGGCGTTCGCAGTTCATAGCTCATGTTCAGCAGGAAGGTGCTTTTCACCTGCTCTGCCTCTTGAGCCTTGGCAGTCTCTTTCTTCAGACGTATTTCCGTGTGTGTCACTTCTGTGTCGTCACGACACATGCCCAGATAGTAGCTCACCTCTCCGTCCTGATTGTATATGGGCATGATTCTGAAGTTCAGATATATATCGCGCCCTTCTTTATCCTTGAAGATGGTGTGCAGGGTTTCAGAGAAATCTCCCTTATGCCTTTTGTCCATTTGCAGTAACATTCGATAGGCCTTAGCCCGGTCTTCTGGGTCTATCATAGACATGGCGCGTATTTGCGACAGACTGTATTCAATATGGTTCGGGTCACTCAGAATGTCTAACTCATGCTTCTCTGGGTGGTAGTGCATCAGTCTGACATGACTGATTTTCAGCGAATAGTTAATGTCCTCAATATAGTTCTGAATAGCCTTTGTTTGTTTTTCCAGTAGTGCGGCGGCCTCTTTCTGGTGGTGGTTCGATTCCACCATGTCTGTAATGCTTCTGCCTGCGGTAATCACACCTAGCAGCTTCTGGTTCTTGTCGCGAACGGCACTCACGTCTGCTTCATAATAGATCTTTCCTTTTGTCAGAATCTGAGGAATGCGCTCGTCGGTCTCTTTGACTTTCGAGATGTCTGTAATCGACGAGAAGTGCATGGGGGCGTCGATGGCATGGATGTCAATCTCTCTGTATGAAGGTACGTCCCATATTCTCACCTTCTGGTCGAGAATGGCCTGCCTGTTGGTCACCCCGAAGGTCTCCATGGCTTTGTCGTTGAGTTCTGTCAGAATCCCGTTGGCGTCATAGAAAACCATATCAACAAGCGACGACTCGAAAACAGTATGGTAGCGCAACATCAGTTTCCGGGTGTTCTCGGCTTTTTCCTGTTCTTCGGTAATGTCACACTGGGTACCCAGAAGAGTCTTGGGGCGTCCGTTTTTGTGGTGTCGTAATATCGAAATGTTTATCTCGTAGATATGTTGCTCTTCCGCATTGTTCTTCAATGGGGCGCTTTTCACGAGAAGGGTCTCAGAGTCCGTCTTCCCGTCCTGAATGTCGGTGATGAGCTTTCTCATAGCCTCAAAATCGTCTCGGTCGAAGAACTGTGAGAAGTCTATCGGCGTATATTCGATTTCTTTGGTGCCATACTCTGTCAGGACCTTATACAGACGCTTGTCCATATCGTACGTCCAAGCCTTCATCCTGTTGGCGTCCATAATCAGTCCCAGCTGTGCGTTCAGTCTTTGTGTCTCTTTGGTAACGTCTTTATCTTTGAAATAAAACAAACGGTTGTAAAACATCATCACGAAGACAGTAATCAGAAATAAAGCCCCCAGATATCCAAGAATGTGGTGGATATCTAGAATGGTTCCCATGTTTTCTGCCTGTGCCTGAGCAGCGAGTGTACCCATCAATAGGATGCATAGCACGCTTGCCCTTGGATGGTATATATTTATCCGCATATAGTTGCCATAGAGTGTGGTAGTAATCATCCGCAAAGATAATAGATTCTGCCCAATTCACAAAATATTTGAGCAAAAAAAACACAAAAACCTCTTATTTATGGCAAAATATAGACGAAACATTTGGAAGTTTCGAGGAAAAGCCTTACTTTTGTCAACAGAAACTAAAAGCTATTATATATGTTAGACGTAAAAGAAACATTGAAGAAGAGTGAAGAGAGGATGGAGATGGCAGCGATGTACCTCGACGAAGAGCTGAGTCGCATTCGTGCAGGTCGTGCCAATGTAGCCATTCTCGATGGCGTCCGTGTCGAGGTATACGGCAGTAAGGTTCCCCTCAACCAGGTGGCCAACGTCAGTGTTCCCGATCCCCGCACCATTGCTATCAAGCCTTGGGACCGTAAGGAAATCCGTAACATTGAGAAGGCTATCATGGACAGCGATGTAGGCATCACTCCCGAGAACAACGGTGAGATTATCCGCCTGAACATCCCTGTTCCTACGGAGGAGCGCCGTAAGGATCTCGTTAAGCAGTGCAATAAGATTGCCGAGAAGGCCAAGGTGGAAGTCCGCAACGTGCGTGCCGACATCAAGGATAAGCTGAAGAAAGCTATCAAGGATGGTCTTTCTGAGGATAATGAGAAGGATGCAGAGCTCGAACTTCAGAAATTACACGACAAGTATATCAAGAAGCTTGACGATCTCATCGCAGCGAAGAATAAGGAGATTATGACCGTTTAATGAAAGGTCTCGTTATTAAGAATACTGGCAGCTGGTACACCGTCATGACCGACGATGACCAGCTTCTTGATTGTAAGGTGAAGGGCAATTTCCGCATGAAGGGAATCCGCTCTACGAATCCCGTGGCTGTTGGCGACAGGGTGACTGTCGGAGAAGGCAACTGGATTACGGAGATTGAAGACCGCAAGAACTACATCATCCGTAAGAGCATCAATCTCTCCAAGCAGAGTCATATCATAGCTGCTAATGTCGATCTGGCACTGCTGGTGGTGACCATCAATCGCCCCCAGACCTCTACGACCTTTATCGACAGGTTTCTGGCCTCTGCTGAGGCTTATCGTGTGCCTGTTGTCCTGATTTTTAACAAGCGTGACATCCTTGATGATGATGAGCAGCGTTACCTCGACATGATGATAAACCTCTATCAGACGGTAGGGTATGAGTGCCGTGCTGTCTCTGCTGCGACAGGTGAAGGTGTTGATGCCCTTCGCCCTATGCTTGAGGGTAAGATCACGTTGCTCAGCGGTAATAGTGGTGTCGGCAAATCCACGCTGATCAACCGCCTTGTGCCAGGAGCCAATCTGCGCACCTCTGAGATATCCGATGCTCATCAGACAGGTCAGCATACCACAACCTTCAGCGAGATGATACCCTTCCCTGGTGGTGGGTGGGTGATGGACACGCCAGGCATCAAAGGCTTCGGAACATTCGACATGAAACCCGAGGAACTGACAAGCTATTTCAAGGAGATCTTCCATTTCTCCAAGGACTGTCGTTTCTCCAACTGTACCCATACCCATGAACCGGGTTGTGCGGTGCTCAAGGCCTTGGAAGACCATTACATCGCTGAAAGCCGTTATCAGTCCTATCTCTCTATGCTCGAAGATAAGGATGAGGGCAAATATCGGGCAGCATATTAATTTAGTTATTTTAGGCTCAGTCCTCTAAGGGATAGCATATTCTGTATTTATGAAAAAGAATTGTTTTTTATTCTTTACACTTCTGGCATTCTCGTTTCATGCCTTGTCTGTTTCTGCACAAGTCAAGACCCAGATTAGGGAGTTCAACCTCTCTGGCCCTTATGCCGTGTCAGAACCCTTTGCCCTTGACACCGTCGACGTGCAGGGCAAGAAGTTCGATTCTAACAGCCTGATGAGTGCCATCTCACTCACATCGCAGTCCACGGGCAGGTTCTCGGGCAGTGTCCTTCCCTCGTTGCCCGACAGCAAGAGTGTTGGCCTGCTCTCGTTCTATATCGATAATGCCGATTTCATCAAGGGTAAGATTGAGGTCAAGGGCCCCAAGAATGCGAAACTCTATATCGATGGCGTTGAGGCTACTCCAGAACTCAACCTCGCCCCTGAGCACCATCATTTCGCTATCCGCTTCCTGAGCATGCCAAAGGATACCGACTCCATCAGTGTCACCCTCGAGAGCAATCTCTCTGTAACCCCCTCTCTCTCATCTAAGCATCCCTACATGGTTCATGATCTGACGGATGGCAAACGGGTGCGTGGCATCTCCCTTTCTGCTGATGGACAGCTGGTGGCACTGTCATACCAGACCACAGCGCGTGGAGGCGACTCGCGTTGGAGCTACGAGATCCGCGACGTCAAGACCCAGCGCCTCATCTCTCAGCCGTCAGGCAACCCCCAGTGGATGCCGAAGTCCGCTGCCTATCTGGTAGAAGAGAAAGATGGCAGCCGACGCCATCTGTATAAAGTTGATCCCAGAACAGGCCTTCGCACAAGTTTTGCCCGTGATATTCCAGAGGGCTTCTATGTGGTAGCGCCAACAGAGGATTTTCTCATCTTCTATGTCGAGGAGGAAGGTCCTAAAGAGGATAAGGAGATTTTCGAGATTCTCGAGATGGACGACCGTCAGCCTGATTGGCGTAAGCGCAGCTATCTGACTAAATATGATATCAAGACAGGTCTCGCCCGGCGTCTCACCTTTGGCAACAAGGGCGAGTCTCTCATGGATATCTCACAGGATGGCCGTCAGCTTCTGGTTACCAGCAGTCGCTCACGCCTCACCAAGCGTCCTACGACGGTGTCTGATGTCTTCATCGTGAACACACAGACCCTGAAGGTCGATACCGTTTTCGCTGGCGTGGAGTTTGTCGAGGGAGGCTCGTTCTCGCCCGATGGCACTCAGCTCTTGCTCAAGGGCACGCCAGAGGCTTTCAACCGTGTCGGTTGTCAGCTCCCTGCAGAGGTCACTCCCAGCATGACAGAGCATGAGCTCTATCTCTACGACCTCGCCTCAAAACAGGTGAAGCCATTGACCAAGGACTTTAATCCCAGCATTGAGACTGTCGACTGGTCATGGTCCGACGGACAGATCTATTTCTCTGCCGAGGATCACGACTATGTCAATATGTTTGTGCTGAATCCTAAGACGGGACGTATTACAAAGCTCCCCATCTCAGGCGACTATGCCTATCGTTACAACATAGCTTCCCATGCCCCCGTGTTGGGTTATCTCTCCTATAAGACCATGGAGCCCGCCTCTGCCTATGTCGTTTCTCTCGGTGCCCGCCCGACCTCTAAGCTGTTCTTCGATGGAAAGACGGCCCTTGGCGATGCGGAGATCGGCACCTGTCAGGACTGGAACTTCACCAACTCCAAGGGCGATACCGTCTATGGACGCCTCTATCTCCCCAAGGATTTCGATGCCACGAAGAAATACCCCATGATAGTCTATTATTATGGAGGCTGCTCTCCCGTGTCTCGCTATTTCGAATCACCTTATGCCCCGCAGTACTGGAACTCTCTGGGCTATGTGGCTTATATCCTCCAACCCAGTGGAGCCACTGGCTTTGGTCAGGAGTGGGCTTCCCGCCATGTCAACACAGCAGGTCGTGGACCTGCTGAGGACATCATTGAGGGAACGAAGAAGATCTGTGAGACTCATCCCTTCATCAATCCAGAGAAGATCGGCTGTATGGGAGCATCCTATGGCGGTTTCATGACACAGTACCTGCAGACGCAGACCGACATCTTTGCTGCAGCAGTCTCTCATGCCGGCATCTCCAACCACACCAGCTATTGGGGTGAGGGCTACTGGGGCTATAACTACAGCGAGGTCAGCATGGCAAACAGCTATCCCTGGAGCCATCGTGAGCTTTTTGTCAATCAGAGTCCGCTCTTCAATGCCGACAAGATCCACACCCCCTTGCTTCTGCTTCACGGTAATGCCGATACGAACGTGCCGCTCATCGAGAGTCTCCAGATGTTCACCGCCCTCAAGCTCTTAGGCCGTGAGGTGGCCCTCGTAGAGGTTGAAGGTGAGAACCATCACATCCTCGACTACTCTAAGCGCGAGAAGTGGCTGGCCACCCAGATGGCTTGGTTTGCCCGTTTCCTTAAAGACGACCCCACCTGGTGGAACCACCTCTATCCGTCAAAGCACCTGTAGGATTTTAGAAAATAGAATATGACAGAATTAGATAACAAGCGAATCGCAGTATTACTGTCTGGCGGTGTCGACAGTAGTGTCGTGCTTTACGAACTCGTAAGGCAGGGCCTGAAACCTGATTGCTTCTATATAAAGATTGGTCCTGAGGAAGAGGAGGAGTGGGACTGCTCCTCTGAAGAGGATCTGGAGATGGCTACGGCTGTGTCGCATAAGTATGGCTGTAAACTTGAAGTTATCGACTGTCATAAAGAGTACTGGGACCAGGTTACGCAATACACGATGGACAAGGTCCGTGCAGGACTGACTCCTAACCCTGACGTGATGTGCAACCGCCTCATCAAGTTCGGTGCGTTCGACGAGAAACGGGGGCGCGATTATGATCTCATTGCCACAGGTCATTATGCCCAGACCGAGATCGATGCTCAGGGCAACAAGTGGCTTTGCACCAGTCCTGACCCAGTCAAGGATCAGACCGACTTCTTGGCTCAGATCTACGACTGGCAGTTGCGCAAGGCCCTCTTCCCGATAGGCCACTATATGAAGGACGAGGTGCGCGTCATTGCCGAACGCGAGCATCTTGTCAATGCCAAGCGCCGGGACTCTCAGGGCATCTGTTTCCTTGGTAAGATCAATTATAATGATTATATCCGCCGTTACCTCGGCGAACAGCCGGGCGATGTCATCGAGCTTGAAACGGGCAAGCGGATAGGAGAGCATAAAGGTCTGTGGTTCCATACCATAGGTCAGCGCAAGGGCATGGGCTTTGGCGGAGGTCCTTGGTTCGTGGTAAAGAAGGATGTTGCCAGCAATATTCTCTATGTGTCGCATGGTTACGACCCTGAGACGGCGTATAAGCAGGAGTTCCCAGTTCATGCATTCCATTGGCTCACCATTCCTGTGGAATGTACGGATGTGACGTTCAAGATCCGTCATACGCCTGAGTATCATCCTGCCACGTTGGAGTGGACTTCCCCCGACTCTTTCATTCTCCATTCCAAGGCTCCTATCCATGGTGTTGCTCCTGGGCAGTTCGCAGTCATCTATGATTCTGCTCACCACCGCTGCCTCGGCTCTGGCGAAATCACGGTTTAGTTCTAAACTGTGATTTTATATTATGTTTTTTTATGCAGGGTAAAACCCTGCAGTTTTTCCATCATCCCCAACCCCTTCTTCATAAGAAGGGGCTTCGAACCTTTTTCCAAACCCTTTTCCAATCGTTGGAAAAGGACTTAACCGCTCCTCTGAGCCAGGACGTTTTCGCACCTTTCTTTTGGTTCTGTTTTCTTTCGGTGACGAAAGAAAATGAACAAGGGAATCCTCGAGTGAGACAAAGATGAAAAAGGGGAGTCTCGAGGACTCCCCTTGGGAAAAAACTATTTCTTTAAAGCCAAACTGCCAAAGTAATCAAGGCACGTTTTCTTCCAAAGCTTTGCATTCTCAAGCTGATGCTGCAACCTGTCATCAACCTCCTTCCAGCGCTGTTCGTCAACAAACGGCTTCGCCTCATTCCAGATGCGGATGAAGTCCTCCACCTCATCTACACCGCGAGCGTAGCGATATTCCATCTCTTCATAAACAGTGCGACCGCTCTTCAGACGGTAAGTCCAAGGCACACGATGGAACCACAGCAGATAACGCTCAGGACACGTGTTGATATTGTCATAGATACTGCAGTACGGCTCTCTGTATTGAGCAGTGGCGTTCGATCCGGTGTGTGTTCGGTCGAATCCGATACTGTCACTGTTTGCCCTGTGATAATATACAGGACACCACTCCAATGGCATGTGTGCGTTGAATCCGTCAGGCTCAGGTCCATAGTGCTCATCGAAGGCGAAGATATGGTGCAGTCCGATAGGCATCATATAGTCCACGCATGCCTCACGTGAGCGAAGCATCACGCTCAGCAATTGGGCCTGTACTCCTGTCTCCCTGTCTCCAAATGTAGCTTCCAGCCACTCTGTGGCTATATCCTCACTTGTAAGATAAGGGTCCCACGCCAGTCTGCCGAACGCATACCAGTTGGCTTGTGAGAAATGGTGGCCACACCAGTTCCTGTCAAGTCCGATGTTTGCCACACCGGCGATGCCGACGAGTCTTGATGGCTCCACAAACCCGAAGAACTCACGCCACATAGGTGCCAGATATACCAGATGGCGCGACTGTCCCAGATACTCCTGTGTAATCTGGAGCTCAGCCATCTGTTTTGTCTGGTGGATATTATCAAAGATAGGCGCGTATGGCTCACGGGGCTGGAAGTCCAGCGGACCGTTCTTCGACTGCAGGATCACGTTGTCGCGGAACTTGCCATCCAAGTCTATGAACTCCGATACAGCCTGTTTCACACGATCCTCTCCCTTATGGGCTGCGCCATACACAAAACTTCTCCACATGATGATGCCCCCGTATGGTTTCACGGCATCAGCCAGCGTGTTAGCGCCGTCAGCATGTGTGCGCTTATAGTCGAAGGGGCCGGGCTGCCCTTCCGAGTTCGCCTTTACCAGGAAACCGCCGAAGTCAGGTATCTGCTGGTAAATCTCCTTGGCCTTGGCTTTCCACCACGCCTTCACCTGAGCATTCAGCGGGTCTGCGGTCTTCACGGGCTTCCCGCCGTTGAATCCCTTGGCAGGAATCGACATGGGCGAGGCAAAGTTCACCGACAGATACACCTTAATGCCATAAGGTCTCAACACGTCAGCATACACCTTAACCTTATTGATATACTCAGCCGACAGCATTTTGGGCGATGCGTTCACGTTGTTCAGTACGGTACCGTTGATACCGATAGAGGCGTTAGCCCGTGCGTATTCCTTGATGAGGTCAAGGTCGGGCGCATGGTTAGGGTCTTCTACGAAGATGGTATGTCCGTGGAAGGCCTTCCCTCCAGGTTTTCCTTGCCAGAAGATGCTCAGTCCGGCATACCCTCTCTCAATCGTCCCGTTCAGGTTGTCCCAGTGGTTCAGTATTCTTAATTTATAGAAGGGCTTACTGGTAATGTCCAGTTTCCCTGTTTCCCTGTTTCCCTGTCTCCTTAATAACTCATACGCACCATACAGCAGTCCGATCTCGTTCTTTGCCGAGATTTCTTTCACCTTCTCACCTTTTATGCTATATGCATCCTCCTGCATCGTCGGGTCGACGACGAGCCTGACCTCCTCGCCCTGATAGTACGTTCTCAACTCCTGAGCAGCGATGCACTCAGGCCCGGTAACCTTAGCCTTGTTTACGGGTTGATATCTCAGCCACAGCTGATGACCGTCTTCAGCCTTCATGCTGAAGGGCAGAAAGATAAGAAGGTAAAAAGGTAGAACCCGTTTTACCGCGTTTAGATAAATGCTTTTGATTTTCATATCTGTTTGTAATTGTTGATTCTGAGGGCAAATATACGAAATAATTCTTAAATTTCCTCTTTTGCTTTTTTACTTTTTTACTTTTTTCCTATCTTTGCAACCACAAATCAAAGAAAAGAGACAAAATGAAAAAGGTGAGACTACTATTAGCGGCGTTTCTCGTCGTATTCCCATTGTTGCTTCATGCAGCCGACTTTACGGTGGGCAAGAACACATTCCTGCTCAATGGCAAGCCTTTCGTGGTAAAGGCGGCCGAGGTGCATTATCCCCGCATTCCCCGTCCTTACTGGGAGCATCGCATCCAGATGTGCAAGTCGTTAGGCATGAACACCCTATGCATCTATGTGTTCTGGAACATCCATGAACCCCGTGAGGGCCAGTTCGATTTCTCCGAAAACAACGACGTGGCAGAATTCTGTCGCCTGGCACAGCAGAATGGCATGTATGTCATTGTGCGCCCCGGTCCTTATGTCTGTGCAGAGTGGGAGATGGGCGGCCTGCCTTGGTGGCTCCTGAAGAAGAAGGATATCCGTCTGCGCGAGCAGGATCCCTATTTCATGGAACGTGTGCGCCTTTTTGAAAAGAAGGTAGGCGAGCAGCTGGCCCCCCTCACCATCCAGAATGGCGGTCCCATCATCATGGTTCAGGTAGAAAACGAGTACGGCTCCTACGGCGAAGACAAACCCTATATCTCAGAAATCCGCGATTGCCTGCGGGGTATCTATGGTGAAAAGCTGGCGCTTTTCCAGTGCGACTGGGCTTCAAACTTCGAGAAGAACGGTCTCGACGACCTTGTATGGACCATGAACTTCGGTACAGGTGCGAACATCGACGCGCAGTTCAAGCGCCTGAAAGAGCTGCGCCCCGATGCCCCGTTGATGTGTTCAGAGTTCTGGAGTGGCTGGTTCGATAAGTGGGGAGCTAATCACGAGACACGTCCTGCCAAGGATATGGTTGAAGGTATCGACGAGATGCTGTCCAAGAATATCAGCTTCTCCCTCTATATGACCCATGGAGGCACCTCCTTCGGTCATTGGGCGGGTGCCAATTCCCCTGGTTTCGCGCCCGATGTCACCTCCTACGACTACGATGCGCCCATCAATGAGTATGGTGGTGCCACCGACAAGTACTTCCAGTTGCGCAAGACCATGCAGAAATATAGCAAGACGCCCCTTCCTGCCCAGCCTGCGCCTCCTGCCATGATGATCAGCATTCCCTCCTTCGAGCTCACCGAGCGTGCCGACATCATCCTTGGTGCCGACAGTCTGGTGATGGATAGTCCCCTTCTTACCATGGAAGAGATGAACCAGGGCTGGGGCTCTATGCTCTACGTCACCACCTTGCCCGAGATAACCACCGAGAGCGTGCTCACCCTCAGCGATTGCCACGACTTTGCCCAGGTGTTTGTCGATACAACCTATGTCGGTAAGATCGATCGGGTGCGTAATGAGAAGAGTCTGCGCATCCCTGCCGTTAAGAAAGGCCAGGAACTCAAGATCCTCGTTGAGGCTATGGGACGCATTAATTTCGGTCGTGCCATCAAGGATTATAAGGGCATCACCGAGAGTGTCACCCTTACGTCAGAGCAGGATGGTCATGAGCTCACTTGGAACCTCAGGAAGTGGAACATCCTGACGATTCCCGACGACTACCAGACAGCCCTCCGTGCCCTTCAGGCAGCCTCAGAGTCTGCCGGGACGAAACCCCTCTTCAAGGGCTCTGGCTATTATCGTGGCTATTTCAACCTTCGTAAAGTGGGCGACACCTTCCTTAATATGGAACAGTGGGGTAAGGGTCAGGTCTATGTTAATGGTCATGCCATAGGCCGCTTCTGGTCTATTGGTCCTCAGCAGACACTCTATGTGCCGGGTTGCTGGCTTAAGAAAGGCAGAAACGAAGTCGTCGTTCTCGACGTCGTAGGCCCCTCACTCCAAGCCTACGCCCCCTCTATAGCCAAGGCTATGAAGGCGAAAGTACGTAAGTCGAAAAAATCGAAAACACTTGAACTCCCTGTCTCCCTGTCTCCTTGTCTCCACAGTGTCAACGCCCCCGAGCTCGATAAGCTGAATATAGAAAAATCTCGTACACATAACAACCCGGGCGATAAGCCCGATCTTAATTCTGCCACACCGGCAGTCGTTGCCCAGTTCGCCCCGGGCAATGGCTGGCAGACTGTTCGTCTGAATGCGCCTGTAAAAGGACGGTTCGTGGCTGTTCAAGTCAACTCAACCCATGCAGGAGGCTCCGATGCTTCCATCGCCGAGCTCTACATCCGTGATGCTGAGGGCAACCGCCTCTCTCGTGAGCCATGGGTGGTGAAATATGCTGACAGCGAGGATATCCTTCGTGGTAACTTCACGGCCGATAAAGTCTTCGACCTTCAGGAGTCCACCTACTGGCGTACAGCCAAGGCAGCCGCCCTGCCTCATTTGATAGTCATCGATCTTGGTAGCGAGCAGACCGTTTCCGCCCTCGACTACCTCCCTCGTGCCGAACAAGGCGCCCCTGGTTCTATCAAGGATTTTCAGGTGTTTGTCTATTAAAATTGTATAAAAACGAAATAAGTCCCGAAACAATTTGGCTGTTTCGGGACTTTTTGGTATCTTTGCAGCCGTTATAAGTCCGGCTCGGGTTTCTGAGCTGCGGCTTCGATTGAGTAATGTCGCTGAAAGCCAGTGCAATACGAACATCGTTCAAGTTGGATATTATTACTACGACCGTCTGTTCGCCAGTAACGGTGTCCCCCTTTTGTGTCTTTATTCATTGAAAATAAACAAAAATTTTACGATATGAAAAAGTTTCTTTTAGCATGTACGCTCCTTCTGAGTGCAGTGGCATCCCACGCCCAGATGAGCGACACCCAGGTGATGCAGTATGTACAGCGTGAGATGAAGTCTGGCGCTTCTCAGGCCCAGATTGCCACACGTCTCATGCAGCGTGGCGTAACGATGCAGCAGTTGCAGCGTATACGCTCTCAGTACGAAACACTTAATGGCGGACGTTCTTCCCGCTCTTCGGGCTCCGATGCCGATGTGCTGGTAGCCGACAGCCGTCTGCGTGACAACAACGGTTCCATCCGTACCGACTCGGCAGGCAACGCCCTCTATACGCAGATTGTCAAAGCCACTTCTGCGGGTACGGAGAATGCAGAGCGTGCCAAGGTTCATATCGCCAGTGGCAGCAACACCATCCATGGCAAGGCAGTCTTCGGTCGTGACATTTTCAACCAGAAGGCCCTTTCCTTCGAGCCCAACATGAACATCGCTACCCCCGCCACCTACATCGTCGGTCCTGGCGATAAGGTGTTCGTCGATGTCTATGGCGCTTCCCAGAAGTCAGAGCAGCTCGAGGTCTCTCCCGATGGCACCATCATGGTTACAGGCTATGGCCCCATTCACATCGGTGGCCTCTCAGTCGATGCAGCCAATGCCAAGATCCGTCGTGTGCTCGGTCAGCGTTACAGCAGTTCCGAGATTCGCATGACAGTCGGTCAGACCCGCACCATCTCAGTCAACGTGATGGGTGAGGTCATGGCTCCTGGTACCTACACCCTCAGCGCCTTCGCCTCAGTGTTCCATGCCCTGTATATGGCTGGTGGTGTCAACTCCCTCGGTACCCTGCGTAACATCAAGGTCTTCCGTGGTGGCCGTCAGATCACCTCGGTCGATATCTACGACTATATCCTCAATGGCAAGCTCACGGGCAATGTCCGTCTGGCCGATAACGATGTCATCATGGTTGGTCCTTACGATTGCATTGTCGACATCGCCGGTAATGTCAAGCGCCCCATGGCCTATGAGATGAAGAAGAATGAGAGCGTAGCCACCCTGTTGAAGTACTCAGGCGGCTTCTCTACAGGCGCTTATCAGAAAGCCGTTCGCCTCAATCGTGTATCTGGCGATAAGTTCTCAGCCTATAATATCCCCGAGTTCGAGATGGCCGACTTCAAGTTGCTCGATGGCGACTCAGTCACAGTCGACACCATCCTTCGTCGTTATGAGAACACTGTTGAGGTAAGAGGTGCCGTTTATCATCCGGGCCAGTACGACCTTGGTGGCAGCACCACCACCGTCCGTTCTCTTATCGAGAATGCCGGCGGCCTCACCGAAGAAGCCTTCACGTCTCGTGCCGTGCTCCATCGCATGAAGTCCGACCGCACATGGCGTGTCCTCTCAGTCGATGTTGAGGGCATCATGAACGGCACAGTCGCTGATATCCCCCTCGAGAACGAGGATGTGCTCACCATCTCTGTCCAGCAGGACAAGATGAACCAGCGCACCATCACCATCCATGGCGAGGTGCAGTTCCCTGGCACTTACGAGTACGCAGATAACGAGACCATCGAAGACTTCATCATCCAGGCAGGTGGCCTCACCGATGCAGCCTCAATGGCTAAGGTCGACGTTTCTCGTCGCATCATCGATCCCCGTCGTGTTCACGACTCCAAGGAGATTGCCCATACCTACAGCTTCACCCTGAAAGACGGTCTTATCATCAGTGGTGGTGATAACTTCACCCTCCAGCCCTACGATGAGGTCTATGTACGTCGCAGCCCGGGCTTCGTTCCCCAGCGCAACATCTCAGTCGAGGGTGAGGTCATGTTTGCCGGTACCTATACACTCTCTCAGAAGAACCAGCGCCTCAGCGATGTTATCAAGGCTGCAGGCGGTGTTACTGACGAGGCCTATGTACGTGGTGCCCGCATCGAGCGTCCCCTGAACGATGATGAGAAGTTCCGCCTCAACCGTCTGCTCAAGATGGTCGAGATGCAGGGAGGCTCAGGCCTTGACTCCAAGAAGGTCAGTCAGGATTCCGTTTACTATGTCGGTATCGAGCTCGACAAGGCGCTGGCCAATCCCGGCTCCGACTATGATGTCATCCTTCGTGAGGGCGACAGACTCGTTGTTCCCGAGTACTCAGGCACCGTTAAGATCAACGGTAACGTCATGTACCCCAACACCGTGGCCTACACCAGTGGCAAGTCCTACAAGTGGTATGTCAACGAGGCAGGAGGCTATGGCAATGGTGCTAAGCGTTCAAAGGCCTTCATCCTCTACCAGAATGGTAAGGTCTCTAAGGCCAGCAAGGGTAAGGTAGAACCCGGTTGCGAGATTATCATCCCCAACAAGACCCGTTCTGCAGCTGAGAACATAGGCATGTTCACCAACATCGGCACCTCACTCGCCACCATGGTTACCATGATCGCCACCGTTACCAACCTCATCAAGACCTTCTAAAAACTTCCCAAGCCGAATCTTTGATGCTTCGAAGCCCTCTTGGCTAAGAGGGTTGGGTAATCGAAAGAAATAATGAGAATCTGCAGGAACCTCCTGCTAAATATATTTTTCTTAAATGGAAGAAAACAAAAACATAATTGAAAATCAATCAGAAGAATCATCAATTGATTTTGTAGCAATTTGGAAAGCAATACTGAAGCACAGAAAACTTTATTATAAAGTTCTTCCTGTGACCTTCATCATCATGTGCATAATCACACTGTCTTTGCCCAACTACTACAAATGCGTGGTAACCCTCGCCCCCGAGATGGGTAAGAGCAGTAGTGGTAGTGGCTTGGCCGCTCTTGCCAGCAGCTTTGGTGTGAATCTTGGTGGTGGAGGCAATGCTGCAGGCGATGCCATTACTCCTATGCTTTATCCGGATTTGATGAATTCGGTCGATTTCAAGACCTCGCTCTTCGATGTCAAGGTGCAGCGTAAAGACGACAAGGCTCCCATGACCTATTACGACTACCTCATGAACGAACAGAAACGCCCCTGGTGGTCGGGCTTCTTCGGTCTGCTGAAACCCGAGAAGGCAGAGGATCAGCCAGTCAACACCTTCGAGCTTACCAAGGAACAGGAGGGCGTTGCAGGAGTGATTGCAAAAAATGTTGTCTGTTCTGTCGATAAGAAGACCAATGTTATTACGATAGAGGTTACCGACCAGGACCCCCGTATTGCAGCGATGATGGCAGATACGGTGCAGACCCGTCTGCAAGACTTCTTAACCAAATACCGCACCAATAAGGCGCGTCACGATTTGGCTTACATAGAAGATCTTCAGCGTCAGGCAAAGAAAGCCTACGAGCGTGCTCGCCAGTTGTATGTCGACTATATGGATTCCAATCAGAACATGGTCTTGTTGTCAGCCATGCAGAAACAGACCGATTTGGAAAATGAGATGCAGTTGCAGTATAATAACTACAATGCCCTCAATGCCCAAGTTATCGATGCCAAGGCCAGAGTCCAGGAGGTAACGCCGGCGTTTACCACCCTCCAAAGTGCCACGGTACCTTTGCGTAAGGATGGCCCTAGACGTGGCCTGATAGTCCTTGGTTTTCTCTTCCTCGCAACTCTTTTTACTACCGCCGGGGCCCTCTACAAAGAAAATTTGCTAAAAGTCCTTCTCGACTTAAATTAGGATTGACTTGAATATTACAGACCTTTAGTTCTTGTATATAGTTATAATACTTGGCTTTTATCCCCCACTTCTCACACTTCCCACACCTAATTCGAGTGCGGGAAGTGTGAGAAGTGAGGGATAAAAAGAGAATATACTAACTAGAAGAAAGTACGGACTCTTTCTGATAAACCCTGCTTAGTAAATGAATAAAGATACAATTACAGTTACTTCTCCATTACTCCCAGATCTTGGTGAGTTTAATGAGTATTTGAAGAAAATCTGGGATTCTAAGTGGATAACAAACAACGGGCAATTTCATAAGCAGTTGGAGAAAGCGCTTGCTGACTATCTCCATGTGCCTTATGTGTGTCTGTTTACTAATGGTACACTTCCTTTGATGACTGCTTTGCAGGCATTGCGCATTACAGGAGAGGTGATTACCACACCATATAGCTTTGTGGCTACAACTCATTCAATATGGTGGAATCATTGTAAACCTGTTTTTGTAGATATAGACCCCAATACTGGTAATATAGACCCAGATAAGATTGAGGCAGCTATCACTCCAGCCACGACCTGTATAATGCCAGTGCATGTATATGGTAAACCTTGTGATACCAAGCGTATTCAGGAGATTGCTGATAAATACGGCTTGAAGGTCATATATGATGCAGCTCATGCCTTCGGAGTAGAGGTGCCAGCCGAAGAAGATGGATTGGAAGCCTATGACGATAAAGGCCTGGCAGGTATTATGAATGCAGGTGATATGTCAACCCTCAGTTTCCATGCCACAAAGGTCTTTAATACGATTGAAGGTGGTGCTCTGGTTGTTCATGATGAGGAGATGAAGAAACGTATTGATAATCTTAAAAACTTTGGTATTACTGGCGAAGTGACAGTGGTTGCTCCTGGTATCAATGGTAAAATGGATGAGATGCGTTCTGCCTATGGCTTATTGAATCTGAAACAGGTCGATGCTGCTATTGAAAAACGTCGTCAGGTGGCAGTTAAATACCGTGAAGCATTGCGTAATATTTCAGGCATCCGTTTCTTCGATGATATGCCTGATGTCCGTCACAACTACAGTTATTTCCCAATCTTTATTAATGCATCGGAATACGGCATGACTCGTGACGAGCTTTACTTTAAGATGAAAGAACAGAATGTATTTGGACGTCGCTACTTTTATCCTCTGATAAGCAGCTTCTCAACCTATTGTGGCTTACCTAGTGCTACACCAGAAAATCTGCCTGTAGCTACGAGGATGGCGAATGAAGTAATCTGCTTACCGATGCACCATTCTCTTTTCGAAGAGGATATACAGCGGGTAATAAATTGTATTATCGGATAATGGCAAAAAAGAAATTGATGCTCCTTGGTGGCATCCGTTATCTACTCCCTGCCATTGATATTGCTCACAAGCATGATATCTATGTTATCACGGTGGATTACCTGCCGGATAACATTGCACATAAGTTTTCTGATGAATATCACAATGTAAGTATCCTTGACAAGGAGGCTGTTCTTACCCTTGCCAAGGAACTAAAGATCGATGGTATTCTTTCATACGCTGTTGACCCAGGGGTGGTTACAGCGGCCTATGTAGCAGAGCAGATGAATTTGCCTTTCACTTGTTCTTATGAGTCTGCCTGTATCCTTCAAGATAAATCACGTTTCCGTCAATTCCTTTCAGATCATGGTTTCAACGTCCCTAATGCCAAAGGATATAATAATATCGATGATGCATTTAAGGATGTTGATTATTTCCATTGGCCTGTCATTGTGAAGCCCGTGGATAGTGCAGGAAGCAAGGGCGTATCCAAAGTTGAGCACCCTAATGATTTGCAAAAGGCAATAGTACATGCTCTTACTGAATCCCACAATGGACATTTTATTGTTGAAGATTTCTTGGAGTTAGATGGTTATCAGTCAAGTGCCGATTGTTTCAGTATAGATGGTAAGTTGGTCTATGCAGATTATTCTGACCAGTTGTTTGATAAAGATGCGGCAAATCCATATACACCAGCTTTAGAGATCTGGCCATCGACAATGCCTCTGGCACATCAGTATTATCTAACCAGCGAACTGCAACGCCTTATTACACTTCTTGACTGTGGTACAGGACTATACAATGTAGAAAGCCGTTTATGTAAGAATGGTAAACCATACATCATGGAAGTATCGCCTCGTGCAGGTGGCAATCGTATTGCAGAGCTTCAGCGAATGGGAACGGGAATAGACCTGATAGAGGCAGAGGTGTTTAAAGCTATTGGCGAGCCTTTGCCAAACAACATCTCTATGCCTCATTATGATGGTTGCTATGTCAATGATATTGTTCACTCAAGCAAAGCTGGTGCTTTTCAGGGTCTAACCTACGAGGAGACGTTTAAGAAGAACCATGTTGTCAGCGAGGCTGTCTACCCGGCTATCGGTTCACATGTTGAAGCTTTCCATGGTGCCAATAATGCCATAGGTTCTATATTTCTGAAGTTTGCTAATCGTCAGGATTGCGAAAATAATCTAAGCAACCTTTCACAATTCGTCAAAGTAAACCTGAGTTGATGAAACCCATTGGAGGATATTTCAGTTTGGAACTTCCCATGAAGGAAGAACTCCATAAAAATGCCATTAGGCTAAATACTGGGCGTAATTGTTTGGAGTATATCCTTAGAGCGCGTCAATATCGCAAGGTATATATTCCTTATTATACTTGCGAAGTCATATTGGAACCATTCAAGAAACTTGGTATCCAATATGAGTTTTATCATGTAGATGTTCATTTGGAGATTAAAGATAGTCCTCTTCTCAAGGAAGATGAGGCACTTCTTTATGTGAACTACTATGGACTGAAACAGCGCTATGTTGAGAAACTGGCTGAAAAAGTGGGGAAATGTTTGATTGTTGATAATACGCAAGCATTCTATGCTAAACCTATTCCAGGTATAGATACTTTTTATACCTGCCGTAAATTCTTCGGAGTACCAGATGGAGCATACCTCTATACAGATAAATTCTTAGATGAGAATTTTGCGATAGATCAGTCGTTTGAACGAATGGCGTCACTTACTAAACGAATTGATATTGGTGCTGAGGCTGGATATGAAGATTTCCAGAGACTGAGCAAGTCGCTTGTCGGACAGCCAATCAGACAGATGTCCACTCTTACGCAACGACTGATGCAGAGTATAGATTATAAGAAAGTTGCAGAACAGCGTAGGGCAAATTATCTGCAACTGCAAGCAGTCCTTGATAAAAGCAATATACTATGCCTTCCTTTAGAAAGCGATGCTGTGCCAATGGTATATCCTTATATGGTACCAGTTAGTGGATTGCGTGAAAAACTTATTGAAAATAAAATATTTGTGGCTCGCTACTGGCCTAATGTGTTGGAGTGGACTACAAAGGAAGATATGGAGTTTCTCCTTGCATGTCAGGTGCAGCCGCTGCCGATAGATCAGCGATATAACGAGGAGGATATGAATGCCATATGTTCTCTAATTTAATAAAAAATAATTATGAAAAAATTATTGATTTTGGGGGCGACACATGGTGAAGTTAATGTGGTTAAGTTTGCCCAAAGTAAAGGGTATTATGTGATAGTAACTGATAACCATGAAAATTGGATAGTGAGTCCGGCAAAGGCTGTGGCTGACGAAGCATGGAATATAAGTTGGAGTGATATTGATGCTCTTACACAAAAATGTCTAAAAGAGCGTGTTGATGGAGTTTTGTCTGGCTTTAGTGAATTTAGAGTAGAAAACATGATTAAGCTCTGTAATGAACTTAATCTTCCATGCTACATTAACATGGAACAATTAGAAATAACCAGAGATAAAGATAAATTCAAAAAATTATGTAGAAAGTACAGTGTTCCTGTTGTTAATGAATATAGTCCGGAATCTAAAGACTTAGTATATCCTGTTATAATTAAGCCAACAGACAGGGCTGGTAGTATAGGAATAAATGTTGCTTATAATCAGGAAGAATATCTAAAATACTTAGATCTAGCATATTCATTATCACCTTCAAAGAATGTTATAGTTGAAGATTATATAGATGATGGCATTAAATTTGATTGTTCTTATGTAATATATGATAATCAAGCTTATTTAGTAGAAACGTGCGATACAATAATGCTGTCAAAAGAAAAAGGCAATGAAACATTGCAGAAAGCTTGGACTTTCCCGTCAAAGCATGAACTTGAGTATATTGAAAAAGTTGATGGCAATGTAAGGAATATGCTTAATAATATGGGGATGAGATATGGAGTCGCAAACATATCTTTCTTTTATCGAAATGGTGGGTTCTATGTTTTTGAAACAGGCTTCCGACTAGGTGGAGGCCATTCGTATGATTATCAAAGGGCAACAGGCGGAATTGACTATTTGGAGTTGCTTGTTGATTATGCACTTAATGAACCGCTAAAAACAATTCATCCAATTCCTGCAGAAAGAGACGTCGCAGTAACATACAACATATATGTAAAGTGTAAGAATGATGATATAATCAGGAAGGTGTGTGGTGTGGATGCCATTACTAAGATAGAAGGTGTCGTGACTTATGTTCAATATATATATGAAGGTAAAGAGATTGATTCACAGAGACCCTTTAAGGCGTCAATGATTACAATTTGCGCAAAGACAATTGATGAACTTTTCCAGAAGGTTGCGATTATAAATGATAATTTTAAAGTTGAAACAAACTCGAATTGTTATGCTATCTTTGGAGAACTTGAAGAAAAGGAATTGAGAAAATCGTTCAGATAAAGAGATGAAAATAGGACTTATTAAAGAAACAAAAACGCCAGTAGACAACAGAGTCGCTTTGACACCAGAACAAGTGGCAAGGATGAATAGTATGTATCCTGAATCTGAGATTGTTGTGCAGAGTAGTGATATACGTGCATATTCTGACGATGAATACCGAAAAGCTGGTGTAAAGGTTGTAGAGGATATAAATGACTGTGATGTTTTGTTTGGAATAAAAGAGGCTAAGATTAGTTCGTTGATTTCTGGAAAGCATTATTTCTTTTTTGGTCATATAGCCAAAATGCAAGAATATAATCGTCCACTACTTCAGGCATTCCTCCATAATAATATTACGTTTTCCGACTATGAGTATTTGGTCGACGATAATAATGTTCGTCTCTGTGCATTCGGCTGGTGGGCAGGCGTAGTCGGTGTTTATTACACCCTTCGTGGCTATGGCCTGAAATATAAATTATTTGAGCTTCCTAAGCCCGATATCCATTTCACGTTAAACGATTTGTTGAGTAATCTCAAAGGGATTGATTTGCCTGTAGTAAAGCTGTTGGTAACGGGTAAAGGAAGAGTCTCACAAGGGGCGCAGTATGTGCTAAAACAAATTGGTGCAAATCTGATAGAAGAAAGTGAATATCTGAGTGATAATCCTGTGAATGTTTTATCTTATTATGTTGCCAATGTTGAAAAGCTTGTTAGTAGAAAGGATGGTGGCGATTTCGACAGAAAAGAATTTGAGGAGCATCCTCAATACTATAAGAGCGATTTTATGTGTTGGGCAAAATATACAGACATATTAGTAAGTGCCCACTACTGGGCGCCTGAAGCCCCTGTCTATCTGAGCAAAGAAGACTTAAGGAATTGCGATAACCATATACGTATGATAGGTGATGTGACCTGTGATATTATGGGAAGTATAAAGTCAACGATTCGCCCCGCTACTCATGCAGATCCATATTACGATTATAATCCGCTAACAGAAAAGGAAGATCCTTTATTTACGAAGGAAGATGATATTACAGTGATGGCTGTTGATACATGTCCAAATGCATTGCCTCGAGATGCTAGTAATTATTTTGGCGAGATGCTAATCCCGAATGTTTTTGAGCCTCTATTAAAAGGAGAAAAAATAGAATCGGGTGTAATACACAAAGCTACAATTGTTGAAAAGGGTATGCTAACGGAAAGATTTGGATATTTGTCAGAGTTCTCAAGGGGAGGATAAATAAACTGTATAAAGTGTTCTTTTTACTCTTGAAACCTTTTCATCACTCATATATACTTATATAGACTTGATTGTGAAGATTGATTTTCATTTTCTGACAATTCTCGATTTGAAAAATTATTCATTTGACGAGAAGGTCGATCCCGATCATGTTCTACAAACAGGAGTGGAACTGTATGAAAAAGCAATCTTGCGTAATCCATATAGTAAGAATGATGAAAATATAATTGCTTGTGTTGCAATGACCGATGGGATTATTATTGGTCGGTATATGCTTTTCCGCTCTTTATTGAAATGTGGTGAAGGAACAACATCAGTCCAAACTGGTGGAAGCTTTTTTGTAAGTGAAAAATATAGAGGTATTGGCGTCGGATATACGTTATGGCACCATATTAAACATAATGAAATTCATTTAGGAGCTCTTTTTTCAAGAGCCGGCTATAATATTTTTAAAGAAACAGAGGTAATGCTTGAAATACCTCAGTATGTCAAGTACCGTTATCATGGAATCAAAAAGATTCTAGACCTGCCTATTCATCTTAGAAAATCGATATTGAAACGCCGTTATGTGGTAAAAAGACACGCCATTGTGCCAGAATGGGCAGGAGCGATGGCGTCCTCTGATAATCATAAATATATGGAAGTACACGATACAGCATGGTTACAGTGGGCATTGGATAATAATGCCACTGGTGTTGAATCTGATTATCAGTCATTTTATGCCATATATGATAGAAATGATAAGCCTGCAGGTTTTTTCATGACGAAAGTGAGAACGATTACAAAAGAGGGTGATTCTTTTGTAAAGGCAAACCTTATAGAGTGGGCGTCTACTGATTTAAGTAGGCTGGATGAGGCTGATATTAATATCTTGTCATTAGATACATATCCCCAAGAAGTTAGTCGTTTTTGGACAATATCAGAAAATGGTAAGACTGCAAAGAAACTAAAATGCCATTCTTATAAACGACGTGGTTGGTTTGCTATGAGTATCACAAAAGATGAACGTTTTGAGGATATTGGTGATGTGAGTCAATGGCGTATCAGATATGGTTGTTGTAATACGGCATTAGTGGAATAATTCTTGATCTCTGAAAGGTTGATGTAGATTATTATTATGGCAGATTCGTTAAGAAATAAGACTGTAAAGGGTGTTGGCTGGAGTGCCGTTGAGAAATTTTCAGGCCAAGGTATACAGTTTATAGTCACGCTTATTATTGCCAATATTCTCACTCCAAAGGATTTTGGACTTGTGGGTATGATGGCTGTATTCATTTCTGTGGCACAAGCTTTGATAGATGGCGGCTTCTCTCAGGCCCTTATTCGAAAACAAGATCGTTCGGAGGTAGATTGCTGTACGGTGTTTTACTTCAATATTATTATTAGTTTGATCTTGTATGGAGTTCTTTTCCTAATAGCACCATGGGTAGCCGATTTCTACAATGAACCACAACTATTAAATCTGATGCAAGTCCTTTGCTTTATTGTGGTCATTAACTCATTTGGAGCTATCCAACGAACACTCTATACTGCGACGCTCAATTTTAAGATACAAGCCAAAGCTTCTCTTTTTGCGGCAATCTTGTCAGGTGTAGTAGGCATTATTTTGGCCTATCGGCATTTTGGTGTATGGGCATTGGTCTGTCAACAGCTATTAAATGCGTTGTTCAGCGTCGCGTTGTTTTGGTGGTATTCTACATGGCGCCCTCATTTGATCTTTTCTTGGTCGTCATTCCGTAAACTATTTGCTTTTGGATCTAATCTGATGATTAGTACTCTAATAAACACAATATATGGGAATATATACCAGATGGTTATTGGTAAGATTTTTAGTGCCACAAGTCTTGGACATTTCTCTCAGGCTAAGCATATTACGAATCTTCCTTCTGCCAATATCACTGGTATATTGAATCGTGTCATATATCCTGTGTTAAGTAGTATTCAGGATGATGATAAACGTCTTGCGAAAGACTATAGACAATTACTCCGTACATCAGCTTTTATTGTATTCCCTATGATGTGTGTGCTAGCTGCTGTTTCATATCCATTTATCAACCTTGTCTTGGGTGAGAAATGGCTTTTTACTGCTACATTAATGATTCCGTTATGTTTCAGTCTGATGTGGTATCCTATACATGCCATTAATCTTGATTTGTTAAAGGTAAAGGGACGTTCAGATTTGTTTCTTAAACTCGAGATTATTAAGAAAATAATTGGGATAGCTGTTCTTGTAATATCTATTCCTTTTGGACTGCAATTTATGTGTTGGATGCATATTGTATCTTCTCTGATAAACCTTGTTATCAATACCTATTTTACTGGTAGGTTGATTAATGTAGGTTTCTTTATACAGATGAAAGACCTTGCTCCATCTTTGCTTTCGGCTATATTTATTTTTGTGGTTTCTTTTAATTTGGATTATCTCATTCATAATGATATTGCACTGATTGTTATAGGTGTTATCTTAGGTGCTGTATTATATATGGGAATTGCGTATGTGTTCAAATTTAAAGAACTACAGTATATAAAGACTATTTATAGGATAAATAACTATAATGAAAGATAATTCTCAATATCAAGTGTGGGTCAGATGTATGACCTACAATCATTCAAAATTCATTCGTGACGCACTGGATGGGTTTTGTACACAGCAGACAAATTTTCCTTTTGTATGTGCTATCGTAGATGATGCAAGCACGGATGGTGAACAGGAAATCATAAAGCAGTATCTTCAAGAGAATTTTGACTTGTCTGACAAAGAGAGGGTTAGAAATGAAGAGACTGATGATTATACATTTGTTTTTGCACAGCATAAAACAAATAAACAATGTTTCTTTGCTGTTTATTATTTGAAATATAACCATCATAGTATAAATAAACCAAAATTGCCTTATCTGAAAGAATGGGAAAATATTAGATATGAAGCTTTGTGTGAAGGCGATGATTATTGGACGTGCTCTGAGAAATTGCAGCTTCAAATAGATTTTTTAAATGCGCATCCTGATCATTCATTATGTTTTCATGCAAATTTAATGATATATAACGATGGTAAATCTAAAGAATCCTATCCATATAATGATAATAAGGAAGATTGCCCGATAAAAGATATAATCCTTGGAGGCGGCGGCTTTATGGCAACAAATTCAATGGTATATGTGAGAAATATGGGGTATGATTATCGTATATGGTCAAAGAGTAGTCATGTGGGAGATCGCCCACTTATGCTAACATTGGCTGCCCGTGGAAAAGTTGCTTATATCAATATGGTAATGAGTTGTTATAGAGTAGCTGTTCAAGGCTCTTGGACTCAGCGCATTTTGATGGATAAGAAGAAAAACAAAGAGCATTATAAACAGACTTTATTATCTTGGAAGGAATATGATGAGTGGACAGAATATAAGTATCATAACTATATACAACAAAGAATACGGAAGAATGTTTTTCATTTTTGGGTGAAAAAGATTCCAGTTCTTAATAGAATTATACTAATCCTTAAAAGGATAAGGAAGTAATGATGTCAGTTGTTATTTTATCATACTTGCCAATATTATTCTTATTGGTATATCTTTTTAAGATTCCTCCTAAGGGACAATTGGCACGAACATCAACGGTGTTAACCTTTTTGTTCGTGGTAGTCATGATTTTGGCTATTGGACTTTCTCCGGAAGATGTTAGTTATGACAAACCACGTTATACGGATATGTATTATTCTACTTTAAAGTATGGATTGTCATATGAATATAGAGATCCAGGCTGGATTATGTATAACATTTTGTGTACTAGCTTCTTTGGAAAGAACGTTGTTTGTTTTTTCTTGTTAACTGCAGCGATATATGTGGGAAACCATTATTTAGTTGGTAAGTCTTTATTTCCAAAGGAATATGTTGGCTACTTTATTGTTATGACTGCTGGCTGCCTTGGCTTTTCTAACTATGGCATCAATGTAATAAGAGCAGGTGTCGCTTTGCCTTTATTAATGGTGGCCTTTAGTCTTAATATTAAAGTGATATTTAAAATATTACTTGTAATTATTTCTTTGTCTTTCCAGATATCAATGGCGATACCTGTCGCAGCCTATCTAGGTGGTAGATTTGTCAAAAAAACATGGATGGTGGTATCGTTTTGGGCTGTATGTTTATTACTTTCTGCTGTGAATTTTGACTTAACGTCGTTGTTCGAAACTATTGGCTTCGTTGATGCACGTGTAGAACAATATGCAAATAGTGTTGATGAAACAGGTGGTGGTTATGAAAAAGGGTTTAGAGTCGATTTTCTTTTGTATTCTGTAGTACCATTACTGGTTTCCTTCTATTATATTCTTGTCAAGAAAATCAAAGATGCAAACTATATGATATTCGTAAGGGCGTATCTCTTGGCTAATGCAGTTTGGCTGTTGGCTATTCGTATGGCTTATTCGGATCGTTTGGCTTATCTTAGTTGGTACTTAATACCATTATTGACGTTGTATCCTGTTATAAACTATCAAGGGAAGTTCGGACATCCCCGTCGATTATTGCTTTTAATAATGTATTCGTTTGTTGGCGTGTGCTTGATATTGTCTTTAAGGAGCAAGACATGATGCCGAAATACAAAGATACAGACATTTTATTTGAATAAATAATAGTTCATCCTTAAAAAAAATAGACTTTTCCTGATTGATAATAATCTTCCATTATGAATTATAAGAATATTATTTGTAGCCGACAATTACGTTTTAAAGTATTTATCCCGATGACTTTGACTTTGTACTTGGCAGATACTTCACAGAATATTGACCTTTATAATTATAGGTGACCATTGAAAAACAAAAATAATTGTGTAGAGTTATAAGCTATATATGACAATACTTGTGTTGACAAATAACTTTAGAGGCCTTCACAGTTTCCGAAAGGAAGTGATGCAGGCTTTAAAGGATGAAGGATATCGGGTGGTGGTTTCTGCTCCCTATGACGAAAATGTGCATTTCTTTGAGGAGATGGGGCTTGAAGTGATAGATACCAGCTTTAATCGTAAAGGAATGAATCCACTGAGTGATATCGGTCTGATGATGCGGTATATTCGGCTGATAAAGCAAGTAAGGCCTGACGTGGTTCTGACCTATACAATCAAACCCAACCTTTATGGGGGAATGGCTTGCCAAATATGTGGAGTTCCGCAAATAGCAAATATTACTGGACTTGGTCCTGCAGTGGAGAATCCTGGATGGCTACAGAAAGTTACCATTCTGCTATATAGGGTGGGATTGAGAAAGACAAATACCGTCTTTCTTCAAAACAAGATGAATATGGACTTCTGTGTTAATCACCGAATGGTACGTGGTAAGAAAGTCCTGATACCTGGTTCTGGCGTAAATCTTCAGTATCATATTTGTCGGGAATATCCGGCAGAAAAGCCTATCAGGTTTATATTTATCAGCAGACTGCTGAAAGAAAAAGGAATAGAGGAATATATAGGTGCTGCAGAACGGATTAAAGAACTATATCCTCAAACAGAATTTCATATATTGGGAGATAGTGGAGAGGCATATCAACAAATAATTGAGAATCTTCAAGAACGAGGCATCGTGAAATATCATGGTCGTCAGGCTGATGTCAGACCTTTTATTGGCATGTGCCACTGTACGATTCATCCTTCATATTATGCAGAAGGAATGTCTAATGTACTGCTTGAAAGTTGTGCGACGGGAAGACCTGTTATTACGACAAACAGGCCTGGGTGTGGTGAGATTGTTGATGATGGTAGGACAGGTTTCCTAGTGAAAGCCAAAGATGTAGATAATCTGGTGTCTGTTATTGAACGATTTCTTCAATTACCTCATGATCAGAAAGCTTTGATGGGATTAAATGCGAGAAAGAAGGTTGAACGTGAATTTGATCGCCAAATTGTGGTTAATGCATATCTGACGGAGATAGAAAACATCCAGGGAAAGAATGGCAGAGAATGCCTCCTCGCATTATGAACAGACGTAAAGTAAGAGAGTGTATAGAACTCTTCACAACCCTGTGTTTCAGTTGGCTGTATATACCACATCTCCTTTGTTATTCACTTATGGACAGGAGAAAACTGAATGCAGACCTCGACCGTCTGGCAGAAAAGACCTCTATCAGGATGTCGAGAGTGGTGTTGTTGCTGAATAAGCTACACCACGATGCATACTTCCGCACCATTTTCTATCACCGTATAGGATTAACGATGAAGTTGCTGATAGGCTGGTACAGAAAAGGATCACCAACATTCATTATCCCCTCCAGTTTAAAAATAGGAGGAGGGTTATATGCTCCGCACTGTTATGCCACCGTACTTAACGCTGCTTCAATTGGAGAAAACTTCACAGTGCTCCAATGTACAACGCTCGGAAGAAAAAATAGCAAGAGACCTGTTATTGGAAATAATGTGTCTATAGGCGCAAACGTAAATGTTCTTGGTGGTGTAACTATCGGGGATTATACAACCGTTGGTGCTGGAAGTGTTGTTACAAAAGACACCCCCCCCCATTCGGTCGTCGCAGGTGTGCCTGCGAAGGTTATAAAAATGAAGGAGAACCATTAAGCTCATTTCGGGTTTATATGGGATGTTATTGAGTTGTTGAATTGAACAATATGTATAAATGTTTTTTTAAACGATTCTTCGATTTCTGGATTGCATTGATTGCATTGATCTGTATCAGTCCAATCCTTCTGGTCGTAACAATATGGCTCCACTTTGCAAATAAAGGTGCGGGGGCTTTCTTCTTCCAAGAGAGGCCAGGTCTACATGGAAAGATTTTTAAGATAATAAAATATAAGACGATGACCGACGAGCGAGATGCAGAAGGGAACCTCCTCCCTGATGCACAGCGACTGACAAAGGTCGGAAAGTTTGTGCGATCAACATCGATAGATGAGCTGCCGCAACTTATTAATGTTTTGAAGGGTGATATGGCTTTTATTGGTCCTCGACCTTTGTTGGTTAGATATCTTCCTTATTATACGGAACGTGAGCAATTACGTCATAGCGTGCGTCCTGGTATAAGTGGTTGGGCGCAAGTAAATGGGCGTAATAATATTACATGGGATAAGAAGTTAGAATGTGATGCCTATTATGCTGAGAATATTTCACTTTGGTTTGACATTAAAATTTTCTTCTTAACCTTATACAAGGTTGTCAAGCGCGAGGGAGCCATTGCAGACAAAAAAGAGAATTACCTCGATATTGAAAGAAAAAACGCTATAAATCAATAAAATATGAAAGTAATAATTACAGGAGCGTGTGCTGTTTCTGCACGTAATGTTTTACGCTCTTTAAAGATGAGCGAGAAATTTAAAGATGCGACCTTTGTTGGTTGGGATATGTGCTCAATCATGTATGGCGTTTATTCAGGTGATTTCGACAGGCTTTATAGAGTCCCTGCTGTTATAGATCCTCAATATAGAGAAATTGTTGAAGAGATATTGGCAAAAGAGAAGCCCGATGCTGTGATGGTAATACCAGAAGTTGAGGTGCTATATTGGGCGAAGAATCCTTTTGATATACCCCATCTGGTACCGCCCGCAGAATTCTGTGAGCTGGCAATAAGCAAAAGGAAACTGTTTAATCTGTTAGATGGAACAGGGTTGGTTCCTTACAGCAAGGATTTGAGCAGAGAAGAAGCCTTCGATGATAATTACAAACTACCATTAGAGTATCCAATGTGGGTGAGAGATGCATCGGCAGGAACGGCATCAGGTAAAGGCTCGTTCTTGGCTCATAATATAGAAGAACTCCGTGCATGGGTGATGATAAACACGGGAATAGATAATTTCCAGATTTCGGAATATTGCCCTGGTGGAAACTACGGTGTGCTATGCTTGTTTGAGAATGGCAAGTTGCTAAAGGTGGCTATTGCTGAACGCCTTGAATACATCATGGCAAAAGTTGCCGTGTCGGGTATTACAGGAAATACCAGTCAAGGACGTTTTTTGAATGATGAAAGTATTAAAAAGAATGCACTTGATGCCATTGAAAAGGTATGTAAGGCCACGAATACAATAATGAATGGCGTTGTGGTGGTAGATATGAAAGCCGACAAAAACAATGTGGCTAAAGTGACTGAAATCAATATACGCTATGTGGCATATAACTGTTGCTTGGCTTCTGCTGGTTTTAATTTGGCTGAGTATCATCTGTTGACTGCTTTAGGAAGAAGTCCGGAGTTATCGTCAGAACAAGAAATGATATTCCCTGATAACAATAGATTCTTAAGAGACGTCGATGGGTTGCCAATATATATAACCGATTATAAAATGATTGCCATTGGTCAGTGCATTTAAGAAATGTATAAGAACTTATTGGTTTTAGCTGAAAATAATAGCTAATAGATACTTATGTCAATAATGGATAATAGTCAAGTAATAACATCAAAGGTTCGAAACACGGGGATAGATTGGCTTAAAGTGTTAGCTGTATTCCTTGTTATGAACTCTCATATGCAGATTTGTTATCCGAAGTGTGGATTCTTTGCTTCTGGAGGAGCTATGGGTGATGCGTTATTCTTTTTTGCCTCTGGCTTCACTCTATTCTTGGGTAAGTCTATGCGTTTTGATAATTGGTATAAGCGGAGAATTATCAGGATATATCCAAGTATTATCGCAACAGCCATTATAACATGGGCAATATGGAAGAATGTAGATTCAATTGGTGATATCCTTTTAGGCAAAAGATATTGGTTTATAGGTTGTATTCTCATCTATTACATATTACTCTACCCAATTAAGGTAATCAAGGATGGTCGATTGGCGCCGTATTTCTTAGGTCTGGGGGGGGGCATTTGTGTACTAATCTATTTTGCTTTCTTCAACAACGGTGTTGCTTTCTATAGTGGCGGACTTTTTAGATGTTTTGCTTATTTCCTGATTATGCTGCAAGGAGCTATTATGGGTAAGTACGCTGGCAATTATAGGTTCAGGTGGTGGCATTTCGTTCTGCTACTGGCATCCATTATAGCGTTTTATCTGTTATTTTATGTAGGGCAGCACAATGCTTTGATACTCCTTTCTTTTATTGCGCTGTTTGGCGTGACGCGATATTGCTATATTTGTTGTTGCGCCCCGATGCTACACAAACTCTATAATAACAAATGGCTTGGGCAAATAGTTTATATTGTAAGCCAGTTATGTTTGGATGTTTATCTAATCCAAAAATATATTTTCACTGATTCATTGAACTGGTTATTCCCATTGAATGTACCAATAATAATGTTAATGGTGATATTTGCTGCCTATTTGGTAAAGATGTTGGCAGAGTTAATATCCCAAACATTTAAAACAGAACCTTATGAATGGGGAAAGCTGTTGTTAAGAAAAGAATAAATGAATTAACGATTTTTGGTGTATGATGAATAATGTTTTTTTAACTGTAAACGATATCAAGATCCTGAAGACGCTGGAGAAAGGCTATTATTACATTGAGTGTACTCCTAAGAAAAAAGAAGATTCGTCGTGTGGTTGAAATGGCTTTTCGATAGGATTTGGGGCTTTCCGGGATATGCTGACCAGTTGCAGGGGGATGCCCGTCGTATATTGGAACTCCGCCCTGGCGTCACTGGTCCTGCCAGTCTGAAGTACCGGGATGAGGAGGATCTGTTAGCCAAGGTGGATAATCCGCAGGAGTATAATGACACCGTGATCTTCCCGGATAAGGTGAGGATCAACCTGTATTATCTGAATCATTACTCTTTTGCAAAGGATTTCCAGATGATTCTCTGCACCATCTTTGGTAAGAAGATGGAGTATGGAGGGGAACTGATATAATCATGCACGTCGTATTAGACCTTTTGCATATTCGCACTCCTATTTATATGGGAATTGCTAATATGGCCTATAACCTGGCAAAGGGGTTCCATGATTATTCAAAGTGTCAGGTCTCTGTCCTGGTGTGGGCGGAGATGTCTGGGTTTATCGCTGGCGCGATAGACAGGGAGATGCATCAGATTGTATTGCCTGACAGACTTAAGGATGTTCCAAGGTATAGAAGGGGACTGTGCCCTTCTCGTGTGAAGGAGCTGCTGGCAGAAAATAAGGTGGATGTCATCCTGACCACGTATTTTAACCTCTCCTCATACGTATATCCTAAAGCATATCATCAGATTTGTGTTGTACATGATATGCAGCCCTTCAAGAATGAATTGGACGAGAGCCACTATTACAGGGCTCTGAAATGGCTCTTGCAGTCTGTAGCTTATTATCGCCTTGTCCCGCATATCGTGACGATATCGCAATATGTGAGAGGGGATGTCAGACGATATAGCGGGAAAGAGCCTGTCGTGATATATAACAGCATCGGTGAGAGGACTGCCGGGGAGCAAAGAATAAAGGAGATAGAGAACATCCCGTATATCCTCGATGTAAATACTTTCTGGAAGTACAAGAATACAGAGAGGCTCATCCTTGCTTTCTGTGCCATTAAAGACCGGATACCGCATCGTCTGTACTTGAAAGGCGTTAATGACAACGAGGACCGATATAAGGATCTGTCTGTGTTCATCGACAGGTTAGGGGTGAAGGATAGGGTCATCCTTGATATCTCAAACCGCTCTGAGGAGGAGATGAATTATCTGTATAGTCACGCCAGCCTGTTTGTCTCGCCTTCGCTGAGGGAGGGCTTCGGCCTGACACCTATAGAGGCCTCTCTTCACAAGGTGCCTGTGGTGGTGTCGAATATTGAAACGCTCCTTGAGGTGACGGACGGTATGGTGGATAGCTTTGACCCCAAGTCGGTGGAGTCGATTGCGGAGGTGATGCTGAATGCTTTGCAACATCCTCCCTCGTCAGCGGAGCTGGAAGGAATAGCGGCCCACTATAAGGAGAAGTATTCCAGCAAGTGCCAGACAGATGCTTATATGCGATTGATAGAATCTGTGGCGAATATGAAAACTTAATATGAAGCGCTCTGCTTTCTTCTTCAATCATCCGAAACAGATTATATCGGGTGGCCATAAATATAATGAGGCGCTGCTGAACTGTCTGGAAGCGCATCATGACGTGGATACAGTCGCTATGCCGCGATGTGCGGAGATGTATCCCTCATGGAGGAAAGCTTATGCGCCGTTGGCAGAACTGAAATGGATGAGGATGGTGAAGCGCCATGACCTTGTGTTCATGGACGATTCTTGTTTCAGATACCATCTCCTGCTACTGCTGGTCCTGAGAATACTCAGAAGGGGAACCCCCATTGTGATTATTCACCATTTTCCTTATTTGAATGACAGGGGGCTGACAAGGATTGTTAATTTCGTCTGGCAATATCTCTACTACGCTTTATGCAGGTTCCTGATTGTCCCAAGCCCGTACACGTTGGATGTAGCCAGGAAACTTTACCCCGGGAAACGGATCTTCTATATCCCTATCCCGTTCGAGAATAGGTTCGAGTCCTCAGACGATGATGTGGAAGGGCGTTTGCTGTTCGTCGGAACTGTTGAAAGAAGAAAGGGGCTCCATTACCTGATCAGGGCGTTGGCGGATGTTAAGAGATGGGTGCCGTCTGTGCATCTGGATATCGTCGGCAAGATAGTGGATAAATCGTATTATCGTAAGTTGGTTGACTATATCACTCGCCATCAGCTGCAGACGGCCGTCAGTTTCAGAGGCCGTATCTCTGATGAGGCGTTGGATGAGATATACCGGAAAGCAGAGGTGTTTGTTTTTCCTTCTCTGCTTGAGGGTTACGGGATGGTGATGATCGAAGCCATGAGCCATGGCCTGCCTGTCGTGGCCTTTGACAACTCGGCTATGCCATACACCATACAGCATGGCGTTAACGGCTTGTTGGCTGAGAACAGGGATGCAGAAGCTCTGGCTGGTTGCATCAGGGAGATTGTGGGGAACCGGGAACTGCGTCAGAAGCTGCAACAAGGCATGAGAACAACAGTCGGCTCATTGAAGACGCAATCGGATTTTGAGAAGGCAGTCTCGAAAATGATACGGTTTTTAGGATGAACACAGAATTGGTGGGGTTTAACCTATGGTAAGGGTTTTACATGTAATTAGTTTGCTTGAAGTCGGTGGTGCCCAGCGACTCGTCTCTGACATGCTGCCAGTGATGGCGGCGCAAGGTGCAGAGGTGAGTGTCCTGGTGAATCGCCGTATGAATAATTTCCTTGAGAGGAAACTGGAAGACGCTGGCGTCCGGATACTGAGTCTGGATATTGAGAACTATCATCACCCGATGTTCCTCTGGCGCTTTGTCCGTATGCTGAGGGGCTATGATGTGGTTCATGTTCACTTATTCCCATATCTTTATTATGGCGCGTTTGCCAGCTTGTTCCTGAAATGCAGGTTCGTATATACGGAGCATAACACCAATAACAGGCGGCGCGCTCATCCCTGCCTGAGATGGATTGAACGGATGGCTTACCGTCAATACGACAGGGTGGTGTCAATAAGCGATAAGGTACAGGAGAGTCTGATGCGATGGCTTGGCGCTAATCGGAATGACAGCCGTTTCGTTGTCGTCAGTAATGGAGTGGACCTGCATGACTTCGATGTCGTAAAGAGGGAGAGCGGATATCCTGTCACGTTGCTGATGGTGTCGCGTTTCACTGCTGCGAAGGACCAGACCACCGTTATCCGGGCCATGGGCTTGCTCGATGAGCGCTATCATGTCGTCTTCGTCGGCGATGGCCCGACGCGGCAGGGCTGTGAAGCGCTGGCAGCATCTCTGGCGGTCGGTGACAGATGTCATTTCGTGGGAGAACAGAGTGATATCCCTTCATGGATTGCGAAAGCGGATATCGGTATCCAGTCGTCTGTGTGGGAGGGCTTCGGACTCTCTGCCGTGGAACTGATGGCGGGCGGCCTGCCTGTCATCGCGTCGGATATAGAGGGCCTGCGACAGGTCGTCGAGGATGCCGGCGTGGTTGTTCCTCAAGGTGATGCACAGGCGCTTGCCGATGAGGTGATGCGTCTGATGGGGGATAAGGGCTGTTATCAGGAGACTGCAGAGCGTTGCAGGCGCAGGGCACAAAATTATAGCATAGAGAATACGGCATTGGCTTACCTGGAGGTATATGAGAGAATGATATGAAAACGATTCTGGTATTATCGAATCATCCGACATGGACCTATAAGCTGAGGGCCGAGGTGCTTCAGCAACTGGTACGCTCTGGCTATAGGGTCATTGTGGCCGTCGGCAATGGCAGTGAGATTGATAAGCTGAAGGCCATTGGATGTGAGCATGTGGATATTCCCTATAACCGGCGCAGCGTCAACCCTCTCAAAGAGTGGAAGCTCTATCGGGCATATCGGAAACTGATAAAGGCGGTCAGGCCTGATGCGGTACTGACATATACCATCAAGCCTAATCTCTATGGGGCTTTTCTTTGCAAGAGGATGGACATTCCCTGTCTGGTCAATATCACGGGACTTGGGAGTGCCTTGGAGAAAAAGGGCTTCCTGCGCTGCTTCTTCCTGCGATTGTATCGGTATGTCTTCAGGGATGTCTATAGGGTGTTCCTGCAGAACGCTTCAAACAGGGAGCTGTTCACGAGTCTGGGCATTGTTCACGGCAATGACGTGCTGCTCCCTGGCTCTGGCGTGAATGTCGAACAGTATCGGCCATTGCCATATCCTTCGGGCGAGACGGTAGAGTTCGTTTTCGTGTCGAGGATATTGAGGGCAAAGGGGATTGAGGAGTATATTGGTGCCGCCCGCTTCCTTAAGGAGAAGTATCCCTTTACGAGGTTCCATATATGCGGGTTCTGTGATGAGGACTATATGGCGCTGATCGATGAGATGGTGAAGAAAGGGGTGGTCGACTATCATGGTATGGTTGAAGATGTCCGTGCCGTCTATCAGGTGACGCATTGTACGGTCTTGCCGAGCTGGTATGCCGAGGGCATGAACAACGTGTTGCTGGAGAGTGCTGCCTCCGCCCGCCCTGTCATCACGACGGGCAGGCCTGGCTGTGGGGAGATCGTGGACGATGGCGTGAACGGATTTATCGTGAATCCACAGGATACAGACGACCTGATTGAGAAAATGGAACGCTTCATCTTGTTGCCTGCCGATCAGAAGAAGGAAATGGGAATGAATGGCAGAAGGAAGGTGGAGACTGCCTTTGACCGCCGTATCGTGGTGGAGAGGTATCTGGAGGCCGTCAATAGTTTGTTCGAATGAAAAGTCTGCTGCTGACAGGAGGTTCGGGGTTCGTCGGGAGAAACATCCTCCCATTGCTGTCTCAGCATTATGATGTCACGACGCTGGGCAGAGGTGACCGTCATGCGATGACATGCAACCTGGCCTGTGACATTCCTGCTTTCGACAGGCGCTTCGATGTGGTGGTTCATGCCGCTGGCAAGGCGCATGCCGTTCCTGTGAATGAGACTGAGGCCCAGGCGTTCTATGATGTCAATGTCAATGGTACTGTCAACCTCTGTAAAGGGCTTGAGAAAACGGGTGTCCCACAGCGCTTCATCTTTATCAGCTCTTGTGCGGTCTATGGCTGCACGCGGGGGGAGCATATCGATGAGACATGGCCTCTGAACGGAACTTCTCCTTATGCTCTGAGTAAGATCAGGGCCGAGGCTTATCTTCAGGAATGGTGCTCGCGCCATCAGGTGGTCTTGTCTGTCCTCCGCCCTTCATTGATAGCGGGTCCCTGTCCTCCGGGGAATCTGCATAGTATGATCGAAGGACTCAAGAAGGGACTGTATCTGAGGATTGCTGGTGGCTGGGCCAGGAAGAGTGTGTTGATGGTTCAGGATATAGCCAGACTGATTCTGTTGCTGGATAAGACGGATGGGGCTGGCGTCTATAATATCTGTGATGATGAGCATCCGTCTTTCCGTGAGCTGGAAGGGCTGATCTGTGAGCAGCTGGGCAAGGGCGCTCCTCTTAATATCCCTTATTGGCTGGCTAAGTGCCTGGCACTGGTCGGCGACTGCATGGGGAAGCATGCGCCTGTCAACTCTCGGAAACTTGAGAAAATAACCTGCTCCTTGACTTTTTGTAATGATAGGGCTAAGGGTGTCCTCGGATGGACTCCCTTAAGTGTAATGGAGAATTTTAGAATCTATGAATAACTTGGTTGCCTGTCTGGCATTGTTTGCCGTATTGTTTGCTGTCGAATACCTTTATATCGTAGTGGCTGAGAAGAGAAAGGTGTTCGACATCCCTCACCACCAGAGCTCGCATACGGGCGTTGTCGTCAGGGGCGGGGGCATCATCTTCTATGTGGCTTTCCTGCTATGGACGCTGTTCCACGGCTCTTTGCTTTCGGGGGGCTTCATCGGCTTGACGGTACTGGCTGCGGTCAGTTCCCTCGATGATGTGAATAGCGTCAATCCGAAAATAAGGCTGGTCTGTCAGTTTATGGCCATCCTGCTGATGTTCTACCACTCTGGTCTCATCAGCACTTCGCCGCATGTCATCCTGCTTCTGTCCGTTGCCTGTGTGGGCTTGATGAACATCTATAACTTCATGGATGGCATCAATGGCATGACGGGAGGCTATTCGCTCGTGGTGGCGCTGGCGCTGCTCTATGTCAACGAGCATCAGGTGGCTTTTGCTGACTCGAACCTGCTGGGGTATGTCATCCTGGCATTACTGGTGTTTAACTTCTTCAACTTCAGGTCACGCGCCAAGTGCTTTGCAGGTGATGTGGGGTCGATGTCGATAGGGTTCATACTCGTGTATATGGTCTTGCGCCTGGCTCTGAGGGGTGAGTCGATGAGTTGGATGGCTATGCTGGTGGTGTATGCCGTCGATGGCGGTCTGACCATCCTCCACCGTGTCCTGCTGCATGAGAATCTGATGAAGCCGCACAAGAAGCATGCCTATCAGATCATGGCTAACGAACTGAAGATGCCGCACTTGGCCGTTTCCGGTATCTATATGGCGCTGCAGACTGTCTGCTGTGCCTGGTACATCGCTTTCCCTGGCTACCTGACCTTCTGTCTGCAGGTCGGTCTGCTGGTTGCGGCATATCTGCTGTTTATGAAGAGGTATTATCATCTGCATGTGAAGAAAGGCTGCCATCTCTCTGATGGAAGTCGTCCTGAAACTGGTGATCATGAGAGAAACTATGTTATATCGCTCTGTCGTCGTTGGCCTTTTGGCAAGAGACTGTAAGGAGGCCATCCTCCGGAATAAGCCGAGAATAGAGAGACTGTGCTCTTTCTTCGACGATTATCACATCGTGGTGGTCGAGAACGACAGCGTGGACGGCACGAAGGAGCTTCTGCATGACTGGGCTCAGGAGAATGGCAGGGTGGTGGTCGATTCTTTTACCGACGAATCGAAACGCCTGGCTGACTGCAGCGTCGAACGGATCAGCCACATGGCGGATCTCAGGAACCGCCTGCTGGGGGATATCAGAAGACTGCCTGTCGCCGACATCGTCATCATGATGGATGTCGATATCTTTGATTTCGACGTGGAAGGGGTCATCGACGGCATCTCTCAGGCGCCTGATGACTGGGGCGCCATCATGGCGAACGCACGGTTGACGCTGCCCAATCATAAGCTGTATAGGTATCAGTACGACCAGTATGCTTTCCTGGCTTATGATGAAGACTGGCATGACGCCATGTACTTCCAGCAGAAGCGGGGACGGCTGTTGGATAAGAGGGTCCGGAAGCATGCCTATTATCCTGTTAAGTCGGCATTCGGGGGCATCGGCGTCTATCGGTATGATGCAATCAAAGACTTGCATTATCAGGCCGTCAGACTGAAAGAACACCCGCAGGACGCGTTCTGTGAACATATCCCGTTCCATCTGGAGATTATCAGACAGGGTTATCAGAACTATGTCTGCAGACGGATGACTGTCAACAGTGGCCTGTTGGAAGTGAAACCTTGGGTGGTCTTCCTGATGTGTTATCTTCCGCAGGTCTATGAGATGCTATGCAAGGTGTCGGCTTTTATGTATAAGATGAACTGGAGATAGCGGAAGGCTGTCATATCTTCATCAGTACATAGGAGCATTTGAATAACAGCAGATCCAGGGCATGCCTGATCTTTCTCCTGATACGATTCTGGACCTTTCTCTCTGAGGATGTGACCTTCCAGTCTCTCCAGCTGCCTAAGGCCAGATGCTCACAGTAGGCAACGGATTGGTAACTGTATCCGCAGAAGTACTTTGAGGGGTATATCACTAAATCGTCCTTGCAATTCTGCGTGGTCTGATTCTTGGGGTTCCAGTCGTAGCCGTATTCACGTGCGATGACCGCTTGTATATAGGGAAGGATGACGTAGTTGTATCTGAGTCTTTCCGGAAGGGACTCGTTCTGTGATTGTATGAAATGCCTGTCCTCGAAATAGGAGAGACAGTCCTTGATGAATGCTGTATGCGGTACGGCACCCATGCAATGGGATGTCAGGTAGTGGGCCCATCTGAATTCTAAGAGTGAACGGTTTAAGGCACTTTCCTTACCGATAAAGGCCTTATGGTGAAGCAGGTCGTCGAAGGACTTGTATACCATGACGTCTGTATCTAAGTAGATACCGCCTTCATGATATAAGGCGTAAAGCCTGACGTAATCGGCTGCATAGGCCCATTTCCTGACGGCTAATGCTTCTTTCAGGAAAACACAGTCAAGGTCCCTGATGGCATTCATGTCCCACAAACGGAGCTCGTAATCGGGCATGTACCGCTTCCATGAGGCGATGCATTCCTTGACAATCGGCGGCATCTCTTCGCCGCTGAACCAGGTGTAATGTATAATCTTAGGTATCATAGATGTGCGTAATGCTGCATTCGTTTACGTTTGCAAAGATAGTAAATAATCTCTAATCAACTCACTTGATTAGAGATTTTTTTATATCCGTTTGGCTGATTACCGGATTTTTATTAACTTTGGCTTCGCCGAACTTACTTCGTCTCGGCAAAAAAAGAATAAATTCTTTTGTTTTGCTCTCAACTTTTCGTAACATTGGCTTCGCCGAAGTTACTTCGTCTCGGCAAAAAAAATAATAAATTCTTTTGTTTTGCTCTCAACTTTTCGTAACTTTGCATCCGTTTTATGAAATTTGCGTATCTGATCTTAGCCCATGGAAGTTTTCATCTGCTGAAGGAGCTGCTGACGGCTCTGGATTCACCAGATAATGATATCTATGTCCATATGGACTTGAAAGTATCTCAGTTTGATGAGGCGGCTTTCCTGGAGGGCATGAGGTTTTCGAAGGTCTGTTTCGTGAAAAACCGGGTCGATGTGAAGTGGGGCCATGTCACGATTGTCGAGGCAACGCTGAATCTGATGGCTGAAGCGGTGAAGGGCGACTATGATTATCTTCATCTGCTGTCGGGCGTCGATTTCCCCGTCAAAGGCAATTCGTATATACAGCGCTTCTTTGAAGAAAACCGGGGAAAGGAGTTCGTGGGCTTCTCAAAAGTGCTGACGCGTTGTTATCTGGAACAGAGAACTGTCTGGCGCCAGTTGGAAGGAAGGGCTGACGGGCGGCCGAAGTTCCTTGAAAAGCTGAACAAACGGTTGATTGCTGTTCAGAGGAGGTTGCATCTGCGTTGTATATCGCCAATGGACAGTCTGAAGATGGGCTCTGCCTGGTTTAGCATCACGAAACCGTTGGCCGAGGAACTGGTAAACCGCAAGCAGTGGATCGTGAAGCGATATAAACACGTGTTCTTCCCCGACGAGATGTTCTTACAGACCTTCCTGTATGAGAATAAGTATATGGACAGGGTCTATAACCCGGACGATGAGTTCGCAAGCTGCTGCAGACAGATCGACTGGCACAGGGGAGACCCTTATGTCTGGCAGGACGGAGACTTCGACGAGCTTGTCAACAGCCCGTATCTGTGGGCAAGGAAGTTCTCTGAGGGTAATATGGATCTGATTGGGAGAATAAAGAGTTATATAGCAGATAAATGAGTAAGATAAAGATATTAGTGGCTTGCCATAAACCAGGAAAGGTATATCAGGATGATATCTACACCCCGATCCATGTGGGGCGCGCCGTTTCCGGGTATAAGGAGGAGATGGCTGGCATGATAGGTGACGATACTGGGGATAACATCAGTGAGAAGAATCCTAAATATTGTGAGCTGACGGCACAATACTGGGCATGGAAGAATCTGCATGATGTGGACTATATCGGTTTCTGCCATTACCGGAGGTATTTTAATTTTGAGAACACGGAGAGTCAGTTGACCGATATGCTGAAGCATAAAGATGTCATCGCACTGAAGATGGTATTCCCCTTTCCGATGTATTGGGAGATCATGCGGTATATCTCTATGGAGCATCTGGTTATCATGATGATGGTGGTGAAAAAGAAATACCCGGATTATGAACATACCATGATCGACTATCTCCGGGGGAATGTTCTTTATTCCAAGAACATGTTTATCTGTAAGAAGGAACTGTTCGACCAATATGCTGAATGGCTTTTTGATATCCTGTCTGAGTGTGAGAAACACATGAAGTCCGTGCCCTATACTAGGTTGGAACGCTCGCTGGCTTATATGGGGGAGTATCTGATGCCTGTTTATATGATGTATCATCACAAGAAAATGGCTTTTGTCGATTATTGTGGGAACCATGAATTTGTCAGGCACTCGTGGAGATGGCGTGCTTATATCATACGGAGGCATTGCTGGTGCCATGTGATTCATCGGGCCTATCTGATGATATTCAGGAGGAACAGGTCTCTTGAGAGTTATTACCAGGAGGCTGTCCTAGTCGGCTTCAAACAGGATCAAATAGAAATATAGTCATGGAGAAGATAAAGATATTAGTGGCCTGCCATAAACCGGGTAAGGTATATCAGGATGATATTTACACCCCGATCCATGTAGGGCGCGCCGTGTCCAGGTTCAAGGAGGAGATGGCCGATATGATTGGTGACGACACTGGTGATAACATCAGTGAGAAGAATCCCATGTACTGTGAACTGACTGCCCAGTATTGGGCATGGAAGAACCTGCATGATGTGGAGTATGTCGGCTTTTGTCATTACAGACGTTTCTTTGATATCAGGATAACATCGGAAAAGGTTGACTGTTTGCTGAGAAACCATGATGTGATAGCGCTGAAGAAGTGTTTCCCCTATCCTGTGAGAATGGACTTCCTCTCTTATATCACTTTAGATGAGTTTACGATCCTCTTAATGGTGATTAAGAAAAAGTATCCTGATTACGAACAGACCATAATCGATTACTTTCGAGGCAACTTCCTTTATCCGCTTAATATGCTGATCTGCAGGAAAGAGCTGTTCGACCAGTATGCGGAATGGCTTTTCGGCATCTTGTCTGAGTGCGAGAAACACTTGAAGCCGATGCCATATACAAGAGCCAGACGTACGTTGGCCTATATGGGCGAATATCTGATGGCGGCATATATGATACATCATCACCTGAAAGTACATTTCGTAGATGTGAATGGTGAACCGGGGGTGCCAAAGAGAAGATCTTTCAAGCATAAGTGTGCCGTGCCTTTGAAGAAGGCGGTAAACAAGGTGTATACTCGTAAGTTCTCCTCCTGGGAAAAGACATTAGAGGACTGGTATGACCCTGCTGTCTTGGTCGGCTTTAAATCAGACCGTATAAGTGTTTAGTAAATGCGCGAAGGAAAGAAAAACATAGCAGTCTCAGTCGTTGTGCCGGTTTATAATGTATCGGCTTACATCGAGCGTTGCATGGCGTCGGTCATGCGACAGACATACGACTGTTTCGAGTGTATACTCGTTGATGACGCAACACCCGATGACAGTATTGAGAAGTGTAAGGCTTTGATTGAACAGTATGACGGTCCTGTCAATTTCAGGATTGTCAGCCATGAAAGGAATAAGGGCCTCTCTGCTGCCAGAAACACCGGGACGCGGATGGCCATGGGTGACTATATCCTTTATGTGGATAGCGACGATGAGATATCGTGCGACAGTATAGAGAAACTGGCTGCACCTGTCGAGCGGGACAGCACGATCGACTTCGTCGTGGGCAATGTGGAGGAAAGGAGTGAAGGAAGCAGGGGGGCTGTATCCATGCCGAAAAAACATGAGCAGGCCGACCTGAGAACGAATGACGAGGTGCGCGAATATTATTACGTAAAGAAGAATATTGAGACAATAGCATGCAATAAACTGATAAAGAAGGATATGATTACCCGTTTCTCTTTGTTCTTCGATGAGAACCTGTATTGGGAGGATGCACCTTGGATGTTCTATGTGATGCAGCATGTCTCGCATGCCTATCTGATCAATGATGTGACATATATTTATCACAGACATCCTGGCTCGATTACTACAAGCCTTGACACGAAGAGAATGCTGGTCTATAAAGGACATATCTATGAAGAGATTACAAACCATTTCAGTAAGGTGGATAGTAAGAGAGAGGCAAGGTTCTATATAAGGGGCTTCTGCCTGAATTACATAGAGAGTCCTAAGAGTCGCCTGTACGCTCAGGCTGCACGGAAATTCAGAAAGGAGCTGTCTTTCAGGCATGATCTCCATAACCGGTCACTGCTGCTGGCAACCACTATGATGCGCAAGACATGGCCCAGCAGACAGCTGTTCCACTATATTGTCAGATTTGCACTTAACACCAGATAGAGATGAATAAGGACTTGGAATATGATTACCTGATAGTCGGAGCGGGACTGGCCGGCTCTATGATGGCTTATCGGCTGAAGCAGGCGGGCAAGTCTGTTCTGGTGATTGACAAGCGCCCGCATATAGGAGGTAACCTCTATTGTGAGAAGATAGAGGATATCAATGTGCATAAGTATGGCCCACATATTTTCCATACTTCCAATAAGATGGTATGGGATTTCGTGAACACGCTGGTGCCTTTTAACCACTTCCGCTATTGTCCCTTGGCATCATACAAAGGACAGCTTTATCATCTGCCCTTCAATATGAATACGTTCTATGAGCTCTGGGGGACAAAGACACCCGCAGAAGCGAAGGCTAAGATTGAGGAGCAGCGCAAGGAGGTGACTGGCGAGCCTCGTAACCTGGAGGAGCAGGCCATCTCACTGGTAGGGCGTGAGGTCTATGAGAAACTGATCAAAGGATATACGGAGAAACAGTGGGGAAGGGACTGCAAAGACCTGCCGTCGTTTATCATCAAACGCCTGCCTGTTCGCTATCGCTATGATAATAATTATTTTAATGACTGTTATCAGGGCATACCCGTTGGCGGCTATAACAGGATCATTGAGAAACTGCTTGATGGCGTCGAGGTCAGACTGGGTGTCGACTACAACAGACAGAGAGAGGCGTATGACGGCATAGCGGAGAAGATGGTCTATACCGGTCCGATTGATGAGTTCTTTGATTATAAGCACGGCCCCTTGGAATACCGCAGCCTGCGCTTCGAAGAGGAGGTGCTTGATCAGGAGAGCTATCAGGGGAATATCGCCGTGAACTTTACAGACCACGACCATCCTTATACCCGCATCGTGGAGCATAAGTACTTCGAGTTTGGAACACAGCCCAAGACTGTCATCACGAAGGAGTATTCGCAGGAGTGGCAGTTGGGGATGGAACCGTATTACCCTGTGAATGATGCCAGGAACGGAGAACGGTATGCGCAGTACAAGGCGGAGGCCGACCGCCTGGACCATGTGATGTTTGTAGGCCGATTGGCGGAATACAAGTATTATGATATGCATCAGATCGTGGAGAAGATGCTTATGATGGACTTGTAAAAATAGCTGATATGATGAAGTTCTCTTACCTGATTCTGGCCCATGGCAGTTTTCATCTGCTGAAAGAGCTGCTGACGGCTCTTGATTCACCGGATAATGATATCTATGTCCACATGGACTTGAAAGTTCAGTATGATGAGGCGGCCTTTCTGGAGGGCATGAGGTATTCGAAGGTTTGTTTCCTGAAAAACAGGGTCAAAGTGAGGTGGGGGCATATTAGTATCGTTGAGGCTACCATGAACCTGCTGACTGAGGCTGTGAAGGGGGATTATGATTACATCCACCTCTTGTCGGGTGTCGACTTCCCCATCAAGAGCCAGTCATATATACAGCGCTTCTTTGAGGAAAACCGGGGAAAGGAGTTCGTGGACTTCTCAAAGACTCACGACCATGACACATTGGTGAAAAGAACAATATGGCGCCCGTTTGTACCGGGAAGACCGGGTGAGAGGTCTGGATTCCTCATGAGGGTGAACGGCCAGTGCGTTCGTCTACAAAGAATGTTGCATATTCATTGTATCTCGCCATTGGAGAATCTGAGAACAGGCTCGCAATGGTTTAGTATCACGAAGTCGCTGGCTGAGGAACTGGTAAACCAGAAAGAACGGATATTGAAGCGCTATAGGCATGTGTTTATACCTGATGAGATGTTCCTACAGACCTTCCTGTATGAGAATAAGTATATGGACAGGGTCTATAATCCGGACGATGAGCGTGCACGCTGCTGCAGATATATCGACTGGGATAGGGGAGAACCTTATGTCTGGCAGGACGATGACTTCAGAGAACTTGTCAACAGCCCGTATCTGTGGGCCAGGAAGTTCTCTGAAGCCAATCTTGAACTTGTCAGGAGAATAAAGAAGTATATCAGCTAATCTACAGGATTAACATCTATAAATCGTGATGGTTCCAGTTGCCTGATGTTTATTCGCCTGAGGATGTCTCCTATGAAGTTTCTTATTCTTTTAATCATAGGGCGATTCTCAATGCGGACGTTATTCCATTTCGTCATGTTCTGATATTTGTAGAATGAGCTGTTAAATGGATGGCGTTGGTAGGGAGAAGTTCTGTACCAGGGTTTACCGATCGTCGTATAATGGATAATGACGGGGTCTTCCAGCGCGTCTTTAAATTGCTCCTCGTATTTCTGATAATCCCAAAGACGGTCTTTCCAAAGAAGACCCGCCTGGAGGTTGTATTTGAGGGGAAGGGTTATCTTTCTGTCATGAAATAACATATTCATGACATCCTGATCCTCGAGGAATATCTTGTCCCGATGGTTATTAAGAATGTCCATAGATTGTTCGAGCACATGGTGGCGGCGCCAATAATCCAGATTGATAAACATCACTCCGGCATTAAAGTAGCTTTCTTCACGAGGATATCCAAGGCGCTCATAGAAACTGGTCACGCCCTCCAGACCGTCTATGCAGGCTCCTACTGCATAATCGGTGATGTCGGTATTCCAAAGTGGTAGAAGAGAGTGCCGTATGACACAGTCTCCATCTATATAGATGACTTTGTTGACCGACGGGGGGAGGATCTCTGTCAGAAACAGCCGGTAGTAGGTGGCTCGTGTGATAAGTCCTTTCCGACAGGGGAACTTGTTACTTAACTGGCTGTCGATATTGTAGAAGATAGTTCTTTTTCCAGGGTATTTGAGAACGGTTTCTTCCAGGTCTTTCCTGTCGTTCTCCGTTACGCTCTCGTCACAAATAAGGTGAAAGTCAATGCCGACATCGGGATGGTTAACGCATATGGAGCACATCATCACGCCCGTGGTCAGGACGAAATCTTTGTCAAGACATGCTGTAATCTGAATGGGGTTGTTTTCAGTAGTGTTTCTATTCATTTTAATTTAAAACAGTTGTTTAAACAGGTCTATATATTTAAGGGGTGACAACTCTCCTTGGTAGTTGTAATCAACATCAATACGCTCTCTGATGAAGTCGTAATCTAAATCGTCGGGGTTATCGAATACCTTGATGTACTTGGGATTGTAGTAGGGGGAGTCGACGATGCCTTTCCAGTTGGTGTAGAACTTCTTGTTGTAGATGACGGCCTCCCAGAAACGTGTCGTGTTGGAATGGGCGTCGCCTTTCAGTATCTCCATGATGCAATTCGCCTCCAGCTCTTTTTCCAGGAACATCAGTCTTTTCAGGTATCTCTTCGAGTAGATGATGCCACTGTGGGAAAGCCGCTTGGATCTCCTGACACGGAAGATGTAGAAAAAGGTTTTGAGACCATGGGCCGTGCAGTTCTGATAGATGCGGTGGATGAGGTCGAGCCTGTCCTTGGCAGCACCGATAAAGGTGATGTCGTATTTGCATGTCAGCGAACTCATGTCAAGACTGTCTGTCTTCGACATATAGACCGGGGCGTAGGTCAGTCCGTAGACTGGCACGTCGTGGACATTGTCGTAACTGATGACAAGGTCGAACAGCCGTTTGATCTTCCCTATCTCGAATTCCTTGTTCCTGTCTGCGTTGCCTTTTACGGTGTCACGTATCAGCATCACCAGTCTGATATGTGGATATTTCATCCTGATATAGCCTATGAGCATGTCGCAATACCAGCCTGTGGTCATGAAGATGGCCTGGGTGTCGGCATCACAGTATCTGTGGAGAATGGCATGATAGGCTCTCTCTCTGAAAGGCATTCTCAGCCTTTTCTTGATCTTTCTGATAATATGTGAGCAACAGAACGCATTGATAATGGCATTCTGGTGTAGCCGGTCTTTATAGATCACCTTGCAGTCTTGGTGATTCTCAAGGTCGCTCATCAGGAAATGCCCCTGATCGTAGTGGTCGTCTAGGAATACATATTTCATATGACCTCCCTCCCTTTTATGGTGTAGAACAAATCGATTAGCCATGGACAGTGCTTGAACAGCCAGAGGGCGTACCTCTTCTTGGAAGTGAACGCCTGTGGTACCTGTCTGCACGAGCGAAGGGCACGGGACAGATAGATATAGTCTGGGTTTGACATGTCTCTTTTCTGATGCATACAATACCACATCGCAAAACTCAGGAAACGGTACTCAAGCATCTCTGAGCGGAAGCCCCATGACGTGAGGTCGCGATAGCGCTGTATGTTCAGAGTGGCTCTGTCGTCCAATACCTTTTGGGTCACCTTTGATGTCGTGATGCTGTCGGGACGGATGTTCTGGTAATACAGCACCTGGTCGAGGAAATAGAAACGGGTGGCTTTGAACACCAGCTTGTAGGTGGCGCCGGTGTCCTCATACAGGAAGCCTTCGGGGTAGGTGACATCCTTGAACAGCTCTTTCCGATAGAGCTTGTTCCATGCGGCATTACCTCCGTCAGCGAGCATCATGTCGAGCGACTCCTCTTTGGTCTTGCATCCCTCGGTAAACGATCTGAAGGCCTTACGCTGGCTCGCGTCTCCTTTTTCTCCCTTCCTGACATGGACGTAGTTGAACATCACTAAGTCGGCATGGTGCTGCTGCGCACATTCGTATGCGGCCTTACAGAAGTCCTCGTGGACCCAGTCGTCGCCGTCGACAAACATCAGGTAGTCGCCGGCGGCATTCCTGATAGCCAGGTTACGTGCGGCGGAAAGGCCTCGGTTCTCCGGTTGATGAAACACCCTGATGCGCGAGTCTTTCGCGGCGTATTCTTCGCAGATGGCACCACACCTGTCTGGCGAGGCGTCGTCGACAAGGATGAGCTCGATATCTGGCAGACTCTGTCTGCACAGACTGTCAAGGCAGTGTGGAAGGTATGCCTCGACTTGATAGACTGGGACGATGACACTGATGATAGGCTTCATGACGGTTTGGCTGTTATGTGAGAATGCGTTCTCTTGAAGTTAGGGTTTCGGTCTATGTTCGTACCAATGATATGGATGCTCGATTTGTCGTAGCCTGTCTTCCAGATGAGGTACGGCAGACTGAGCTGGTCGCGGGTGGGGTAGCGCATGTATTCCTCCCACCAGGCCTCCATCAGATGGCGGACACTCTCATCACGGTGGCTCCTGATGAGTATGCTGTTCTCATACAGACCATAGTGACGGGGGAAGCCTGCCTCCCGATAGGCGGCTGTCTGCTTGTCGACAGTCTCCTTGTCGGCCTTCCTGAGATAGTTGACGCGCACCTTCTCTACATAGACGCAGTCTCTCGTGCGGTGATAATGTGTACCGAACGGGCAGTCTCCCATTTCTGCAACGACGGGGGTGACGGCTCCCTCTATCTCAATGTTGCCATCGACATATACGGAATAGTCGTAGTCGGGAAGGTAGATGAACGGCAGCATCTTGATTCTCCTGTTCAGCTGGGTAGGAGAGAACTCGTGGTACTCGTCGAACTGGGTGATGTCAATTTTCTTCCATACAGAGCCTGCGGGGATGTCGATGTCGGTAAACACGTAATAATCAATCCCGGGTTCTGCGATCCGAGGTTCGATCAGCCTGTCATAATGACCGACAATGCAGGTATATACCGCCATCCTCAGGTTGGCGGTGTCTAATCGTGGGGATAACTTCTCGAGCATGCGGTTCCCTCTTGTCGTGAAATGGCAGAAGGAATATGCTCTATGCTCTAAGAAGCGTATATATTCGAGGAGCTGCCTTTTTCTTCTCAAGATTCGCATGGCCAGTCTTGGTTGACTTCTTTCATGTTTTGTATATTCTTGTGCAAAGATAGCGTATTTTTTTAAAATATCCAAATATTATTTTGTATTTTACGCGATTTGTGCTACTTTTGCAGACAATTTGAATCATATGGATAGAATCAACCTGAATGGAAAGACGATATTGGTAACCGGTGGAGCTGGCTTCATCGGCTCTAACCTCATCAAGCGCCTGTTCAAAGACGTGCAGGGGGCTACGATTGTCAATATCGATAATATGAACAGTTACTACGATGTGGCACTGAAGCAGTGGCGCCTGGATGAGCTCGACGGCCTGGTGCCGGAGGGCACGGACTACCACTTCGTCAAGGGAGATATAGCCGACAAGACGACGATAGACGGCCTCTTCGAACAGTATAAGCCTGCCGTCGTGGTGAACCTCGCCGCACAGGCGGGTGTCAGATACTCGATCACCAATCCCGATGCCTATATCCAGAGCAATCTGATAGGTTTCTATAACATCCTCGAGGCTTGTCGCAACTGGCCTGTCGAACACCTGGTATATGCCTCGTCGTCGAGCGTGTACGGTACGAACAAGAAAGTGCCGTACGCTACCGATGACAAGGTCGATAACCCCGTGTCGCTCTATGCTGCCACCAAGAAAAGCAACGAACTGATGGCCCATGCCTATTCGAAGCTCTACAACATCCCCTCCACGGGCTTGCGCTTCTTCACGGTCTATGGCCCCGCAGGCCGCCCCGACATGGCTTACTTCGGCTTCACCGACAAGCTCCGTCGTGGCGAGACCATCCAGATCTTCAACTTCGGCAACTGCATGCGCGACTTCACCTATGTCGACGACATCGTCGAGGGCGTGGTACGTGTCATGCAGGGAGCACCGTCAAAACAGACAGGCGACGACGGACTCCCCCTGCCGCCCTATGCTGTGTATAACATCGGCAACAACCAGCCCGAGAACCTGCTGGACTTTGTTGACATCCTCCAGCAGGAACTGATCCGCGCCAAGGTGCTCCCCGAGGATTACGACTTCGAGGCCCACAAACAGCTCGTCCCCATGCAACCCGGCGACGTCCCCACCACCTATGCCGACACCACCGCCCTTGAACGCGACTTCGCCTTCAAGCCCAGCACCCCCCTGCGCACCGGCCTCCGCCACTTCGCCGAATGGTACAAAGCCTTCTATTCCTAACCCCATAACCCCGCTCGGTGGTTGTACCCTTGTATTAACGGGAAATGTTAAATAATGATAAGTTATGGCAATATTCTTTCCGTAACTTATCATAAAATAAATAAAAACCATTATATTTGCACACATAATTAAGTGTTGTGATTATTATGGGTAAAACAACAATGGGTACAAAACTGCCCCGTAAACTGGAACAGAAGATGCAGACGGTGGGCGAACAGATAAAGCTTGCACGCCTGCGAAGGAATCTAAGTGTGGCGCAGATTGCGGAACGTGCGACATGCTCTCCGCTGACTGTGGCACGAATAGAGAAAGGTGCCCCGACAGTCGCTATGGGTATCTATCTCCGTGTGCTTTATGCGCTTCAACTTGATGATGATATCCTGCTGCTGGCACAGAAAGATGAGATGGGTCGTGCCTTGCAGGACCTCGCTCTCAAACATCGTGAACGCGCCTCGAAGAAATAGTAAACTATGCGGACCTGCAAGTCTTACTTGATTCTTCTGAAGAATATATGATTGGCAAGAAAGATGCACAGAACATCATTTCTGAAGTGAAAGAAGGTGTAAAGCATTGGAGATCGATAGCCTCTCGCCTGGGTATAGCCAAACGAGAGACAGATGTGTTTGAACAAGTGTTCCACCGCTCGGTTTAATCACCGAGCGATTTTTTAGCAACAGGGCGTCCCCGTGGAGTGAGTTGGTCTACCAGATGCCAATCCTCGAAGGACTATGTATTGACTCGGTCTCTTTTTGCCCCCCCCCCTCATATGTGTATTATAGCTTATGCCTGAATGGCTAAAATAATAGATATTTCAAAAAATCTAAGATAGTATAGATATTATTTGCTGAAAAAGCGACATTGGAAGACGTACGGTAGCAACAATTTCTGCAGATATAGTGCGCTCAACATCAATGTCGATTGACGACATGATTATATTCAATAATCTAAAGAGACTGCTGATTGCGGCAAAATCGATTATCAGGTTTGGTGACGCTCAAACTGAATGTGTGCTTGCGGAAACGCTGATGAGTATCTTCATAGCTGTGATGGCAGGTGTGGTGGTGCCGATGGGGGAGAGAGGAGAGATAGGAAAGTGATGTTTGATAAAAGCGCAGGTTAGTATGATACTAATCAGCGCTTTTTTGTAAAGATTTGAATGAAATTGAACGAAAACACATAAAAATCGCGCGTTAATTGAGAAAAATTACGCAATTTCTTGCGTATTTTTAATATTTGTACTATATTTGCACACAAAAATAAATAAATGGAGTTATTACTATGCTTGAAAGTATTACAGTAGAAAATGTATTTTGCTTTAAAAATAACACTACTTTATCGTTTTTGGCGGGTAAAGAGCGAAATCGTGTTTCTGATGAACAGTATTGTGGTTTTACTACTGTAAACAAGCAGAATATACTTAAGCAAGTATATATATATGGTAACAACGGAGCTGGTAAGTCGAAATTCCTAAGGAGCTTTTATATATTCCGAGGAATTTTATTGCACTCAAATAAGGAGAAAACGGATAAGATACCTTACCATCCGTTTGCTTTTGATGAGGGATGTTTGACAAGACCTTCGATGGTGAATGCTGTATTTAACATCGGTGAATCAAGGTACAGATATACTCTAAGGTGGAATGAGAACGTAATAGTTGAGGAAAAAATAGAACTACTGAAGGCACAGTCGAGTTTAACATTGTTATGTAGAAGCATTGAAGAGGATTATACTGTTACTTTGGATGATAACAGGAAACTGGCATTGTCATCGTCGGATAGGGATATTATAAGGCGCGATGTGCTATATAATAGTTCGATACTTAGTTATGTAGCGACTAAAAATATAGAGAACCCAATTCTTAATGAAATTGCGGGTTATCTTAGAAAAGGGTTTCGCTTTGTTGATCTTGATAGAATTAATCTTCTAGATAGTTTGCCCGATGGAAAGCAAGAAGAGCAGAGACCATTTAAGAAGGTGATATTGGATATATTAGAATCTGTGGATACAAATATCCGTGATTATGAAGTATATGATGTAAAGCCGGAACTTCCTCAGGAAATATTGGATATGTTCAAGGATAAGCCAGAAATGATTTCTGCTTTTTTGAAGAATATGCCCAAGCATGCCATAAACACTATGCATGAAGTACATGCAGGTAAGTTGATTCCGCTGCCGCTGGACGAACAGAGTGATGGTACACTGGAAATACTGCGACTGTTAGTAGTGCTTAAAGATGCTGTGTCGAATAATAGAATGGTGATATTGGATGACTTTTCGAGTGGCATTCATCGTACATCACTACATGCGATACTAAAATTTTTCTTGGGAATAGACCAGTTAGGGCAATTTGTGATAACCACTCAAGATAATAGTTTTTTGGGTTCGGAATTGGTAAGAAGGGATTCGGTAAGATTGGCTGTGAAAGATAAGTATGGTGTGTCGACGATTGAAAATCTGAGCCTGAAAGATATCCATAAGAACTTGAGCCTATCAAAGTATCTTTCGACCAATAACAGGTTTGGACAACTGCCTATGATTAAGCCTGAGATTATAGAAAGGGCTGTTGACTTCTTTAATCAAAATGCTAATGTTGAGGGTGCTTCTGATGATCATGCTGATAATGATGAAAATGAAGATTAAAGGAACTAAGTAGGTGATTTTGCTGATTATTGTGCAAAAATTGCCTATTAATTTAGTAAAAATACGATATTTACATAAATTTAACAGATAAAATATGGCTATTCTGAAAAATAGCTATATCTTTGCAGCGGTCATGAAACTCTTGGCTACATAGTCTTCTCCTGACTATCTTGGCGGAAGGAAAGAAGAAGACGATGGATTGGATGAACAAGGTTGCGAAAACCTCGCTACCATTAATTTAAAATGACGAAGCAGATATAAAAAGAACCGCATTTTCTCCATCGCTATTCTAGGAACAGCTTTGTGAGACCCTGACAGGGAAAACGTCACTTAAGGAGTAATAGCCATTTTAAATCGGGTGCAAAGGTACAAAATCCTTGCGAGATTTACCGGTTTTTTACTTCTCTTAACAAAAAAATAACCTTTGTTTTGATTTAGAATGAGGGTATAATATTTTTTTTATATTTTTTAAAATTATGACAAAGAAAGAAATTATTATAGAATTTGAGAAGTATATTGGTAATGATAACTATTCTGGATGGTATGTCGGCATTACCAATGATATTGATCGTAGATTGTTTGGCGAGCATAACGTAAACAACAAGCTGGATCGATGGATATGGTGTCCCGCTGACAGTAAAGACGTTGCTCAGGAGGTCGAGGAATATTTCCTGGACGCAGGTATGGATGGTGATACTGGTGGTGGTAATGATGATACCACTTATGTGTATGCTTACAAGAAGAATTGGCGCACCAATCCTTGAGAAAAGTAGTTTTATAACTCAGCTGACTGCCGTTGAGGGTGGTCAGCAGAGTTTTTTCATGTAATTTTTAAAATTATGGTAATATGTTCGTAAAAAGTATAGAAACAGCAACACAATATACCAGATCGATTAGATCGATTCTTCGTAATTATGGTAGTAATGAGGTTATAACGGGGTGTTCAACTTGTATCATTGTAAATGACGAAGGCTGGGTGTTGACATGCAAGCATGTAACAGATGGCCTCATTAAACCTGCCGATGGTATTAATAACAAGTATGCACAGTTTAAGAGCGAACTAGCTGAACTGCCAGCAATGTCGGACAGCAAGAAACGAAAAGCTATTGCTGCGCTTGAGCAAAAGTATGGCTATTCAAAGCTCGCCCCTTGTACCATTCAGATAAAAAATACGTTTGATAACATTGTAGATCAAATGTATGCGTTTACTGTCATTGAGTGTGGTTATGCTGATTTGGCTCTTATAAAATTTGAAGGATTTAATCAAATACTTTGTAATTCATTTCCGGTATTTAAGGATAATTCGGCAGAACTGAAGCAGGGATTGTCGCTCTGCAGATTGGGATACCCGTATTCGGAATTCACTAATTTCCGGTACAATGCTCAGACGGATGACATAGAATGGACGAATACCGGCAAGGCTGACTCGCCGCTATTCCCCATTGATGGTATACTAACAAGACATGTTGCTGGCGGTAATGGCCAGATTGTTGGCTTAGAAATAAGTACTCCAGGGCTAAAAGGCCAAAGTGGTGGACCGCTATTTGATAAGGATGGGGTGGTTTGTGGCCTTCAGTCTTCTACAGTATCGTTTCCTCTAGGATTTGATCAGGTCAACAGAGAAATAATGGTTGAAGGCAAGAAAAAGAAGGTGTCGAACTATCCGTTCTTGCATCTAGGCCTCTGCGTGCATGTGGATGTGATTAAGAAATTCTTGGATGAGAACGGGGTGAAGTATCTGGTAGGTTGAATGGTGTCTAAAACTGCAGAATGGCGTGATAAAGAGTGTGTTGAAGAAGTTGTTTAAATATCAAGGACAGCCTTTGAAAGTGAGTGCCTTAATGTAGAAACATTAAAACGTATCAATCATCCCCCGGCTGTGATAAAGGCTGGGGGATGATTGGTTTTAGTGGGGACTCAATGGGGACTCCGGGGTTGGAGGGAGGCGTAGTAGGTGCTGGGGAGGAAGCAGGGACAGGCCTTGGCAACGCGGGGGAGTTGACGGAGTGGACTGTCGTCGTGAGTCAGTGCGTCTAGAATGAGCTCTATGGGTACGCGCTGGTTGGGGAGTTCGCAGTGGCCGATGATGTGGGCGTCGGGGTATTCTACACGCAGGTCGCTCAAGAGGTTGAACATGGCTTCCTTCTGTGCCTCGGTGCGGGTGTCGGCGGGTTGGCCGTTGGCGTCGAGACCGCCCTCATAGCAGATGCCGATGGCATAGCGGTTGTAGTTTCGGGCATGTGCCCCGCGGATGTTCTCGGGGAGCGTCGGCACAATGTCACCGTCCATTCTTATATAGTAATGGTAGGAGGGTTGGCCGAACTTGGCTTTGCCTGTTGCTATCAGCGATTCTGTGGTGAACGGTCTGTCGCAGCGCGTGGCACTGCAATGTACTATCAGGAGTTTAACGTCCTGGCGGTTTAGCTTCTTTAGCATAGGCCGCAGCTTTGCATAAAGAAGGTTGAGACAAAAGCTGTTATTACTGTTAGTATAAAATTGCCGATTTTATCGGCGGGAATATTTTTCTTAAAAATCTTCATAAAAACTTTTTTTTATAGGATTAATTTTTTTTCTTTGGCAGGGTGAAACCCTGCAGTTCTCATCTTACCCAACCCTCTCTTACCGTAAGAGAGGGCTTCAAACCACTCTCTAAATCTCTCGCCAATCTTTGGCAAGAGACTTAACCGCTCCTCCTGTCGCTCTTTCATTAATGTACGCTCAGACCATCAAAGGTCTGGCGTGCCTTTAGCCGACTACGCTAAACGCTTGTCGTTGCCTCGGATGAATCCTCGAAAACATTCTTGGACAAGCCAAGCGGCAAAGCCGAGCGCCGCACTCGTGCTTCATGTTTCTTCGAAAACATTCCGCACGAAGAGGTCTTTAGAGGTTGTACTATTTTCGGAATCTTCTTCGATTCTTGAATTGCGAAGCAATGAAAGTAAATCGACATGAGATGCTGTTTGAGCGAAGCGAGTTCATCGAATGATTACGAAAATCGGACAACCGGCCTCTGAGCTCAGGACGTTTTCGCACCTTTCTTTTGGTTCCGTTTTCTTTCGGTGACGAAAGAAAATGAACAAGGGGTTGGGTGAGTTGAGACGTGCAGGGCTTGGCCCTGCTAGACTTTACTCGCCGTCAGGGGAGGGAGTGGGGTGGAGGGTGTTCTCGTGAGTCTCTTCGAAGACGACGTCTTTGAGGAGATACTTCGCCACGACGTACTTCTGCTTCACGGAACCGTCACGACGCTTCTCCTGACCGACGACGACTCGGGTGGTCTCGGGCTGGAACAGGATGCGGCGGTTGGTGATGGTGGCTGCACTGCAGTCCTCTGCCTTGGTGACGCCGATGCTGGAGAAACCGACCTTGAAGATGCCGATGCCCTTCAGGCGTACCTTCTGACCCATTTCGAAGAAGTGCTTCAGGGCGTCGCCCAGCTCCAGGAGTGTGGCCATGATGTCACTCTTCTTGATCGAACACTGCTGCTGGATGTAGTCGGCAATCGCGTCGGTCTCGATGAAGTTCTCGTCGTAGACGGCTGTTGCGAAGAACTTGCCGTAGGCGGCATTCAGTGCGTTGTTGTTTTGGGCTTTGATAAATTTCTGTGCCATGATGAAAAATGAATTTAGTTAAACATAAGTTTTGTCAAGGTCTGCGTCAGAGGAACGTCACCTGTAGGTCGTCGGGATATCGTCTGTGAGCTATCCGGATAGTCTCTGCGCCTCATGGAGATAGCATCTGTACCCCTATGGAGACGTCATCCGTACCCCTATGGAGATTATCTCCGTCACCCGTGGATCCTATTCGCGTGACCTGTGGAGACTGTCTCCGTCTGCCTTGGGAGGCATTTCCTTCCGACTCGCTCGCCTTTCCGTTTGCAAAGGTACGACGCTCCCGAGGGGCGTTGGCGGGTTATGGCGCGTTAGCGTGGAAAAAAGTCAGAAATCGTGTGGAATCTCCGTGATCCGCACCCATTTCCCCTCGAAGAACGTGTTCATCTGGAGCTCACGGATCAGATTTCTGTAGAGCGGCGACTTGTCGGTGACCTGCTGGTCCTGCAGCTCCTGCGGCAGGTCGATGCAGTAGTCCTCGCAGATATATTTCACCGCCTTGGGCGGCAGCAGTCGGGCGTTGGGCAGTACCCCCATGGCGTCGAGGATATGTCGGCGTGACGCCAGATAACGGCAGAAGGTTCTCGAGGAGACACCAGCCAGTCGGGCCAGCTCTTTCTTGCTGATGAAGCGATGTTTGTCGTAGTAATTAACCATGAAACTGATATTTTAGTTATACCATGAGGTCAAGGGAGTCTGGCATCCAGAAGGAAGTCGGCGAGGTCGATCTTCGCCGCCTTCTGGGCCGGGGAGGCATGCTGCTCCAGGATAGGACTGACACGGATGGGCGGCGAGCCCTCCCAGAACACCGAGTCCATCACCTCCCTGGCGATGTTGCTCCACGACCTGAACGCCTTGCCGTCGGGGTCGGTGTCGGGGAAGAGGACGACCTTACGCCCTCTGAGCGGGCGCAGCTTGTCGGGCTGCAGCTCACCCAGTCCGCCTGTCGCCAGCCAGATGTACTGCGGATAGTGCTCCGACAGGATGACTGCCGTCTTCTCGGCCTCTACGATGGCCACGTCGCCGCTCGCCGACCTCAGCAGATGCAGGCCGAAGAGGCAGTGTGTGCCCTGGTGCCTGCTGTGGTCGCGGTACCTCCGTTCCAGGAAGGTGTGAACCCAGGTGGGGTTGTGCGCCTTATCCCGGTGACAGTCGGTGCGGTAGTACATCACCTTACCGTCGTGAGCCCTCCCCTCATGGTCTATCTGCCAGAAGATGACGCCGCCCTGTCTCGTGGCCCCGAGGAGATAGCGGCAGGTGGCGTTCACCATCTGCAGGAACGAGAGATAGCCGTTGCCGACCACCGCCTTGCAGAACTGACTGTTGACCGACAGGCTCTTCTGAACGATAGAGGCGGGATGGTAGAGCGTAAACGACTCGCGGTAGAGCTGTTCCCGGATGGCCTTGAACGAGTAGGTCGGTAGCCCCCGTAGAGCACCCCTCATACTATAGCCCTCCCTCCTTATAGAGGGGAGGGCATGTATAGAGGGGGGTAGCTCATCTCGGGGGCATGATGATGACGATGCGGTGGTGGCGGTCGTAGGTCTTCTTGACGATTCCTTTGCTTTCTGCATCTTCGAACACTTTGTAGTAGTACTGTTTCTGCTTGATGTTGCTCAGCTGTTGCACGGCGTTCTTCAGGTCGTCGTAGCCCATCACCGACCTGCCTGCCATGGCATCGGCGAACAGCTTCGTCAGGTTCCATTCCCAGCCCTGTTCCGACTGGGGGCTGTCGATGAGGTAGTTGGGGTTGAAGGCTTCTGTCTTGTCCGTATTTTTCGCCATAAACTGTCCCCTCTCGTTCCTGGGCTGGGTGTCGGGTCTCTTGGCTGCGTAGGGGATGCCCTTGTCGTTCACCTGGTAGTACATCCGCTCGTCGAGGCTCGTCTTTCGTGACGTCGACAGCTCTACCGACATCGTCGAGGTCCCGAAGACCTTCTCACAGACAAACACCTCATACGACTTCTGGAGTATTACCGTGCCGAGCCACCCCCTGAGGTTGCTTTTCTCACCAGTACGGTTCAGGTGGATGATGGTGGTGATGTTGCAGTTGTAGTCGTCAGCCAGTTGTAATAAATGTTCTATCAGCTCGATGGCCTTCGGACCGTCGTTGATGTCGGGCAGCAGGTCGGCAATACCGTCGATGATGACGATGTCGGGGCGGTAGGTCCTGATGGCCACCTGCAGCTCCTCCTGACGCTCCTGCCATGTGAACGCCCTGACGTTGAACACGAAGAACTGCCGGTCGAGATCCTGACCTTTCGCCATCTGGAAGACCCTGTTGGCGAGGATGTGCTTGGTGGTCTGCTTGCTCTCTTCGGTGTCATACCACATCACTTTGAGCGGCTGCTCTGCGACACGTTCCAGTTCGAGCATCCTCCGGTTGTCCTCAGCCGTGTTGGCGCCACAGGCCATGAGCATCGAGGATAAGAAGGTCTTCCCGCCTTTGGCAGGGCCCGTGATGCTGGTCAGGTCTTTCCTCGGAAAACAGGGTCTCCCGAAGAATCTCATCATAAACTCCTCCGTGGGCAGGTTGCTCTCAGAGGTGATGCGGCAACTGTCGAGCTTCAAGAGCTCGGGTGTGATCTCCGAGGCCTCGCCGGCATGGGCGAGTTCCTCTAAAACAAGTGAATCTGTTTCTCTCATGAAAGTAGGTGGATTCTGGGTTTAAGCATTTTCCGTTTCATCTGTAGTCTTCTTGTCGTTGCTAAACAGCAGGAAGTCGTACTCTGCCGATTTGTCGACGATGGTGTGGTAAATGTCCTTCATCATCTTTTCAAACTCCGACTCCGTCATGTTCAGACACATGGCGTAGAAGAGTATGATTAACTGCGAGGCTTTCATACTGGCAATGCCGCTTTCGGTTAATTTACCACGATTGATGTGACAGGTGTTGCTGATTCTCGTCAAACGACCTCTTTCATGTCTCATACACATGAAAATAATTCTAAAGATTTTTTCGATAAATTTTTTTTTCATATTATATTTTTAGTTTCGTGTGCCCATCACTGAATGGGCCTGCAAAATTATGATTATTTTTCCGAATAACGGTTAGTACATGTAATAACGAAAATAATAACTTTAAGAATTATTTTAGATAAATTAATAAAACTCTTGGTGAGTTTCGTCAAAAAAGCGCTAATTTTGCCGCCAAATTAGTGAATATGAATAAAAGAATATATCTGTGCTTGGCCCACATGAGTGAGTCGGGTATGGAAAAAAAATATATTCAAGAGGCTTTTGACACTAACTGGGTGGTTCCCCTTGGACCGAATGTCAACGGCTTCGAGAAAGACTTGGAAACGTTTGTCTCTCTGAACGATAAGGGAGAAAAGACGAACAGCAAACGTGTGGTGGCGCTGAGTGCGGGAACAGCTGCCGTGCATCTGGCATTGATTGCCTGCGGCGTTGGTCCTGGCGATGAGGTGCTGGTGCAGAGCTTTACTTTCTGTGCGTCGTCGCATCCCGTCACCTACCTCGGTGCAACACCGGTGTTCGTCGACTCAGAGAAAGATACCTGGAACATGGACCCCGACCTGCTCGAGGAGGCCATCAAAGACAGAATCGCCAAGACCGGAAAGACGCCGAAGGCCATTGTGCCCGTGGCACTCTATGGTATGCCCTATCAGATAGACCGTATCATGGAGATTGCCAGTCGCTACGATATCCCCGTGATAGAGGATGCCGCAGAGGGTTTCGGCTCTCGTTATAAGGGGCAGGCGCTGGGTACGTTCGGCAGGTATGGTGTGCTGTCGTTCAACGGCAATAAGATGATTACCACCTCTGGTGGCGGTGCGCTGATCACCCCTGATGACGATGCGTGGCGCGAGGTGATGATGTATGCCACCCAATACCGTGAGAGCTACCCTTATTATCAGCATGAGAAAATCGGTTACAACTACCGTATGAGTAATATATGCGCAGGTATCGGGCGCGGTCAGATGACGGTGGCTAATGAGCATATCGCCCATCATCAGCATGTGCAGAAGCTCTACGAGGAGCTGTTGGCCGGTGTCTCTGGCGTCACAGTGCATTCCCAGCCCGCTAACGGTGATTACGACTCCAACTACTGGCTCTGCACCATCACGCTCGATGCTTCGCTGCGTGTGAAGGGGCAGGAACAGGCCTATAAGACCGTCGTGACCGGTGCTGTGGGCGGTGCGGCAGGTGTCACTCATGAAGCGTCTGCAGCCGTTACAGACTGTCAGCCCAACGACAATGTAGAGGCCATGCGCGTGGTGCTCGACCAGGCGGGTGTCGAAGCCCGTCCTGTGTGGAAACCCATGCACAAACAGCCTGTCTATAAGGATGCTCCGGCTTATGTCAATGGTGTCAGTGAGGCGATCTTCAAGGTCGGTCTGTGTCTCCCTGCGGGACCGTATGTCACCGATGAGGATGTACGCTACATCGTCGATATTATCAAGGGGAGTATTTTGTAAATATCATACTTATTCGTACCTTTGACCTTCTAGAAAAGGTCGAAATTAGGCTGCATCGAGAAAAAACCCAAATAATATTTGGTTTTCTGCTCGATTTGCACTAATTTTGAGGGGCGACTCGAAGGTACTTCCGCTCGAAAACAAAAATAAATTCGGATTTATTTTGTGTTTTACTCACTTATTCGTACCTTTGCAGGCAAAAATAGAAAACGATTATATGTTAAACGGAAAAACAGTTTTGATTACGGGAGGTACAGGCTCCTTTGGTAATAAATTCGTTGAAACAATCCTGAGAGATTATCCTAACGTGAAGAAAATCATTATCTTCTCACGTGGGGAGTTGAAGCAATATAACATGAGGCAGAAGTATCCGGCAAAGGACTATCCGATGCTGCGCTTCCTGATTGGTGACGTTCGTGATGGCGAGCGCCTGAAGACCGCCTGCGACGGCGTGGATGTGATTATCCATGCCGCAGCCATCAAACAGGTGGATACTGCCGAGTACAATCCCCGTGAATGTATCAAGACCAACGTGAACGGTGCCGTCAATGTGATTAACGCTGCGATAGAGTGCGGCGTGAAGGACATCGTCGCCTTGTCAACAGATAAGGCCTGTGCGCCGAACAGCCTTTATGGTGCTACCAAACTGACATCGGACAAGCTTTTCATTGCTGCCAATAACATCAAGGGCTCACGCGACATCCGCTTCTCGGTGGTTCGCTACGGTAACGTGATGGGCAGCCGCGGTTCGGTGATTCCTTTCTTCATCAAGCTGCGCGATGAGGGTGCAACGGAGCTTCCTATCACCGATCCGCGTATGACACGTTTCAACATCTCTCTGCAGGAGGGTGTCGATCTGGTGATGTGGGCACTTGGACACCATGTGGGTGGTGAACTGTTTATCCCAAAGATCCCTTCTTATAGAATCACCGACGTGGCCACTGCCATCGCACCGAACCTGAAGCAGGTAGAGGTGGGTATCCGTCCGGGTGAGAAGCTGCACGAGGAGATGATCACCAAGACAGATGCGATGAACACCATCGATATCGGTAAGTATTATGCGATTCTCCCTTCTGTCGCCTTCAACCATACGACAGAGGAGTATCTTGAACATCACAAAGGAACATGGGTTCCCAAGGATTTCTATTACAGTTCTGATCATAACGAGGATTGGGAGACCGTTGAGACGCTCCGCGCAAAATTCAAGAAGATTATACCTGGCTTCGAAGTAAAGTAGGACAATCCCCCCCCGACAGACTATGGAATTCCTAAAGAAAATCGTCAACTGGTATTTCCGGAAGAACTCCCTGCCGTATTGGTGCATCTTCCTCATCGACGGTGTGATACTGATGCTCTCGGGTCTTTTCAGCTATTGGATGTTTGCCAACTGGGCTGACCTGTCGCAGCAGATCGATGGTGTGTTCTGTAGTCTGATGGTCTATGTGCTGCTGAGTGTCGTGGGCACGCGCGTGTTCCATACCTATGCGGGTATCGTCCGCTATTCGTCGTTTATCGACCTGCAGCGTGTGGCCTATGCCAACACGCTGTCACTGGTATTGGCCATCGGCGTCCATTTCCTGATGTATGATGCGCCCAAGCCGCTCTTCGTGCCGCTGCATGTGCGTCACCTGTTGGTGATGTTCCTGCTGGCCACCCTCCTGATGTGGGCTGTGAGAGTACTGGTGAAGTCGCTTTACGACCTGACGACGTTCGACGTGCGGGCAACCAAGGCGCTGATATTCGGTGTGACCTCGGATGCTGTCGGACTGGCCAAGAATATCCGTAGTCAGCGGCCCAGGCGATTCGCCGTGAAGGGCTTCATCACCACGACATCCCGTTATAAGCACAACCGGTTGCTGGGAGAGCGCGTGTACAGTCTTGACGAGGATATGCGCGAGATTGTCTATACGCACAATATCGAGGCGGTACTGGTGTCGCCCCAGCGTGCTAATGTGTTCCGTGAGAACCAGGAGCTGCAGAACGTCCTGATAGGTATGGGCGTCAGTATCTATATGGCGCAGGGAACCAAGGAGATACGTGCCGATGGCGGTCTGCTGTCGGACGACGACTACGAGGGCTATCAGTTGAAAGAGGTGTCGGTAGAGGACCTGTTGCCCCGCGATGAGATCAGGGTGGACATGGCCTCGGTCGGTGAGCTGTTGTGCGGTAAGCGCATCCTGATTACGGGTGCCGCCGGTAGCATCGGTTCTGAGATGGTGCGCCAGATAGCGGTATATAAGCCTGCTGCCATGATGCTGATCGACCAGGCGGAGACCCCCGAGCACGACATCCGTCTGATGATGAAACGGGAGTTCCCTAACGTCAAGGCAGAGACCCTGGTGACGAACATCTGTCACCGCTCGCGTATGGAGCAGGTGTTCGAGACCTTCAAGCCCCACTATGTGTTCCATGCCGCTGCCTATAAGCATGTGCCTATGATGGAGAACAACCCCAGCGAGGCCGTGCTCAATAATATCTATGGTACGAAGGTGATTGCCGACCTGAGCGTGAAGTCGGGCGTGAAGAAGTTCGTGATGATATCGACGGATAAGGCCGTGAACCCCACGAACGTGATGGGCTGTTCGAAGCGTATCTGTGAGATCTATGTCCAGGCGCTCGACCGTATGCTGAAGATCGAGCAGCTGAAGCAGAAGCCGTCCTCTTCGTCGAAGAAACAGCATTACTACACGCAGTTCGTGACCACACGTTTCGGTAATGTGCTGGGCTCGAACGGTTCGGTGATACCCCTGTTCAGAGAGCAGATCAGAAACGGCGGTCCTGTGACGGTGACCGACGAGCGTATCGTGCGTTATTTCATGCTTATCCCCGAGGCCTGTAAGCTGGTGCTCGAGGCCGGCACCAAGGGTAACGGCGGTGAGATCTTCGTGTTCGACATGGGCCGTCCGGTGAAGATTGCCGACCTGGCAGCGAGAATGATCAAGCTCTCGGGAGCCAAGAACGTAGAGATCAAGTATACGGGTCTGCGCGACGGTGAGAAACTCTATGAGGAGATGCTCAACGACAAGGAGAAGACAAAGCCTACCTTCCATGAGAAGATACGTATCGCCAAGGTGCGTGAGTATGACTATGAACAGGTGGCGAAGGATATTGACGAACTGATTGAGATCTCGAAGCAGTATGATGACATCGCGACGGTTCGTAAGATGAAAGAGATTGTCCCGGAATACAAGAGTGAGAACTCACCCAGATACGAGAAACTGGATAAGGAGAAACAATAAAAAATCCCCGCCAATCGGCGGGGATTTTTTATTTACAACATTACAACAGATTGTCCTGTTCGATGTCCTTGAAATACTTGTAGGTGCTGACCTTGAGTTCGTCGGCAGCTTCCTCGTCGCTGACGATGATACCATGCTCGTGCATCTGAAGGGCAGAGATGGTCCACATGTGGTTGACAGCTCCCTCTACGGCAGCCTGCATGGCGCGGGCCTTACCATGACCGTTCACCAGGATCATCACCTCGCGGGCATCCATCACGGTACCTACACCGACTGTCAGGGCGTGGGCAGGCACGTTCTCGGGCTTGCCGCCGAAGAAACGGCTGTTGGCGATGCGGGTGTCGGTGGTGAGGGTCTTCATGCGGGTTCTTGAGCGCAGCGAAGAGCCTGGCTCGTTGAATGCGATATGACCGTCGGGACCGATACCGCCGATGAACAGGTCGATGCCGCCGGCTTCCTTGATCATCTCCTCATAATGCTTGCACTCTTCCATGAGGTCGGGCGCATTACCGTTGAGGATGTGGATGTTCTCCTTCGGGCAGTCGATATGATCGAAGAGGTTGCGGGCCATGAAAGCGTGGTAGCTCTCAGGATGAGCCTCGGGAAGACCTACATATTCGTCCATGTTGAAGGTGATGACGTTCTTGAAAGAAACCTTACCGGCACGGTTGGCCTCGACGAGAGCATTATACATGCCGACGGGAGAAGAACCCGTGGGAAGGCCGAGTACGAATTTGTGGTCGGGGGTGGGGTTGAAACTGTTGATACGTTCGATGACGTGGTTAGCAGCCCACTGTGACATTTTCTGATAGTCACTCTGAATGATTACTCTCATAATGAAATTGTTTTTGGTTATTTATGATTTTGGCTACAAAAATACAATGAAATATTCTTTTTAGGCACGGATTAACACGGATTAACACGGAAATTTTTCAAACGAGCGGAGAAAACGCTATCTTTGCAGAAAAATGGAGACATGGAGACAAGGAGACATGTAGACAGGACATTACTCCATAGGCAGAACTCCCGCTATACATATGTCTTGAACTCCTTGAACTCCTTGTTTACATGTGTACTTGAATAATGAAAGAATTTGTAATATCAGAAGCGAAGGCGGAGACTGCGGTATTGGTAGGTCTGATTACCAAGGAACAGGACGAAGCCAAGACCAAGGAATATCTCGACGAACTGGAGTTCCTGGCGGACACGGCCGGCGCTGTGACCGTGAAGCGCTTTACCCAGAAGGTCGGCGGACCCAGTCAGACAACGTATGTGGGCAGTGGTAAGCTGCTCGAGATCAAGGAATATATCAAACAGTGTCAGGACGCCTACGACGAATGGCTGGACGCTCAGGATGCCTCGCTCTTTGCCGAGGGACTGCTCGACGAGAGCAACGCGCCCCAGCCCGTGGGTATGGTGATCTTCGACGATGAGTTGAGTGCCAAGCAGATCCGTAACATAGAGAAGGAACTGCAGGTGAAGATCCTCGACCGTACATCCCTGATCCTCGACATCTTCGCCATGCGTGCCCAGACGGCAGAGGCTAAGGCGCAGGTGGAGCTCGCCCAGCATCGTTATATGCTGCCCCGACTGCAGCGCCTGTGGACCCACCTGGAGCGTCAGGGCGGCGGCTCAGGTAGTGGTGGCGGAAAGGGTTCCGTAGGTCTTCGCGGTCCTGGTGAGACCCAGCTGGAGCTCGACCGTCGTATCATCCTGCAGCGTATCACCCTGCTGAAGCAGCGACTGGCTGAGATCGACAAGCAGAAGACCACCCAGCGCAAGAACCGCGGTCGACTGATCCGTGTGGCACTGGTGGGCTATACTAACGTGGGTAAGAGTACCACGATGAATCTGTTGGCTAAGAGTGAGGTGTTTGCAGAGAACAAGCTCTTCGCTACGCTCGATACCACCGTCCGTAAGATGACCATCGATAACCTGCCCTTCCTGTTGGCAGACACCGTAGGATTCATCCGTAAGTTGCCCTCCGACCTGGTGGAGTCGTTCAAGTCGACCCTCGACGAGGTGCGCGAGGCCGACCTGCTGGTGCATGTGGTGGACATCTCGCATCCCGACTTCGAGGAGCAGATTCATGTGGTGGAGGAGACTCTGCAGGAGCTGGGCTGTGCCGACAAGCCTGTCATACTGGTGTTCAACAAGATCGACGCCTATACCTGGACGCCGAAGGAGGAGGACGACCTGACGCCCATGACGAAGGAGAACCTGACACTTGAGGATCTTGAGAAAACGTGGATGGGAAAGTTAGGGAGACAGGGAGACAAGGAGACAAGTAGTGCAGGACATTACCTGGAGTGCCTGTTTATAAGCGCCAAGCAGAAAGAGAACATCGACCAGTTGCGCGAGGTGCTCTACAAACGTGTCCGTGAGTTGCACGTACAGAAATATCCGTATAATGACTTTTTATACCAAGATTATGAATAACTATAGACACTTAACCCCGACAGAGATTGAAATCCTGGAGAAGAACGTCTGCTGGGCGGAAGACTGGCAGCGCGTGATGGTTGACGAAGACTTCAAACCCTATAATTTCCACCGTGTGATCTTCTATGGCGACATCCGACTGGGCGCCTTCAATAAGATGGTGGAGGTGAGCAAAGGGTTCGTGAAGCACTCGGGCATCAACGATGCCACGCTGCGAAACGTCACCGTGGGCAACGACTGTCTGATAGAGAAAGTAGGAAACTATATCAACAACTATACCATCGGTAACGACTGTTACATCTCGAACATCTGTACGCTCGAGACCACCGACGACGCCACATACGGCGAGGGCAGTGTGATCTCCGTGCTCAACGAGATGGGCGATGGTAATGTGACCATCTTCCGTGAGCTGAACAGTCAGGTGGCCTGGCTGATGGTGAAGCATGAGCGCGACAAGGAACTGAGGCAGCGTCTGCATCAGATGATTGAAGACGAGTTGCGGGTGTCGCGTCCTGACCGTGGCTATATCGGAAACAACGTGAAGATCATCAACGCCAAGGATATCACTAACACCATCATCAAGGGCGACTGTGAGATCAGTGGCGCTGCCCGTCTGAGTGAGTGTACGGTGATGAGCTCGACCGATGCCCCTGTGTTCATCGGTACGGGTGTCATCTGCGAGAACTCGATTATCTGCGACGGCTGCTCGATCAACAACTCGGTGAAGATGCAGGACTGCTTTGTGGGTGAGGCCTGTCAGATTACCAACGGTTTCACAGCCGAGGCCAGCCTGTTCTTTGCCAACTCGTTCATGGCCAATGGTGAGGCATGTGCCGCCTTCTGCGGACCGTTCTCTGCCTCTCACCACAAGAGCTCGCTGCTGATTGGCGGTGAGTTCTCGTTCTATAACGCCGGTTCGAACACCAACTTCTCGAACCATGCCTATAAGATGGGACCGCTGCACTACGGTACCCTGGAGCGTGGTACGAAGACGGCCTCTGGCTCGTATGTGCTGATGCCCGCCACCATCGGTGCCTTCTCAGTCTGCTTCGGTAAGCTGATGCACCATCCTGACACCCGTAACCTGCCGTTCTCTTATCTGATGGCGTATGGCGACGAGTGCTACCTGGTGCCGGGACGTAACATCACCACCGTGGGACTGTATCGTGACATCAAGAAATGGCCCAAGCGCGACAAGCGTTCCAAGTTGTCGCGTAAGAGTATCATTAACTTCGACTGGCTCTCGCCCTTCACCGTGGGAGAGATCATGGAGGGTATCAAGATCCTGAAAGCCCTGCGTGAGGCGTCGGGAGATAATGTGTCGACCTACAACTTCCACGAGTACGTGATCAACGCCTCGTCGTTGCGCAAGGGACAGAAATACTACGATATCGCCCTGCGTATCTATATGGGTGCCGTGCTGAAGCGTGCCCAGAAGGAAGGTTATATCGGTGTGCCTGAGAGTACGGTAGGGCAGGGCAAGTGGATTGACATGAGCGGTCTGCTGCTGCCCGAGAGTGAGGAACAGCGGCTGATCGACGACATCAAGACGGGGGCCATCGATAACATCCAGCAGGTGCTCGACCGCTTTGCCGACATCAACAACAACTACAGTGACTACCGTTGGGCATGGAGCTACCAGATGATTCTGGACTATTACCATCTCGATGAACTTGACGCCGCTGCCTGTGAGCGTATCCGTGAAGACTATGTGAGAGCCCGTCGTGCCTGGATTGCAGAGATCCGCAAGGATGCAGAGAAGGAATATCAGATGGGTGACGTGGACAAGGATGTGCTCGATGAGTTTGTAGAAAAATTAGACCACGAGATTGACTACGAGAACTAATCTTTGTGATGAAAAAAAGGAATTTGTTATATCAAAACAACTTTATCGAAGTGCAACAAGTATTGGTGCCAACATAGCTGAGAGTACATATGCTCAGAGTGATGCCGATTTTGTGCACAAGTTAAAGTTATCTCTTAAAGAAGCAAGCGAGAGTAAAGTACAATCATTAATATAATTAATAAAATTGAAGCAAAATGAAGAATATTAAGTGCTTAGTTTTTATACTTTTTTACCTTTTTGCCTTTTTACCTTTACAGGTTCAGGCTAAGGATTACAAGTATGAGACCGTAAACGGAGACCTTATGAAGGCCAGGATCTACACCTTGGACAACGGACTGAAGGTGTACCTGTCTGTAAACAAAGAGAAACCACGTATCCAGACTTATATCGCCGTGCGAACGGGTTCGAAGAACGACCCTGCAGAGACAACAGGTCTGGCTCACTATCTGGAGCACCTGATGTTCAAGGGTACCAAACAGTTCGGTACCAACAACTACGAGGCAGAGAAGCCTTTGCTCGACGAGATTGAACAGCGTTATGAGGCATATCGCAAGCTGACCGATCCCGAGGCCCGTAAGCAGGCCTACCACGAGATCGACTCAGTGAGTCAGGTGGCTGCCCAGTACTTCATCCCCAATGAGTACGACAAGCTGATGGCGACCATCGGTTCTGAGGGCTCGAACGCCTATACCTCGAACGATGTGACCTGTTATATGGAGAACATCCCCGCCAACGAGGTGGACAACTGGGCCAAGATCCAGGGCGACCGTTTCCAGAACATGATCATCCGTGGTTTCCACACGGAGCTCGAGGCGGTGTACGAGGAGTATAATATCGGACTGACCAGTGATCAGCGTAAGCTGTACTACACCATCAGTAAGATGCTGTGGCCAAACCATCCTTACGGTACACAGACCACTATCGGTACGCAGGACCACCTGAAGAATCCTTCGATTACGAATATCAAGAACTACTTTGACAAGTGGTACCGTCCCAACAACGTGGCCATCTGTATGGCTGGTGATCTGGATCCCGAGAAGACCATCGCCATCATCGACAAGTATTTCGGCGGTTGGAAGCCCGGTGCCGACGTCAAGCAGCCGACATTCGCACCACTGACACCGCTGACACAGCCCAAGGATTCCACTGTGGTAGGACAAGAGGCTGAGCGCGTATGGGTGGCTTGGCGTGCCAAGGAGGCCAGCAGTCTGCAGTCTGATACACTGTCTCTGTTGACGAGCGTGCTGAGCAACGGTCGTGCCGGACTGTTCGACCTCGCCTTGAACCAGACGATGAAGTTGCAGAGTGCAAGTGCTGATCTGGAGGCGATGCGCGATCATAGTGCTTTCATAGTAATGGGTACACCTAAGCAGGGACAGGGGCTGGAAGAGGTGCGCAGTCTGATGCTGGGCGAGATCGACAAGCTGAAGAAAGGCGACTTCCCCGACAACCTGTTGCCAAGTATCATCAACAATTACAAGCGTAGCTATAACCAGTTGTTGGAGGACAACCGAGGACGTGCTAATATGTTTGTAGACGCCTTTATCCAGGAGGTGGACTGGAAAGAAGCGGTAGAGGCTATCGACCGCGTATCGAAGATTAGCAAACCGGAGCTGGTGGCCTTTGCCAATCAGTTCTTCACTGACGGCTATGTGACCGTGTTCAAGAAGCAGGGCACAGACAGTTTGCAGAAGAAGATCGACAAGCCTGCCATCACGCCGATTCCCACCAACCGCGACCAGGTGAGTCAGTTCGTGAAGGACATCCAGAACACAGAGGTGGAGCCTATCCTGCCTCAGTTCGTGGACTTCAAGAAAGATCTGACCGTGGGTAAGGTAGGTAAGAACCTGCCGATGTACTATATCAAGAACACTACGAACGGACTGTTTAACCTGACGTTCTACTATGACTTCGGTCAGAGTGCCGATAAGCGCTATGATGTAGCGTCTGATTATATCAGACTGTTGGGTACTGACAAACTGAGTGCCGCAGAACTGCGCCAGAAGTTCTATGAGCTGGCGTGCGACTGGTCGTTGAATGTGGGTACCGAGAATATCACCGTGAATCTGTTTGGCTTGAACGAGAACATGCCTGCCGCACTGGCACTGCTCGAGGACCTGTTTAAGAATGTAAAGGTCGATAAGGCTGCCTACGACCAGATGGTGGACCTGACCTTGAAGAGTCGTGACGATGCCAAGAAGAGTCAGCAGAGCTATTTCTCATATCTGTATAACTATGCTGCCTTCGGTGAGCATAATGCCTATCGCGACCTGGTGAGCGAGCAGCAGTTGAAGGAAACCGATCCGCAGGTGTTCGTCGATCTGCTGAAGACCCTGAGCAATTACGATCATAAGGTGGTGTACTATGGTCCGCTGAGTGAGAAAGAGGCTACTACCGCTATTGGCAAGGCACACCAGACAGCCAAGAAGTTGGCTGCTGTGCCTGAGAACAAGCCTTACCTGAACCAGCTCGCTACCGAGAACGAGGTGTTGATCGCACCTTACGATGCCAAGAATATCTATATGCGTATGTACCACAATGAGGGTCGTAACTGGAATCCTGAAGAGGCCGCTGTACAGGAAGTGTTCAACGAGTACTTCGGTAGTGGTATGAATGGTATCGTGTTCCAGGAGATGCGTGAGGCCCGTGGACTGGCTTACAATGCCTATGCCTATTATATCCAGCCCAGCTGGAAAGATCGTACGGAGTGCTTTATGACCCATATCATCACCCAGAACGATAAGATGAACGACTGTATCGCACACTTTAATGAGATCCTGAACGAGATGCCAGCCAGTGAGGCTGCCTTTAAGATTGCCAAGGAGGCTGTGACCAAGCAGCTGGCCAGCAGTCGCACCACGAAGATCGGCATCTTCAATGCCTATCTCAATGCCCAGCGAATGGGACTCGATTGCAGTCAGAACGAGCTTATCTACAAGCATCTGGATAAGGTGACCCTGCAGGATATCGTGAACTTCGAGAAGGCACAGATAGCCAACAAGCCTTATCGCTATGTCATCCTGGGCGATGAGAAAGAGCTCGACATGGAGGCATTGGGTAAGATCGGTCCCATCCGTCGCCTGACCACAGAAGAAGTGTTCGGGTATTGATTAAAGGTAAAAAGGTAAAAAGTAAAGAAGTGAATTCATTTAAATAAACAAATACGATTATGGCTAAGACAGTTGATTTTAAGTATGCCCCCATGTTTCAGGTGGGCGAGGACAAGACGGAATACCGCTTGTTGACAAAAGAAGGCGTAAGCACGTCAGAGTTCGAAGGAAAACAGATTGTGAAAGTTACCAAGGAAGCACTGACACTGTTGGCCCAGCAGGCATTCCACGATGTGGAGTTCATGCTGCGTCGTGAGCATAACGAACAGGTGGCTAAGATCCTGACCGATCCTGAGGCCTCTGAGAACGATAAGTATGTAGCCCTGCAGTTCCTGCGCAATGCCGAGGTGGCTTGCAAGGGTATCCTGCCTTTCTGTCAGGACACCGGTACGGCCATCATCCACGGTGAGAAGGGTCAGCAGATCTGGACCGGTTTCGAGGATGAGGAGGCACTGAGCCGTGGTGTGTTCAACACCTTCACTCAGGACAACCTGCGCTACTCGCAGAACGCCCCTCTGAATATGTACGACGAGGTGAACACCCGTTGTAACCTGCCGGCACAGATCGATATCGAGGCTACCGAGGGTGCTGAGTATAAGTTCGTGATGGTTGCCAAGGGTGGTGGCTCGGCCAACAAGACCTACTTCTACCCCATGACCAAGGCTACGATCCAGAACGAGGGAACCCTGATTCCCTTCCTCGTAGAGAAGATGAAGAGTCTGGGTACAGCTGCATGTCCTCCATACCACATCGCATTCGTAATCGGTGGTACCTCAGCAGAGAAAAACCTGCTCACCGTGAAGCTCGCTTCGATCAAGTTCTACGACGGACTGCCCACCACAGGCGATGAGACCGGTCGTGCCTTCCGTGATATCGACCTCGAGCAGAAGCTGATCAAGGAGGCACAGAAGATCGGACTCGGTGCACAGTTCGGTGGTAAGTACCTGGCTCACGATATCCGCGTGGTTCGTCTGCCTCGTCATGGTGCCAGCTGTCCTATCGGTATGGGTGTTAGCTGCTCTGCAGATAGAAACATCAAGGCAAAGATCAATGCCGACGGTATCTGGTTGGAGAAGATGGACAGCAACCCCACAGAGCTGATTCCTGAGGAGCTGCGCAAGCCCGGTGAGGGCGGCAAGGGTATCGAGATCGACCTGAACGAGGGTATCGATGCCGTTCGTAAGGAGCTCTCTAAGTATCCCGTCTCTACCCGTGTGAACCTGAAGGGTACCATCATCGTGGCTCGTGATATCGCTCATGCAAAGCTGAAGGCTCGTCTGGATGCCGGTGAGGGTATGCCCGACTACTTCAAGAAGTACCCCGTACTGTATGCAGGACCTGCCAAGACTCCAGAGGGCTATCCTTGTGGTTCGATGGGTCCGACCACCGCTAACCGTATGGACCCATACGTTGATGAGTTCCAGGCTAATGGTGCATCGCTCGTGATGATTGCCAAGGGTAACCGCTCAGATGTCGTTACCGAGGCTTGTAAGAAGCACGGCGGTTTCTATCTCGGCACCATCGGTGGTGTAGCCGCAGTCCTCTCACAGAGCTCTATCAAGAGCATTGAGTGCGTAGAGTACCCAGAGCTGGGTATGGAGGCTGTATGGAAGATCGAGGTCGAGGACTTCCCCGCATTCATCCTTGTGGATGACAAGGGTAACGACTTCTTCAAGACCCTGAAACCATGGACGCCTTGTAAAAGGTAAAAAGGTAAAAAGGTAAAAAGGGGAAAAGAGGAAAATAAGGTCAAAAGGTATGAAGGTGAGAAAGTATATAAATATGGTAGAAATAAAACGGATCTCTATATCAAGGGGTTTGTTATTGTCTGTTTTACTTTTTTACCTTTTTACCTTTTTACCTTTAAATGCCAGCGCACAGCGGCGTATGCCTTGCGTTCGAAATATCCCTACGGACAAGGCCAAGACCCGCGCTGCGCTGGACGATCCCTCACAGGACTGGGATCCGCAGCGTATCTACCGACAGGCTGTGGTACTGATATCCTTTGCAGACACGGATTTCTCGATGGATGACCCTGCGGGCTATTATCAGCGTGTGCTGAATGAGCGGGGGTATAACGAAGGTCATGGACAGGGTTCTGTGGCTGATTATTTTCGGGACCAGTCAGACGGTCTCCTGAACCTCAAGTTCGACGTCTATGGTCCCTTTAAGGTCAGCGTCAACGCCAATTCCGGTAAAAGCAGTTATTACGGTGACGATGCGATGAGAGAGGCCTTGCAGCAATTGAAAGCCATCACTACCACCGACTTCTCCGTCTACGACTGGAATGGTGATGGTGAGGTGGAGCAGCTGGTCTTCATCGCAGCAGGTTTCACAGGCAATCAGTTGACGGGCTATATCTGGCCCAATACACAATATGCTTATGTCAAGGCCCCGGGCAATCTGGATATCGGCATGTACTCTATCAGTTGCGAGAAGTGGAAAGACGGTGCCTTATGTGGTATCGGTACCATCTGTCATGAGTTTGCCCACTGTCTGGGACTGCCTGACATCTATCCTACGGGAGGCACCTATTTCTCTGCTGTCGACGAATGGGACCTGATGGATGGTGGTAACTATACCAACAAGGGATGGTGTCCGCCGAACTTCTCTGCCATGGAGAAGATGCTCCTAGGCTGGTCGAGTCCCATCGAACTGACGACAGCCACCACCATCACAGGTATGAAACCCGTGAGTGAGGGAGGGGAGACCTATCTCATCCGCAACTCAGGCTATGCCGATGAGTATTATCTGCTTGAAAACCGCAGACAGACCAAATGGGACTATTGTATTCCCGGTGAAGGACTGGCCATCTTCCATGTCGACTTCGACAAAGAAGAATGGAGCAACAATGAAGTGAACAGCGACATGACCCACCTCCGTTATGACCTCTTCCATGCCGATGGTAAGGACTATCTCATCTGGGATCCTGAGAACAATGGCAAGGACATGAGTAAATACACGATGGACGATTGGGTGCGTAACCGTTATCTCAGTACTTCTGTCTATCCCTATACCGACCCGGTGTCGTTGGTGGTGAATGCCAGTCTGACGGATGGGACAGAGCCTGCCGCTACGCTGTTTAATGACAATGCCGACGGGGAACTGTTCATGCAGAAAGCGATCACCAACATCCGTGTGGCCAGTGACGGCAGTGTGTCGTTCGACTTCATGCAAGTGCCCTCAGGGATAGAGCCCGTCCCAGCGCTCTCAGATGGTGAGGGAGAATGGTACGACCTCCAAGGGCGAAGGTTGTCTGGTAAGCCTACGCATAAGGGTGTGTTCATCCATAACAGAAAAAAGGTTGCTCTATAATCAGAGCAACCTTTTTTCTTAATTTCTAAACACCAATCCTTCTCCAAACTCATCGATGATGATCGGTTTGGTGCGATCGACCTCATCTGCTAAGAGCTTCTTCGACAGGTCGTTGAGCACGTACTGCTGGATGGCGCGCTTTACGGGACGTGCGCCATAGTCGGGATCATAGCCCTGTTCAGCCAGGTATTTGATGGCCTGAGGCGTGCACTCCAGCGTGATGCCCTGAGGTGCCAGCATGTCCGTTACCTTCTTCATCTGCAGGCATACCACATCGCCAATCTGCTCCTTGGTGAGCGGCGTAAAGGTGATGATCTCATCGATACGGTTGAGGAACTCCGGTCGCATGGTGGCCCTGAGCTGCTCACGTGTAGCGTTCGAGGTCATGATGATGATGGTGTTCTTGAAGTTGGCCGTACGACCCTTGTTGTCGGTCAGTCGTCCGTCGTCCAACACCTGCAAGAGGATGTTGAACACGTCGGGATGAGCCTTCTCTATCTCGTCGAACAAGACTACCGAGTATGGCTTACGGCGTACAGCCTCTGTGAGCTGGCCACCCTCGTCGTAACCCACGTATCCCGGAGGTGCACCAATCAGTCGGCTCACGCTGTATTTCTCCTGATACTCACTCATGTCGATACGCGTCATCATCGTCTCGTCGTTAAACAGGTAGTCGGCCAGTGTCTTGGCGAGCTCCGTCTTACCGACACCCGTCGTACCGAGGAAGATAAACGAGGCAATCGGTCGCTTGGGGTCCTGCAGGCCGGCACGAGAACGGCGTACAGCATCGCTGACAGCTGTAATTGCCTCCTCCTGACCAATGACACGCTTATGCAGTTCCTCCTCCAGGTGAAGCAGTTTTTCGCGTTCACTCTGCATCATACGTGTCACAGGGATGCCCGTCCAGCGGCTCACCACCTCTGCGATATCATCGGCAGTCACCTCCTCGCGCACCAGTGAATCGCCATTCTGTGCTGTTGCCAGTTGTGACTGGATGGCCTTGATGTCATCCTCGAGTGCCTTCAGTTTCGAGTAGCGTATCTCAGCGACGCGGCCATAGTCGCCCTCGCGCTCAGCACGCTCAGCCTCGAGTTTCAGGTTCTCTATCTCCTGCTTGTCCTGCTGGATCTTGTTGATGAGCTGGCGCTCACCCTCCCACTTAGCACGGAACTGCGTCTCCTGTTCACGGAGCTCAGCAATATCCTTATCCAGTTGAGCAATCTTCTGGGTGTCGCCCTCGCGTTTGATGGCCTCGCGCTCAATCTCCAGCTGAGCCAGTCGGCGGGTGATCTCGTCGAGTTCCTCAGGTACGGAGTCGCGCTCCATACGCAGTTTGGCGGCAGCCTCGTCCATCAGGTCGATGGCCTTGTCGGGCAGGAATCGTTCGCTGATATAACGCTCAGACAGTTGGACGGCAGCGATACAGGCATCATCCTGTATACGTACCTTATGGTGGTTCTCGTAGCGCTCCTTCAAGCCACGCAGGATAGAGATGGCCGACAGTTCGTCGGGCTCATCCACCATCACCGTCTGGAATCGGCGTTCCAAGGCCTTATCCTTCTCGAAATACTTCTGATATTCGTTCAGGGTGGTAGCACCAATGGCTCTGAGTTCACCACGAGCCAGGGCCGGTTTCAGGATGTTGGCTGCATCCATGGCGCCCTCGCCACCACCGGCACCTACCAGTGTGTGGATCTCGTCGATGAAGAGGATGATACGGCCTTCAGCCTTCGTCACCTCATTGATGACGCTCTTCAGGCGTTCCTCGAACTCACCCTTGTACTTCGCACCAGCTACCAGCGCACCCATGTCGAGTGAGTAGAGCTGTTTGTCCTTCAGGTTCTCGGGCACGTCGCCACGTACGATTCGGCCTGCCAGACCTTCTACGATGGCAGTCTTACCCGTACCAGGTTCACCAATCAGAATCGGGTTGTTCTTAGTACGTCGTGACAGAATCTGGAGCACACGTCGGATCTCATCGTCGCGACCGATCACAGGGTCGAGCTTGCCCTGGCGTGCCAGATCCACGAGGTTCTTGGCGTACTTCTCCAACGACTGGTAATTGTCGTCGGCCGATTGTGACTGAACCTTCTGGCCCTGGCGCAGTTCCTGAATGGCTTTAGCCATGTCCTTCTCCGTGCAGCCTGCGTCTTTCATGATGCGTGAGGCTGTAGAGTTCACGTCCAGCAGAGCCAGCAGAACAGGTTCTACCGACACGAACTCATCGCCCATCTTCTGGGCTGTCTCCTGCGCACGCACGAGTACATTATTACTATCATGAGAGAGATACGGTTGTCCGCCCTGTACCTTTGGCAGGTGTTTGATCTCCTGCTCAACGAGCAGTTCAATCTGCTGGGCGTTCACACCGAGTTTCTGGAAGATGAAGTTCGTGACGTCCTTCGCCTTCTCCAATATACCCTTGAGGATATGTACAGGTTCGATGACCTGCTGGCCGTTGAGTTGGGCAGTGTTCACCGCCTGCTGTACGGCCTCTTGTGCTTTGATTGTAAATTTGTCGAGTGTCATATTTACCTCCTTTTTTATGTTTTTACCTTTCTACTTCTCTACCCTTCAATAGTTGTGCCGAGGAAGGGCTTACCGACAAATTGTCGGACTGTTCTGCCGATTTGTCGGACATCTCTCCTTGTCCTTCAGCTTCCCCAAATCCCATGTTCCCGATAGCGCCCTTTCGGTATCATAAGCGTTAACGAACAGTAAATAATCGTTGATTTTTAGCTGTTTTCTTGTGTGTTACCGAGAAGTAACATAACTTTGCAGTTACTAAGTGGTAACATACAAATAATTTGCACGATGAAAGATAGGGAAATAACAGAACAGAAGATCCTCGATGCCGTAGGCAGTATGATAGAGACAGACGGCTTCGAGTCGCTCGGCATCAATGCCGTAGCCCAGAAGGCAGGCGTCTCGAAGATGCTGATATACCGCTATTTCGGTGGTATGGACCAGTTGATTGCCAAGTATATCCTGCAGCACGACTATTGGGTGAACACCGAACTGCCTCTTCATGACATCTCAGGGGTAGGGGCGTGTCTGAAACAGATGTTCCGTGAGCAGATAGCGACGTTGCGCAGCAACATGGTATTGAAACGACTGCACCGTTGGGAACTGACTGCCGACAATGAGGTGGTGAGACTGCTCAGGGAACGGAGAGAGACCAACGGCTGTGAGCTGGTGCGTGTGGTCAGCCGACTCACCAAGTCGCCTTATGCCGAGGTGGCGGCCATGGCCACCCTGCTCTCTGCGGCCATCAGTTACCTGACGCTGATAGAGGAACAGAACAAGGTTTACAACGGTATCGACCTGTGTAGCGACGAGGGTTGGCAGCAGTTGGCGACCGGTATTGATCAGATTATAGATTTATGGGTAAAAAATAAACAACAATGAGAAAAAAATTTTTATTTTTAGTAGTAATGATGACAAGTGTGACAAATCAGTTAAACGCGCAGCGCGCTGACCTCCTGTTCATGGTAGAACACGCCATTAAGGCACCCTCAGGCCATAACACCCAGCCGTGGAAGTTCAAGATCAACGAACATAGTGTTGATATCTATCCAGACTATGGCAAGGCCCTACCTGTGGTTGACCCCGACAACCGGGAGCTCTTCGTCAGTCTGGGCTGTGCCACGGAGAACCTCTGCATCGCTGCAACCATCAAGGGCTATCGCTCGGAGGTGAGCGTCGCTGCCGATGGCTTGATACATATCGACTTGCAGCGCGACACCACCATCACCCCATCGCCGTTGTTTCCGCAGATAGCCATGCGGCAGACAAACAGAAATGTGTATGACGGACGGATCATTCCTGTCGACAGCATCGGTGAACTACAGGCGATGGAGAAGGAACCGGCGGTGGGTGTGCGCTTCTTCAGGAACGGTAGTCATGAGTTCAACATGATAGCCGACCTGATCTTGGCAGGCAACAGTCGGCAGATGGATGATGAGCACTTCATAGCAGAGCTGAAGCAATGGATGCGCTACAACAAGAAACATGCTGACGGTACGCACGACGGACTGAGCTATGCGGTGTTCGGTGCGCCCAATCTGCCCCGTTTCATCTCGCAGCCTGTCATGGGTATGTTTATCAATGGCAAACAACAGAACAAGGGTGACAGGAAGAAAATCGCCTCTTCGTCGCACCTGGTGCTGTTTACGACAGAAGCCAACACCATTGAACAGTGGGTTGCCCTGGGCAGGACGCTCGAGCGCTATCTGCTGAAGATGACGGCCATGGGTATCGCCATCGGTTATATGAACCAGCCCAACGAGGTAAAGGACCTCGCCCTTACCATGACCTCGTCGCTCGGTCTCGGTTCCCAGTATCCCACTGTGCTCATTCGTATCGGGTATAGCGAGAGGGCACCCTATTCGCAGCGCCGACCTGTTGAGACCGTGCTTCTGCCGTAATTTTTTACAATATCAAGAAATCCATATAAATGTGGATTGTATATTTTAAAGAAAAGTCGTACCTTTGCAGCGCAATTCGAAGAAAACATAAGTTGTAAAGTTGATGAATAAAAAGATTGTTTTCGTGCTTTTAGCACTGGGTGGTCAGCTTACCGCATTGGCCACCCCTCTTAGAAACTTGGATACAGAGGAGCTCAGTGATTCAAGTAAGGTTATCGACCTTGTCGAGGTTGTGGTGGTATCTCAGCCCAAGGAGCAGGTGCGTCTGCGCCTTCAGCCAGTTAGCAGTAACGTGTTTGGAGCAGAGCAGCTTCAGCAGCTTAACGTCAAGGACCTCAGTCAGCTGTCGCAGTATGTACCATCGTTTGTGATGCCATCGTATGGCTCACGCCTCACATCGTCGATGTATATCCGTGGTATCGGTTCGCGTATCAACAACCCTGCAGTAGGTGTGTATTACGACAACATCCCACTGATGTCGAAGTCGGCCTTCAACAACCACTTCTATATGCTGGACCGTGTGGATATCCTGCGTGGTCCCCAGGGGTCGCTCTATGGACAGAATACCGAGGGCGGACTGGTGCGTATCTACTCTAAGAACCCGATGAATTATCAGGGTACGGATGTCAGACTCGGTATCGGTACGGGCTTATACAGTAATGTGGAGGTGGCTCACTACCATCGTCCCAGCGACAAGCTCGCCTTCAGCGTGGCCGGCTTCTACAGCGGACTGAAGGGCTTTGTCAACAACCAGAACTTCGATCAGAAGAACGACCTCACCAACGAGGCTGGCGGAAAACTCCGTCTGATTTTCCAGCCAAATACAAAGCTGAAGTTCGACTGGACTGCCGATTATCAGTACGTCAATCAGAATGGTTTCGGCTATGGCGAGTTCCATCCGTTGGATTATCTGCCCGAGGTCTATAGCAGTTCGTTTGTACCAGCAGATCTGGATGTTAAGGACCCTGCTACTACCATCATGAACGGCTATAAGCGTAACATGTTCACCACTGGTCTGAACATCGGTTATGAGACCGAGAAGCTGCTCTTCACCTCAACCACCAGTTACCAGTATCTGAACGATCTGATGCTGATGGATCAGGACTATATGACTCCTGATTATCTGCAGCTTAATCAAGCTCAGAAGATGAACGCCATCACTCAGGAGTTCGTGCTTCGTTCGCACGATAACAGTAAGTGGCAGCATGCTACTGGTTTGTTCGCTTCATATCAGTGGCTCAACACCAATGCACCAGTACTCTTTGGTGATGCTATCACAGGTCCTATCGGCGATGCTATAGCAAATGCGATGAAGAACTCTATGCTTCAGGGTATGATAGGTCGCTTTATGGGTCAGGGTATGAGCGCTGAGGCTGCTGCGGCTGCTGCCCAGGCCGCTGTCGACAAGATGGGCGTAACCATGACTGCTGAGATGGCTGTACCAGGTGAGTACAAGACTCCAACCTGGAACTTTGCCGCTTTCCACGAGTCTAACATTCTGTTGGGCGACAACTGGAAACTGACACTGGGTTTGCGCTTTAATATAGATAAGGTGAAGATTGACTACGATGCGCTGGCCTATATGAACATGACTGGTGGTACTGCTAATGCCATTGCTACCTATCACCTCACATCTCACGTGCAGGACAGTCGCTCAAAGAGCTACACCCAGCTGTTGCCAAAGATCGGACTTACCTATAGCCTCGACGAGAACATCGGTAATATCTACGCATTGGTATCGAAGGGCTATCGCGCTGGTGGCTACAACTTCCAGATGTTTAGCGATGTGCTTAAGACCGAGTTGAATGCTAACCAGCAGAAGGCTATGCGTGGCGACTACGATGTAGAGCACACTGCTGCCGACTACGATGCTATCAACGAGACCATCGCCTACAAACCCGAGGAGAGTTGGAACTATGAGATCGGTACTCACTTGAACCTGTTTGGTGGTAGCACTCACTTCGACCTGGCTCTGTACTACATGCAGATTCGTAATCAGCAGTTGTCAATCATGGAGCCTAACAGCAACTATGGTCGTATCATGGTGAACGCTGGTAAGAGTCACTCATGCGGACTCGAGGCTACCCTGCGTGGTAAGGCTGCCGACAATGCTCTCGACTGGGCTGTAACCTATGCATTCACAAATGCTAAGTTTGATGAGTACCAGCATACCGTAGGTGGTTCTACATCTCCAAATACGGATACATTCGCTGGTGATTACGATGGCAACTATGTGCCATTCGTTCCCCAGCACACCCTGAGCGCTATGGTTGATTGGCACATCGGTAAGTTTACCATTGGTGCCAATATGAATGGTCAGGGTAAGATCTGGTGGGACGAGGCCAACACCTATAGTCAGAAGTTCTACGCCCTTGCAGGTGCACACGCCGACTACGACTTCGGCCCAGTGCTGGTATCACTCTGGGGGCGTAACCTCACCAATACGCACTACAATACGTTTGCCGTTGCATCGAGTGCAGTAAATGGAACTCACTACTTTGCCCAGAAGGCAAACCCCATACAGATCGGACTCGACGTCAACATCCATCTGTGAAAAAAACATAAATAATGCTACCTCAGGGTAGTTTCGATAAAGTCTCGTCAGTCTATATAGATGTACGAGACTTTTTTCATATTATAAATTATCAATCAGAAATGAAACAGAAACTATTCATGCTGGTCTGCGGACTACTAAGTACGATGGCACTGCTTGCGCAGCCACTGCTTAAAACTCATGTTGAGACAGGAGATTTGGAGGGCATACTCGAAGGAGGTGACCTCGCAGTTTATAAAGCTATTCCCTTTGCGGCACCCCCTGTGGGCGAGTTGCGTTGGAAGGCCCCTCAGCCAGCCAAGCCATGGCAGGGTGTGCTGAAGGCCGAGGAAGTGGCTAAGTGGCCCCCACAGCCTGAGCGTGGCGACGTGTCGTATGACATGATGAGTGAGGACTGCCTCTACCTCAGTGTCGTTACTCCCGCTAAGACGGTCGACGAGGCCCTGCCAGTGATGGTCTTTATCCATGGCGGTGGTTTCCAGACCGAGCACTATGGCGGTGAGCTGTGGCAGAGTCTGGCCCGTCGTGGCGTTGTCACCGTGGCTATCGAGTATCGCGCCGGTGCCCTTGGCTTCCTGGCGCATCCCGAACTCTCCAAGGAATCTCCCGACGGTCATTCCGGCAACTATGGCATCCTCGACCAGATTTTTGCCCTGCAATGGATCCAGCGTAACATCAAGAACTTCGGCGGCGACCCCTCGAAGGTCACCATCTTCGGTGAGTCGGCTGGTGCCATGAGCTGCAGCATCCTGTGTGCTTCACCTTTGGCAAAGGGACTCTTCCGCGCCTGCATCAGTCAGAGTGGTGCTTTCTTCTCGTCTAATGGCGCGGTGACGCAGCAACAGGCCGAGATGATGGGTGTGATGTTCCAGAACCAGTTGGGTAAGAAGTCGATTGCCGAGATGCGTGAGATGGACGCGAAGTCGCTCACTGGAACCGGTGTGCAGTTCCCTGCCTGTACGCCTGTCTTCGACGGTTATGTGCTCACAGCCGAGCTCTATGACCTCTACAAGCGTGGTGAGTATCAGGATGTGCCTGTGATCATCATGTACAACAGTGATGAGGGAAGTGCCATGCTTGAAAGTATCTCTGTGGCTGATTTTAACAAGGAACTGGGTAACCTGCCCGCTCTGTTTGTTGACCGTGTGAAGGAGATTTATCCGGCAGAGAACGACGAACAGGCGCTCTTCAGCATCCGTGACCTGATACGCGATCTTAACTTCGGTACTCCAGCTAATATGTGGGCTAAGCTGCAGACAGAGACAGGTAAGAGTCCCGTCTATTTCGCCTACCTTGCCCAGAAGTCCGACCGCACCGTCTATGCCAAGGGCAATCGTCGTGGTCCCGCCCATGCCGACGACATCCTCTACCTGAGAGGTGCTTTCGACAAGGAAAAGGAGAAATACCAGCAGGAGTATGCCGTTAGTCAGATTATTCAGCAGTACTGGGTGAACTTCGCCACCAATCTGAATCCTAATGGTAAGGGACTGCCCCAGTGGCCTGTGTTTAATCCTGATCTCAGTCAGAAGACGGTGATGCAGTTCAAGAATGGCGGTACTTCGCTCGTTCCTGTGCCAAACGCAAAGAATCTGAAACTGCTGGAGGATTTCTCTGAATGGGTTCGCTCACAGCGCACGATAAAACCGTAAAAACCTTAACATAGAAGAAGAGGATGTGTCAGACTTCTGGCACATCCTCTTTCCTGTTTTAGTGAGACTTACGAATCAGCGTAGAGCCTAGATTTCCGAGTTGCACGGCGTAGACCCCTTCTTGCAATCCCGCCAGACTGATGGTTCCGCTCTGTACCTTCGTCTGTCTTACGGATACTCCCTGCAGGTTGTAGATGGTGGTCTCGGTGCCATCGTCAGCGCCGTCGGTATAGACGATATCACCAACGACGCGGAAAGTCACGTCCTTGGGTTGCTGCTTACTCAGCGTGGGGATGCTTGTGTCGATCCCCAGCACATAGAGCAGACCCTTGTAGGCGTTCATCTTTCCTGCACCGAACCGTTCAGGTTTCGCCTTCGTATATTCGTCGGTATCGCTCGAGTGGGCGATGATATCCTTGATGTCTTCGCAGGTCAGTTGTTTGCCCTTGTCCATGGCAGCCTGTATCCAGAGAGCTACGATACCAGCCGAACAAGGTGTTGCCATCGAAGTGCCGCTCATGTATACATACGGATAGTCGCGTTCGTTTTTCTGGCCAGTGAACTGATTGTTATAGCCCTTGTCCTCATAGATGTTGTATTCATTCTTGTCGGGGTCGAAGCTATTACCGGCGGCTACCACGAGGAGACCGGGTGTGCAAACGGTGGGGTGCTTGTGTCCGGCCAGGTCGGTACCATAGCTGCTGAAGTATGTCACGTCGCCCACCTCAAAATTCTGTTTTACGGCTTTGTTCATGCCCTTCTCCTTTATCTTATTGTTAGCTGACCATGCGCCAACAGAGACAGGAACGCCCGAAGTGTTCCAGTCGCCAATCGAAATACTGGAGTCGCCCATCTTGTAATTCAGGTCATTGTCTTGTCCGACCAGCTGGACGCCCTGATCGCCCCAGCAGTGGAGTTCTGTCTCCTCCTCAGGTATCAGGTTGATCTTGAATCCCAGGACATCTTCTTCCGGCTTGTCGCCTCTGTTGTATATCTGAGAAATGAAAGCCAGGTCGCTCATACTGAGAATTAGCTCGGTATAGATATACGGCTTGCCGTCCTGGTTCATCGCCTGGTTCTGATAGCACCATATCTGTATGTCACCATCCTTGATGTATTTCAGCAGTCCTTCCACGGCCTCCTTCTCTTCGCCTTCCAGATGACTGTTGTCGGCATCCTCTCCGGCATAGAAATAGGTGCCCTCGCCATAATTTCCTGTGTTTGGGTCTGAGTTGAATTCGATGGGCATCTGGTAGTACTTATGACCATCCTTCAAGCTGACGATGGCAACCTGCATCGTCACGTTCTTCTTGGTTTTCATACCTCCCCATACATAACCATCGCCTTGGCCTGGTGAAACCAGTACGCTGACTGTATCCTTGGCCGCACTCTTCATGTTGAGGTACATCTGATCGCCGCCTTCGTTGCTGGTGCAGAGCATAATGGGAAGTTTCCCCTCTTTCGCATAACTGCCAATCACCCTGGCCATGTTGCTGCTGCCGTCGTGCCAGCCATCATGCGAGTTGAGGCTTATGCTGACCACGATAGGCTGCTGCAGCTTTTGGGCCTCATTCCTCAGGTACTCAAAACTCTCAACGATCATGTAGGCTGTCGCATCCGTTTGGTTGTCACTGCAGAATTTATAATAATCGCTGTCTCCAAACGCCGGACAGATCAGAATGTCAGCCTCAGGAGCTATACCGCCGAGGGGATTTCCTGAGACTCCCTTCACGTCGCTGGTGCTGCCTGCGGCGATACTGATACAATGTGTGCCGTGTGATCCGTCAGGGTTCTTCACCTTCAGCGTGTCGAGGATATCCTCGGCCTTGCTATAGTATGATCCTGTCAGGGCTTCGCCATCTATTCTCACGCTGTCGCCGCCAAATTTGAAGTTGCCAGGCTCATATACACCCTTGATGCGCAGTTTGCCGTCTTTGTCTTTGAAATTGGGGTGGGTGAAGTCAAATCCGTTATCGATAATGCCCACGATAACCCCCTTGCCCGTATAGGCCTGTGGCAGTTTCTCACCTGTGCCGTCGATCACCTCGCCAGCCTGTGTCACCTTACGGTTCACGTCCGTCTTCTTACTCACTCTGGGACTGACGTCGATCTTCCACACCCCCTTGGTGTTGGCCAGTGCGTCGAGTTTCGAGTAAGGAGCGTCGAGCAATATCATGTCGCCCCTTACCATTCTGATCTGTGCGCCAGCGCTCTTCAGCTGATCAGCCACCTGTTGCGCATTCGCGCCCTGTTCGCAGTTTACGAAGAAGTAACCGCGTTTCGACTCTGCGGGTACGGTCATGCCTCTGGTCTCAGCTTTTCTGACGCCCTGCTCTGTCAGTTGTCTGGCTATCTGAGCTCTGTGCGTCACGAATCCCTGTGCTCCCGCTGTGAGAGCACTGGTGAGCAATAATGCTAAAATGAACTTTCTCATAATTCTAATTGGTTATTTACATTGAAACCTCTACGGTATGTTTGCCAGGAGAGTAGGGGATGACGGTGCCATCGACCTTCGTGCCATCGAGGGTGATTGTCTTGACGCCCTTCTGCTGGCCATTCGGATGGATGGTAATCTGGTACTCGGCCTCGCGGAACTTACGGCTGACGGTGTAGTCGGTAGCAGTCTCAGGCAGACAAGGATCGATGCGGATACCATCGTAGTCGGGCTTGATACCCAGGATGAACTCTGATACGGTGTACCACATCCATGCGGCAGTACCTGTGAGCCATGAGTTCTTACCCTCGCCCGGCTTGTAGGCATCCTTACCAGCCACCATCTGGCAGTTCACGTAAGGCTCCACCTTATGCAGCGTCTGGTACTTCTCCTCGACGTAAGAGGGTAGGATCTTCGCGTAGTGGCTCCAGGCATCGTTACCACGACCTGCGATACACTCACCGATGATGACCCAGGGATTGTTGTGGCAGAAGATACCGGCATTCTCCTTGTAGCCCTCGGGATATGAAGAGATCTCGCCATATTCGTAGATGTACTTCGTGAAGGCGGGATTGTTGAGTACCATACCGTGTTCGCACTCGAGGTACTTCTTACAAGAGTCGAGCGACTTAGCCACCATACCTTCCTCGGCGCCAATCTCTGCCATCGTACACCAGCCCTGAGACTCGATGAAGATCTTGCCTTCCTCGCACTCGTTAGAGCCAATCTTACGACCATAGAAGTCGTAGGCGCGGAGATACCACTCGCCGTCCCAGCCATGCTTCTTCACGGCCTCGATCATCGCGTCGATAGCCTCCTGCATGCGGGCTGCCTCGTCGGTCTTGCCCAGCTTCTGGCACAGGGCAACGTAGTCCTTACCTGTTACGACGAACAGACCGGCAATCATGAGACTCTCGGCCTTGGTGCCCTCTGATACGTTCTCAGTGGTCTGGAAACTCTCATTAGGATCCCATGAGAAGCAGTTCAGGTTGAGGCAGTCGTTCCAGTCGGCACGTCCGATAAGCGGGAGCATGTGAGGACCGAGGTTCTTGATGACATGATCCATCGAGATCTTCAGGTGCTCGAAGAGTGTGACCTCAGAACCCGGCTGGTTGTCGAAGGGCACCATCTCGTCGAGGATAGAGAAGTCGCCTGTTTCCTTGATATAGGCCACGGTACCGAAGATGAGCCAGCAGGGATCGTCGTTGAATCCACCGCCGATGTCGTTGTTGCCGCGCTTGGTGAGGGGCTGATACTGGTGATAGCAGCCGCCATCGGGGAACTGGGTAGAGGCGATATCGATGATGCGCTGACGGGCGCGTGATGGAATCTGATGTACGAATCCTACGAGGTCCTGGTTAGAGTCGCGGAAACCCATGCCTCGGCCGATACCGCTCTCGAAGAAGCTTGCGCTGCGAGAGAAGTTGAAGGTTACCATGCACTGGTACTGGTTCCAGATGTTAACCATGCGGTCGAGCTTGTTGTTACCCGTGTGTACATTATATATATTAAGCAGAGCATCCCAGTACTCACAGAGTTCGGCAAAAGCCTTGTCCACCTTCTCAGTGGTGTTGAGCTCGGCGATGAGCGCATGAGCCTTTTCCTTATTGATGACCTGAGGAGCGCTGAATTTCTTGTCCTGTTCGTTTTCGATGTAGCCAAGGAGGAACACAAAGTCCTTGCTCTCGCCAGGCTGCAGTGTTACCTCGATATAGTGAGAGGCGATGGGGCTCCAGCCATGAGCGTGACTGTTGCGGGGTTTGCCCTCCATCACTACCTGTGGGTCGGCAAACTCATTGTACAGGCCAATAAAGGTCTCGCGATCGGTATCATAGCCTTGTATCTCTGTGTTCACATGATAGAACGCATAGTGGTTGCGACGCTCGCGGTACTCGGTCTTGTGATAGATGGTTGAGCCTTCAATCTCTACTTCGCCTGTTGAGAAATTGCGCTGGAAATTTTCCATATCGGTAGCAGCATTCCACAGACACCACTCCTCGAACGAGAAGAGCTTCAGGTGCTTCACCTCGTTGCTCTCGTTCTTGAGGGTTAGCTTCTGTACTTCGGCCCATTTCTTCAGAGGTACGAAGAACAGCACGCTAGCCTCTACACCATTCTTCTTTCCGGTGATGCGTGTATAGCTCATGCCATGACGGCACTCGTAGAAGTCGAGCGGTGTCTTACAGGGCTTCCATCCGGGATTCCAGACTATGGTCTTGTCTCCCTGACTCCCTGTCTCCTTGTCTACTATATAAAAGTATCGCCCGCCATTGTCCATGGGTACATTATTGTAACGATAGCGGGTAATGCGGCGGAACTTGGCGTCCTTATAGAAGGAATAGCCGCCTGCGGTATTCGAAATGAGTGAAAAGAAATCTTCGTTGCCCAGGTAATTGATCCAAGGCCAGGGGGTCTGTGGGTCTGTGATGACATACTCGCGATGCAGGTCGTCGAAATGACCGTAACGTTTCTGTTGTTCCATAATGAATGATTTATCGTTTTAATTGTTGTTTCTTCTTGCGGTCGAATTGTAATTCGCCCACAAAGTTACAAACATATTCCGAAATTTACAAGGTTTTGATTAAAACTTTGATGAATCGCGCATACATTTTGTTTAAAAAGTATTGCGGATTGCAAACATTTTATTATTTTATTTGTTTTTTAGAAATATTTTCATTATCTTTGCCCCGCATTTTTGTTTCATATATAAGAAGGGATTCAACTATATTACTAATTAATTTATAAAAACTTTAAAAATGAAAAGACTCAGTATGATTTTTGCCAGTCTGTTCCTGTTTGTTGGAATAGCTCTGGCACAAACGACGGTAAAGGGTACCGTTGTGACCTACGAGGACAATGAGCCGGTTATCGGCGCAAGCATCCAGGTGGTAGGCGCAACCAGTATCGGTACTATTACCGACATCAATGGAGAGTTTACCCTGGAGGTTCCTGCAGGGAAGAGTACCTTGAAAGTCACTTATGTGGGCATGGAGCCTCTGGAGGTGGCAGTGAGTTCAAAGCCCCTGCGCATCCAGCTTCGCAGTGACGCCCAGAGTCTGGACGAGGTGATTGTCGTAGCTTATGGTACTGCTAAGAAATCATCGTTCACAGGTTCTGCTTCAACGGTGAACGCCCAGAGCATAGAGAAACGTCCGATTACCAACGTGGCTTCAGCCCTCGAAGGTAATGCCACAGGTATTCAGGTAACCTCAGGCTCAGGTCAGCCTGGTGAATCACCTAAAGTACGTGTGCGTGGTTTCGGTTCTGTGAATGCCTCGAACGCTCCCCTTTATGTGGTTGACGGCGCCATCTATAACGGTAGTATCGGTGACCTGAACCCTGCCGACATTGAGAGCATGACAGTACTGAAGGACGCTGCCTCAACCTCTCTTTATGGTTCAAGTGCAGGTAACGGTGTCATTCTGATCACCACCAAGAAGGGTAAGACAACCTCAGGAACAGGTGTTTCCCTCGATATCAAGCAGGGTTGGTCTACCCGTGCCTATAAGGACTATGCCAAGGTAGGTATTCGCGACTTCTATCCCTTGCAGTGGCAGATGCTGAAGAATGCGTATGTTTCTGCAGGTAAGGACGCTTCGGAGGCTGCACAGCTGGCTACTACCGAACTGGGTTCAACACTGCGTGGCTATAACGTCTTCAAGGGCGTGGCTGATGACGCTATCGTTGGTACCGACGGTAAGCTGAATCCTGCAGCCAACGAGCTGAAGTGGGGTGACGATACGGATTGGGACGACGCAGCCTTCAAGACCGGCTATCGTCAGGAGTACAACCTGAGCTATAACACCAAGACCGACAAGAGTGATACCTACGCTTCGGTTGGTTATCTGAAGGACAACGGTTATGTGCTGAAGACCGACTTCGAGCGTTACAGCGCACGTCTGAACTATAATATCTATCCTACCAAGTGGTTCAAGAGCGGACTGAATCTCGGTCTGAACCGCAGTGTGTCAAACTACTCTACAGCAGACTCAGACAACAGCAGCTCATATTCTAACATCGTGCGTTACATCCGTCAGATGGCTCCTATCTATCCTATCCACAAGCACGACCTGGCTTCAGGTGCTTTTGTGGATGCAAACGGCAATCCTACAACAGATCCCGCACAGTATGTTTACGACTATGATGGCGACCGCTTGTCTTCACCAGGTCGTGACGCTATTGCGGAGACCCTGTTCAACAGCCGTGACTTTACACGTAACGGACAGAATGCCCGTACCTATGTCACCATCGCTCCGATTGACGGTCTTGAACTGACAGTCAACTATTCTTATAGCAACAACGACCGTCGTCGTAAGGTATATGAGAACCCGCTGGTAGGTGATGGTACAGCCGGTCCTGGTCGTCTGAACATCCTCTCTACCCGTACAACCACTCAGACTCTCAACGAGATCATCAATTACAATAAGACCTTTGGCAAGCATCATGTAGAGGCAATGCTCGGTCATGAGAACTATAGCTACAGATATGAGTATCTGTATGGTATGAAGACTGAGGAGACCCTGAAAGACCTCTATGAGTTCGGAAACTTCGTGAACATCAGCAGTCTGAGTTCTTATACTCACAACTACAAGAAGGAAGGTTACTTCGGTCGTCTGAACTATGACTACGATAACAAATACTATGCTTCGATGTCATACCGTCACGACGGTTCTTCACGTTTCTCTAAGGATAACCGCTGGGGTGACTTCTGGTCGTTTGGTGCCAGTTGGCGTATCAGCGAGGAGAACTTCATGAAAGACGTGAAGTGGGTCAATAACCTGAAGTTGCGTGCCTCTTATGGTGAGACAGGTAATGACGCAATCCTTGACAATGAGGGCTACGACGACTACTATCCCTACCAGACCTTGTATGGAACAGGTTATACGAACTATAACGAGGCTGGTGTTTATTTCACGATGATTGCCAATCCGAACCTGAAGTGGGAGACTCAGATCTCTACAGACCTGGCTCTTGAGTTCATGCTGTTCGATCGTCTGACCGGTTCTATCGAGTACTTCAACAAGTCGTCTAAGGACCTGCTCTTCGACGTGTCACAGCCTCTGTCAACTGGTGTGCAGTCTGTTATCCAGAACATAGGTAAGGTGTCAAACTCTGGTGTAGAGATTGAGCTCGACTACAAGGTTCTGAATGAGAAGGACTATGGTTTCAGTGTTGGTGCCAACGCCACCTTCATCAAGAACAAGATCACCAAGTTGCCTGACACCATGAAGGACGGTTATGTAAGCGGTTCTAAGAAGTGGGTTGAGGGCAAGAGCATCTATGAGTTCTGGCTCCGTCAGTGGTGGGGCGTTGACCCTGACACAGGTGACGGTCTGTGGATTGCTGATCCTGACAAGTATGAAGAGGGTGGTAATACCTTCATGACCAAGGACGGACAGCAGCTGACCAACGACTATACCAATGCTAAGTTCGACTTCAGCGGTGCTTCTATCCCCAAGATGTATGGCGGTTTCAACCTGAAGGGTTACTATAAGGCCTTCGACATTGCCGCTGTATTCTCTTATCAGCTGGGTGGTAAGCTGCTGGACTATGGTTATCAGGGCATGATGGCTACCGACAACTTTGGTGAGGCTATGAGCCCTGATCTGCTGAATGCATGGCAGAAGCCTGGTGATGTGACAGATGTTCCTCGTGTTGACGCTACAACAGCTCATAACACCAACATCTCTACCTCATACTCTACACGTTGGCTCACCAAGTCAGACTATCTGAACCTGCGCTCAGTCACTATCGGCTATCAGTTGCCTAAGCAGCTGCTTAACCTGGTTTATGTGAAGTCGGCACGTCTGTCGTTCGCAGCAGAGAACCTGTTCATGTTGAAAGCCCGTCAGGGTCTGAACCCAATGGCTCAGTACAATGGTCTTGTTTACAACGAGTACCAGCCTTCTCGCAACTTCACTTTCTCGCTTAATGTTTCATTCTAATAAATAATAAGGAATTATGAGATACAATAAAATATCGACAATCGTGCTGGCAGCAGCGATGGCTCTCGGACTGAGCAGCTGCTCTGGCGACTATCTGGACACAGTGCCGTCGAATAAAGTCTCAGAGGGGTCAATCAATGCCTCGCTTGAGAATCTCTATATCGCCCTGAATGGTATCCATAAGGAGATGGTATCGCAGGAGACAGGTTATCAGTGTCTTGGTGGTGAGCCTGGCTTTATGTTCTGTCGTGACATGGAGGCCGACGACATTACCTGGATCACCAATACATGGTGTAAGGCAGCTTACCTGGGCTGGAGCTGTAATATGAATGAGAGTTCCGGTTACAACATCAAGTACTGGACCATCTATTATCAGTGGATCCTGAACGCCAATAAGATCATCGCAGGTGTGGAAGAGGCACCTATGACTGATGCTGCCCTCTATAATCAGGTGAAGGGTGAGGCACTCTGTATCCGTGCATGGGCGCACTTCAACCTGGTACAGCTCTATGCCAAGCGCTATGCCGCCGGTGGTAACAACACACAGGACGGTATTCCCTATCGTCTGACAGCTGTAACTGAGGAACAGGCTCGTAACTCTGTTGAGGAGGTCTATCAGCTGATCAATGCCGACCTTGACGAGGCTTGCAAGCTGTTGGTAGGCATCAATCCCGGTTATCACCACTACAGTGAGATGGTGGCATGGGGTTTGAAGGCACGTGTGGCTATGGCTAAGCAGGATTACACCAATGCAGCCACCTATGCAGCTAAGGCCATCCAGTTGGCTGAGGCTAATGGCGGTGCCCTGATGCAGGGCGACCAGCTGATGTGTGGTTTCTCCGATATCTGCTCAGACACCAAGGAGGCTATGTACGCAGCCCGTACTCCGGATGATAAGACCGTATACTTCTACTCATTCTATGCTTATATGTCGTGGAACTTCAACGCTACGGCTATCCGTCAGGGTGTGAAGTGTATCAATGCCGATACTTACGACACCATGTCAGAGACAGACCTGCGTCGTGCATGGTTTGACCCGACAGGTGAGATGGAGGTGCCTGCAAAGACATATGTGAAGCAGCCCTATCAGAACCGTAAGTTCACCGCCCGTTCTAGCGCTGACGCTGTAGGTGATGTAGCCTTCATGCGTCTGGCAGAGATGTACCTGACCGAGGCAGAGGCGCTGGCTCGTGCCGGACAGACAGCACAGGCTCAGGAGGTATTCACCAAGTTCCAGGTGACACGCGATCCCTCGTATGTGTCTAAGGGAAATGCTGGTGATGCCCTGGCAGAGGAGATCATGAACAGTCGTCGTGTAGAGCTCTGGGGTGAGGGCTTCCGCTTCTATGACCTGAAGCGCCTGAACCTCCCCATCCATCGCGGACGTAACTTCGTTCAGACTTTCTGCACCTTTATCGATAAAGAGGCAGGTGCAGACGGTTGGGTCTGGGAGATTCCCAAGAATGAGACAGACTTCAACAAACTCTGTACAAAGAACTATTAATGATTATCAAATCACACTGGAAGATGATGATGGCAATATCCTTTGCCTTCATCATCTTTTGTTTCTGGTGTTTCCTTTATCCTCATGCAGTTGTAGGGCAGGAAAGACTGTTTGTCTGGGATACTGAGTTCTGGCAGGAGTATGGCATATACCAGTATATAAGGGATTTCTTCTTGCAGTTCTTTCATTTCGCATGGCTCGGTGCTTTGTTATTGGCATTGGTCTGCTTAATGGCCCAGGGGCCGACCTTTGGTTGCTTGACCTGGAAACTGGTGAAACGCGAAGTCTTTTTCTCTTCTATTGATGAAAAAGGAAAAGCCACAAAGCCTTTCCTACTGCCTCAGAAGAACCCCAAACGCTATTATCATCGCACACTTTATTCATTCAACACTCCTGATTTTATATCTTCTCCACTGCAATAGTCAGCAATCTATGTGATTCCCTAATCCAGAGATTGCTTTGGCAACGGTGTGGGCGGTAGTCCAGGCTGCCTGGAAGTTGAAGCCTCCTGTGACACCATCGATATCAAGCACCTCTCCTGCGAAGTAAACGTGGGGGAGGTCTTTGCTTTCCAGAGTGTTAGGATTGACGGCTGAGAGGTCGATGCCTCCACAGGTGACGAACTCGTCCTTAAAAGCCGCACGTCCTGCTATCTGGTAGCTGTCGTTGCAAAGCATGTTGACCAGCCGGTTCAGTTCTTTCTTATTGAGGTTCTGCCAACGGTTTTGGGCACGCTGGCCTAAGGCCTTCTCAAGGAGGTAGTTCCACAGGCGACTTGGCAGATCGAAAGGGCGGATGCTGCCGAGTTGTTTCTGGGGGTGCTGACTGATGATGCGGTGCAGTTCGGCAAGAACCTCTGGGTCTTTAAGGCTGAGCCAGTTGACGGCCAAAGGCATCTGGTAGCCGTGATCATGGAGTTCGCGGGCAGCATGGCTGGACAGCTTCAGGATGGCAGGTCCACTCATGCCCCAATGAGTGATGAGCAGCGGTCCCGTGGCACGGAAACCGGTGCCTGGGATATAGGCGGTGGCATCCTCTACGACAGTACCCATCAAGTTGCGTAGCGCCTTGTCCTCGATGCTGAACGTGAATAGTGAGGGAACAGGTTCGGTGGTAGGAATGCCGGCAAGAGAAGCCGTACCACCACCAGAGGTGATGGCGATGCAGTCGTAATCAGCGAGTTGGCCGAGAGATTCTATTTTTGTGCCAGTACGTATCTCGATGCCATGTCGACGCGCCTCTGCCAGAAAGAGGTTGATGATGGTGTGGGAGTCTTGTGAGGCAGGGAACACACAGTCGTCATCTTGTGTCACCAGACGTACGCCATGTGCCTCGAACCACTCGTAGGCATCGTGATAGTCGAAGGTCTTAAAGAGACGTTTCAGTAGGCGATGCCCTCGGGGGTAGACCTGTGAGAGGTCACTGACGGAGGCGAAAGAGTTGGTGCAGTTGCAGCGTCCACCTCCAGAGACTTCGACCTTGGCGAGCACCTTCTTCGATTTCTCGAAGATGGTCACTTCGCACGAAGGACTCATCTCCTTCAGGTTTATAGCCAGGAAGAATCCTGCTGCGCCACCACCGACTATCGCAATTCTCATGAGCGTTCTATACGTATTCTCGCGTCGACAGCAACGACATCATGTTCGTCGGCCAACAATGGGTTAATATCCATCTCCTTAATCTCTGTGGCAAAGCGCAACAGAGTAGAGAGGCGTACGATGATTTCAGCGTATTTCTGTTCGTTGAGTCCCTTTTGTCCACGTGTGCCCTTGATAATCTTATAGCCACGAAGTGAGTGGATCATAGAGTATGCCTCGCCATAGGAGAGAGGAGCCAGACCGCTGGACACATCCTTTAGTACCTCAACGAAAATACCGCCAAGACCGCAGAGTACCACATGACCGAAACGCTCTTCGTATTTGGCGCCAATGAAGAGTTCGGTACCTTTGAGCATCTTCTGCACCATCACACCTGTGGCGTCCTGGATTTTCATCATACGGTCGAATTCAAGTGCCAGATGCTCTGGTGTACGGATGTTCAGAGTGACGCCACCCACATCGCTCTTATGTACAGGACCAACGACCTTTGCTACTACAGGGAAACCCACTTTCCCGGCAAAGGCCGTGAGTTCTTCCTTAGAGATGCTTACCATCTCAGGTACTAAGGGAATGCCGGCACATGAAAGCAGTTCGCGAACGGCATCAGGTGCCAGGTAGCCACTCTCCAGTCCCTCGAATTTCAGACGATGGGTCTCGCGATAGATGATGTCACGTATCTTAGGCACATCAACCCCGTAGAGTTCCAGTTCAGAGGGCGCAGGCTGTGGGGTGCGCATGATCTGACTTAAAGCAGTGGCCAGAGTCACCTCGTCGCTGAAGTTGACATGACCTTTCTTCAGGAACTCTTCCACCTCAGGTCCTGCCGTATGCAGGCTCGGCAATACAGGGAAGATCGGTTTCTTGCACGCCCGTATCTTCTTGTCAAGCACATCGTAGGCCTCGTAGAGCTGAGTGAGACCAGGAGTGCCATAGATGACGGCGATGGCGTCGATATGGTCGAACTTATTCTCGCAATAATCAATGACCGTGCCCAGTTGTTCTGCTGTTCCTGTAGCCAGGAAATCGATGGGGTTGGCTACGGAAGAACCAGGGAAAAGCTTACTCTTCAGTTCCTCGGCCTCAGGACCTTCTATCTTAGGTACGTTGAGGCCACCCTTCGAGAGCGCATCGGTGAGCATGACCCCGGGGCCACCTGCATGGGTGACGATGGCGAAGTTCCTGCCCTTCAACTCAGGTAGGGTGAAGATACAACCTACAGTGGTGAGCTCTTCGCGGGAGAAACAGCGCACAATCCCCGCTTTGCGGAAAAGGGCCTCTACGGCAGAATCGCTGGAAGCGATGGCGCCTGTATGTGAAGATGCCGCACGACTGCCGCTCTCGCTGGAGCCGGCTTTGATGGCTGCTATCCTGCAGCCTTTACGAATAAGACTGCTGGCATGGAAAAGCAGCTTATCGGGGTTGGCGATGTTCTCGATATACAGTAGTTTTACCTTTGAGTCCTTCTTCGCATCGAAGTGCTCGTCCATGTACTGAAGTACGTCTTCAATGCCAATCTGCTTGCCATTGCCTATCGACCACACGCTGTTGAACTGCAGACCCTTGATGACGGCACTCTCGAGAATGAATACCGCTGTAGCACCAGAGCCACTGATGAAGTCGACACCAAGAGGATTCAGGTTTGGTATAGGCAATGTGAAAACACTATGATGGTTGCGATTCAAGAGTCCGATGCAGTTGGGACCGATCAAGGCTGCCCCGTATTTCTCGCAGGTGTCGAGGATGCGCTTCTCAAGTTCAGCACCGGCCTTTGTCTCTTCGCCAAAGCCCGCAGATATGATGACAAAAGCCCTCACCCCCTTCTCCTTGCAGAGATAGTCCACATAGTCCGGGCAGAACTTAGCGGCTACTACGAGCACAGCCAGCTCACTCTCGGGCACATCCTTTACATCATGAAAGACCTTGATTCCCTGCACTTCATCTTCTTTGGGATTGACGATGTGCAGGGGACCATCGAAACCGCCATTGATGATATTGCGTACGATAGAGCCACCAGGCTTATGTACGTTGTTGGAGCCGCCGATCACGACGATGCTCCTCGGATTCAGTAGTTGTTGGTTAATCATGGATGCAAAGATAATATAAAAATACATAATTAGCAAGCGAATATGGAATATTTTTTCTACCTTTGCATCATTAAACCCAATAATAAAAAGCGAAGATGAGAAGAATATTTGCAACCCTAATCATATTGATGATGCCCCTATTGATATTCGGACAATCGTATGCCTCGCTTTGGAAGAAGGTGAAGGAGGCAGAGGAAAAAGACTTGCCTAAGACTGCGTGTGAAGTGCTTCAGAAGATTGTAAAGAAGGCAGAGAAGGGCCACGACTACGGACAGCTGCTGAAAGCAGAACTGCAAAGTGCTCAGATGATGGCCGAGATAGCACCCGACTCGTTGAAACCAGCTATCGAACGTATGCGGCAGCGCGCAGAGACTGAACAGAACGTGGTGCTGAAAACAGTCTATCAGACTGTGCTCTATCAGGTGAGCAGATCCAATACGCCGATGGAGCTGAAAGCTGTCAAGCCTCAGCTGACGCCGGAGCTCTGTGAGCAGTTGGCCAAGGTGAAGGATAAAACCTACGCCCCCTTTGTGATTGAGGGTGTCGACTCAAAGCTGTTCGGCCACGACCTGCTGAGTGTGGTAGGCTATGCGTTAGACGAGTATAACCCCCTGTATGAGTATTATGCCAAGAAGGGCAATCGCTCTGCGGCTTGTATCACAGCTGCCAGAGCCTATGAGTATGCTCCGGTGGAGCAGATCGACTCGCTCATCAGTGTGTATCAGGACGTGCCCGAGGCAGGCGAATTGGCTTTGGTGCGTTATGACCGCATCAGGTATGATTCAGATGTGCCAAAGGCCGAGAAACTGGCTTATATCCGTGAGGCTCTCGGCAAGTGGGGCTCGTGGAAACGCATGGGTATCCTGCGCAATGCAGAGCAGGAACTCATCAATCCCCAGTTCCAGATCTCTTTTGATCATCGCGTCGTCAGACCGCAGGAGACGCAGAAGGTGACCCTGCAGGAACTGCGCAACATTACAGGACTGACACTGACCGTCTATCGCCTGAAAGCCAATGGCGACTTGAAGGCCGACATAGATTCGGAGGAGGGCTACAAGAAGATTGTGCCTCTGCTCGATGGCGTTGCCGACAAGGTTGAGCGTCAGTATACCGGTCGTCAGGACTATGAGCTCTTTGAAGACTCCCTGACCATCGGAGGCCTGCCCATCGGTGTCTATATGTTGGAGTTTACCAGTAGTGCCAACACTAAGCCCTCGCGTCATCTGTATTATGTGACGGATGTGTTTACCATCTCTGAGGCCCTGCCAGAAGGTAAGGGCATCCGTTATGTGGTGGTGAATGCTACGACGGGACAGCCTATCGCAGGTGCTCATCTTACCATCAGAGAGCAGTTAAGCTATAACGAATACAAGACCCACGAAGGCGTGACAGACGCCAAGGGCGAATATATCGGTAAACTGGACGGCGAGCGCCATCGCAGAGAAGTCTATGCCTACACTGATACCGACAAGGCATGTCCGGAGATGACGCAGGCAGGCGTTTACCGCTATCTCGATGAGGATCGTCAGGTAAACCGTACCAGTGTCTATACCGATCGCGGCATCTATCGTCCGGGTCAGACCGTGCATGCCTCAGCCCTGATCTATGAAGTCAGGAATGGTTTCGAACACCAGGTTAGAGAGCATAAACCTGTGAAGTTCGTGTTGCGCAATGCAAACAATAAAGTCGTTGAGGAGAAACAAGTGCTTAGCGATGCGTATGGTGTGGCCGCTGTCGACTTCACGTTACCGGAGAAAGGTCTCACGGGTCAGTTCCGCATTCAGGTTAACGGCGAGACCCTGATTATTCATGTTGAGGAATACAAGCGTCCTACGTTCCATGTAGACTTCCCAGAGGTGAAGCAGGCCTATGCTGCTGGTGATACCATCACAGTAGAAGGTACCGCTCTGAGTTATGCCGGTGTGCCCCTTCAGGATGCTAAGGTCAGCTATAAGGTGGTACGTCGTACAGCCCTCTGGTGGTGGTCCTACAGTCGTTACTGGGATACAGAGGCGCTGAACTACAGTCAGGAGGGTGAGGAACTGTTGAACGAAGAGACGATCACCGACCAGGAAGGTAAGTTCAAGGTCAGAATGCCCCTCAGTCTGCCTGAGAGCAGTTCCCCGATGTTCTATCAGTTCGTGGTGACTGCCGATGTGACAGATGTGGCTGGTGAGACACGTACAGGTCAGCTTTCACTGCCTTTGGGTAATCGTAAGACGGCCTTGAGCGTGGATATGGCAGAGAAAATCCTGTTGGAAGAAAAGTCTACGGCAACCTTCCATTTGCTGAATGCCGCAGGTCAGGACCTGGATGCTGAGGTGAACTATCAGATAGACGGTGGTTCATGGCAGAAAGCCAGGACCAATTCTCCCCTTTCTATTTTAAACAAAAAATTAACTTCAGGCAAACACACCCTTGACGCCATTTGCGAGGGAGATACCATCCGTCATGAGTTTGTGCTCTTCTCGCTCGACGATACCAAGCCTGCAACAGAGACCGACAACTGGTTCTATCAGTCGGCTGCGCAGTTCCCCAACGACGGTAGTGCCGTGACCGTTCAGGTGGGCTCTTCTGATAAGGACGTGCATCTGGTGTATGGTCTCTTTGCCGGTACGAAGATCATAGAGATGGGATCCAAAGACATGAGTAATGAACTGCTGAACCTGAAGCTCAAGTATGACGAAGCCTATGGCGACGGTTTACTGCTGAGCTTCGCCTGGGTGAAGAACGGCCAGTGCTATACCCACACCGTACGGATACTGCGCCCATTGCCCGACAAGCATCTCTCGCTCGAGTGGGCCACCTTCCGCGATCGCCTTACACCTGGTCAGAAAGAGGAGTGGACATTGAAGATAACGGATGCAGAAGGCCGTCTGGCAGACGCTCAGCTGATGGCAACGCTCTACGATCAGAGTCTCAACCAGATTGTCCAGCACCAATGGAGTCTGCAGCCTGATGTGCTGTTCTCTATGCCAAGAACCAACTGGCAATATTCCATGTCTTATAGCCGGTACGACTTTGTCAGAAAGCCATGGCGTGGTGCCTCGACCTATGAGTTCGACTTCAGTCGTTTCGACGAGCGTGTGTTGCCATCGGTGTATGGTTATAGTCTCCGCCGTTATTCCCGTGGCGTGATGCTTGAGAGCAAGGGATTCGACAATAGTGTTGACTTGGCAGAGGTGGTAGGCAATGACACCAAGGTCTTTGATGTGGCTGCCGAGCCCAAGATGATGGAAGCTAGTATTGTGGCAGATGTGGAATTGTCGGTGTCGTCGGTGGAGGAAGAAAAGACAGACGATATACAGCTTCGTGAGGATCTCAACGAGACAGCCTTCTTCTATCCCCAGCTGACCACAGACGAGAAGGGACAGGTGGCCTTGAAGTTCACGCTTCCTGAGAGTCTCACTACGTGGCGCTTCCTGGGTCTGGCACATACAAAGGATCTCTGTTATGGACAGATAGAGGCGACAGCAGTGGCGCAGAAGGATGTGATGATACAGCCCAATGTACCACGTTTTATCCGTGAGGGTGATGAGGCTACTATCTCTGCGCGTATCTTCTGCTCGGCTACGCCGCTTGGTTCGTCCAAGACTACAAGCGAGAAGTTACTTAATGGAACAGTCACACTGAAGTTGACAGATCCGGAGACCAATGCTGTGGTGTTTGAACAGAAAAAGAATGTCAAGATGAAGGCCGGTGCCACTGTACCAGTATCCTTTGAAGTGCGGCCCCAGGGGTTGTCGAAGGGACTCCTCATCTGTCAGATGACGGTGAGTGGCAAGGGCTTCTCAGACGGCGAACAGCACTATCTGCCCGTTCTGCCTTCTACAGAACGTGTCACAGTAACATTGCCGATCACACAGCATCAGGCAGTAACAGAAACGATAGACCTTTTAAAGCTGGTGCCTGCTGATGCCCAGAATACCAAACTGACACTCGAATACACCAATGATCCTGCTTGGCTGATGATTCAGGCACTGCCTGCCATTGGTCAGCCCATCGATGATAATGCCATTTCACAGGCTGCTTCTTACTATGCCAACAGCCTTGGCCGTCATGTCATCAGTCAGTATCCGCAGGCTAAGACCGCCTTCGCCCTCTGGAAACAGGAGAAGGGTGAGGACACTTCACTGACAAGTGCCCTTGAGAAGAATCAGGAACTGAAAGACCTGCTGCTCAGTGAGACCCCTTGGGTGATGGATGCTGATAATGAGACAGAACAGAAACAGCGGTTGGTAGACTTCTTCGACGACAACCTCATGCAGAACCGTATCAGTACGGCACTCGGCAAACTCGGTAAGCTGCAGCTCTCTGATGGCTCGTGGACCTGGTGGCAGGGCATGCCCGGCTCGTTCTATATGACGGTAGCTGTCTCTGAGATGCTGGTACGCCTGAATGCGATGGCTGGTAAGCAAAGCGATGTGGAGAACATGCTCAGCAGCGCTTTCAGTTTCATGGGACAGAAGATTGTCGATGAAGTGAAGGAACTGAAGAAACAGGAGAAGGAAAATCATCAGGTGTCCTTTCCCAGTTTCAAGACCCTGCAGTGGCTCTATCTTGTCACCCTCGACGGCAGACAGCTGCCTGCAGAAGTGCAGTCGGCCAACGACTACCTGCTGAAACTTCTGAAGAAGGATGTCAAGTCGCAGTCTATCTATGAGAAGGCACTGACGGCGGTGATCCTTTCCAAGAGCGATGCCAAGCGTGCCTTAGAGTACGCCCAGTCGTTGAAGGAATATACGGTCTATCGTGAGGAGATGGGACGTTACTACGACACTCCGCGTGCCGGCTATTCTTGGTACGACTATAAGATACCTACACAGACGGTGGCTATCGAGGCGCTCCAGAGACTTGTCCCCGAAGATCAGCAGACCATCGATGAGATGCAGCGCTGGTTGTTGCAGGAGAAGCGTACTCAGGCATGGGATACGCCTATCAATAGTGTGAATGCAGTGTATGCGTTCCTTGCCTCTCGGCCCTTGAGCCTGTCGAATGATGCCCTCTCCGTGATGAAGGTTGACGGTAAGCCAATGAAGATGCCTAAGGCCACAGCTGCCATCGGTTATGTGAAGACAGACATACCTGCAGAGAGTAAGACCCTGACCATCGACAAGAAGAGCGAAGGAACCTCGTGGGGCGCTGTCTATGCGCAGTTCACTCAGGCTACGAAGGGTATCACTGATTCTGGCAGCGCACTGACCGTCAAGCGTGAGATACTTCCCGTATCACCGGCGAAGGGCTTGGCTGTAGGTGATCGTGTGAAAGTACGACTGACTATCACTGCTGACCGGGACTACGACTTCGTACAGGTCATTGACAAGCGGGCTGCCTGCATGGAACCCGTCCGTCAGTTGAGTGGTTATCACAGTGGCTCCTATTGTGCACCGAAGGACAATGCTACGAACTATTACTTCGACTGTTTGTCGAAAGGCAGACATGTCATCGAGAACGAATACTATATTGATCGTCCGGGAACCTACGAGACAGGCACTTGTTCTGTAGAGTGTGCCTACGCTCCAGAGTTCCGTGCCGTCACTAAATCGCAAACAATTACAGTCAAATGAAAATATTAAGAATTATTGGTTTATCATTTATCATTTCCCCGTTATTCATTAGCGAGGCGCACGCACAGCGCCTGACCGTTGAGAATGCTATAGTAGAGTGTGGCCGTACAGGCTTCGAACAACCCATTACAGCCACCTTTGAGCTCAAGAATAAAGGGCGTAAGCGTCTTGTCATCGAGAGTGTCAAGCCCGATTGTGGCTGTACGGCTGTCGAGTATCCCAAAGAGGTAGGCGCAGGCGATAAGTTCAAGATCACCATGACCTACGATGCCCGTCAGCTGGGACACTTCCATAAGATGGCTGCCGTGAAGAGCAATGGTTCCAAGACGCCTGTCTATCTCACCATGAAGGGTATCGTGATTCCTGAGATGGTAGACTACCGCGGCAACTACCCCTTGACAATGGGTGAGTTGTTGCTCGACAAGAACGAGCTGGAGTTCGACGATGTGAACAAGGGCGATGCGCCTATGCAGGAGATACATATCTTTAATAACGGGTCGCAGACCATGCAGCCCAACGTGATGCATCTGCCCCCATACCTGTCAGCTACGGTAGTACCCGAGAAACTGGCTCCCAACCGTGGTGCCACGATTACCGTGACCCTCCACTCCGACAAGTTGCGCGACTACGGTCTGACACAGACCTCTGTCTATCTGGCCAAACATCTGGGTGATAAGGTGAAGCAGGAAAATGCCATTGGTGTGTCTACCATCCTCTTGCCCGACCTGAAAGACTTCCAGAGTATTAATAAGGATCAGGCGCCCCAACTGCAGATGTCAGCGACTGACGTCGACTTCACCGACTTCGGTGGTAAAGCCAAGAAGACGGCCACTGTCAGCCTGCAGAACGTTGGCATGACGGTGCTGAAAATCTCTTCACTCCAGTTGTTTACCGAGGGACTCAAGGTGACGCTGGGCAAGAGTGAACTCGAACCGGGACAGAGCACGAACCTGAAGATAACAGGTATTGCCGAGGATCTGGCGAAGGTGCGTACGCGTCCCCGTATCCTGATGATTACCAACGACCCTGATCATGCCAAGATTGTCGTTAACATCCGTCTCAAATAGAATAAACAATGGATCATCCCGAGAATAGCTCAGAATATGCAGGCTTGCAGGTGAACAGTGGTGTGAAGCAGCCGCCCATCATCAATCCCTACCTGAAGCGGAACCGTCGTCGTGAACTCTCTGCAGCAGAGATGGTAGAGGGTATCGTCAAGGGCGACGTCACAATCCTGTCGCAGGCAGTAACGCTTATCGAGAGTGTCAACCCCGACCATCAGGCCAAGGCGCAGGAGGTCATCAACAAGTGTCTGCCCTATAGTGGCAACAGTGTGCGTGTGGGCATCAGTGGTGTGCCGGGAGCAGGAAAGTCTACCAGTATCGATGAGTTTGGTGTCCATGTGCTCCGTGAGAAAGGCGGCAAACTGGCGGTATTGGCTATCGACCCTTCCAGTGAGCGTACCAAAGGTTCTATCTTGGGCGATAAGACACGCATGGAGAAGCTGGCGCAGCATCCTGCGTCGTTCATACGTCCTAGTCCGTCGGCAGGCTCTTTGGGCGGTGTGGCCCGTAAGACCCGTGAGACCATCATCCTCTGTGAGGCTGCAGGCTTCGACAAGATTTTCGTAGAGACGGTGGGTGTAGGTCAGAGCGAGACGGCTTGTCACTCTATGGTCGACTTCTTCCTGCTCATCCAGGTGGCAGGTACGGGTGATGAGTTACAAGGCATCAAGCGAGGCATCATGGAGATATCCGATGGCATCGTCATCAATAAGTGCGATGGTGACAATGTGGATCGCTGTCAGATGGCAGCCACCAACTTCCGCAATGCCCTCCATTTCTTCCCCATGCCCGAGAGCGGCTGGTTGCCCAAGGTGCTGTGTTACTCAGGTTTCTATGGTACAGGTGTGAAAGAGATCTGGGATATGATCTACGAGTACATCGCCTTTGTCAAGGCCAATGGTTACTTCGACTATCGTCGCAACGAACAGGCAAAGTACTGGATGTATGAGAGCATCAACGAGCACCTGCGCCTTAACTTCTACAATAATCCTGCCATTAAGGCACAGCTCTCTTTGGCTGAGCAGACAGTGCTGTCGGGGCATAAGACCTCGTTTGTTGCGGCACAGGATTTGCTGGATATGTATTTTGAAATACTGAAGAAATGATACAGATAGAAATAGACAACGGCAGTGGCTTCTGCTTTGGAGTGACCACCGCCATCAAAAAGGCCGAAGAAGAGCTGGCCAAGGGCACGAAGCTCTATTGTCTCGGTGATATTGTGCATAATGGTATGGAGTGTGAGCGTCTGCGTGAGATGGGACTCATTACCATCAACCACGACGAGATGCGCCAGTTGCACAATGTCAAGGTGTTGCTCCGTGCTCATGGTGAGCCCCCTGAGACTTACGAACTGGCCCGTAAGAACAATATCGAGATTATCGATGCCACCTGTCCTGTGGTACTCCAGCTCCAGAAACGCATCAAACAGCAGTACGACGGCTCTGAGACTCCGGGCGATGCCCAGATTGTCATCTTCGGCAAGAAAGGTCATGCTGAGGTGTTGGGTCTCGTAGGTCAGACGCAGAGTACGGCCATTGTCATCGAGAGTTTCGACGAGGTGACCAAGCTCGACTTCTCACGCGACATCTATCTGTATAGTCAGACCACGAAGTCGCTCGACGAGTTCCATCGCATCATCGACTATATCCAAAGTCATATCTCTAAGGATGCCACCTTCAAGAGCTTCGACACCATCTGTCGTAACGTGGCCAACCGCATGCCGAACATCTCGCAGTTTGCCACCAGGCACGACCTCATCCTCTTCGTCTGTGGCCGTAAGAGTTCCAATGGTAAGGTGCTTTTCAACGAGTGTCTGCGTGTGAATCCTAACACCCATCTGATTGAAGACCCTCAGGAGATACAGCCCGAATGGCTTGAAGGCATACAGACCGTCGGCATCTGTGGCGCCACCAGCACTCCCCGCTGGCTCATGGAACAATGCCGTGATGCCATCCTTAGGATGCAACAATAAAAAAGAATCCCCGCTCAGCCGAGCGGGGATTTCTTTATGTATGTGGTCTCAGAGTTTGTCGAAGGATTAGAACTTATAATCCAGACCCACACCGATGACGTTGTTGGTGCGGCTGTAGACATCCTGGCCGGGATAGCCAGTGCCTTGGTAGCCACCCTGTTCAGCGGTGAACTCACGGGTGTAGTCGCTGTAGAGGGTGATGAAGTAACCGGCGTTGAGGCGCAGCTTATCGCTGATGTTCCAGGCACCACCCACACCAATGCTATAGCTGTCGCAGGCGAACGAGGTGTTCTGCTGGTAACCGTCGGCCAGACCATAGTCGGTGCGCTGTCCACCACAGCTCACGGTAAACTTCTTGTTGATGTCCCACTCGATACCTGCGAGGAACTCGTTGGTGCCATGGGTGAGCTCTTTCTGACGGTCGCCAGCCATCACAGCGTGCTTGTCGTCGAAGAAATGATACTCGAGGGTGGCACGCAGCTGTGGGGTGAACTCATAGCCTACAGCCAGCGAGAGCAGCGAGGGCATGTCGTAACGCACGTGGACGCCGTCGGCATAGGGAGCAGCCAGTTCGCCCAGCTCCTCAGGCAGTTCCTTGGTGTCGTTCTTGGTGTTTATCTTCGTGCGGAACTCATAGCGCGCAGTGAGGTTGAGGGCCCCTTTGTGATAGTCGAAGCTCACGATGGGAGCCACGCCGATGCCGCGCTGTGTGCAGTCGAGGTTGAGATCGGCCAGCGTGGTGGTGGCAATCAGCGGATTGGTGCCTATCGCCTTGAGGCGGACACGGCTGTAGCCGTCGTAGTAGTTGGCGCGCAGACCGATGGCAGCGGCAAACTCGTCGGTAACGCGATAGGTGAAGTTCACCTGTGCGCCGTAGATGTACTGCTTACCCTTCACCTCAGAGTCGATGTCGTACATCTCGGGGGTGATGACGAGCAGAGGAGCCTCGGGGTTCATCATCTTGGCAGTGAGGGTCTGTTTGAAGATGGAGCCCATCACGAGGGCGTTGAACATGGGGATGCCTTCACTGTACTTCACGAAGCCGCCACTGCCCACGATGCCGATCATCGACGAGATGGCCCAGCGGTCTTTCTTGTATGAGGCGAACAGTGCTGGCACGATAGGTGCTGAGGCCACACCCTCGAACTTCTTGTTTTGAAGCCCTTCGTATCCGTGGTCGTAAACACCAGGGTAGGCGAGGAAATGAGGGATGGTCGTGGTGATGTCGCGGTTCTGCCAGGGTTTCTGGAAGTTGAGCGAGAGTTGGAAGCCTTCGTGCCCCCATGCCAGACCTGCTGGGTTGGAGTAGGCGGCGTCGATGTCGAAAGTGGCGCCACGTGCCATCATGCGGTCGAAGGCGATGTGATAGTTTGTGTTGGTCATCAGTCCACCGGCCATAGAAACGGTGGAGAAAGTCATGGCACATACGGCCATAAAAAGAAATTTTCTCATCATTATTATCTAATAAAATTGTTTTCGGCTGCAAAGGTAGCAATAAAAACCGAGAAAAACAGAAATAATGATGAGAAAATCGTATAAAAGGAACAAAATCGCTTATGCTGTGCGCTCGTTAAAGCGGTCGAGCAGCCACTGCTTCTGTTCAGCGATGGTCATGTTCGAGTTGTCGAGTTCCAGAGCGTCGTCGGCCTTGCGCAGGGGCGACACCTCACGATGAGAGTCTATGTAGTCGCGCTCCTCTACGTTCTTCAGGATGTCGTCGAAGTCGGCAGGCATGCCCTTGGCCTTCAGTTCGTCGTAGCGACGCTGGGCACGTACCTGAGCAGAGGCAGTGACGAAGATTTTCAGTTCTGCATCGGGGAACACGGTTGTACCGATATCACGACCATCCATCACCACGCCCTTGTCCTTACCCATCTGTTGCTGTTGAGCCACCATGGCTGCGCGTACAAAACCTACGGCTGCGATCGGACTCACATGGTTAGAGACTTCGAGCGAACGGATTTCCTTCTCTACATACTCGTCATTTAAATAGGTGTCTGGGCGTCCTGTCTCGGGGTTGAACTTAAACGAGATGTGAATGTTGGGCATCTCGGCCTCAAGAGCCTGTGTGTTCACGCTTCCATCCTCATGAAACAGTCCCTTGCGCAGGGCGTAGAGAGTGACGCTGCGATACATGGCACCGGTATCTACATAGACATACCCCACCTCACGGGCGAGGTCCTTGGCCATGGTGCTCTTTCCGCACGACGAGTGGCCATCGATGGCAATAGTTATTTTCTTCATAATGCGTATGATATATTAATTAAAATCGAAGATGTGCTGACGTGATATTTGCCGTAGGCCACGTGCAGCTTAAGGCGTTCCAGTGAGAGACCTGCGCCCAGCGAGAGTCCTGCACCATGAGAGGCGGCTCCTTCAGAGTCGGATATCTTCATCTGGCTGACACGTCGGAAGTTGTAGCCTGCAGCTACATAGATGTTACTGCTCAGCAGAATATCGGCACCCACGGCCAGATGTCGCCCGAAGGCCTCGTCCCAGTCGGTGAGGCGGCTCATCGTGGCGTGGAACCTAAGGGGCGCCCCCTGTAACTGCTTGCTCACCCCCACCTGCAGGTCGAAGGGTATGCGCTCGAACTCCTCGTCGTAGGCTTTTACCTGTCCACCGAGGTTACGGGCCACGGCCGACAGGCTCCATGCCGTCTCTTCATCGTAATAGTTCAGTCCTAAGTCTACCCCTACGGCCAGCGAACTGTAGCCTGCGATATGGGAAGAGATGAGTTTTGCCGTGATGCCACCGCTGATGGTGTTGGAGAGGGCATATGCAAAAGTTCCGCCGATGGCCCAGTCCTTAGCCGAGAAAGTACCCAGGTCTTCGTTGTTGGCTGTGGTCTGCTTCATGCTGCCATAATCCATATATTGTCCTGTCACGCCCCACGTGCCTCTGTCGCCAGCCCCTTTGATGAAAGCGGCGCTGGCCGTCTTTGCCCCTTCCATGTAGGTCATGTAGTTCAGGTTGATGGTGCGGTCGCTTACGCCATTGATCAGGGCGGGGTTGTGGAAGATGAGCGTGGCATCATCGTCGGTCAGCGTGATGTTATCGCCTCCTACAGCAGCCACATGCGCACTGACGGGCAGTCTCAGGAAGTTATAGGCAGTCTGGCTCTCCTGACTGAAAGCTGGTAGCATAGAACAGTGAATGGCAAATAGCACTATCACCACTCTCAATCGCCATCTGACCTCATATATACGAAATAAACTATTCACTGATAACAATTCACTATTTTGCCTTTTTCGGGCACAAAATTACAAAAATATTCTTAATTAAAGGTCTTTTTTACCTTTTTACTTTTTTACCTTTTTACTTTTTATTATCTTTGCAGGCAAGTTTTAAATATAACGGCCAAAAGCCGGATTTATTATGGAAGTCAAGAAGAGTCGTGAGGCAGATATAGAGCAGCGACGGGTGCAAGGGTTCCTGCTGGGCCTGATTGTCGTGCTCGCCTCCCTGTTCGTGGCACTCGAATGGAACAGCTCAGACAATGGCTGGGCGTTCTTCGAGGACGATGACGACCTGGAGGCGGAGATGGAGCTCTCGCCTCTGAAACGCGACAAGGATGAGATACCGATGATGATGCCACAGGAGCAGAAAGTGGAGAAACCGGAGTCGGAACAGCTGCGACTGGTCGACGAGGACGTGGAACTGCCCTCAGAGACTCAGCAGATGGAGCAGGAGCAACTGCCTGATCCCGAGAAAATGGCAGAAGAAGAGAAACCCGAGGTAGTCGATATGTACGATGAACCGGTAGACTTCCGTGTGGTAGAAGATCTGCCCCAGTTCCCCGGAGGTGCCTCGGAGTTTATGAAGTGGCTTACTAAGAACCTGAAATACCCTGCTTCAGCGCAGCAGCAGAAGGTGAAGGGCAAGGTGGTGGCGCAGTTCATCGTCAATCAAGACGGGTCGGTGTCAGATCTGGAGCTTGTCCAGCATTTGGATGCGGCCTGCGACCGCGAAGTACTGCGTGTGCTGCGTATGATGCCTAAATGGCAGGCAGGTGTGATGAATGCCAAGCCCTGTCGTACGAAAGTCTGCATCCCTGTGGTGTTCAACATGTAAATAAATTATTTAAATATAAAATGTACAAATCAGAAGAATTACTTAAAAAGGTAAATGCGGCGCTCGACGGTCTGGCCTATGACCGAAAGCCCTTTACCCTGTATGAACCAATCAAGTATGTACTATCGTTGGGAGGAAAGCGTGTCCGCCCTGTATTGATGCTGCTGGCCTATAACCTCTATAAGGACAATCCAGAGAGCATCATGACCCAGGCCATTGGCTTGGAGACCTATCATAACTTTACGTTGCTGCACGACGACCTGATGGACAATGCCGACATGCGTCGCGGTCACGAGACGGTACATAAGAAGTGGGATGACAATCAGGCCATTCTCTCGGGTGATACCATGCTGCTGCAGGCCTTCGAGCGTATCGAGGCATGTGAGGTAAGCAAGGTGAAGGACGTGTTCCATACCTTCCTCATTACTACCTATGAGATTGGTGAGGGACAGCAGCTCGACGTGGAGTTTGAGACTCGCAACGATGTGCGTGAAGAAGAATATATCGAGATGATTCGTCTGAAGACAAGCGTGCTTCTGGCATGTGCCGTGAAGATTGGTGCCATTCTGGCCGGTGCGTCGAAAGACGATCAGGACAATCTCTATAAGTTCGGTGAGCAGATTGGTCTGGCCTTCCAGCTTCAGGACGACCTGCTCGATGTCTATGGCGACCCGAAGGTGTTTGGCAAGAACATCGGTGGCGACATCACCTCGAACAAGAAGACCTATATGCTTATCAATGCCTATAACCGTGCCAACGACGCTCAGCGCAAGGAACTCGAGAAGTGGATCTTCGCCAAGGAGTTCGATCGTAATGAGAAGGTGAAGGCCGTGACAAAGCTCTACGACGAGATAGGTATCCGTCAGCTCTGTGAGCAGAAGATGGAAGAGTGCTATCAGCTGGCCTTGAAGTATCTGGCCAAGGTGAACGTACCCGAGGAGCGTAAGGCCGAACTGAAGGCCTATGCTGCTGAGATGATGACCCGCCAGAGCTGATGCTTCGTTTCATCGACACCCATTGTCATCTGGACGGCGAGGAATTCCGTGAAGACCTTGATGCCGTTGTAACCCGTGCCCAGGAGGCAGGGGTGGCGGCTATTGGTATCCCCGGCATCGACCTCAAGTCATGTCAGACGGTTATCGACCTCTGTCATCGTTATCCGGGCTACTGCTATCCCATGCTCGGTCTCCATCCTGAGGAGGTGCGCAGCGACTGGCGCGAAGTACTGACGGCCATATACCCTGTAGTGCGCGAGGCCGTTGCCATTGGTGAGGTGGGTCTCGACTTCTATTGGAGTCGTGAGTTCGAGCAAGAGCAGCTGGAGGCTTTTGAGCAGCAGGTACGCTGGTCGGTAGAGTTGCAGTTGCCATTGATGATTCATTGTCGCAAGGCGCAGAATGAGATGGTGTCCATTCTCAAACGCTATAAGAATGATCTGCCGGGAGGCGTGTTCCATTGTTTTACAGGCAATGAGTTGGAAGCAAAAGAACTGTTGCAGTTCGAGCGTTTCGTGTTGGGCATCGGAGGTGTGCTCACCTTCAAGAAGTCCCATCTCCCAGAGGTGCTTCCCGCTGTTGTCCCCCTAGATCGTATTGTACTTGAGACCGATGCCCCATACATGGCTCCCGTCCCCATGCGAGGTCAGCGCAACGAACCGGCCTTTGTGGCTCATGTGCTGCGCAAACTGGCAGAGGCTTATGGTGTCAGCGAGGAGGAAGTGGCAGAGAAGACGACCCAAAACTGCAAAAAAGTATTAAATATAAATGTTTAAGCCCTTTAATCTGAAGTAAAAACGCTATCTTTGCAGACCGAAGTTAGCGAAACAAGGAGAGGTGCTCGAGTGGTTGAAGAGGCACGCCTGGAAAGCGTGTAACCGGCAAAACCGGTTCGCAGGTTCGAATCCTGTTCTCTCCGCATGGTATAGACAGGATTCAAAGCTCCGAGGCAAAATGCTGAGGATGTCCTGTTCTCTCCGCAAGGATTTGACAGGATTCAAAGCTCCGAGGCAAAGAGCCGAGGATGTCCTGTTCTCTCCGCATTTGACAGATATCATTATGAAAAGACTGACTATTCTGTTTTCACTGGTAGGCTTGCTTGTCATGACGCAAGTCTCGTATGCTCAAGACAAGACTCCCCAACAAGATACAGCTCTCGTTGCAGACACTGTTGCTGCGGCTGAATCCTTAGCTGTGACTGACTCATTGGCAGCAGAGGCCATGGTCATCGACGATGCTGAGGCAGCTGACGAAGAGGGAGGTTTCCACAAACAGTTGAAGACCAAGTTCATCGACGGTAACGTCGGGTTCATGTCGCTCGTAGCCCTGGCCCTAGTGCTGGGTCTGGCTTTCTGCATTGAGCGCATCATCTACCTGACACTCTCAGAAATCAAGTCCTACAAGTTGCTCGAGGATATCGAGAAACATCTGCAACAGGACGATGTAGAGGGTGCCAAGACCCTTTGCAGGAACACGCGTGGCCCTGTGGCCTCAGTCTGCTATCAGGGTCTGCTTCATATCCACCAGTCGATGGATGCCATCGAGCGTTCCATCACCAACTACGGAGGTTTGCAGGTAGCCAATCTCGAAAAGGGTTGCTCGTGGATCAAGCTCTTCATCGCCATGGCCCCTTCATTAGGTTTCCTTGGCACGGTGATTGGTATGGTGATGGCCTTCGACCAGATTCAGCAGGCAGGCGATATCGGTCCTACCATTGTAGCGCAAGGTATGAAGGTAGCGCTCATCACCACCATCTTCGGTATCGTGGTAGCCCTCATCCTGCAGCTCTTCTACAGCTACATACTCTCCAAGATAGAGCGCCTGACGTCTCAGATGGAAGAGTCGGCCATCAGTCTGCTCGACATGATAACAGAGTATAAGTTAAAGGGTAAGAAAAATGAATAGTTTCGTATCGCCTTTCCTGGCCGATGTCATGCTTGGTCTGATGTACCTGGTGACGGCTGTTGCACTCGGTGTGACGGCCTATAGCGTGTGGCATGGCATGCGTACACGGCGCAAGGGCGACGATATCATCAATGGTGTGCCTGCAGGCAAAATCGGGTGGTGCGTAGCCATCGGTCTGGTTGTCTGTCTGGTGCTCACCTTCCTCTTAGGCTCGTCAAAGCCTGTCATGACCAATGGCATTCTGTATACAGATGCCCTCTGGCTCAGGCTGACAGATATGTTTATCTATACTTCAATCCTTCTGATCCTCGGATGTTTCGTAAGCGCTATCGTCAGCAGATTCCGGAGTTGAACACCACGTCGACAGCCGACATCTCGTTCATGCTCCTGATATTCTTTCTCGTGACATCATCGATGGACACGGACAAGGGACTCTTGCGCCAGATGGCCCCTCCGCCTTTGGAGCATGAGCAGCCTAAGAATATCAACAAAGACCATGTGCTGCGCATAGAGCTCGATGCCCATAACCAGCTTACCTGTGATGGCAAGGCGGTCACCGCCCGGCAACTCACCGACGAGGTGATGGCTATGGCCTCTGTCAATCCCACAGGACATGCAGTGACGATACAGGCCGACCGTGAGACCACCTACGACGCCTATTTCCAGATGCAGGAGGCAGTGGTCAAGGCCTATTATACCCTGCGCAACGACTATGCCCGTCGTCACTATGGGTGCGACTACAGCCGCCTGTCGGCCGATGAGCGCACGACGGTCAACGAGCATTATCCCCAGCGCATCAGCGAAGACCTGAAAGGAGGTGGCCAATGAGACCCATGAAGAGCAAGTTCCATACCAGTCGCCACGGCGTACCCTCGCTGAATGTGGCCTCTATGCCCGACCTCATCTTCACGGTGCTGTTCTTCTTCATGATTGTCACCCACATGCGCAGCGACGAGGTGAAGGTGCGTCTGGAAGTGCCCCAGGGCACCGAGGTACAGAAGCTGGCCAATAAAGCCTCTGTCATCAATATCTATATCGGCCGGCAAGACGATAACACATGGGGCGTACAGCTCAATGGTGATCTGGTGATGCCCGAGGAGATCCCTGCCCGTATCGAACATATCCGTGCAGACATGTCACCCGCCAACGCCGAACACCTCACCGTCAGTCTGCGTGCTGACCGGCATACGCCGATGGGCATCATCCACGACGTGAAGCAGGCCCTTCAGCAGTGCTATGCCCTGCGCATCAATTACAGTGCAACTCAAATCAAATAAAACATATATAGCTTATGAGTAAAATCGATAAACTTGACAAACAGATTCTACAACTGATCTCTGCCGATGCACGTATTGCATTCCTGGAGGTGGCACGTGCCTGTGGTGTGAGTGGCGCAGCTATTCATCAGCGCATTCAGAAACTCACGTCAATGGGCGTACTCAAAGGCTCAGAGTTCATCATCGATCCAGAGCGTATAGGCTACGAGACCTGTGCTTATATCGGTCTGAACCTGAAAGACCCTGAGAAGTTCGACGAGGTGGTTGAACGCCTGAAGGAAATCCCAGAGGTGGTGGAGTGTCATTACACCACTGGTAACTTCGATATGTTCATCAAGATTTATGCTTACAATAATCACCATCTGCTCACCATTATCCACGACCGTCTGCAGCCTCTGGGTCTTGCCAGCAGCCAGACGCTCATTTCCTTCCACACAGCCATCAGCCGCCAGTTGCCCATCGATGGTCTTGTACTGGAGAGCGACGACAAACTTTCAGAATCAGAGTAAGAAATAAATGATAAATCCCCGCTCGGTTGAAGCGGGGATTTATTTTTTTTCTATTTTCTTTGGTGGTGTCCTTTTTTTTTCTCTATCTTTGCAAATGCGAATCAACAACCAACACTGGATGTCAGTAAGGGGAAAAGACTTATCGCTACCAATTAACGCCAATAACCATATCCGCCTAAAACCTTAGGATGGTGTCCCCCTCTTGTTGTGTAATTATATAAACATCAGTCAAATAGTCTTGCTTTGTATCCTGCTGGCCGGTGCCTATCTCTATTGGGCTAGACCCTCTGCCACCGTTATTGGAAGCTTGCCCATACGAAGATGTATTCCGAACTGATAGACAAGTACATGGTGCGCCACTTTATCAAGCCCGGCATTACGGGGTGGGCGCAAGTCACGGGCTACAGAGGGGAGACCAGGGAAGTGTGGCAGATGGAAGGGCGCGTGCAGCGTGACATCTGGTATATGGAGCACTGGACTTTCTGGTTAGACTGCCGCATCATTTGGCTCACTATCAAGTCCTTTTTCGTCAGAGACAAGAATGCATATTAAAAAAATCCCCGCTCGATTTGAGCGGGGATTTTTTATGTTTAGAGCGCCTTGGAGGTGGGCTCGGTGTATTCACTCAGGGTGAGCTGGGCAGTAGCAGGAAGGTTGCGACTGCTGTTGCCGATGAGGAAGGTGTACTGACCTGCCTCGGTGAGCCATTGTGAGCCTGTCTCGTCGAACGATGCCAGATCGCGCACGGGAATGGTCATGGTGAGTGTCTGGCTCTCGCCGGGCTGCAGCTCACGGGTCTTGGCAAAGGCCTTCAGCTCGTGGGACGGCTTTTCCAAGCGGGCCTGTGGGGCCTTGACATATACCTGAGCCACTTCCTTACCAGCGCAAGAACCGGTATTCTTGACGGTGACCGTCACCTCTACTGCGGTCTTACCCTTTGCCTTCACCACAGGCTTCGAGAAACTGAAGGTGGTGTAGGAGAGACCGAAACCGAAAGGATAGGCTACTTCTTTCTGATAGGTGTCGAAATAACGATAACCCACATAGATGCCCTCTTCGTGGTTGGTATAGGCATGTCCTGGGATTGGTTGCTTGTTGGCTGTCATATCCTTGAAGCTGTAGTAGTCGAGCTGACCAGGGAAGTTCTTCGTCGAGAGGTGGTCGGTGGCGGCGATGGGCCATGTCATGGTGAGCTTGCCAGAGGGGTTCACCTTGCCGGTGAGCAGGTCGGCAATCGAGTTGCCGCCCTCCATGCCTGGCTGCCAAGCGCAGAGAATGGCATCGGGGTAACTGCTCCATGAGGCGGTCTCGATGACACTGCCTGAATTGATAATCACGATGACGGGCTTGCCTGCGGCATGGAAGGCGTTGCACACGTCGGTGATGAGGGCACGCTCCTCGGCGATGAGGTTGAACTCGGTGTCGATGTCGCGATCGACACCTTCACCTGCCTGGCGACCGATGGTGATGATGGCTGCATCGGCAGTCTGCACCTCGTTGTTGATGGCGATGGGTGAGAGGCCGATCTCCGGATATTTCTGCTGACCGAAATACTCGCGCTGATACCACTTGGCGGGATGACGCTCGGCTTGGAACTTGACCTTTGCGAACTCGATGTACTTGCGATAGATGTCGGTGAGAACGGGTGATGACTGGATGCCTGCGTTCTTCAGACCTTCAAGCATGTCGACTACATAAGGTGGATGTACGCAGCCAGATCCTGTGCCGCCAGAGAGGAAGTCGTAGGAGTTCTCGCCAAACAGGGCGACGGTCTTGATGGCATTGTCCTTCCAAGGCAGGGTGCCGTTGTTCTTCAGCAGTACGATGCCCTCGGCAGCCGTCTGACGGGTGATGGCGGCATGAGCCTTGAAGTCGGGGGCGTTGTTGGCTGGATACTTGTGGAAACTGGGCGTCTTGACGATGTACTCGAGCATGCGACGCACATTGCGGTCGACATCGGCGATGGCGAGGGTTCCGTTCTTCACACCAGCGATGATCTCTTCGACCTGAGCGGGCTGGCCCGGCTCCATGAGGTCGTTGCCTGCCTGTACCTCGCGGATGGTGGGCAGACCTTCGCGGATGCCAATCCAGTCGGTCATGACGATGCCCTTGAAGCCCCAGTCGTCGCGGAGGATCTTGGTGAGCAGGTCGTGGTTACCCATCGAGAACTCACCGTTCACCTTGTTATATGATGCCATGATGGTCCAGGGGTTGCTCTCGCGGACTGCAATCTCGAAGCCGCGGAGATAGAGCTCACGGGCTGCACGCTGAGAGACGCGCTCGTCGACAGAGGTGCGGTCGGTCTCCTGTGAGTTCACAGCGAAGTGCTTGGCAGAGACGCCTGCACCCTGACTCTGTACGCCGTTGATATAAGCTGCGGCAATCTTACCGGTGAGCAGGGGGTCTTCTGAGTAGTACTCGAAGTTGCGACCGCAGAGGGGATTGCGATGGAGGTTCATGCCAGGACCCAGGATGACATCGCAGCGATATTCCTTGGTCTCATTGCCGATGGCCTCGCCCACACGTCCTACGAGTTCGGTGTTCCAGGTGGAAGCCAGACAGGAACCAATGGGGAATGCAGTGGCATAATAGGTCTTGTCGGTGCCTGGGCGGGTGGGGTCGATACGCACACCTGCAGGGCCGTCGGTGAGTACTGTGGCTGGGATGCCAAGACGGGGGATGGCAGGGGAGGTGCCGGCAGCACCTGCCACGAGGTCGGCCTCGCCGCCTACTACGGCATTGGCGCCGAAGAAGTTGTTTGCACCGCCAACCAGAAGTTTGGCTTTCTCCTCAAGGGTCATGGCCTTAAGTACTTCGTCGATGTTTGTTGCCGAGAGTTGCGGCTGAGCATTTGTTGTCATAGCGAATGTGGTAGCTAGTAAACAAGATGTTAGTAATTTCTTCATTTTTTTATTGTTTAGTGTTTATAGTCGATAGTAAGGGGTTTAGGGGAAGGTGCGGAAAGAATAGCCCTGGTCTTTGAGCCATTGGAGACTCTCTGGGAGGGCTGTGCGGAGCTTGTCGATGGACTTGAGGGAGTCGTGGAAGGTGATGATGGAACCGTTGCGTGCGTATTTCTTGACATTGTTGACCACATCCTCGGCTGTCATCCATTTAGAGTAGTCGCGGGTGACAAGGTCCCACATCACGATTTTGTACTTACGACTGAGCCAGGCATATTGTGCCATACGCATCCAGCCATGGGGCGGGCGCACGTAATGGCTGTGGATGTAGGCATTGGCCTTCTCGACATTATAGCTGTATTCCTTGATGGTGTGGCGTAGACCACCGATATGGTTGTGGGTGTGGTTACCCACCTGATGGCCCTCTGCCACGATGCGCTGATAGAGCTCCGGATACTTGCGCACATTGTCGCCCACCATGAAGAAGGTGGCCTTGGCATTGAACTGCTTCAGCGTTTCAAGGATAAACGGGGTGGCTTCTGGTATGGGGCCGTCGTCGAAGGTCAGGTACACTGACCTGTCGTGACGGTCCATCCTCCAGTAAGCCCTGGGGTAGAGCCAGCGGAGATAGGGTGCTGGTTGCTCAATAATCATTCTCCGTAGCTCCCTCCTTTGGATTCGTATATATGCATGAGGCTCTGGAGCTGTTGCTCAAGGCGCTCAGACTTCTTCTGATCTATCATGTCCTCGATGCTGAGTATCTGCTGCATGATATAGAGATGAACCATGCAGTCGTGCTGTGACATGCTGAAACGAGACTCGTCGAGCGAGCAGTAGAACTGCAGATACTGTGCCGACTTCTTCCAGAGTTCGTCGATGAGCTGCTGGGCCTTCTTGGGCTGAGCCGTCAAGGCATAGGCGCGGGCCAGATCGAGTGAACCGCTCTGGAAGTCGTGCGGGATGTTATAGGATGGCAGAGCCTTCTCACACTTGTCAAGTACCTGCTTGGCTTTGTCGGTCTTACCCTCGTTGACGAGGTCCAGGGCCAACAATGAGAGCAGGCGACGGTGGGTGTAGCACATACGGATCACCGTCTCGTCAAGATAGATGCCCTTGGTATCAACACCACCGAACTTGAACTTGTTCATCACGTTGTTGAACGTCTTCTCGGTATCGAAGTTCTTAGCGCCAGGAGCGTTGGTGGTGAACGGCGTGATACGGTTGGCCAGACCCTCCTGCACGAAGTTGTCGCCCAGGTTCATGTAGTTCTCGGAACCCACGGTAAGGGCCACATAGACAGGACGTGTCCAGTTGGCATTGGCAAGAATCTCGAGCATCATGAGGTCGCCCTTGTAAAGGGCACTCTTACCCTTGAGCGAGATGACCATCTTGTCGGGGATGCTATCAGCTGCCATCATCATGCCACTCTTGCGAACAGCCTCTTTATCGATGGTCATATAAACGGTATCGGTGGGGATGACGTGGAAGTCCTTGACCTTAGAGCGTACCCAGTGGTTGAGGATGTTCTTCAGCTCGAAGGGCTCTTCGCCCAGCTGTTTCTTAGCCTCCTCAGGATTCTGGCGATAGAGCTCGAGTACCTGTTCCTTAAGCGAGGGGTCGACCTGTACATACTCGTTGGTACCGGCGCAATACTCCAGTCGGCTCCATGTGATGGGCAGTGAAGGCGAGTCGTAGGCCTGACGGCGCATCTGGTCGATATACCAGTCGGTCTGCAGGTAAGAGAGGTTGCAGACGCGGGCATCGGTACGCACGCCCTCGGTGTCTTGGTTATACCAGAGGGGGAAGGTGTCATTGTCGCCATTGGTGAAGATGATAGGATTGCCCTCCTCCTGCAGAGTCATGAGGTAGTTCTGACCGAAGTCGCGGCAGGTGTAGCGGCCAGAACGGTCGTGGTCGTCCCATGTCTGTGAGGCCATCTGGATGGGAACCAGCAGAGCAACGACAGCTACCACGGCTGCGATAATCAGGCTCTCCTTCTTCAGCTTGCGCTGGAGCCAGTCGATGATGGCTGCCACGCCCATGCCACACCAGATGGCGAAGGCATAGAACGAGCCTGCGTAAGCGTAGTCGCGCTCACGGGGCTGCATAGGTGTCTGGTTGAGGTAAATAACGATGGCCAGACCGGTCATGAAGAAGAGGAAGAACACCACCCAGAACTGGCGGATGCCTACGGGGTCGTCGATGATCTTCTCCGTGCCGTTGACCACGATCTTACGCTTGCGGGTGTACCATGCTTGCCAGAAGAGACCGATGAGGCCCAGGATAAGTGGCATGCAGTAGAATACGTTGTGACCCTTGTTCTCCTTCAGCTCATCGGGCAACAGCTCCTGGTCACCCAGGCGTGCGTTGTCGATGAAGGGGATACCTGTGATCCAGTTGCCGTGCTCGAGTTCACCATTACCTTGGATATCGTTCTGACGACCGGCGAAGTTCCACATGAAGTAACGCCAGTACATGAAATTACACTGATAAGACAGGAAGAAACGGATGTTCTCGAACTGTGAGGGGACCTTGACGGTCATGGGTTCGCCACAGCGGTCGTAGGGAACCTCGGTGCCGTCGACACCTCCCATCCACGATTCGTAGGCTGCAGCATGACCTGCATCGTACATACGTGGGAAGAACATGTTCTGGGCATATACGTATTCGTCTTTAGTGCGAACCACGAAATAAGAGTCTTTCTCGTCGGCAGAAGCCTTCTCCTTGCGCTGGTAGACGGGCTTACCCTTCGACATGACGGGCTTGCAGTAGTTGCCATCCTGTTCGAGGGCTACCTGAGAGGTGTAAGCCTGACCATAGAACAGTGGGCGGTTGCCATACTGGTCACGTCCCAGATAGTCGCCGAGTGTGAAAATGTCCTCTGGAGAGTTCTGGTCCATCGGGGGGTTGGCAGAAGAGCGGATGACAATCAGCGCGTAGCTGGAGTAGCCAATCATGAGCATGAGCATGCAGAGCAGGGTGGTGTTCTTCATGCGGGCTGTGATGAGTGCTTTCTTGTCCTTGGTGTAACCCAATACGAACCAGAGGGCTGCCAGTACGATGATACCGATGATGAAGGCCGACCAGCCCCAACCGTAGAATGGAATGCCAAGCATGCCCACTGAGAGCAGGAAGGCAATATTCTGTACCTTCTCAGAGTGGCGCTGCGTCTGGGTCTCATAGACTGCCCAGATGACACAGCTCACCAGCAGGATGATATAGATGATCTCGCCTGTGTTGAACGGCATGCCGAGCGTGTTGACGAAGAACAGCTCGAACCAGCCGCCCACGGTGATGATGCCAGGAACGACGCCATAGAGCACGGCTGCCAGGATGACCAGCGAAGCCGCTAAGGCAATGAGCGAGCCCTTGAGATTGGCATCGGGATAGCGACGGTAGTAATATACCAGGCCGATGGCAGGTACACACAGCAGGTTGAGCAGGTGGACACCGATAGACAGGCCTGTCATATACATGATCAGGATGAGCCAGCGGTCAGAATGAGGCTCGTCGGCATGGTCTTCCCATTTCAGGATGAGCCAGAACACCACAGCAGTAAAGGCCGAGGAGTAGGCATAGACCTCGCCCTCGACAGCCGAGAACCAGAAGGTATCGCTGAAAGTGTAGATCAATGCGCCCACTAAGCCAGAGCCCTCGATGGCTATGAGCTTAGAGAGCGAGAGGTCTTCCCAGCGGCTGATGAGCAGTCTGCGTACCAAGTGGGTGATGCTCCAGAAGAGGAATAGGATACACGTGGCAGAGAGCAGGGCGCTCATCGTGTTGACCATGCGGGCCACCTGAGTCGCATCGCTTGTGAACTGCGAGAACAGGTTGGCAGTAAGCATGAAGAACGGTGCCCCAGGGGGGTGACCTATTTCAAGTTTATAACCTGTCGTGATAAACTCCGGACAGTCCCAGAAACTGGCTGTCGGTTCGATCGTGGAGCAATAGACGAAGGCGGCAATCAGAAAAGAAAGCCAACCGAGGGTATTGTCCACCAGTCTGAATTGTTTCATTGAAAATATGCTATTCTAACGTTAAAACTCAAATTATGACTGCAAAGATACTAAAAACTTTGTTTACATAAACAGCCCTGCGCCGTAAATTAAGATAATATAACGGAATAATTTGCCTATGGTGATGGCGATGAATGTGATGACGATGTTGGAGCGCATCAGTCCCAAGGCGATGGTGATGGCACTGCCGAGAACAGGCAGGAAGGCGAAAAAGCCCATCCAAGAGCCATGGCCCGCCAGAAAACGATGGGCTTTGTCGAGGCTTTCTTTCCTGACATGGAGGTACTTTTCAATCCATTCCATCCTGCCCATACGACCGATGCCGTAGTTGACCACAGACCCCAGCACATTACCGATGGTGCCGTAGACCATGAGTTGCCAAGGGTCGAGGCCAGTGGCCATGAGCGCTATCATCACCGCCTCGCTGGAAAAAGGGAAGAAACTGCCAGCCAGAAAGGCTGCCAGCAGCATGCCCCAATAACCATACTGACTTAAAAGAGTGATGATGACATCCATAGGTTATAGCCTGTGAACAAAAGGGTCATGATGATGATGACGATGAACAGGATGTTGGTGAGACGTGTGTGGGTGAGCGCAAAGAAATGGGCGACGATGGGGCTGACCACCAGAATCAGCACGCGGATTACCATGTCGTAGCACTGGGGCTGAACCACCACCAGCAATAAGGAATAAATGGCCACCATGATAAAACTGTAGTATATCTGGCGTACACGGATCTTATCCTTATAGCTGGTGAGGATAAAGTGGATGGCGCCGATGATGAAGAGCACCACAAGGAAACCGAGAAATGCCAACTGGGACAAGTTGAGCATCGTGTAGTCGGGGCGCGACACGATATCGAACAGACTGCTCAGATGACTTGACAGCAGAGCCAGACTGTCTTCGCCCTGATAGACATAATAAGGCAGACAGAACCAATAGGGAGTGAGCAGGCCCAACAGGGAAGCAAAGAACGTGCGCCATGAGAGTGAGAAGATGAACCACGCCATCATAATCCAGAACGCAGGCAGGTAGTAAAGCACCTGACTCTGGATGATGCTTCCTATGCCCAGACAAAGGAATGTGTAGAATGTCCAGCCTACCGAGTCGCGGTCCTGATAGCTGTGCCAGAGCAGGTAAAGAGCCAAAGCTGCTCCCATCTGCATGAGTGCTCCTGAGCGCGAGGGAAAGAGAAAGACTGCCGCACTGGTGATTGCCAGATAGGCGCACGACACCAGTCGGCTGTAGATGCGGATGAGCAGGTTCTCATTGTTGAGTTGCATCATCATCCACGCCGACAGTACGAAACAGCCGAACTGGACCCACCACTGCTGGGACACCAGACCAGCGGTGAGCCAGATGAGTATAGCGTAGAAGGCCGTTACAGGCAATGCGTAACGGCTTTCTGCGATTCTGTTTTGTAAGCGTTTGATCATAGATCAGCGCCGATGTCGCGACGGAAATATTTATCGGTGAACTGAATCTTCTGAGCTTCCTCAAACGATTTCTGAAGTGCCTCGGCCTTATCCTTGCCGTAGGAAGAGACAGCAATGACGCGACCACCAGCCGTCACTACCTGACCGTCCTTCATGGCCGTGCCACTGTGGAAGACGATAGATCCCTCTACCTGGTCGATGCCTGTGATGGGGTAACCCTTCTTGTACTCCTGGGGGTAACCGCCGCTCACCATCATGACGCACACGGCAGAACGGGGATCGAACTCGATGGCACGCTTGTCGAGGTCGCCGGCAGCTACACCCTCGAACAGATCGACGATGTCGCTCTTCAGACGGAGCATAACGCTCTCAGTCTCTGGGTCGCCCATACGACAGTTGTACTCGATGACGTATGGCTCAGCCTCTTTACTTGGCGTATTGGTGCGGTTGATGAGGCCGAAGAAGATGAATCCCTTGTAGTCGATGCCGTCAGCAGCCAGCCCCTCTACTGTCGGACGGATGATGCGGTCCTCCACCTTCTGCATCCACTCTTTGGTGGCGAAGGGTACAGGGGTAACACTTCCCATACCGCCAGTGTTCAGACCCGTATCGTGCTCGCCGATACGCTTGTAGTCCTTGGCCTCAGGCAGAATCTTATAGTTCTTGCCATCAGTGAGTACGAAGACAGAGCACTCGATACCACTCATGAACTCCTCGATGACCACACGGCTCGAGGCGTTGCCGAACATGCCGCCCAGCATCTCCTTGAGTTCTTTCTTGGCCTCGTCGAGGGTGGGGAGAATCAGAACGCCCTTACCTGCGCAGAGACCGTCGGCCTTGAGAACGTAGGGAGCTTCGAGGGTCTCAAGAAACTTCAGACCTTCCTCCAGATGTTCGCCGTCGAAGGTCTGATAGCGTGCTGTGGGGATGTTGTGGCGCTGCATGAAACTCTTGGCAAAGTCCTTGGAGCCTTCGAGTACGGCACCAGCCTTTGAAGGGCCGATGACGGGTACGTCCTTAGTACGCTCGTCGGCCTTCAGGTTGTCGTAGATGCCTTTCACCAGAGGGTCCTCAGGACCGACAACCACCATGTTAACGCCCTTGGCCACGATGAACTCCTTGATGGCCTCGAAGTCGTCGGCCTTCATGGCTACATTCTCACCGCAGTTGCCAGTGCCAGCGTTACCTGGGGCAATATAGAGTTTCTCACATTTCTCACTCTGAGCAATTTTCCAAGCCAGGGCGTGCTCACGTCCGCCACTTCCTAACAGTAGTATTTTCATATTTCTTATCCTTTTCTCTTTTTGCTTTTTTACCTTTCTACCTTTTCACCTTTTTACCTTTCTACCTTTTCACCTTTTCACCTTTAGGTAGTCTTCAAAGTACTGTGTGATGCGCTCATGCAGATGCACGCTGGCATGGCCGCGCATGTTGTGCTCCTCGCCAGGGTAGGCGAAGAAGTCGGGCTGTGTGCCAGCCTTGATACAGGCATCGAGGAACGACAGGCAGTGCTGAGGCACCACGGTGTTGTCGTTGTAGCCAGTGATAATCTGCAGCTTGCCCTTCAGGTTCTTGGCTTTGGCAAGCAGAGAGGTCTTGGCATAACCCTCAGGATTGTTCTCTGGGGTGCCCATATAGCGTTCGCCATACATCACCTCATACCATTTCCAGTCGATGACAGGGCCGCCAGCCACACCTACCTTGAACACATCGGGGTAGTTGGTCATCAGCGAGATGGTCATGAAGCCGCCAAAGCTCCAGCCATGTACGCCCAGACGATCCATATCAACGTAAGGCAGGGTGCGCAGATAGTCGACACCCTTCATCTGGTCCTGCATCTCTATCTGTCCCAGCTGGTGGAAGGTGGCCTGCTCGAAGTCGCGTCCGCGATTCTCTGAACCGCGGTTGTCGAGAATGAACAGGATATAGCCTTTCTGAGCCATATATGTCTCCCACGAGCGACTCATCCAGTGCCATGAGGCATCGACGTTATGGGCGTGGGGACCACCATATACGTATACCACGGTGGGGTATTTCTTGCTGGCATCGAAGTCGGCTGGCTTCACCATGCGGAAATACAGGTCGGTCAGTCCGTCGGCAGCCTTGATGCTGCCATTCTCGAAGATGGGCTGCTGGTAGTTCTGCCAGGGGTCTTCGGCATTGAGCAACTCGCAATGCTTCCCATTGCTGGTGTTCACGATATCGATGATGCGAGGAATGTCGGGCGCAGAGAACTTCTCAACAGCCTGTTGGCCAGAGGCAGAGAGGCTGACGCTGCGAGTCACGCCGATGCCACGGTCGAGAAGGGTGCGCTTGCCCGTCTTCACGTTGACGGCATAGAGATTGCTCTGCAGGGGACTGAGCTCGTTGGAGCGAATGATGATGCTCTGGCTCTTGCGGTTGAAACCAACCACCTCCATTACCACCCAAGGGCCTTTGGTGAGCTGCTTGAGTTCCTTACCCTTCACGTCGAACAGGTAGAGGTGGTTATACCCATCCTTCTCACTCTGTAGGATGAACTTCGTGTCATCCCAAGGCAGGAACTGGATGGGGTTCTGTGGTTCTACATATTTATCGGATGTCTCGCGATAGAGTTCTGCGATACGTTCACCAGTGATGGCGTTATAAGACACCAGACGACAGTCGTTCTGACCGCGATTCAGTTCAAGAATATAGACGGTCTTGCTGTCAGGGCTCCATGCGATGTTCGTGAAATAGCGGTCTGTGGGGTCGCCAGCCTGCAGGTAGACGGTCTGCTGCGACTGGAGGTCGTAGACGCCTATGGTGACCTTGTGAGAGGCCATACCTGCCATGGGATATTTGTCAGGCTCATGGGTAGCTTCGCGAGGGAAGATATCCACCTGCGGATAGTCGGTCACCATGCTCTGATCCATGCGATAGAAGGCCAGACGCATGCCGTCAGGACTCCAGAAAGTACCCTTGTTGATGCCAAACTCATTGCGGTGGACAGACTGTCCGTAGACAATCTCGCGTGAGCCGTCAGTCGACAGCTGGTGCTTCTTGCCCTGTGCGTCGGCGATGAAGAGCTGATTGTTCTCGACATAGGCTGTGGCGCGCGATTGGGCGTTCCAGTCGTTTGCCTCCTGACCGGAGATGCTGTCCTGCCATACAATCTTCTTTGCCTCGAAGTCGACAAGGATGAAAGCCTTTCTGTTGCCTACTGCCACAATGGGCTGACTGGGGTAGGGGAAGGTGGCGTTCATCAGGTGGCGAACATATCTCACGCTGTCGCTCTCTGCCCATGTGTTGATGTCATCGAGGGTGAAGAGCAGGTGCTTCTCACCAGTCTTCGTGTCGATAAGGTAGCACTCCTCCACATCCGTCTGAACGAGTCTCTCGCCCCACCAGGTGAGGAACATGTCCCTGGGCTGCATGCGGTAGTAGTTATTGCCGCCGAAATTCAGGTCCTCAAGGGAGAAAAGTCTGTTTTGTGCGCTCATTGTCATAGAGGCTGCCAGGAGCAATGTCGTGGTCAGCAACTGCTTAATCCTCGTCATCGTTGAATCTCCTTTTCTTTCCGAAATCCTTGCCTTTGCTGAATGAGCGACCTTTGCCGCTGCGGTCGAAACGCTCATGGCCGCCCTTGTTCGCGCTGCTCTTGTAGCCGCCCTTGCGGTCTCTGCGCTCCTCACGGTCTTCACGGCCGTTGTCTCTGTGGCTTCTGCGCTCATTGCGCTTGTCTTTGTCGAGGTTGTGGCGGTGGAAGGTGAACGAGCGGATGTCGGCCTCTTCGTTCTCCTCCTGCTCCTCCAAACGTTTCTTGAACTCGCGCTCTTTCTTGAAGCGGTGCTTCTCGGCCATCTGGCGCTTCTCCTCCTCGGTCTTCACGATGCCGCCTTCAGAGCGGAAGTCCTTCAGTTTTCCATCGAACATCTGGTACTTGCGGAACTCGCACTCCAGACTGCCGTTATAGAGAGGAATCTTGATGCTGGGCTTCAGACCAATCTGGTCGAAACACTCCTCGCGATAGCTCAGCACCCAGGCGTCGTTGCCCTTGAACTGGTGCTTCAGTCGCTCGCCAATCATACGATAGGTACCCATGAGGTCAGGGGTAGAGATGCGCTCGCCATAAGGCGGATTGGTGATGATGATGCTCTTGTTCTCTGGCTGGGTGAACTCTTTGAAGTCGCGCTGCTCTATGCTGATGATGTCAGACAGGCCAGCAGCCTTCACATTCATGCGAGCTGTGTTTACAGCCTTCATGTCGATGTCGTAGCCGTAGATCTTGTGATTGAACTCACGTTCCAAACTCTCGTCGTTATAGATGCTGTCGAAGAGGTCGGCGTCAAAGTCAGGCCACTTCTCGAAGGCAAACTCCTTGCGGAACAGACCAGGAGCCATGTTCTTGGCAATGAGGGCAGCCTCAATGAGCAGCGTACCGCTGCCGCACATGGGGTCGATGAAATCGGTGTCGCCCTGCCAGCCAGAGAGCAGGATCATACCTGCTGCCAGAACCTCGTTCAGAGGTGCCTCGACACTCTCCTGGCGATAGCCGCGGCGATGGAGCGACTCGCCGCTGGAGTCGAGACTCAGCGTACACTTGTCTTCTGCGATATGCATATTCAGACGGACGTCAGGGTTAGCCACAGAGATGTTGGGGCGCTTGCCTGTCTTCTCGCGGAACTGATCCACGATGGCGTCTTTCACCTTGTAGGACACGAACTTAGAGTGGCGGAACTCTTCAGAGAACACCACAGAGTCGACGGTGAAGGTCTTCTCCGTCCCTAAAAATTCTGTCCAATCTATCTTCTTGATTTCCTCATACACATCGTCAGCGCTCTTGGCTTTGAAATGCCGTATGGGTTTTAAAATTCTGATGGCAGTGTGCAACTGGAAATTTGCACGATACATCATTTCCTTATCACCTGTAAACGATACCATTCGTCTACCGATTTCCACATCGTTAGCCCCCAGTTGGGTCAGCTCCTTCGCCAGTACAGGTTCCAGTCCCATAAACGTTTTGGCGATTAATTCAAATTTTTGTTCCATGAATGTCATTCAATTACAGCCTGCAAAGTTAATGTAAAGTGAGCAAATATCACACATTTTTTCTGTTAATCTTACAAAAAAGATGACTTTTTACGAAAAAAACAGGCATTTTTGTTGGCAATTCAAATAAAATCCTTAATTTTGCCCACCGAATTCATGTTTGAAACCATTTAGAAACCATGCTTGGATTGCTACTTTTCTTCCAGATTAAAGATGCTTATCTTTATCCGTTGCTGTGGGGCATATTCATCTTGCTGCTGCTGGTAGCCGTGGCTGGTATCATTATACAATATCGCAATGGCATTAGGATACGTAAGGAAATCGACGATTTAACAAGGGTTCAGCAATATAATATTGAGTACGACCTGGTGCTGAAGGCCATGAAACTGTCGACGTGGCACGTTGATACCCGTACCCGCATCATCACCTATGATGCCGATTTCCGCGACGGCCCTACCTTCCCTTCAGGAACAGAGGCGCCAATCGACCTGCTGCAGGATGTGCTGATGCCTACCGATGCCTCGCGAGTGATGTCGGCATTGGAAGATCTGGCTGAGGGGCGTTCAATGTTCTTCAACCAACAGTATCAGGTAAAGGATAACCCGAATGCGAAATACCACTGGGCGCAGAGCTTCGCCACGGTGGCCGACCGCGATGCCGATGGCATACCGACGAAAATCGTGGGTGCCTCGATGCGCATCGACGACCAGAAGCAGATGGAGACAGCCCTGATCAATGCCCGTAACAGAGCAGAGGAGAGCGATCGCCTGAAGACCGCCTTCCTGGCTAACATGGGTCATGAGATACGTACGCCGCTGAATGCCATCGTGGGCTTTGCCGACCTGTTGCCTGTGGTGGATAACGAGGAAGACCGCAACCAGCTGATAGCAGAGATACAGATGAACAACCACAAGCTGTTGCAGATCATCGACGGTCTTGTGAGTATGTCAAAGGTAGAGGCCGAGGCTAAGAGTCTGGTCAAGGCTCAGACCGACATCGTGCCTGTGCTCACAGAAGTGGCAAGGAAGTGTGCCCAGCTGGTAGATGGCGTATCGGTGAAAGTGGTGACCCAGTATCCATACAACGAGTTGCTCATGAATACCGATGTCGACAAGTTGCGTGAGGTGGTTGAGAACCTGATGGAGAATGCGGTGAAGTTTACAGAGAGCGGTACCATCACCTTAGGCTTCAGCCTGCCTCAGGGCGACCATGTCAAGATATGGGTAGAGGATACAGGTAAGGGTATCGCGCCAGAAGACCAGAAACGTATCTTCGACCGATTCGTCAAGGTCGACGACTACATCCCTGGCGCTGGTCTCGGACTGTCAGTAGCCAAGTCGCATGCAGAGAGTCTGGGCGGTAATATCGGCGTCGACTCGACCATCGATCATGGCTCTACTTTCTGGGTTGATCTGCCTTTGGTATAAATTTGATATAAAAATATTTGCTGACGATGAAACTTTTGCGGCTATCTTTGCGTCTAATAGGCAGAAGTTGAATAAAAAATACGAAAGCGTTATGAAGAGACATCATTTTCTGTTGGGCATCGCTATGGTGGGACTATCCGTCGCAATGTCGTCGTGTGTGAATTGTTATAGGAGTCTTTCCTTCAGCGAGAAGGATATGGTGACAGAGACGCGCCATCTGAAAGATTTCGAGCGTATCGAGGTCAATGGCTCGCCTACGGTCTATTATACTCAGGCCGACAGTTTCTCTGTAGTGGTAAAGGCACCAGAGGACGTGATAGACGAGATCCTGACCGAAAAGGAAGGTAGTACCCTTATTGTGCGCAACCGTGGTAAAATGGGCATGGTGAACGTCAGTTTCAACGATGGTGCCGATATGTCGATATATGTCACATCACCCGACTTGACTAGCGTGCGCCTCAATGGCTCTGGCGACTTCGTCAGTCGCGAACTCATTGACACGGACAATATGGAGTTCGTGTTGCGTGGCTCTGGCGACATCGACGTGCAGGATGTGGTCTGCGACCGATGCCGTGTAGAGGTGGTAGGCTCAGGCGATCTGGATGTGAAAAACCTTGAGTCGCGCAACGTCTCAGTGACCCTCGTAGGCTCTGGCGACATCGACCTCAACCTGCATCGTGTGAATGATACCAACATCGGTTTGCGTGGTTCAGGCGATATCAACGTGAACTTCAATAACGACTGTGGTTCAGTGGATTGCCAGCTCAACGGTTCAGGCGACATCAACCTCAGTGGCCGTGTCAGTCGCTTCCACATGGAAAAGCACGGTTCAGGCGATATAGATATAGACAATTTATCAATAGAAAAATAAATAAGATTTAAAAGTTTTCTGATTTTCGAGGGAAATACGTATCTTTGCCCCCAGTTTAGTGTACGTACAAGAGAATCAGAATGAAATATGCAATCATAGCCGCGGGCGAGGGCTCGCGACTGGCTCAGGAGGGAGTCCAGAATCCCAAACCTCTGGTAGAGGTATGTGGAGAACGGTTGATTGACCGTCTTATAAGAATCTTCATGGCTAATGGCGCCACAGAGATTGTGGTGATCTGTAATGAGCAGATGAAGATGGTGAGTGCCCATCTGGAGACAATACAGAAACGGGGCGACGTGCCCTTGAAGTTCATTGTCAAGTCTACGCCCAGCAGCATGCATAGCATGTGGGAGCTGAGCCGTTGGCTTGGCAATGAACCTTTTATACTCACCACTGTCGATACTATCTTCCGCGAAGAGGAGTTCTCAACCTATGTGGAGACCTTCCAGCGCCAGCTGTTCTGTGACAAGATCGACGGCCTGATGGGTGTGACCGACTATATCGACGATGAGAAACCCCTTTACGTGGCTACCGATGGAGAGCTGCGCATCACAGGCTTCCTCGATCAGTGCGACCAGCCCAAGTATATCAGTGGCGGCATCTATGGTCTGACACCCCGTTCGCTCACCACACTGGCTCAGTGTATCGAGCGTGGCGAGAGCCGTATGCGTAATTTCCAGCGTGCGCTGGTGGCCGACGGACTGCGCCTGCAGGCATGGCCCTTCTCCAAGGTGCTCGACATCGACCATGCCAGCGATATCCAGAAAGCCGAAGGCTTCCTGATGAAAGAGAAATGAAAAGGGTGTTGATGATACAGCGGGCAGAGGTCTTTTCGCCTAATTCTGTGGAGAAAGACCTGGCGATACTCGAGGCTGTGGCTCAGAGGCTGCGCAGTAAGGGCTGCGAAGTGAGCCTGGTGAGCGAGACGACGGTCTTAGAACCGGCTCCAAGTGCTGACGCCATCTTCACGATGGGCCGACTGCCTGAGACGCTGTCTTGGTTGAAGACGCTCGAGGGCGTACAGATCGTCAACCGTCCAGAGGGCATCGAGCATTGTGGCCGCTGTCAGCTCGAAGCTCTTATGGCGCGCATAGGCACCCCCATGCCCCCTAAGGAGGGTGTTGACGGCTATTGGCTGAAACGTGGCGACCAGGCCGCCCAGAGTCAGGGCGACGTGGTGTTCGCCCCCAACCGTGAGGCCTTGGAACAAGAGATACAGAAGATGCAGCAGCGTGGCATCAGTCAGTATGTGGTGAGTGCCCATGTGGTGGGCGACCTGGTGAAGTTCTATGGCGTTCAGGGCACAGGCTTCTTCCGCTATTATTACCCCACAGACGACGGTCAGTTCAAGTTTTCCGACGAGGCGCGCAATGGCGAGGCTCGTCACTACGCCTTCAGTGAGGCCCGGCTTCAGCAGCGTGTGGAGCAGTTGGCCGAGGCAGTTGGCATCAAGGTATATGGCGGCGACGCCATCGTGCGTGCCGACGGCTCGTGGTGCATCATCGACTTCAACGACTGGCCCAGTTTCTCGCGCTGTCGCGACGAGGCAGCCGACGCCATCGCAGGGCTGATTTAGAATTTAGATTTTCAGATATATGGCAACATTTAAGGAATTATTGAGATTATCTTTTAAGTCAGAGGACACTGAGGAGTGGCTCGACGTCCACTTTACACGTCCCATAGGCTTGGCTTTCGCTTTGTTGTGGAATAAGTTTGACATCCACCCCAACGTCATCACCATCGTGTCCATTTTCCTGGGCCTGGGTGCAGGATGGATGTTCCATTATACCGATTTGTGGTCGAACGTCTGTGGCGTGCTGCTGCTCATGTTTGCCAACTTCTGCGACTCGACCGATGGTCAGATGGCGCGTCTCACAGGCAAGAAGACCCTCATTGGCCGAATGCTCGACGGCTTCTCAGGCGACGTGTGGTTCTTCGCCATCTATATAGGCATCGTGGCCCGTTTGTGGAACCAGCACATCCCCTTCACCAACATCGAGTGGGGCATCTGGGGCTTCGTACTCTGTGCACTGGCTGGCTTTGGCTTCCACTCCAAGCAGAGTTCACTGGCCGACTACTACCGCCAGATTCACCTCTTCTTCCTGTTGGGTAAGGAGGGTAGTGAACTCGACAACTACCGTCAGCAGCGCCAGATCTACGAGAACCTGCCCAAGGGCGAGGTGCTCTCGCGTCTGTTCTATTACAACTATGCCAACTACTGCAAGAGCCAGGAGCAGCGCACGCCCCAGTTCCAGCAGTTCTTTGCCCGTTGGAAGAGCGACGCCGCCCTGCAGACCGAGGACGTGCGCCAGCAGTTGCTCGCAGGCAGTCGCCCCCTGATGAAGTACACCAACCTGCTCACGTTCAACTCGCGAGCTATCACCATCTACGTCACCTGTCTGCTGGGCTGTCCGTGGGTATATCCCCTCGTAGAGCTCACCGTGCTGCAGACCATGTATGTGTATATGCATCGTAAGCACGAGAAACTTTGTGCTGCGCTAAATACAAAACAATATAAGGATAAAGCATGATAAAAGGATATATATTCGATTATGGCGGCACGCTCGACACGGGTGGACAGCATTGGGGCAAGGTCATCTGGCATGCCTACGAGCGCCAGCAGGTGCCCGTCGGTTGGGAGCTGTTTCGCGAGGCTTACATCCATGGTGAGCGCACGCTGGGCAAGAACCCCATCATACAGCCCGACTTCACCTTCCGCCAGACGCTCGAGAAGAAGGTTGAGCTGCAGATGGACTACCTGCGGCAGCACCATGCCAGGTTCGACGTGCAGAGCGCGCAGCTCCATGTGGTCGACGACCTCTACGAGCAGACCTGTGCCGAGACGGCACGCAGCCGCGAGGTGTTGCTCCGTCTGAAAGAGCAGTACCCCTTGGTGCTGGTGAGCAACTTCTATGGCAACATCGCCACGGTGCTGCGAGAGTTCGGCCTTGAAGGCATCTTCGGCAAGATCATCGAGTCGGCCGTGGTAGGTGTTCGTAAACCCGATCCGCGCATCTTCACGCTGGGCGTTGAGGCCCTCCGCCTCCATCCAGACGAGGTGGTTGTGGTAGGCGACAGCATCGATAAGGACATCATTCCTGCCCGCGAGGCAGGCTGCCATACGGTATGGTTCAAGGGCGAGGGCTGGACCAGCGACCCCGTCGATGAATCAGTTCCAGAACAGATAATCACAAATTTAAAAGCGTTAATAAATGAGTAAAAAAGTATTCCTGTTACTACTCAGCCTTTTAACCTTTTTACCTATAACGACCTTTGCCCAGCACTTTGTGTCGGGCCAGATATTCGATGCCCAGACAGGCGAGCCCCTGCCTTTTGCCAGTGCCCAGTACAAGGGTCATGGCATCGGCGTGGCCAGCGATATCGAGGGCAATTTCTCCATCGCCCGTCATAACGGGTGGACGCTCACTTTCACGGCCGTGGGTTACGTGTCGCAGACGGTGGTAGTCAATGCCAACGTGAAGAGCATGTTCAAGGTCAGTCTGAAGCCCGACAATACCCTGCTGAAGGAAGTCACCATCAAGTCGAAGCGTGGGCGCTACAGCCGTAAGAACAACCCAGCTGTCGAGATGATGAAGAAGGTAGTGGCCGCCAAGAAGAGGACCGACCTCGACAACCGCGACTTCTACCAGTACAACAAGTATCAGAAGATTACCCTCGCGCTCAACGACTTCAGTCCGGAGATGCTCGACTCACCCAAGTACAAGAAGAAACAGTGGCTCATCGACCAGATAGAGCCCTGTCCCTATAACAACAAGCTCATCCTGCCCATCAGCGTCGACGAGACCGTGTCGCAGAAAGTCTACCGCAAGAAACCCCACGACGAGAAAGTCATCATTAAGGGCATGAACCAGACGGGCATCAACGATATCATCCAGACGGGCGACATCCTCAACACCGTCATCAAGGACGTGTTCACCGATGTCAATATCTACGACGACCAGATACGCATGCTGCAGTATCCCTTCACGTCGCCCATCGGCAAGGACGCCATCTCCTTCTACCGCTATTATATCCAGGACACCCTCATGGTGCAGGGCGACAAGTGTTTCCACCTTCATTTCCTGCCCAACAACCAGCAGGACTTCGGCTTCCGTGGCGACCTCTACATCCTGGCCGACTCGTCGTGGCAGGTGAAGCGCTGCGAGATGACCATCCCCAAGAAGAGCGACGTCAACTTCGTCGAGAACATGCAGGTGGTGCAGGAGTTCCGCCGGTTGCCCGATGGCGACTGGGTGCTGGCTGTCGACGACATGTTTACTGAGATTAAACTCGCCTCCTTCCTCCAGAAGCTGGCCGTCATCCGCAATACCCGTATCACCGACTATGCCTTCGACGAACTGCCGCGCCAGCTCTTCAAGGGCAAAAAGAAAGAGGTGAAGGATGTCAATGCTATGATGCGTGGCGACGACTTCTGGAACCAGTACCGTCAGGTAGAGCTCACCAGGAGCGAGAGTCAGATGGGTGACTTCATCTCCAACCTCGAGAACATCAAGGGCTTCAAGTACATCGTCTTCGGTGTCAAGGCCTTTGTAGAGAACTTCGTCGAGACAGGCACCAAGAAACATCCCTCGAAGGTCGACATCGGTCCTGTCAACACCATGATCACCAAGAACTTCATCGATGGCATCCGTACCCGTCTGTCAGCCCAGACCACGGCCAACCTCGACTCCAACCTCTTCTTCCGTGGCTATATCGCCCGTGGCTGGGACTCCAGGAAGAACTACTACAAGGGCGACGTCATCTGGTCGTTCAACAAGAAGGAGTATCTGCCTCGCGAGTTCCCTACGCGCACGCTCACCTTCTCGTCGAGCTACGACATTGAGTCGCCGTCCGATAAGTTCATGCGCACCGATAAGGATAATGTCTTCACCGCCTTTAAGTGGTCGAAGGTCGACAAGATGCAGTTCTACAATCGCCAGTCTCTCACCTTCGAACGCGAGGAAGACTGGGGCTTCCGCACCCGTCTCAGCCTGAAGGCCGAGGAGAACGAGGCCGCTGGCAATCTCTACTTCATCCCTCTGAGCGAGAGCGCCGACAAGAACACGTGGACCAACTGGAGTCATCCCGTGGCGCCTATGTTCCAGGGTAACACCTTCGTGACAGCCAACTATACCCCTGTGGCCTCCCGTAAGATCCGCACCACCGAGCTGCGTGCCGAGCTGCGCTTCGCCCCTGGCGAGACCTTCATCAACACCAAGCAGCGCCGACTGCCCATCAACCTCGACGCCCCAGTGTTCACCGTCAGCCACACCCTCGGCATCAAGGGCGTGCTGGGTGGCGACTACAGCTACAACTATACCGAGGCCTCTATCTACAAGCGCTTCTGGCTCAAGTCATGGGGTAAGATGGACTGGCTCATCAAGGGCGGTATCGAGTGGGAGAAAGTGCCCTATCCGCTGCTCATCATGCCAGAGACCAACCTCTCCTACATCGTGCAGGACTATACCTTCGAGGCCATCAACAACATGGAGTTCCCCACCGACCGCTTCCTCTCAGCCCAGCTCAACTGGGACCTGAATGGTAAGATATTCAACCGCATCCCCCTCATCCGCAAGCTCAAGTGGCGTGAGTGGATAGGTTTCCGAGTGCTGTGGGGCGAGCTCAGCGACAAGAACAATCCCTTCCTCGCCCAGAACGCAGGCTCACCCCTGCTCATGTACTTCCCAGAAGGCTCCTACGTCATCGATCCCAAGCGCCCTTATATGGAACTCTCGCTGGGTGTCCACAATATCTTCAAGCTCATCCACGTCGAGTATGTGCGCCGCCTCAACTACAACGAGTTGCCCACCGCCCACAAACACGGCGTCCGCTTCATGGTCCGCATGACGTTCTAAGACAATAAGATATAAACTAAAATAAACGAATTATGAAGAAAAGTATTTTGACGATTGTACTGCTTTCGGTGACGGTGTCGCTGGTGGCAGCCTGTACGCAGAAACCAAAGGCCAATGAGGTGGCTACTACTGAGGTGGCTCAGGAGGAAATGACAACGGATGCTGACATGGCGCCAGACTTTGAGCTGCCCGATTTGCAGGGTAATGCACTGAAACTCTCGTCGCTGAGAGGTAAGTATGTGGTGCTCGACTTCTGGGGCTCGTGGTGTATCTGGTGTATTCGCGGCATTCCCAACATGAAGACGGCGTATGCTAAGCACAAGGATAAGCTGGAGATTCTGGGCGTGGACTGCCGAGACAGTGAGGAGAAGTGGAAGGCTGCTGTTGAGGAGCACGAACTGCCCTGGCTGCAGGTGCGTTGCAGCGACGAACAGCTGCCTAAATTGGGAGAGATGTATGGTATCGAGGGCTTCCCCACGAAGGTGATTATATCGCCTGAGGGTAAGCTGGTGAAGACGATTGTAGGAGAGGATCCTGAGTTCTACACCTTCCTCGATGAACTGCTGAAATAACAAAAAAGAATCCCTCGCTGATGAAGCGGGGGATCTTTTTTATCAGTAGGCGTGGTCGTCGCCTTGGAGCTCGTCTTTGGTGAGTTTCTTCTTGTCGATGGCGTGCCAGGCATGGACGATGTAGGCCAGCACGAAGGGCACGAGCAGCGAGACGTAGAACATGGTGGTGAGCGTGAACTCGCTGGAGCAGGAGTTCTCAAGGGTGAGCGACGACTGGAGGTCGGCCGTTGAGGGGTAGTAGGCCGTGTGGTTCCACGCACTGCAGAGCAGCAGGGCAAGAACGGTGAGCACGGTGCCGATTCCTGCAGGCCAGATGCCACCGAAATAGCTCTTGGAGGAGATGGTTCTGAGAATGCCGTAGAGCACTAGGACGATACCTGTCAGCAGCACGACGAGCAGATACCACATCTCGAGCAGGTTGGTAAGATATTTGTTGGGCTCCATGTAGATGATGCCCTCGTCGTTGTAGGCGAAACCGTCTTTGAGCAGCAGGTGGACCAGATAGGCCACGAAAAGCACCAGGAAGGGCACGGCAGCGCCGATGAGGCGCATGCTGCCACGCGAGCGGATGTCTTCGTCGTCGACGTTGTTCATGACGTAGAGAATGCCCAGCACACGGGCGAGGAACACCACGGCGAAGCCGAAGACGAGTACCCAGGGATTGAGCAGGGCGTCGAGGCCATGGGAGGCGTTGGCCCATCGCGATATGATGGGGGTGATGGCGCCAGCGTCGATGAGGTTGTTCTTCTCTACGATGAAGTTGCTGCCCTCGAAGAAGGTGGCCACGGCACCGCCTAAGAGCAGTGGGCCGAGGATGCCGTTGAGGGTGAGGAAGAACTGGAACGTGCGAGGGCCGAGGATGTTACCCAGCTTGTTCTGGAACTCGTAGCTCACGGCCTGAAGCACAAAGGTGAAGAGAATGAGCATCCAGAGCCAGTAGGCACCTCCGAACGAGGTGGAGTAGAACAGGGGGAAGGAGGCGAAGAAGGCTCCTCCGAAGGTGACGAGCGTGGTGAAGGTAAACTCCCACTTACGGCCTGTGGAGTTGTAGACCAGTCGGCGACCCTCTTCTGTATAGCCGAGGCTTCGGGCTACGGAGTTGGCGCCCTGGACGAACAACAGGAATACCAGTATGGCACCTAGCAGGGAGACGACGAAACACCAATAATGCTGTAAGAATGTGTATGTCATAGCTGAGGTCCTTTTTTGATTTGATGAAGCATGATGTTGATCTCGACGGCAAGCATCGTGGTGAAGAGAATGAGGAAGAGGAAGAAGGTGATGATGACGCTCGACGACTGGATGTCGGAGACGGATGCCCATGTGGGCAGCATGTCCTGAATGGTCCAGGGCTGGCGTCCGAATTCGGCTACGAGCCATCCGCTCTCTGAGGCGATATAGGCCAGCGGGATGAGGGCGATGGCCACCCAGTAGTGCCAGGCTGGCAGGGCGGTGATGTCGCGCTTCTTCCACAGGGCCTTAGGGAACTGGTAGGCGCCTGCCAGCACTACGGCGAAGAAGAGGATGAACAGGCACCCCATGCCCACCATGACGCGGAACGCCCAGAAGTTGATGGCGACAGGGGGCACCACGGCGTTCTTGTCTTTGATATAGCCATAGCCGAAATAGGGCATGTTCTCTTTCAGCACCTTGAGCTGGGCGGCGGCAATGGAGCCGTCGTCGCTTGAGGCGAACTTGGCGGCACGGTAGGCTGACAGGGCCGCGATGGCTTTCTTGCCTCGATCTATCTTCTCGTCGACAGAGAGCTCTGTCTTGCCGTTGGCCGTGATATAGCCGTTGAGGATGTCGTTGATGCCTGGCACGAAGCCATGTGGATCGTTAGTGGCCATGAGTGACAGACCATAGGGAATCTCGATGCCCTCGACAATCTTCAGACCTTGTTCTGTGCCTCCGTCGTAGAGGGCCTCCATGGCCGCGAGCTTCATGGGCTGTACCTCGGCCACGTCCATACCCGACTTATGACCTGTGACACCTGTCAGCAGTGCGGCTGCCAGACCCACGGCGGCGCCTATCTTCATGCTCTCGAGGGCCATCCTGGTCTCGCGCTTCTTAAGGAGATACCAGCAGCAGACACCCACACAGAATACGGCGCCGATGATCCAGGCTGAGGTGACGGTGTGGCAGAACTTGCTCACTGCGAAGGGCGAGAGCGCTACCTCGGCAAAGCTGACCATCTCGTTGCGCATGGTGTCTGGGTTGAACTCGCAGCCCACGGGATACTGCATCCAGGCGTTGGCAACGAGTATCCACCAGGCTGAGATGGTGGCGCCCAAGCCTGTAAGCCAGGTGGAGGCGAGGTGGAAACCGGGCGATACTTTCTTCCAGCCGAAGTACATGACAGCTACGAAGGTCGACTCCATGAAGAAGGCCACGATGCCCTCGACTGCCAAAGGAGCGCCGAAGATGTCGCCCACGAACCAGGAGTAGTTGCTCCAGTTGGTGCCGAACTCGAACTCGAGGATGATGCCTGTGGCCACACCCATGGCAAAGTTGATACCGAACAGCTTCTGCCAGAACTTGGCTGTCTGTTTCCAGAATTCGTCTTTTGTGCGATAGTAACAGGTTTCCATGATGCCCATGATGACCGCCAGACCCAGCGTGAGGGGCACGAAGAGCCAGTGGTAGATGGCTGTGAGGGCGAACTGTGCTCTCGACCAGTCGACGGTACTGGCATCAATGTCTAAAAGTAGATGATTGAACATAAATATTGTATTGTTTAATTGATTATTGTGCTCTGTCGATGAGTTCTGTGGCCACATAGCCTGCTTCATTGTCGGGAGCTTTCTGTTTTAGGAAATCAGGAAAAAAGAACACTTTTAGTATAGCGAAGATTATGAACAATTTGATAAGGATGACAGCCCAGAGGGTTCGTCCGAGACTCATATGGCGAAATCCGTCATAATAAAGGTCGAACGCGCGATAGAGGAATCCTTTCTTGTTCATAGGGTGTAGTAATATTGTCGTTGCAAATATACGTTATTTATTCTTAACTTCCAAACTTTTTCTTTTGTTTTTTCATCGAAATGACATATCTTTGCACCCGTTAACATGATTGATTAGGTAATATGAATAAGAAGATATTGATTCCGATTGTTGTGGTGATGCTGGCGCTGGTAGCTGGTGTGGCGTGGTTGTTCATGAGTCTGCAGGAGCAGAAACAGGTGAACCAGGACATGCAGGAGCTGGCTGAGCTTGACAAGAAGGAGATGGAAAACGAGTATGAGCGCTTTGCCTTGCAGTATAGCGAGATGAAGACGCAGATAAACAACGACTCGATCATAGAGCAGCTCACGCAGGAGCAGATGAGAACCCAGCAGCTGCTGGAGGAACTGAAGCAGGTGAAGGCTTCCGACGCGCGCGAGATAGCCCGTCTGAAGAAGGAACTGGCCACGGTGAGAGCCGTGCTGCGCGACTACGTGATGCAGATTGACTCGCTGAACCGTCTGAACGAGAGCCTGAAGCAGGAGAACACTACCGTGAAGGCCGAGCTGGCCGAGAAGAACCAGCAGGTGGCCGGACTGAGCAGTGAGAAGGCGTCGCTCTCAGAGAAGGTGGCCATTGCCGCCCAGCTCGACGCCACCAACATTGTGATGCAGATGATTGACAAGCATGGTAAGGTGGCCAAGAAACTGAAGGACTGCAAGCAGATGAAGGTGAACTTCGCCATCACGAAGAATGTCACAGCATCGAATGGTAACCGTACTATCTATGTGCGCATACAGAATCCTGGCGGTAACGTGCTCACTGGAGGTGGCACCTTCGCCTATGAGAACCGCAACCTGGAGTGCTCTGCTAAGAAGGTGATAGAATATACGGGTGAGGAAACACCTGTGACCGTATACTGGAACATGACCCAGATGCTGGAGGCTGGCGACTACCGCGTAAGCATCTTCGCCGACGGGAACATGATAGGGTCGAGGACCTTTAACTTTAAGTAAAGAGGATGATGAACAGGAAAGGACTGAAGACGGTAAGAAGTGGGGTGAAAGGGTTTCTGCCTTTTTGCCTTTTTGCCTTTTTACCTTTCACCGCAAGTGCCCAGCGGGTGCTCTCACTCGACAGCTGTAGGCAGATGGCCTTGCGGAACAACAAACAGTTGGGCATCTCGAAACTGAAGCAGGACGTGGCTGCCAACACCCGAAAGGCGGCACGCACGAAATACCTGCCTCATGTGAGTGCCTTGGGCGCCTATGAGTACACCAGCAGGGAGATATCGCTGCTGAGTGATGTGATGCAGGGCGAACTGGGACAGTTGGGCACCTCGTTTGCAGGTGGACTGACTCAGGGCATGGCTCCGCTGTTGGCACAAGACCCGAAGATGGCTGCCATCATGGGACAGCTTGGGCCGATGATGGAGCAGATGCTCAATGCCGAAGGACAGAAGATTGTAGATGCTTTCCATACAGACACGCGTAACATGTTTATCGGCTCTGTGACGCTGACACAGCCCATCTTCATGGGAGGCAGCATCATCGCCATGAACAAGATGGCTGATATCGCCGAGGAGATGGCGGGGCACTCAATGGAGGCCCGTCGCCAGGCTACCCTTTACAAGATTGATCAGGCCTACTGGCAGGTGGTATCGCTCTATCATAAGAAGAAACTGGCCGAGGGCTATCTCGACCTGGTAAAGAAACTCGACGCCGATGTTCATAAGATGATTGACGAGGGCGTGGCTACGAGAAGCGACGGACTGACGGTCGACGTGAAAGTGAACGAGGCTGAGATGACGCTCACCAAGGTCAGCGACGGACTGGTACTGTCGCGTATGCTGCTCTGTCAGCTCTGTGGACTGCCCCTCGACGAGCAGGTGGCGCTGGCCGACGAGCAGGCAGAGAACATTGCCGTGGTGGAACTGACGCCACAGCTCGACGTAGAGGCTGCCGTGGAGAACCGTCCTGAGCTGAAGATGCTCCAGAACAGTGTCGACATCTCGAAGCAGACCACCAACGTGCTGAAAGCAGGCAATCTGCCTCAGGTGGCTCTTACGGGTGGTTATGCCGTGAGCAATCCTAATGTGTTTAACGGTTTCGAGAAGAGATTCGCTGGTTTGTGGAACGTGGGCGTGATGATTCGCGTGCCCATCTGGAACTGGGGCGACGTGATGTATAAGGTACGTGCCTCAAAGGGGGCCACCTCGATTGCCAACCTCGAACTGGCTGAGGCTAAGGAACTGATTGAACTGCAGGTGAACCAGACGACCTTCAAGGTGGCTGAGGCCAACAAGAAACTCACCATGGCACAGGCGAATATCCAGCGTGCCGATGAGAATCTGCGCATGGCCAACCTCGGATTCAAGGAGGGCGTCATCACGCCAGCCACCGTGATGGAGGCACAGACGGCATGGCTACAGGCCCAGTCGCAGAAAATCGACGCAGAGATTGATGTCAAGCTCTCGCAGGTTGACCTGCAGAAGGCTTTGGGAACGCTTGAGTAAAGGCGGAAAATATTAAAGGTAAAAAAGTAAAATAAAGATATGTCAGCAAAAAGTCAACACAATAACATTCTACTGGCCATCGCAGGATTCGTGGCAGTAGTCATTATCGTAGCCCTGATCGGATTCCTTGCCCTCGATCGTGAGCCAGACGTGATTCAAGGACAAGTGGAAGTGTCTGAGTATCGTGTGTCGAGTAAGGTGCCAGGACGTATTTTGGAACTCCGTGTGAGTGAGGGCGACTACGTGAAGGCTGGTGATACCCTTGCCATCCTCGACGCCCCTGAGGTGAGAGCCAAGATGGAGCAGGCGCAGAGCGCAGAGAGCGCTGCCGCTGCCTTGGAGCTGAAAGCCAGAAACGGTGCCCGCGAGGAGCAGATACGTGGTGCCTATAACGTGTTGCAGCAGGCTAAGGCCGGCTACGAGATTGCAGAGAAGTCGTACAACCGTGTGCAACGCCTCTACGACGAAGGGGTGATGAGTGCCCAGAAGCGCGATGAAACCTTTGCAAACTATAAGGCCATGGAGGCTCAGATGAAGGCTGCTCAGAGTCAGTACGACATGGCTGTGAACGGTGCTCGCAAGGAAGACAAAATGGCCGCTGCTGCCCAGGTGGGGCGTGCCAAGGGTGCCGTACAAGAGGTGAACAGCTATATCCACGAGACTGTCCAGACTGCCCCAAAAGAGGGCGAGGTGAGCGACGTCTATCCCAAGGTTGGCGAGCTTATCGGCACTGGTTCGCCTATCATGTCGATTGCTGTGATGGACGACATGTGGGGAACCTTCAACGTGCGTGAGGATCAGCTTGGCGACTTGAAGGTGGGGTCTGAGTTTACGGTGTTCGTGCCTGCCTTCAACAAGGAAATCAGAATGAAGGTGTACTACCTGAAGGATCAGGGTTCGTATGCCGTATGGAAGGCTACGAAGGCCAACGGGCAGTACGACCTGAAGACCTTCGAGGTGAAGGCTCGTCCTGTTGATAAGCTCGATGGTCTGCGCCCAGGCATGTCGTTGATTATTAAAAAGTAACAAATTGAAGTATCTATCGCAAATATGGCTGATAGCAAAGCGTGAATGTAGGATTCTTCGCAAGAATACTATTTACGGCTTCTGTATGGTCGTGTTCCCGCTGCTGGCGCTGGTGTTCTTCACCTCGCTGATGGGGGAGGGACTGCCTCAGGACATGCCAGTAGGAGTGGTAGATCTCGACAATACAAGTACCACGCGCGGCATTATCCGACGCCTTGACGCCTTTCAGAGTTCGCAGGTGGTGGCGCATTATCCCAGTGTGGCCGAGGCGCGCAAGGCTGTTCAGGAGAACGAGATATACGCCTTTCTGTATATCCCCAAGGGAACGACCGACGACCTATTGTCTTCGCGGCAGCCTAAGATATCCTATTATTACAACATGGCCTCAGTGATGTCGGGCACACTGCTGATGAAAGACCTGAAGACCATCTCTACGCTCGGCTCTGCGGCCGTTGGGCAGGCCACGATGCGTGCCAAAGGCTATACGCAGAGTCAGATACAGACCTTCCTGCAGCCCATCCGCATTGACCTGCACCAGATTGCCAACCCGTGGACCAACTACAATATGTACCTCTCGACGGTGTTTGTGCCAGGTGTCATGATGCTCTTCATGTTTCTCATATCAGCCTATTCGCTAGGTATGGAGCTAAAGTTTGACCGCGGTAAGGAGTGGCTTCTGAAGGCCGACAATAACATTGTGGTAGCCCTGTCTGGCAAGTTCCTGCCTCAGGCACTGGTGTTTCTGGTGCTGATATTCTTCTATGAGTTCTATATCTACGATATCCTCCACTTCCCCCATGTGGGAGGCTGGTGGCGCATCGTACTGTTGGCGCTGCTCGAGGTGTTTGCCTCGATAGGCTTTGGCATCTTCGCCTTCGGACTGATGCCGTCGCTGCGCATGTCGATGAGTATCTGCTCGCTGTGGGCTGTGCTCAGCTTCTCACTGGCAGGCTCGGCTTTCCCTGTGATGGGTATGGACACGCCGATACAGGCGCTGACGTGGCTCTTCCCCCTGCGTCATTACTATATGCTCTATCAGATTACGGTGTTCAATGGCTATCCGTTTATCGACGCGTGGTTCCACCTTGTGGGACTGGTGGCCTTCATCCTCATGCCGTGGTTTGTCATCAGTAAGATTAAAAACGCAATGCTCACCTATGTCTACATTCCCTAACATACTGAAGTGGCTGAACGATGTCGCCTATGTATGGCGTCAGGAGATGAAGCAGGTGTTCCGCGACGAGGGCGTGCTCATATTCTTTATCATCGTACCCTTGATATATCCGCTGCTCTATTCGTGGATATATAATAATGAGGTGATCCACGAGGTGCCTGTGGCGGTGGTCGACCAGTCGCACTCCCAGCTCTCGCGCCAGTTCATCCGTATGTGCGATGCCTCGCCCGATGTGCATGTGACTTATTATGCCGAGGATCTCGACGATGCCCAGTCGCTTGTGAGCCGTCAGGTGGTGAAGGGTATATATCTCATACCTGAGGACTTCGCAACAAAACTGAATCGCATGGAGCAGGGCACCGTCAGTGTGTACTGCGACATGGCGCTGATGCTCACCTATAAAGCCATCTACCAGACCGCCATGATGGTAAGTCAGCAGATGGGCGCAGAGATACAGAAACAGGTGTCGGGCAACTATACCGCTCGTGAGGATATGATCACCACGCGTCCGCTCGATTTTGAAGATGTGCCTATCTTCAACCCCAGCGCAGGCTATGGCTCGTCTATTCTGCCTGCAGTGCTGATACTTATCCTGCAGCAGACACTGGTGCTGGGTATCGGACTGGCTGCTGGTACGGCTCGTGAGCGCAACCGTTATGGCGACCTCATACCTATCCATCCCTGTTATAGCGGGGTGGGGCGCATTGTCAGTGGTAAGGCACTGGCCTATCTCATGGTCTATGCTGTGATGGGCGCTTTCCTCACACTGGTTGTGCCTCGGCTGTTCCACTTCCCACAACTGGCCTCGTGGCAGAATATGCTTGCCATGATGACACCCTACGTCTTGGCCTGCGTGTTTTTCGGCATGACAGTCTCGTGCCTGGTGCGCTATCGTGAGAACGTCATGCTGATTGTGGTGTTCGTATCACTGCCGCTACTGTTCCTCAGTGGCATCTCGTGGCCGCAGTCCAACATTCCAGGCTATTGGCAGGGGGTGTCGTGGCTCTTTCCGAGTACCTATGGCGTCAGGGCTTTCGTGCGAATGAACACGATGGGCGGTACGCTGGGCGACGTGGCTCCTGAGCTGCGCTATCTCTGGATTCAGGTGGCTGCCTATATGGGAGCAGCCTGTCTGGTGTATGGCCATCAGCTGCGCCTCTCAAATCAGCATGCCAAGGAGCGCCTGGAGTATCTGCGACGTAAGAAGGCTGTGCGCAAACAGTTGAAGGAGACGATAATCAAACATTAAACAAAATACGATATGTACTGGCTCAACGAATTCCTGACTGAACTCAGTGGCCTGCTATGGGGATGGCCGATGATCATCCTCCTGTTGGGTACGCACCTGTTTCTCACCATCCGCCTGCGTTTCCCACAGCGTTATATCTTCAAGGCCATCCGCCTGTCGGTCAAGAAAGACCCTGACGCCACTGGAGACGTGTCGCAGTTTGGCTCGCTGGCCACAGCCCTTGCTGCCACCATCGGAACGGGTAACATCGTGGGTGTGGCTACAGCCATTGCCCTTGGAGGACCCGGCGCCGTACTGTGGTGCTGGCTCACGGGCGTGTTCGGCATCTCAACGAAATATGCCGAGGGCCTGCTCGCCATCAAATATCGTGTCAAGACTCCAAAAGGCAAGATGCTTGGCGGTCCCATGTATGCCTTGGAGCGTGGCTTGGGGTGGAAGTGGCTTGCTGTGCTCTTCGCTCTATTTACTGCCATTGCCTCGTTTGGCATCGGTAATACCGTTCAGGCTAACGCCATCGCTACTGTGGCTCATGAGTCGTATGGCATATCGCCCTATATCACGGGTGTGTTCGTCTGTCTGATGACGGGGGCTGTGATTCTCGGCGGCGTGAAGAGCATCGCCCGTGTGTGCGGCATGCTGGTGCCTGTCATGGCCTTCCTCTATATCCTGGGCTGTGTGTATATCCTCTTCGTGAATGCAGAATATCTGTGGCCTGCCCTGCAGCTCATCTGTCGCGCTGCTTTCAGTCCTGAGGCCGCTGGTGGCGGCTTCATCGGCTCTACGGTCATGATGGCCGCCCGCTTTGGTATTGCCCGTGGACTCTTCTCCAACGAGAGTGGTATGGGTTCTGCTCCCATCGTGGCAGCAGCTGCTCAGACGCGCAACCCTGTGCGTCAGGCCCTCGTCTCGTCGAGTGGTACCTTCTGGGACACCGTGGTCATCTGCGCCCTGACAGGACTGGTCATCGTCAGCAGCGTCATAGCCTATCCTGACATCTCATTCGCAAACGGCGCCACCCTCACCAAGGCAGCCTTCTCTAAGATTCCCGTAGTGGGAACGCCTCTGCTCACGTTCGGTCTGCTCACCTTTGCCTTCTCAACCATCCTGGGCTGGTGCTACTATGGCGAAAGGGCTGTGGAGTATCTGAAGGGAAGGCGCTGGGTCATCGCGTTCCGTGTGCTTTATATGCTGGCCGTCTTTGCAGGCAGTATCATGAACCTCGCCGTGGTGTGGAACCTCGCCGACTGTATGAACGCCCTCATGGCCATCCCTAACCTTGTGTCGCTACTCTGCCTCAATGGTATCCTCGTCCACGAGACCCGTAAGTACCTCTGGCGTCACCGACTTGACGAGGAAATGTAGTTTTCCGTTCTTTTCTCCGTTGGAAAACGTTGTTTTCTCCTAAGGAAAACACTGTTTTCTCAGTAAGAAACCACCCTTTTCTAACCGAGAAAACAGTGATACCTGACGTGTCCACCATATCTGTAGGGGCAGAAACTAATGTGTCGTTCTCGAAATGTGTGTGCTTAGTCCTTGCCGACAATCTTGGTCTTGGGCTGTTCTTTGTTGCGACGGTTCACAACAGTGACAACAGCCTGAGCCAGATTGATGAAAGCCAGACCTGTGGCGCTGTCGTTGTTGAGAGCGGCAGGAGTTCCTGCATCGCCATTGTCGCAGATGCTCTGAACCAATGGTATCTGGGCCAGCAGGGGTACTTGCATCTCTTCAGCCAGTTGCTTGCACCCTTCCTTACCGAAGATGTAGTAACGGTTCTCTGGAAGTTCGGCAGGGGTGAACCATGCCATGTTCTCGATGAGGCCGAGGATGGGTACATTCACCTTGTCGTTGCGATACATATCGATACCCTTGCGAGCATCGGCCAGGGCTACCTGCTGTGGGGTGCTGACGATGACGGCTCCTGTGATGGGGAGCGTCTGAAGGAGTGTCAGGTGAATGTCGCTGGTGCCTGGAGGAGTGTCGAGGATGAAGTAGTCGAGCTCGCCCCAGTCAGCATCGGCAATGAGCTGCTTCAAAGCGCTTGTTGCCATGCCGCCACGCCAAAGGGTGGCTGTGGTGGGTGAGACGAAAAAGCCGATACTCAAGAGCTTGACACCGTATTTTTCGACTGGCACGATGAGGTCGCGACCGTCTTTCTTGATGGCGTAGGGACGCTCGTCTTCTACATTGAACATCTTTGGCATGGAAGGGCCGAAGATATCGGTATCGAGCAGACCGACCTTATAGCCGAGGCGTGCCAGGGCGATGGCCAGGTTGGCGGAGACAGTGCTTTTTCCAACGCCTCCCTTTCCAGAACTGACGGCAATGATATTCTTCACGCCAGGCAGCATCTGTCCGACCTCAGGGCGTGGAGCGGTCTTGAACTCAGTCTCGATAGTGACCTCGACGTCTTTGCCGCAGTGGTATTTAATAGCTGCCTCGGCAGCCTTAACGGTAGACTTCAGGAATGGATCGGTGTCGCGAGGAAACTCGAGCACAACCTTTACTTTCCATGGCTGGCCCTCTTGCTGGGGCGCTGATACAGCAGGGGTATCGGCCACCATGCCGCTTTCTACAAGGTTCTTCTTAGTGCCGGCATACGTCACCGTTGCCAGGGCATCCATAATCAATTGGGGATATAACGTCATTTCTTACTTTTTTACTATTTTACCTGTTTACCCTTTTATTTCGCTTTTTCGAGGCTGCTGCGCTTAGAGCGATGGTAGGAACGGTAGTCGTCGAGTTCTATTTCTACATCGGGCTCTTTGAGTTCACCTGTGCGTGGTAGCTGCCATTTCTGGTATTTGATGTTCAGACCGCGGGCTATCCACATTGACTCATAATAGGTCTGGATGGAGAGAATATTCTTCGTGCCTTCGTCGATACGCTCATCATGGTAGAGGTCTTCTGTGCGGAAGACGACGGGCAGTCGGTTGCCGTCTACCATATAGGTGGTGTAGGTGAAGAGGAAGTTGGAATCGGTCTTCAAGTGAATAAGACCACCGTCGACCAGGAATTTGCGATAGCGCTCCATGAAATAGGTAGATGTGAGGCGCTTGCGGGGGTTCTTCATCTGAGGATCGCTGAAGGTGAGCCAAATCTCATTTACCTCATCTTGCGCGAAGAAACGTTCGATAATCTCGATGTTGGTGCGAAGGAAGGCCACGTTCTTCAGTCCTTCGTTGAGAGCCTGGGTGGCTCCAGTCCACATGCGGGCTCCCTTGATGTCGACGCCAATGAAGTTGACATCGGGATAGAGTTTTGCGAGTTCCACGGTATATTCTCCCTTTCCACACCCGAGCTCGAGCACGATAGGGTTGTTGTTCTTGAAATATTGCTCATGCCAGTGACCTTTCATCTCGAAGGGCACATTCTCTATTACTGAATACGGATATTGGAATACGTTTTCATACGTTTCCATGTCCGCAAATTTAGCTAACTTACCTTTTCCCATAATTAAAATTGTGCTGCAAAGTTAGTGCAAATCGAGTGAAATACCAAATAAAACCGTTTTTTTTTGTATTTCCGAGATGCAGCCTAACTTCGAGCGTCAGCTCAAAGGTACGTCTTTCTTTTGATATACGCAAATATTTGTCAACAAAAAAGCCCCGCTGGAAGCGAGGCTTGATTTCTGTTATTCGATAACGTATTTGGGTGAGTCGCCATACTTGTTGGGGCCTGGCGTACTGTCGAACAGACACATGATAATCACGATGAGCGCAAAAATGCTGTGGATAATAGACATGAAACCTATGCCTGCAATCTCACCAAAACTGTTCATCATGATTTTCTCTACGGCATGCTGACTGAGCGCACCGTAACTGGCTTCCTCTATCAGTTCGTTCATAGCTGCCGATGTAGAAAAAAGCAACTGGAACGCACAGCCCATGGCATAACTGATGTAAACCCAAAGGGCACTCTTGCCTGAGTCTTGCAGTCTGCGGGCAGTGGCTGAAAGGCCAAAGAACATGCAGATGATGGATAGAACGGCGTTCGCCAGCAGATTGTTGGCAAACATGGAGATAATCCATCCAACGACAATGACAACAAGCATCCACCACCAAAACTCAGAGCGACGGCTGCGACCTTTGAAATCCAGAATACGACTTGAGGCCAGTTTGATAGCCTCTATGAAGTCAAGTTGAGGTAATGCTCTCATACGACGATTATTCAATGACTACGGTTGTCCAACCATGTTTGTCTTCAATCTCACCATACTGAATGCCACGAAGGGTGTCGAAGAGTTTCTTTGACTGGGGACCTGGCTTGTCGCCGAAAGAGTAGCGCTTGCCTGTGTCGAGGTCGTCGATATATGAAATAGGTGAAATAACAGCTGCTGTTCCGCAAGCACCTGCTTCCTCGAAGGTCTCGAGTTCTTCTTCTGGAATTGGACGGCGCTCTACCTTCATGCCCAAATCCTCAGCCACCTGCATCAATGACTTGTTGGTGATAGAGGGCAGGATAGAGGTTGATTCCGGTGTTACGTAAGTGTTGTTCTTAATACCAAAGAAGTTGGCGGCACCACACTCGTCGATGTACTTCTTCTCCTTGGCATCAAGGTAGAACTCACAGGCATAGCCCTTCTCGTGAGCCAGATTGTTGGCAAAGAGAGAAGCGGCATAGTTGCCACCTACCTTATATTTACCAGTGCCAAGAGGTGCACTGCGGTCGTAGTCGCGAACAATGACATAAGGATTGCTTGAGAATCCACCCTTGAAGTATGGGCCAACGGGAGTAACGAAAATCAGGAAGCAGTACTCCTTAGCAGGATGAACACCTACCTGGGCACTGGTACCAATCAGTAATGGACGGATATAGAGTGTGGCTCCGCTCTCGTATGTGGGAATCCACTCCTGGTTCAAACGAACAACCTTCTTCACCATCTCAGTGAACAGTTCGGTAGATACTTCGGGCATCATGATACCACGGCATGTTGACTGAAGGCGGGCGGCATTCTCCTCAACGCGGAACACACGGACCTTACCATCGGGGCAGCGATAGGCCTTCAGACCTTCGAAAGCCTCCTGACCATAGTGCAGACAGGTAGCGGCCATGTGCAGCTTCAGATACTCATCGGAGCATACTTCGATTTCGCCCCATTTGCCGTCGCGATAGTAGCAACGTACGTTGTAGTCGGTCTTCATATAACCAAACGACAGACTAGCCCAATCTAAATTTTTCATTGTAACAATCTTTTTATAAGTTTCAAATTCTCTGCAAAAGTACACATTTTCATATTAAATTAACAACTTTTTCCCATAAAACTTACGAATCTGATAGTATTTTCTTGATTTCCTCGTCTGTTTTGGTCAGTTTGTCCTTACAGAGCCTGATAAGTTCCTGGGCACGCTTCAGTTGTTCTGACATCTGGTCGATGTCAAGTTCATCGTTCTCCATCTTGCGTACGATGGACTGTAGTTCCGCAAAGGCGGCTTCATATTTGATATCTTTCATTGGATGATGGATTTGATGGTTCCTTTCTCTATTCTGGTCTCTATCTCGTCGCCTTTCTGTAACTGTTGAGGATCGCGCACTGCCTTGCCGTTGTGGAGCGTGATGCTGTAACCTCGCTTCAGAAGCACCTGAGGGTCGAGCGACCGGGTCTTCTCTTCAAGTATCTCCAGCCGATGGCGCTTTTCTGCGATATTCCGCATCAGAATCATGGATATCTGATTGTAAAGAGTATCGATTTTTGCCTCTTGACGAGTCTTTACGATAGAGAACAAGCGGGTGATGCGCTCTTGCGAATCATTGATGACTTCAAGCACTTCCGACAGATGTGAAATAAGGAATTCAGCAGCAGCGGTAGGTGTTTTTACTCGTTGGAAGCTGATCATGTCGAGGATGCTCTCGTCGCGTTCATGACCAATGCCTGTGATAATTGGTAAGGGGAAGTTGGCTACGTTTTCTGCTAAAGCCAATGTGTCGAAGCCCGACATGTCGCTGGTGGCACCACCTCCACGGATGATGACTACGCAATCGAACTCGTCGGAGACGGCATTGATGCGGTTCAGGGCTTGAATAATACTCTGTTCTACGCCCTCACCCTGCATGGTGGCAGGGAACAGCCATGTCTGAAACTGAAAACCGTAGGCGTTGTTGCTAAGCTGATTACAGAAGTCGCCATAGCCTGCTGCTGTCTCGCTGGAGATGACGGCAACATGTTGGCAGAACAGGGGAAGTGAAAGCTCTTTCTGTAAATCAAACACGCCCTCTTCCTTGAGCTGGCGGATAATCTCCTGACGCTTGCGGGCCATATCGCCAAGGGTGTAGGTGGGGTCGATGTCGGTTACGATCCAGGAGAAACCATAAGCTTCGTGGAACTGGGCATAGACCTTTAGCAAGACCTTCATGCCTGTATGGAGTTGCTGACCAGTTGTACGTTCAAAATATGGTCTGACGACTGTCCATTTCGATGCCCAGCATTTAGCGCTGGCCTTGGCTATTGGAGTTGCTGTCCGCTCGTCTTTCTCGATGAGTTCCATATAGCAATGACCTCTTGACTCGCGGCATTCAGACAGTTCTGCCTCTACCCAATATTCATCAGGCAGTTCGCTCTCGATGGTCTCTCGCAACAACCGATTCAGCTCAAACAGCGATATGTGTTTTTTACTTTTCACTGTCCAGTCTCCCTATCATGTAGGCTCTCCAAAAATTGGGAATGCCATAACCATAGATGTTATCAGGCTTTTCATAACCATTGCTGGTCTGGCGCACCAGACTGATGATTTCTAATGCCGTCTTCTGTGGGAAAGCCTGCCACAGACAGGCTACGAGCCCTGCCACGATAGGCGTAGAGAATGAAGTACCCATATCTCTTACGATGAAGCCCCGCCCAGATATCAGAGAGGCAGGACTGCCCAGAGCCATGACGTCGGGCTTGACTCTGCCGTCCTGTGTCGGCCCGACACCGCTGAAGGGCGCATTCTTCCCATCTGTGTTGAGGGCGCCAACCGTCAGTATGTTGTTGGCATCAGAAGGAAAAGTGATTTTCTTCCAAGGTCCCATGCCTGAATTACCTGCAGAATTGACAAGGATAATGCCTTTCTGTGCCAGCATCGAGGCCGTACGGCTGATGAGGGCTGTATGACCGTCGAGGTCGTGCTGGTGATAATAGTTGGGAAGGTTATCGTAGTCGTTGTATCCGAGACTGGAGCTGATGATGTCGGCACCAACGGAATCGGCAAATTCAGCGGCCATAGCCCAGTAGTCTTCTTCTACGGGCTGTTCTGTCTGTTGGTCTTCACAACGCAAGAGCCAATAACGGGCTTCTGGTGCTGTGCCTACCATAACCTCTGGCTCGTTGGCTGCCATCGCTGAGAGAACTTTTGTGCCATGATCGGTCTCTTGGTAGAAATGAGAGCTCCTTGGGTAGACAAAGTCCTTGGCGCCTATGATGTTGGCATGTCGGAAAGCTGAGATGACATCGCAATTCATGAAACCTCCGTCGAGCACAGCAATGGTCATGCCCTTACCTTTGTGACCCAGATTATGAAGTCGCTGGCCCATCAGCATGGTGATTTGCTCTAAACCGTTTCCGTAGTATTCAGCCTTGATACTGTCCCAGGGATTAAATGACTCATGTGCTTTTTGCTTGATGGTGCGCGAGATGCTATCCGGAGAAGTCCATACCAACTCTGCCTTTCTGACACAGTCGAGGGCACCCAAACGGTTGAAGACAGTTGTGTCGTTGGAGCGTACAAGCACGGTGTTGTTCCATCGGCTTGTGCCTATGATGGTACATGCTATCATGCCTTTTCGCTTTTCTCTGATGCGGTCGTCAGACACCTTGTCGAACATCTTCAGGTATCTGTTGCTGACGGGAAGGTCGGTAGAGTCGACTTGTAAACCTTGCTTTTTTCTGCGTTCTACTGATTTGTGTGAGAGCCAGCGGCCTGGGTGGTCGATAGAGTAGGAAGATCCCTGCTTGTCTTTCAGCGTATAGCGCCAGATATAGAATTTCCCACCAGGATATTTTATCTTGGGACTGTTGGCCGCACTGGCTTCTGGCATCCATGGCAGCGCAAAAAACAGAGATGCAATCAATAAAAACAGACTTCTTAGATGCATAACGACTGCAAAGGTACGAAGTTTTTTTTAAATTGTCGCTTATCTCGAAAAATATTCGTACCTTTGCACCATATTTTAGTTAGGTATAAGAATGAAGGATAATAAACAGGCTGCACTCGAGTTGGGACAGAAACCCGTTGGACGACTGCTTTGGCAGTATGCCCTGCCTGCCATTGTGGCCATGACGGCGTCAAGCCTCTATAATATAATCGACCGTGCGATGATTGGTCAGATTGTGGGTCCGGAGGCCATTGCTGGTCTGGGCATCACTTTCCCGTTTATGAATCTGAGTGCCGCTTTCGGAGCTGCGGTAGGCGTGGGCTCCTCAGCATGTATCAGTGTGAAGTTAGGGCAGCAGGACTATGATGTTGCAGAGAATCTGTTGGGCAATACCATCACGCTGAACCTGATTATTGGCTTCCTCTTTATGGCCGTTAGTCTGATATTCATCGACCCGATATTACGGTTCTTCGGCGCCTCGGATGTGACGTTGCCTTATGCCCGCGAGTTTATGACTGTGATTCTGTTGGGCAACATGGTGACGCACATGTACTTCGGAATGAACGCCGTGCTTCGTGCGGCTGGCAAGCCCCGTCATGCCATGTATGCCACACTGTTTACAGTGGGAATGAATATTCTTCTGGTAGTAACCTTTGTGTGGTGGTTCCGCTGGGGTATTCGTGGTGCGGCTCTGGCTACGGTCTCGTCGCAGTCGATGGCTCTCTGCTGGCAGATGTGGATATTCTCGAATAAGAAAGAACTGCTGCATCTGAAGAAAGGAATCTATAAGCTGAAGAAAGACCTGGTAAGGAATATCATCTCTATCGGTATATCCCCCTTTCTGATGAACGCCACGTCGTGTGTAATCGTGATTTTCATGAACAACCAGTTTGTGCATTATGGTGGTGATATGGCTGTGGGAGCCTACTCGATTGCCAACTCGATGGTGATGGTGTTCTTTATGTTTGTGATGGGTGTGAACCAAGGTATGCAGCCGATAGTGGGATATAATTACGGCGCTGAGAAATTTGACCGCATGTTCCGTTGTCTGTGGCTGACTATTGCCTGTGCTACAGGCTTCCTGCTGGTTGGTTGGGCGTTGTCGATGCTCTTCCCACGTGAGATAGCCCGTATCTTTACTACAGATCCGCAGTTGATAGAACTCTCGGCAAAGGGTCTTAAGATAGATATGCTGGTGTTCTTCGTAGTGGGTTCACAAGCTGCTATTACCCACTTCTTCCAGAGCATTGGCAAGGTGAAGGTGTCAATATTCCTTTCACTTTCGCGTCAGCTGATTCTGCTGTTGCCAATGGCTTATGTGTTCCCGTTGTTCTGGGATCTCGACGGTGTGTGGTATGCCATGCCCGCCAGCGACTTCGGGTCGTTTGCGATGACTATCCCTATGCTTATGTGGTATATGAAAAAAATCAAGGCTTATGGACAATATAATCATTAATGTAGGCAGACAGTTAGGAAGTGGAGGTCATGACATAGGACGTATGCTGGCACTCGACTTTAATGCTAAGTATTATGATCGGGAGTTGCTGAACCTGGCGGCCAAGGAAAGCGGTTTCTCAGAGAAGATCTTTGAAGAGAACGACGAGAAGAAAGGTTTCTTGCGTGGCTTGCTGAATGTGCAGACACCACATCTGGGCGGAGGTAATCTTTATAAGTCAAACTTCTCGCAGGAGAGTTTGTTTCAGTTCCAGAGCGATGCTATTCGCAAGGCAGCAAAAGAAGGTAGTTGCGTGTTCGTGGGGCGTTGTGCCGATTATATCCTGAGGGATTTCAAGAATGTGGTGAATATATTCGTTACCGCCTCTATGGATTTCCGTATCAATCAGGTGATGGTCAAGAGAAACATCACTCGCGAGGAGGCGCGCCACTTTATTGAGCATGGTGAGAGCCGCAGAGCGCAATACTATAATTACTATACAGGCAAGAAATGGGGAGCTGCTGAGAGTTATGACTTGTGTATAGACTCCAGCATTCTCGGACTCGTGGAGACTGAGAAACTGATTGCCGACTTTATCCGTAAGCGTTTCAGATAATGAAGAGAATCGGTATATTGAGCGATACCCACAGCTATTGGGACGAGAAGTATCTTCATTACTTCGAACCTTGTGATGAGATATGGCATGCTGGCGATATTGGTAGCGTAGAGGTGGCAGAGAAACTGGCAGCCTTCAGACCCTTCCGCGCTGTATGCGGTAACTGTGATGGGGGGGACCTGAGACTGATGTATCGCGACATAAACCGCTTCAAGTGTGAGGATGTGGATGTGCTGATTAAGCATATAGGCGGTTATCCCGGCAACTATGATTCAAGTGTCCGCTCCATGCTTTATGCCAGTCCGCCACAGCTTTTTATTACGGGGCATTCGCATATACTGAGAGTTAAGTACGACAAAACACTAGGTTTACTCCATGTAAACCCTGGGGCTGCTGGCATGCAAGGCTGGCATAAGGACCGCACGATTGTTCGCCTCACGATTGACGGCAGGGATTTTAAAGACATGGAGGTCATTACATTAGGAGATAATAAAACAAAATAATATATGAAAAGAACTATTGTTATTACTGGTGGTGCAGGCTTTATCGGAAGCCATGTGGTACGTCTGTTTGTGAACAAGTATCCCGAGTATCACATTATTAACCTCGACAAACTGACATATGCAGGAAATTTGGCAAACCTCAAAGATATAGAAAACAAGCCCAACTACGAGTTTGTTAAGATGGATATCTGCGACTTCGAAGCATTCTACAAGTTGATGCAGGATAAGAAGGTGGATGGTATCATCCATTTGGCTGCAGAAAGCCATGTAGACCGCTCTATCAAGGATCCCTTTACCTTTGCCAAGACAAATGTGATGGGTACCCTGAGTCTTCTCCAGGCCGCTAAACTTTACTGGGAATCGTTGCCTGAGAAGTATGAGGGCAAACGCTTTTATCATATCTCTACCGATGAGGTCTATGGTGCGCTTGAACTGACTCATCCTGAGGGTATCGAACCTCCATTCACCACAACAGCCAGCAGCGCAGAGCATCATCTGGCTTATGGCGACAAGTTCTTCTTGGAGACCACAAAGTATAATCCCCATTCACCATATTCGGCATCTAAGGCTTCAAGCGACCACTTTGTGCGCGCATTCCACGATACCTACGGCATGCCAGTAGTAGTAACCAACTGCTCGAACAACTATGGCCCTTATCAGTTCCCTGAGAAGCTGATACCTCTTTTCATTAATAACATCCGTCATCGCAAGCCGCTGCCTGTTTATGGTAAAGGCGAGAACGTACGCGACTGGCTGTATGTAGAGGATCATGCACGTGCCATCGATGTGATTTTCCATGAGGGAAAGATTGCTGATACTTATAACATCGGTGGCTTCAACGAATGGAAGAACATCGATATCATCAAGGTGGTGATAAAGACCGTCGACCGTCTGCTAGGACGCAAGGAGGGCGAGGATATGGATCTGATAACCTTCGTAACCGATCGTGCAGGCCATGACCTCCGTTATGCCATCGATTCAACAAAATTGCAGAAAGAACTCGGTTGGGAGCCCAGTCTGCAGTTCGAGGAGGGCATTGAGAAAACCGTACGCTGGTATCTTGATAACCAGGAGTGGCTTGACAATGTAACCTCGGGTGATTATCAGAAGTATTACGATAACATGTACGCAAATAGATAAGTGGATAAACTGACTCAATCTCTCCATTCCTTCCTGGTGCGTATCGGTATGACGCCTGGAAGTATCAGTCCTCAGATGGAACACTATCTGGAACATCTGCTCTATCTTCTTCCGCCAGAGGAAGAGGAGGCTGTGACTCATTATTACGGCCTTTTCGGCACACAGCGCTATTCGTTACAAGAGATAGCTGCTGAGTTGCACTTGTCGCAGGAAGATGCCATGGAGCGCATTGACCAATGTGTCAGGAAACTGGCTATAACCCCAGAATGGCAAATGATGAAACAAAGTTTAAAGATATGAAGAAAATATTGCTTTTAGGCTCAGGTGAACTCGGTAAGGAGTTCGTGATAGCCGCTATGCGTGCTGGACAGTACGTGATTGCTTGTGACCGTTATGATAATGCGCCGGCCATGCAAGTGGCTGATGAGCGTGAAGTGTTCTCTATGCTTGATGGCGACGCTTTGGAAGCTGTTGTCAATAAGCATAAGCCCGACATCATCGTGCCAGAGATTGAGGCCATCCGTACGGAGAGGCTCTTCAAGTTCGAGGAGCAGGGTATTCAGGTGACACCTTCTGCCCGTGCCGTGAATTTCACCATGAACCGTCGTGCCATCCGCGACCTGGCTGCTAAAGAGCTGGGACTGCGTACAGCAAAATATTTTTATGCTAAGACTTTTGAGGAATTCAAGGCTGCTGCCGATGAGATTGGTTTCCCCTGTGTGGTGAAACCCTTGATGTCGTCATCTGGTCATGGTCAGAGCTATGTGCATAATGATAGTGAACTGGAGCAGGCTTTCAAGGAAGCGATGGAGGGAAGCCGTGGTGATGTGAAGGAGGTAATCATCGAGGAGTTCATCGATTTCGATTCTGAATTTACCTTGTTGACAGTTACACAGAAGAATGGTTGGCCTACACTGTTCTGTCCGCCCATCGGACACGTGCAGAAATCGGGAGACTATCGTGAGTCATGGCAGCCATATAAGATTTCTGATGAAGCACTGAAACAGGCTCAGATGATGGCTGATAAGGTGACGAAAGCTCTTACAGGTGCTGGCATCTGGGGTGTTGAGTTCTTCTTGACAAAGCAGGGAGAGGTCATCTTCTCAGAACTTTCTCCACGTCCGCATGATACTGGTATGGTGACATTGGGACATACCACAAACCTCTCTGAGTTCGAACTTCACTTCCGTGCAGTCATGGGACTGCCTATCCCAGCCATCCATCTGGAGCATGCTGGAGCCAGTGCGGTGATTCTTTCTCCCGCAGAAGCATCGAGCCCTGTAGACCGTTCGCTGTTGCCTTATAACTTGGATGAGGCTCTGAAGGAGGACCGAACTCGTATTCGTATCTTCGGTAAACCCGAGGCTCATAAGGGACGCCGTATGGGTGTCGTACTCTGTTATGGTGAAGTGGGTGACGATGTGAATGCGCTCCGTGATAAAGCTAAGCGTCTGGCAAAGACTGTCTTAGGTACCGATCCCTATGCCAAGCTTGGACATTAAGATATTCGACCTGCCAAAGATTACAGACCCTCGTGGTAACCTAACAGTTGCCGAGGGTCTGGATATTGTTCCGTTCGACATCAAACGGGCTTATTGGGTTTATGATGTGCCTGGTGGCGGTAGCCGTGGCGGACACGCCCATAAGCGCCTGCGCCAGTTCGTTGTTGCGTTAAGCGGCTCTTTCCACGTAACACTCGACAATGGCTATGAACGAAAGACGGTGCTTCTGAATCATCCTTATCAGGGACTGTTGATTGACACTGATATCTGGCGTACGCTGGATGATTTCTCTTCTGGCGCTGTATGTCTCGTACTTGCCTCTGAACATTTCGATGAAGAGGATTATATCTATGATTACGATGAGTTCCTGAAATACATAGGATGTTCGAGATAAAGCGATATACGCCTGACTGTGCAGACGAATGGAACCGATTTGTCGCAATGTCGAAGAATGGTACGTTTCTGTTTGATCGTGGATACATGGACTACCATTCAGACCGTTTCAACGATCATTCGCTGATGTTCTACGACGCGAAAGGGCTTTTCGCTCTCTTGCCTGCCAATGCCGGAGATGGTGTGCTTTATTCTCATCAGGGACTGACTTACGGAGGATTGGTAACAGATGGGCGTGCTACGACAGAGGGTGTATGCCAGCTGTTTCGTGAGATGAATGACTATCTTCGCACTGTCGGATTCAGACAGGTGGTGTATAAACCTGTACCTTGGATCTACCACTCATTGCCTTCTGAGGAGGACCTTTATGCGCTTTTCGTTGTGTGTCAGGCCCGTTTAACAGGGCGCGACGTGTCTTCTGTCATTCCGTCAACAGACAGTCTGGCCTGGCGTCGTGACCGTCGTTATGCAGCTAATAAGGCCTGCAGAAATGGTGTCGTTGTTAGTCAGAACGATGATTATCATACTTTCTGGCATATCCTGACTGAAAATCTCCAGACAAGGTATGGACTGTTGCCTGTGCATACGCTGAATGAGATGCTCCTTTTGAGAGAGCGCTTTCCTCTGCATATACGACTTTATACGGCCACTAAAGATGGTGAGATGCTAGGAGGTACGGTGTTATATCTCTGTGGAAAGACCATGCATTCGCAATACATTGCCTCTACACCTGAAGGCAAGCATCTTCACGCAGTGGATGCTCTGTATGAGCGCATATTGAAGACGGATTTTCCTCAGGAGAGCGATTTCTTCGATTTCGGGAAGTCTACTTTAGGGTACAGCTACGACCTCAATGGGTCGTTGATGTCCCAGAAAGAGGGCTTCGGCGCCCGAGCTGTTTGTTATGATACATATGAATGGACGCTATGATCAGATATCTCGATTTGAAACTCATTAATGACAAGCATGATGCGGAATTGCGCCAGGCTGTAAATGATGTGCTGGATAGTGGATGGTATCTGAAAGGCGAGGCGACTAAACGTTTCGAGGCACATTATGCGAAATATATCGGCAGTCGCCACTGCATCGGTTGTGGCAACGGGTTGGATGCTCTGATGCTGATACTCCGTGGTTATATGGAGTTGGGTGTCATGCAGTCGGGAGATGAGGTTATCGTGCCAGCTAATACATATATTGCTTCAATACTTTCCATTACGCAGTGTGGGTTGAAACCGGTATTGGTTGAACCAAGATTCGACACGCTGCAAATAGATGATGCCCGAATTGAAGCTGCAATTACAGAGCGAACCAAGGCCGTCATGATAGTCCATCTTTATGGTCGATGTGCCTATACGACTCGTATAGGACAGATATGTCAGAAGTATCAGTTGAAATTGATTGAGGACAACGCCCAGGCTCACGGATGTGTTTTTGGAGAACGGCGAACGGGCTCTCTAGGTGATGCCGCAGGGCATAGCTTCTATCCGGGTAAGAATCTTGGTGCGATGGGTGATGCCGGGGCTGTAACCACAGATGATGATGATTTGGCTGAGGTAGTAGTAGCACTTGGAAGTTATGGGTGTCGTCAGAAATACATACATGACTATCAGGGGCGAAACTCGCGTATCGATGAAATCCAGGCAGCTGTGCTCGACGTGAAACTGAAGTATCTCGATGCCGAGAATCGTCGTAGAAAGGAAATTGCTGCTATGTATATTAATAAGGTGGAGAATCCGTTGATTCATATGCCTGTGTCAGACCGTGCCAGTGTTTGGCATATCTTTCCCGTCTTTTGCGAACATCGCGATGCTTTGCAACAGTATCTTCAGAGGGGCGGAGTGGAAACACAGATCCACTATCCCATACCACCTCATCAGCAGAAGTGTTATCGTGAGTGGAGTCATCTTTCGTTCCCCATTACAGAACAGATCCATCAGCAAGAACTCAGCATTCCCTGTCATCAGGCCATGACAGACGAGGATGTAAACCAGATTATAGATCTGCTTAATATGTTTTCATAGAGAACGACTTGTATATTCATAATCTCTATAAAAACAAAACAACTTGTTTTGTCTTCGTTCAGATAGTCTTTTACAGTCAAAGAAACTATCTCCTGCAAGGTAAAACAAGTTGTTTTACTTTTGAGAATATTATCACTCAGGTAGCAGGAGAATAGTTGCACTACGTGCAGCTTGCGCTCCCATCACCAAGACTTGAGCAATGTCTGCCGTTTTCGACGGTCCGCTGATGAACACGCCATAGCCATCGTACTCTTTGTCGAACTCGATGCGTTTGTAGGCCTCGTGCATGTTATTCACTATCTGACTCTTAGGCAGTAAAATGATCAGATTCTCGGAGATAAAGCATACAGCCTTCTCTTTCATCGTCTGGGGTGTCCATACGCAGGCGTTTTCTGCCACGCCGAACTTGCCTCGGATGATGCCCACATCCGTTCCATTCAGGTCTCTGGCTCGTCCTACGCTATCGGGATTTCTTGTGGCGATAGTAATCTCTGGTAGGTTAGACGCAATCTCCTTGGCGTCGGGATAGAGTTCTTTCACGATGGTGTTAATATCTTGTCCTTCTTTGATCTCTATCACATGGCCGCCTACGGCCTCTGTCATCTTGATGAACTGTATCAGTGGATCGGGGTAGGTGATGGCCTTGATGTCATCGAGCGAAGGCATATCGAATTTCTGTTGTATGTTTGCCCTGTACTTTGACAGAATACTTTCTTTACTACTCATAACCGTTCTTTTTTCAGATTCTACTTCTTACTTCACTTTTCCTTTTTTCCACAATGAATGGAACGTCTCCTTTGGGAATTTCATCATCTCATGCCCCTCAGCCCATGGGTTCAGTTTTATGTTCATCAGAGGTGATGGGATGAAGTTTGCCATGAAGGCCATTGAGGTAGCGGTATTGTAAACACCGCTACTGCCATAGAGCACTCCCATTCCTTTACATATCAGTTTCTTTTCAGGATTGGCTGTGCCAAAATCGTCAAGTTGCTGGCGCCACATATAAATCTGGTCGCCAAGATTGACTTTGGCCGGACAGACGGTTTGACAACTGTTACAGAGCGTGCAGGCACTCACGTTGCCAGAGTGCTCCTGAGGATTACGCAGCATACCGAGGTTGATGCCGATAGGACCTGGGATGAAATAGCTATAGCTATAACCACCACTGCGACGGTATACAGGGCAACTGTTCATGCACGAACCGCAACGGATGCATTTCAGTGCTTCCCAGTGGTCGGGATTGCCAATCCACTCGCTTCGCCCGTTGTCCACCAAAATGATATGCATGGGGACTGCTGTAGGGCGAGCTTTGCGGAAGTGACTGGTATAGGTTGTTGTCGGTTGTCCAGTACCTGCTCGGCATAGCATACGCTGGAAAACTGCCAAACAATCATAGTCGGGGATGACCTTCTCAAGTCCGATAGCGGCAATGTGTAATTTCGGACAGGAGGTCGACATGTCGGCATTACCTTCATTGGTACAGACCACAATGTCACCAGTAGAAGCTATGCCAAAGTTAGCGCCAGTCATGCCGGCATCAGCTGTAAGAAACTCATTACGCAAACTCAGACGAGCTCTGTAGGTAAGGTATGTTGGGTCGTGGTTGCCTTTCTCGGTTGAGATGCCTTTTTCTTCAAACAGCTCGCCTACGTCGTCGTGATTCAGATGGATGGCTGGCATCACAATATGACTCGGCTTTTGACCCTTCAATTGAATGATGCGTTCTCCGAGATCAGTCTCTACGACCTCAATGCCTTTCGACTCTAAGTAAGGGTTCATGTCGCATTCCTCTGTGAGCATTGACTTCGACTTAACCATCTTCTTCACATTGTGCTGTTTTAGAATGCCATATACAATCTCGTTGAATTCTTCTGCATCCTTGGCCCAATGAACGATACAGCCGTTCTTCTCTGCATTGGTAGAGAATTGATCGAGGTATTCGTCTAGGTGAGTAATGGTATGGCGCTTAATGGCACTGGCCTTCTCGCGCAGTTGCTCCCACTCGTCTAAGCCGTATGCCATATTGTCACGTTTGGTGCGCACTGACCAGAAGGTGGCGTCATGCCACTTGGCGTATGTCTGGTTCTTTAGGAACTCTTTTGCCGCTTTACTATGTGATGTACTCATGTCTTTACCTTAATTTAATTATACTATATCGTTAAAGGCCTGCTGCGAGAATCTCTACAACATGTTTGAATTCTATGTTTAGACCTTCTTTCTTTGCAACACCTGCCATGTGCATTAGACAGGAACAGTCTGGCCCTGTCACATATTCGGCTCCAGTCTGTATATGACGTTCAACTTTGTCTCTTCCCATTTGTGCACTGATGGCTGTCTCTTCAATAGCGAACATCCCGCCAAAGCCGCAGCATTCATCGGGACGCTCGGGCTCAACCACCTGAATGCCGTCAACCAGTTCAAGTAAATCTTTGATTTTGTTGAACTTAGGAACATTTTCCTCACTGGACGAGCTCAGGCCAAGTTCGCGAACACCATGACAGGAATTGTGTAGACTGACCTTGTGAGGAAAAGTGCCTAGGCGTTGGTCTACTTTGACGACATCATGCAGAAATTCAACAATGTCCATGATTTTATCAGAGGTTGTGCATTGGTGCTTACCTTTCAAAAGGCGTGGATAGTTCAGCTTTATAAATGCAGTGCAACTGACTGATGGTGCGACCACATAGTCAAAGCTCTTGAATTTTTCCTCAAACTTCTCGGCCAGAGGTGTGGCTTGGTTCTCAAAACCTGCGTTAGCCATTGGCTGACCGCAACAAGTCTGATTCAGAGGATAGTCCACATCAAGCCCAAGATGTTTCAGTATCTTGTATGCTGCAACACCCACTTGCGGGTATACCACGTCTACATAACAGGGAATAAATAGTCCAATCTTCATATTCGTAGTTTGATTTTTTAGTTATTCGTGGGTACAAATATAGTGAAAAAGTTCCAAAAATACTAATTATTCGGTATTTTATCTCTCTGTTTTATGTTTTATTAAAAGTAAATGTTTACCTTTGTGGCATCATATTTGCAGATAGATTATTGAATCAAAGAAAACTTTATGAGTATGAATTATAATGAATTGAATTTTAATGGTATGACTCGGGAGCAGGAGCTTTCGATGTCTTCAGCTTTTCCGGTATTAATGCGGAAAGTGTATGTATGGATGACGCTGGCTCTAGTCCTGACGGGCGTTACCGCTTATGGCGTAGCTACATCTCCTGGTATTATGACGACGCTGTTTACAAATCGTATCCTTTTCTGGGGTTTGCTTATTGCAGAATTTGCATTGGTTATAGGTATTAGCGCAGCTATTAATAGGTTGTCTTTGACTACGGCTACATTGATGTTTGTGCTGTATTCTGTCATCAATGGCGCGGTGCTATCATCAATCTTCATGATTTATACATTGTCAAGTATTGCCAGTGTGTTCTTTATCACCGCTGGTACGTTTGCTGTGATGGCACTTATTGGTTATACCACAAAGACCGATCTGACCTCTATGGGTAAGATCCTGTTTATGGCACTGATTGGTATTATCATTGCCACTATCGTGAATATATTCCTCAAGAGTTCTGGTTTGGAGACTGTGGTAAGCTATCTGGGCGTGCTCATCTTTGTAGGACTGACGGCATATGATTCTCAGAAAATCAAGAATATGTTGCAGATGGCGCCCGATGCAAGTGAAGGGGCTCAGAAGCTGGCTTTACTTGGTGCGCTGACTCTTTATCTCGACTTTATTAATCTCTTCATTTATTTGCTTCGTATTTTTGGGCGACGAGAATAAGTCTCGCGTACATTATATATAATATATAAAGAATAGTGATATTTGTAATGATTCCCGAAAACTTTAATGTTTTTGGGAATTTTTTCTTTTAAAAATTTGGAGGGTATTGATATTTGTTGTACCTTTGCACTCGCTTTCGCTCAAAAACAGGGCTGAGGCACAAAA
>NZ_KN050819.1:353778-856468 GCF_000746155.1 Prevotella sp. FD3004 | reverse complement strand
AGACGATGACGTTGATAGGGTGCAGGTGTAAAGACGGTGACGTCAAAGCCGAGCACTACTAATTGCCCGAGATCTTTCGCTGTATGCTGATATTATCAGATGTAGTTGTTTCTGAAACGGGCTTCTACTGAGGTTTCTTGTGTCGACAGTGTCAATACCCATATCAGGTGGTTATTGCAGCGGGGTCCCACCTCTTCCCATTCCGAACAGAGAAGTTAAGCCCGCCTGCGCCGATGGTACTGCAATGCAATGCGGGAGAGTAGGAAGCCGCCACTTTTATTTGAGAGCCCTGAATCCGAAAAGGTTCAGGGCTCTTTCGTTTTGTTACTGAAGATATTGAATTATATGAGATCATTCATATTGAGATGAAGAAACTATTATTTGTTATTTTATTACCAGTTGTTATTGGTGTGATGTTGATGATGACCTGTCCTGACAGAACTACTCATTATGAGGCTGTGAAGAGGGTGGCATCTGAGGTGATTAATGCTGAGATGAATGAGAGTAATGTGGAAGAAACGATAGCTTCTATTGGTACTGTATTAGCTATCAATGTGGTTGATGCTTATTTAAAATCGAATCTAATCGTGCGTGATCACACCTTCTACAATGTGGGAGTAATCATTTACAAAGGGGACTTTAGAATGGTGTCAGTTGGGGTGTTCAATCATGTCTTCACGATTGACAAAGAGACAGCCCGCGAAATCATCAAGTACAAACTATCGCTGAAAGATATTATGAAGTCAGAATGACATGTTAGTTTCTATGAGTTGCAATGGATGTGTAGATGGCAATGATGACCATAATAACGATAATGGAGATGATAGGGATAGGGCTATGGCTTGTCGATCGTAAGGATGTCCAGGCAATGACTAGTGCCAGAAGTAGCATAAATAGGCCGAAGATTCGTAACATACGGATGCTGAGGGCGTAGTTACGTGGTGTCTTGTGCTTTTCTGCTAAGTTGAAGCATTTTGGGAAATAGCATAAGATCATCATACTGATCCCCACTATCGTTATGATAGCACATGGAATACTGATTCTCACAGCCGAGCCCCATGCATTGGGGCTACCTGAAGCGTCGAAGTGTGTGGGAACAATGTCCGGTGCTTGTTTAACGAACCAGATAATTAGTCCCCATACCACAATAGCTAGTATTAGGAAGATTACCTCAAAGATGGTTCCCTCCTTCGTCCTGTATACTTTTATTTCTTCCTTCATCTTTTATTCATTATTATTTTCGTCGTTGGTGTTTGGTCGTTTCTTTTTGGGCAGGCGTTTGGCTTTGCGCAGGGCCTCTGTAATGATCCACTGTAGCTGGCCGTTGGTACTGCGGAACTCGTCCGCAGCCCAGGCCTCTATAGCGTTCATCGTCTCTGCGTCAACGCGGAGGATGAAACTTTTGGTCGTTTTCTCAGCCATTGATTAGTGATTCAGTGTTCCTGTATTGACTACTGGCTGTGCTGATTCATCGCCACAGAGCACGACGAGCAGATTGCTGACCATGGCAGCCTTCTTGTCATCGTCGAGGTCGACGATGTTGTCCTTAGAGAGTTTATCGAGCGCCATCTTCACCATGGATACTGCCCCCTCAACAATCTTCTCACGTGCTGTAATGATGGCTGATGCTTGTTGACGACGTAACATGACAGCGGCAATCTCTGGGGCATAGGCGAGATAGTTGATGCGTGCCTCGATAACCTCGATGCCAGCAAGCGCCAGACGTTCGTCGAGTTTCTGTTCTAGTTGCTCGTTGATCTCGTCGGCACTTGAACGGAGGGTCGGTTCACCAGCCTTTGTGTCTTCATCGTCGTAGGCATATTGGCCCGCCACTTGTCGAAGGGCTGCATCGCTCTGAACACGGACGAAGTTTTCGAGGGCGTTCATCAGTCCTTTTGTGTCGGAACCAATGGCATTTGGATTCGAGGCCATGGTCTGTGAGTCGACCTCGAAGAGAGCCTTGTAGGTATCTTTCAGTTTCCATACGAGTACGAGGCCTATCATGATAGGATTGCCTGTCTTGTCGTTTACCTTGATAGGTTCTGCGTCGAGGTTACGGGCGCGCAGCGATACTTTCTTGGCTCCATAGAAAGGACAAATCCAATAGAAGCCTGTCTGAGCGAAGGTGCCGCTATACTTGCCGAACCAGGTGGTAACCTTTGCTTCGTTGGGCTCGAGCATCATGAGTCCGAACCACATGATGATATCTGCTATGAGCATCAGAATGCAGCCACCAAGCAGCCATCCTCCTTCGGTACCTTTAGTGCCGTCGAGCAGGATGATGCTATATACGATGCCGACTAATGATAAAACTAGAATGATGCTGTTGACGAACAGCATCAGAAATCCGTTCAAAACTGTTCCTTTGAAAGTATATTCCTTATTCTCCATAATGATAAGTTTTTATAAGTTGAATTATTCTTTTGATATCAATCTGATATCGCAAAGATATGAAATTCTTTCCGTCCAGCAATGGATATGTCTTCTTATTTAACAATAATTATCTATAGCTATAGGACGAGTGGATGGATAAATAAATACGGCATGTATCATCCGATACATACCGTATAATAACTTTTGAGCCTCTTGTCGGATTCGAACCAACGACCCCGAGATTACAAATCACGTGCTCTGGCCAACTGAGCTAAAGAGGCGGGTGGGCAGCTACCCGCATCGCGCCGCTACAACCAAGTACCCTTGCTGCGTTCCCACCCTGGGGGATTCCGAGGGAGCTGGCCGTACGGGACTGCCCGTTTTTGCTCGAAAGCGGGTGCAAAGGTACAACAAAAAAGTGAGAAGTGAGAAGTGAGAAGTGAAAAGTTTTGTATTTTAACGATTTTTTGGGCCAAACCACTACTTATCTGCGAGAAAATGCGTATTTTTGCACCTTGTAAGTGATAATTGTTAAAAATGACAGCTCCAGAATATATACAGTTAAAGGCCTTTGCCCGACAGGATGGTGCGTTGTTGGCACTTCTTTGGGTGGCTGCATTCTCATTATATATAATAGGTGTGAAAAATCAGATGTTTGGTTTGGCAGCTATTTTATTAATGATTTATACACCCTTTTTTGTTGGTTCAAGGCTCGGGAAGTTTCGTGACCATGGTCTTGAAGGACTGATTTCTTTCCGCCGTGGCTATGCTTATACTGTCTTTGTGTTCTTTTATGGCGGTATTCTTTTTGCCATTGCTCAGTATATCTACTTCGCCTTTATAGATCATGGCTATCTTCTGAGTGAGTTTTCGAAGATGGTAATGTCTGATGAGACGCGGCAGATGCTTCAGCAATATCGTATGACAGAGATGATGGATGAAAGTTTGAAAGAGATGTCCAATACCCGACCGATTGATTATGCACTGAATATGCTGACAATTAATATATCATTAGGTTTCCTGTTAGGTGTGCCTATTGGATTAATAAAGCAGCGTAATACGGTAAAAGTAAAAGAGTAAGAATATGGATATATCAGTAGTTATACCTCTTTATAATGAGGATGAGTCGATTCCTGAGCTCTATAGTTGGATAGAGCGTGTGATGAATGAGAATAACTTCAGTTACGAAGTGATTTTTATCAATGATGGCTCTACCGATCATTCTTGGGAGATTATTTCGGAATTGAACAAGAAACAGCCCGATATTGTGAAGGGCATCAAGTTCCGTCGTAACTATGGTAAAAGTCCGGCTCTGTATTGTGGGTTTGAGAAAGCACAGGGCGATGTGGTTATTACGATGGATGCTGATTTGCAGGATTCGCCAGACGAGATTCCTGAACTTTATCGTATGATTAAAGAAGAAGGCTATGACTTGGTAAGCGGCTATAAGCAGAAACGATATGATCCAATTTCGAAGACGATTCCTACAAAGCTTTTCAATGCAACAGCCCGTAAAATCAGCGGTATTAAGAACCTTCATGATTTCAACTGCGGTTTGAAAGCATATCGCAAGGCGGTTATTAAGAATATTGAGGTCTATGGCGAGATGCATCGTTATATTCCTTATTTGGCTAAGAATGCGGGTTTTGATAAAATTGGTGAGAGAGTTGTTCAGCATCAGGCACGAAAATATGGTTCATCCAAATTTATGGGTCTCAACCGTTTTGTGAATGGTTATCTTGACCTGCTGACACTTTGGTTCCTCTCTACATTCGGTAAGAAACCCATGCACGTATTCGGATTCTTGGGCACTATCATGTTCTTCATCGGTTTTGTAGCAGCAAGCTGGATTGGAGCTGACAAATTGTGGTGTCTTGCAAACAATATCCCCCAGCGTTTAGTGACAAGCTCTCCTTATTTCTATATTGCACTTACGATGATGATCATAGGAACCCAGTTGTTCTTGACAGGATTTATTGGCGACTTGATTAGCCGTTCGTCGAGTGGACGCAATGACTACCAAATAGAAGAAACAATATGAAACGCTTACCCTACATATTGTTTGTGTTGTTGCTGGCGGCATGCTCTAGTGTCGACTGCCCTGTAAATAGTATTGTAGAAACGATATATAATGTCTATGATAGTGAGGGCAACGAGTTGGCGCTCAGCGACACGCTGACAGTGACATCCGTTCGGATGGACGGACAGGATACTACGCTGCTGAATAAGTTGGTGGATAAAGAAACGTTTAATCTACCTATTAGCTATTCGCATGCCGAAGATATGCTGATGTTCCATTTTGACAATGGCAACAACAATCTGCATGTGACGGATACGGTGTGGATAAAGAAAGACGACTATCCCCATTTCGAGTCGGTAGACTGCAATGCAATTTTCTTTCATACGCTGACAGGTATTCGATATACACGTAACTATATTGATTCTATTGTGATAAAAAATCCATCAGTGACTTATGACTATCAGACGGTTCATTTCTATTTCTATCCGAAGGGCAGTCTTTAGCCTGCTATTGCTGGTGGCCTCTGTTAATGCCACGGCACAAACCAAGTTTCTCTCTTTGCAGAAAGACTCGGTTCCTGTTTTTCGTGGTTTTGCTGTTTCTTTTGATCTTGTTGGGGCGGGATTAATGGCATTTACAGATAACGGACAATACGAAGGTGCCTTGCGAATTAATTTGCACGATGAGTGGTTTCCCATTGTTGAAGCAGGTCTTGGAAAGGCAAATCACAGCGACGATGTAACGCATATCCATTACGATACATCAGCTCCCTATTTTCGAATTGGTATTGATAAGAATATGCTGAAGGATAAGCATGGCTCGAACCGCCTATATGCAGGTTTACGTTATGCTTTCACATCCTATAAAGTCAATATTTCACGTCCTGATTTCCCAGATCCTGTTTGGTTGTGGAATACGGGCTATGATGTTAAAGATGCTTCATGCAGTCATCATTGGATTGAGGCTGTTGTAGGTGTCGATTCTAAGATTTTCGGTCCCCTGCATTTAGGATGGAGTTTGCGTTATAAGCGCCGCATCTCTCATTCAGAGGATGGCGATTTCGGAAAAACATGGTATGTACCAGGTTATGGCATTTATGGTGATACACGTCTAGGTGGAACATTTAATGTGATTATTGATATATGAAGAATAAGAAGCTGCTTTGGCAACTGCCATTTCTCACTTTCCTGATTGTAGCAACATTCTTGATTATCCATCAGCAACGGTCTGTACCTTATCAGAAAAGTACAGATTTTATCTTCGGAACGACTTTCCACATCACCTATCAGTGTGATTCCGATCTTACACCATATATCAAGGCGGAACTTATGAAGGTTGATAACTCGCTGTCACCTTTCAATAAATCATCCATTATCACTGCCATTAACCAAAACAAGGATGTAATGCCTGATTCTATGTTTATGGATGTATTCCAGTTGGCAATGAATATCTCTGCAGATACTGATGGCGCTTTCGATATCACTGTTGCTCCACTGGTCAATGCATGGGGGTTTGGCTTTAAGAGTGGACAGCATCCAACAAAGCAGCAGGTTGACAGCTTGATGCAGTTGGTGGGTTATCAGAAATTGGCAATTGTTGATGGATATGTAAAGAAACAGGATCCTCGGATGATGCTCGACTGTTCTGCCATTGCCAAAGGCTATGGCAGTGATGTAGTGGCTAAATTGTTTAGAGACCGTGGTATTAAGAATTTCATGGTTGAGATTGGTGGTGAGATAGTGACAAGTGGAGTGAATGAAAAAAAACAGCCATGGAGCGTAGGTGTTACCAAGCCAACGGATGATTCATTGAATATCAGTCATGAGTTGCAAACCATCTTAAATGTCACTGATAAGGCCATGGCGACGAGTGGAAATTATCGCAATTTCTATTATAAAGATGGAAAGAAATTCGCACATACCGTTGACCCCAAAACAGGATATCCTGTGCAACATAGCATCCTTTCGGCTACTGTTCTTGCCAAAAGCTGTGCGATGGCTGATGCTTATGCGACTTCTTTTATGGTGATGGGGTTGGAGAAGGCGCAGCAAGTGCTTGATCGACATCCAGAGTTAATGGCTTACTTTATCTATAGCGATCAGAATGGTCATGATGCCGTATGGTTCTCGCCATCATTACGTGATAAAATAGCGAAATAATCATGCCTGTGCTGCAAATTTATGATAAACTGCTACAGTTCCCCTTGTTCCAGGGAATGAGCCGTGATGATTTGGAAATCGTTGCAGGTCATACTCGTTTTGGGTTCCTGAAGATTGCCTCTGGTCGTCCTATCGTCAAGAAGGGCGATGCTTGTGTCCATCTTTATTTCCTAATCAACGGAACAGTCAGGGTTAAGACCTATGCTGATGATTATGGTTATTCTGTCGAGGAACAAATCTCGGCTCCCTATATCGTTCAACTAGAGGGAATCTTTGGCTATCATCAACGCTATACGCATGATTTCATTGCTGTTTCCGACGTCAATTTCATAACCATTGATAAAGAAGAACTGGTGCGACTGTCAGAAGACTTCCTAGTTTTCCGTCTTAATATACTGAATAGTTTTGCAACCCAAGTTCAGAAGCATTTCCACCAAACATGGCTCCGACAGCCCCTGACACTGAGAGAGCGTATTATACGTTTTCTTGTACAGCATTGTGTCTATCCTGCAGGTCATAAACAGTTTAATATTCTGATGAATCGTCTGGCTGACGAGTTGAATGACAGTCGTCTGAATATATCACATGAATTGAACTTGATGCAGCATGATGGACTGATCTCTCTGAGTCGCGGAAAGATTAATATTCCACAACTCGAACGCCTCCTTTCTGTTAGGCCATAACCATCAATCTTCTTCATTTTCAGCTTTTTTAATGCAGTATAGCATTATTGTATCGCTTTTTTGTCGTAACTTTGCGCTTTGAAATTGTATTTCAAACGAAGTTAGTATTATCATGAACGAAAATAAAGAGAGACAGAATCCGTTTTTCCTGCCCTATGGCACGCCACATAACACTGCCCCCTTCGATCGTATTCGTATGGAAGATTATGAGGAGGCAATGCTTGAAGGTATCCGCCGTGATGATGAGCAGATAGAGAAGATAATTAATAATCCCGAAAAACCTACTTTCGACAATACAATCATCAATGTCGATGACGAGAAAGATGGTGAGGGCTATTACGATTTGCTCAGTCGTGTCAGTACAGTGTTTTTCAACCTGCTTTCAGCAGAGACCAATGATGAGATGGATGCCTTGGCGCAGAAAATGAGTCCAATTCTCACCAAGCATGCTAACGATATTCGTCTAAACGAGAAACTGTTTGAGCGTATCAAATATGTCCACCGTCATCATCGTAAACTTTCGGCAGAGGAGAAAATGCTACTCGACAATTGCTATGATGGCTTTGTGCGTAGTGGAGCCTTGCTTGATGCCGAGGGAAAGGAACGTTTGCGCCAACTTACCGAGGAGGCTTCAATGCTTAGTTTGCAATTCTCACAGAATTTGTTGAAAGAGAACAAAGCCTTTACCCTGCATATCACTGACGAGTCACAGCTCGATGGTCTGCCTGACACTGCCAGAGAGGCTGCTGCGTTGGCTGCTAAGGAACAAGAGATAGAAGGGTGGGTATTTACGCTCGACTTCCCCTCTTATTCTCCTTTTATGACCTATAGCACTCAGCGTGAACTGCGTCGTCAGTTGTATATGGCAAAGAACACGGAGTGTACACATGACAATACAGAGAATAATATCGAGATATGCAAACGACTCATTAACCTACGTCGTGAACTGGCACAGTTGTTGGGGCATAAGACCTATGCCGACTATGTCTTAAAACATCGCATGGCAGGTAATGTACGTAGTGTATATAAGTTACTCAACAACCTTATTACAGCCTACAAGCCAACGGCTAAAAAAGAAGTGGCTGCCATTGAAAACATGGCAAAGAAAATTGAAGGTAAGAGTTTTAGACTTGAACCATGGGATTTTTCATATTATTCTCATAAGCTTCAACTCGCCAAATATAATATTGACGCAGAAATGTTACGTCCTTATTTCGAGTTGTCGAGGGTTATTGAAGGTGTGTTTGGCTTAGCTAATCGTCTTTATGGTATCACTTTTAAGGAGAATAAGGATATCCCCGTTTACCATCCCGATGTTAAGGCCTATGAAGTTTTCGATGAGGATGGTTCTTTCCTTGCCGTTTTCTATGCAGACTTTCATCCGCGAAAAGGTAAACAGGGCGGAGCATGGATGACGGAATATCAGGGACAATGGAAAGAACGCATAGACGTGAAGAAACCTTTCGGCCCAGACAATATGAAAGATGTGCGTCCTCATGTCAGTGTGGTTATGAATCTCACGAAACCTACAGACGAAAAACCTGCGTTACTGACACTGGGCGAGGTGGAGACTTTCCTCCACGAGTTTGGCCACTCTCTACATGGAATGTTTGCCAATACCCGTTTCGAAAGCCTTAGTGGTACTAATGTGTGGTGGGACTTTGTCGAACTGCCTTCACAGTTTATGGAGAACTTCGCTATCGAGAAAGAATTCCTGCGTACCTTTGCTTTTCATTATCAGACGGGAGAGCCATTGCCAGACGAGCTTATCAATCGTATAGTCAAGAGCCGCAATTTCAATGTGGCTTACGCCTGTATGCGTCAGGTCAGTTTCGGCTTGCTAGATATGGCATATTACACAAAGAAAGATGCCTTTACTGATGATATTATCCCCTTCGAGAAAAAAGCCTGGCAGAAAGCTATGGTCTTGCCGCAGCTCCCTGACACCTGTATGACGGTACAATTCTCCCATATCATGGCTGGCGGTTATGCCGCAGGCTATTATAGTTATAAGTGGGCTGAAGTGCTTGATGCCGATGCCTTTGCTGTGTTTAAGAAACATGGCATCTTTGATAAGAATACTGCACGGAGCTTCCGCGAAAATATCCTCTCAAAGGGAGGAACAGAGAATCCTATGGTGTTATATAAACGGTTCAAGGGTGGCGAACCCACCATTGACGCATTACTGAAAAGAAATGGAATCAAAACAGCAAAAACTAGATGAGCGTTACCTGCGTATGGCGCGTATATGGGCTGAAAACTCATATTGTGTACGACGTCAAGTAGGGGCCTTGGTGGTAAAAGACAAGATGATCATCAGCGATGGTTATAATGGTACACCCAGTGGCTTTGAGAATGTGTGTGAGGATGATAATAATGTCACCAAACCATATGTGCTTCATGCTGAAGCTAATGCCATTACCAAACTGGCTCGTAGTAATAATAATAGCGATGGTGCCACTATCTATATCACAGCCTCGCCCTGTATTGAGTGTGCAAAACTCATTATCCAAGCAGGTATCAAACGTGTGGTCTATGGCGAGAAGTACCGTCTCACCGATGGTATCGAACTGCTCCGACGTGCTGGTGTAGAGGTTATTTATATGGATGTGGATGAAGAAAAAAGTGAGAAATTATGAGTAAGAATAAGTCAAATCGCTTTATCCCATTCTGGATGGCGTTATGTGTTGTCATTGGAATCTTTGTTGGCACCTTCTATGCCAACCATTTCTCTGGCAATCGACTTAATATCATCAATTCGAGTGGTAACAAGCTTAACAACCTGCTCCGCATAATTGATGATCAGTATGTCGACACTGTAAATATCAACGACCTAGTAGAAAAAGCCATGCCTCAGATATTGGCTGAACTTGACCCTCATTCTGTCTATATCACAGCCCGTGAGGGGGAGATTGCTAACGATGATTTGCGTGGTTCTTTCTTTGGTATTGGCATTGAGTTCGTGATTCGTCAGGACACGATTCGTGTACAGAATGTCATAGGTAATGGTCCTGCAGAGCGTGCTGGTGTTTTGGCAGGCGATAAGATTGTTGAGGTTGATGATTCTGCCTTTGTTGGTAAGATATGTACCAATGCAGAGGCCATGCATCGTCTGAAGGGACCTAAGGACACTAAAGTAAAACTGGGTGTCATCCGTTATGGCGAGAATAAGATTCGGCATATCACGATCACTCGTGGGGAAATTCCTACCAAGAGTGTTACTGCCTGTTATATGCTTGATGATGAGAGTGGATACATTAAGATTAAGAACTTTGGCGAGAATACATATCCTGAACTGCTGATTGCTCTGGCTAAGTTGTCGCAACAGAAATTCAGTAATCTGGTTATCGACCTTCGTGGCAATACAGGTGGCTACCTTGAGTCGGCTGTACAGATAGCCAACGAGTTCCTGTCACGTGGTCAGCTTATTGTCTATACCGAAGGTCGTAGCTATCCGCGTCAGGACTATCGTGCTGATGGTCGTGGTTCATATCAGCAACTTCCCTTAGTCGTGCTTGTCGATGAAGCTTCAGCCTCTGCATCTGAGATTCTTGCAGGTTCTATTCAAGACAATGATCGTGGTACTATCATCGGACGTCGTTCGTTTGGTAAGGGGCTCGTTCAGAAACCTATGGAGTTCAGTGACCATTCAATGATTCGTCTTACCATTGCCCGTTATTACACTCCTTCTGGACGTTGTATTCAGAAACCATATAACGATGGTGGACGTTACGACGATGATTGGCTTACCCGTTTCCAGCATGGTGAGTTCTTCTCTCAAGACAGTATCAAACATACTGGACCTCAGTATCATACAAATAATGGACGTATTGTTTATGGCGGTGGCGGAATCACCCCCGACATCTTTATTCCAGAAGACACACTTGATATGACCTCATATTATAAAGAGGCTACTATGAGTGGATTGATTTTGCAGTTCGCTTTCAACTATACTGACGAGAATCGTGCAAAGTTGTCTGAGCTGAAAGAAGTCAAGGAGATGGAGAACTATCTCAAACGCCAGAATATCGTAGAGAAGTTCGTGACTTTTGCCGATAAGAATGGTCTGAAGCGTCGTAACTTGATGATTCAGAGATCATATAAACTCCTGGAACGTTTTGTCGTGAGTCGTATCATCTACAATATCCATAGCGAACAGGCGTGGACAGAATATCTGAATCAGGATGATCCCTCTATTAAGGAGGCACTCCGTTTGTTCCGCGAGGGCACTGCCTTCCCGCAGAAGCCCGTCAAGCCCACTAAAGGCAAGCGGATTGCTATGTTGTACGACGACTATCATGTTCATCACTCTGATATGTTGATGGCACATGCTTAAGTCTGAACTCCGACAGCATATCAAAACCATCAAGCGACAGTTCACTCATCAGCAGTTGAGTGAATTGTCGCTTCCTGTTCTATCTCGTCTTCGTCTGCTGTTATCAGATGCTCAGACTATTATGGCATATTATTCTTTGCCTGATGAAGTTTGTACCCATCAGCTCATCGATGAACTGGTGTCCGATGGTAAAACGGTCTTGCTACCAAAAGTCATCGACGATACAACCATGGAGTTGTGCCGATACACAGGTAGTAAGGATTTGCGTTTAGGTGCTTTTCATATCATGGAACCCATAGGAGAGCCTTTTACTGATTTATCGTCGATTGATGTTGTTATGGTGCCTGGCGTGGCTTTCGATGCTCAAGGACATCGGTTGGGGAGGGGACGAGGATATTACGATCGTTTCTTGCGTAAGATTTCCAAGGTGCGAACGCGAACCATCGGTGTTTGTTTTGATTTCCAGAAGATAGACAAAGTGCCAACGACCCCAAACGATATCTCTGTCTGTGAAGTTGTTTAGCAGAATCTGATATCGGCAATAACTTGGCTGCCAACATGGTTGTTGAGCTTCTTCACTAGTTCTGTACGCATCATCGAGAGGTCTGCTCTTAGGGCGGGATTAGTTAAATGAACGTACAACGTCTGATTCCTGATATACACTTCTCTAGTGTAGCTGGCTACCATCTCGCCAGCCACTTCCTGCCATGAGTCTACGAGTCGCTTCTGTAGCAGAGGTGTCTCTAGCCCCTGTGCCCGCAGATTCTTCATAATCAGGTCTTTTATTTGCAGAACGTCTCTTTTAAACATTGATTTCTCCGTTGTTTACGTGGAATATCTTGTAGTCGTGCGACGAGGCTGATAATATCTGGTCCAGATGGTCGCGGTTGGTGTCTGTGATAAATATCTGGCCATAGTCATTGCCTGCCACGAGTTTCACAATCTGTTCGACCCTTCTGGCATCCAGTTTATCAAAAATGTCGTCAAGCAGCAGAAGTGGCGTCGTCTTTGAGTTCGTTCGCTTCAGGAAATCAAACTGCGCCAGTTTCAGTGCTATGGCAAACGTCTTGTTCTGTCCCTGACTACCCTCACGCTTCATTGGGTGTCCGCCCAGACAGAACTCCAGGTCGTCGCGATGGATGCCGTGTAGCGAATAGCCAATCGCACGGTCTTTGTGCCTGTCACGTTGTATCACGTCGATCAGAGGACCTCGTTGGCAGTGTGATATGTAGCTCAGACTCACCTGCTCCCGATTCTCGGCTATTGTCTCGTGTATATGCTGGAAGATAGGCATAAGCTCTTTCACAAAAGCCTCCCTTAACTTGAAAATGTGTTCACCTTCGGTAGCCATCTGCTCCTCAAACAGACTCAGTACCTCTGTGTCAGGTTCCTCGTCCTGTTTGAGCATGATGTTTCGTTGTTGCAAAGCCTTGTTATAGCGGTTCATGGCCTCAATATAACTGCGATCATATTGCGAAATCACCATATCCATTAGTCTTCGTCGTTCCTCGCTGCCACCTTCTATCAGCAAAGTATCAGAGGGCGTTATCGTTACAATAGGTATCAGACCTATATGCTCCGACAGTCGTTTATACTCTTTCTTGTCTCTTTTAAAGTGTTTCTTCGTGCCCCTTTTCATGGCTGCCGTGATACAGAGAGCCGGCTCATACGTTCCCTCCAGCATAAAGAACTCCTCGCCATGCCTAATCACCTGTGAGTCAATGGGGTTGTTGGATGAGCGACAGAACGAAAGATAGTAGATTGCATCGAGCACGTTGGTCTTTCCCACACCATTTGGACCTAAGATACAGTTAATCTTCGGTGATAATTCCAACTCAGCCTCGGCTATGTTCTTGTAATTAATGATAGAGAGTTTTTTCAGAATCATGGGCGCAAAGTTACAAGTTTTTTGCCACATTAATGATTTTTTTTTGTTCTTTGTGTCCTTTGTGATTTATTTTTTGTAACTTTGCACGCGATTTTGATAAAAAACGCTGTGAATAATAAAAAATAAAATAAATATGGCAAATACAACAAACCAACAGCAGGCAGCTCCCACTATGGAGCAGACCCTGAATCAGAGCGAAGCCTTCTTCCTGAAGTATAAGAAGGCCATTATCACTGCAGTGGTAGCCCTCGTAGTCATCATTGCAGGCGTATTCCTTTACAAGACCTACGTGTCAGGACCCCGTGAGGTTGAGGCAAGCACAGCTATAGCCAAGGGACAGCAGTTGTTCCAGGCCTCTGACTATCAGAAGGCTCTCAATGGCGACAGCGCCAGTTTCAAAGGCTTTGCAAAGCTCGCTGACGAGTACAGCAGCACCAAGGCTGGCAATCTGGCAAAGCTTTATGCAGGCCTCTGCTATGCTAAGCTTGACAAGTGGGAAGATGCTGTTAAGTATCTCGAGGACTATGATGGTGCTGACGATCAGATGATTTCTCCTGCTGCCGAGGGGGCGCTGGGTAATGCCTATGCTCACCTCAATCAGCTCGATAAGGCTGTCTCTCATCTGAAGAAGGCTGCAGAGAAGGCCGACAACAACTCTCTTTCACCCACTTTCCTCATTCAGGCTGGTGAGATTCTTGAGAGTCAGGGCAAGAACGATGAAGCTCTGAAGCTCTATCAGACCGTTAAGGAGAAGTACTTCAACTCAATGGCCTATCAGACTATCGACGCTTACATTGAGCGCGTATCAGCAAAATAAGTTATGGCAACAAAGAATCTCTCTGACTACGACATCACGAAAGTGCCCGATGCATCGAACATGATCTTCGGTGTAGTAGTAGCTGAGTGGAATCCCGAGATTACTGGTGCTCTGCTCGAGGGCTGTGTGTCTACGCTTGAGAAGCACGGTGCTCTGCCAGAGAATATTCATGTGAAGACTGTTCCTGGCTCTTTCGAGCTCATATATGGCGCACGTCAGATGACTCTTAACGATGGCTATGATGCCGTTATTATTCTTGGCTCTGTTATCCGTGGTGAGACTCCTCACTTCGATTATATCTGCCAAGGTGTCACTGAAGGTATTGCACGTCTTAATGCCACCAGTAATATCCCTGTCATTTATGGTCTGCTCACTACTAACGACCTGCAGCAGGCTCAGGATCGTGCAGGAGGCCGCTTGGGCAATAAGGGCGATGAGTGCGCCGTAGTTGCTATTAAAATGGCGAAGTTTTAACCCCCATAAGATTAATTAAAAAGGCTCGCAGATTTGCGAGCCTTTTTAATTTTTCTCTTAAAACTTAATCCATTTATTTAGATCAATGGTCTTCTTGAAATGGTCTGGAGCAATAAGAATGTTGTTTGTGTCTATATCAGATTTCCCTAGGAGAAACTTGTCGAGGAAAGCTTCTACCTCGGGAAACTGACTTTCGGGCAATTGGCAGTGTCCATGGCCTCCGTTAATGGAGTAGCCAATGCGATCAGTGATGCCAAGTTTTTCCCAAACCTTACGTGCTGCATTGAGCGACACGTAGGCAGCCTCGTCGGCTAGCCAGCGATAGTCGGTATTGCCTAGCATGAGCAGAGCGCGTGGGCAAACCATAGCACATAGCTCATGGTGGTCGTAGGGCATAAGGTAGACGCTGTCGCCGTGGAATTGTTCGCGCATGGACTCGAGAAACCAGTGATAGTCGGTACGGTCGAGATTCTCTACGCTGTCGACACCACAGTTATAACGCCACGAAGCGGCACCGCCGCCACCAGGCTCCTGGGCGATGGTGAGGGCTACACGGTCGTCGAAGGCGCCGCAGAAGAGTGCCATCTTGCCTGCATATGAACAGCCGCTGACACCAATACGTTTGACGTCTATCTTCGTTACTTCCGGGCCTAACTGTTCGAGACCGTCGATGAGGCGGCTGAACCCCCAAGCCCATTCGCTATAAGCGCCATTATCTTTAAGATGAGGATAGAGACGGTCGAAGTTGTGCTCACCCCTTTCGTGCCGAGGACGCCACCGTCCTTGCGTATAGTCGTTTACCTGAGCCTCGTTATAGTTCATCACGGCAATGGGACGGTTGTCGAAAAGCTGCTTGGGCAGCGAGAGCATGCTGGTGCCAATCATGAGGGCGTAAGGCGGTTGGCCTACGTTGGGATAGCGGATGCATGAACTGAGTGTAAGTGTCTCGGTGCCCACGGTGACATCGACAATGAGTGTATCACCTACCATACGGGCCTTGATAGCCTCTGGGCTCACCTCAGGTTTTTGGCCAATACCGAAATGCTGAATCATCTCACTGATTTGCTGGCGACGTATGGTCCAGTCAGCGAGATTCTCTACACGAGTGGTGCCGTCGTTCATTAACAGAGGGTCTGGCAGGTCGACCTGTGGCTTTGACAATTGTGCTGAGGCTGATAGTGAGCAGCCAATCAGAAAAAGTGATAATAAGTGGCTTCTTTTCATATTTGGTTATGGTTTTTAATGTTTGTGGTGGCAAAGGTACAAATAATTAAGAATTTAGAATAAAGAATTGGGAGTTTTTTGTATCTTTGCAGACAAAATAATTATCATATGAAGTTTGTTAGTTGGAACGTGAATGGCCTTCGTGCTTGTGAGGGTAAGGGATTTAGTGAGATATTCAAGCAACTGGATGCTGACTTTTTCTGTTTGCAGGAGACAAAAATGCAGGCCGGACAGCTGGATCTGGAGTTTGATGGCTATCAGAGCTATTGGAACTATGCTGATAAGAAAGGCTATTCGGGAACGGCCATCTACACTAAACATCAGCCACTCAGCGTGAAACTGGGTATAGGTATCGACCTGCACGATCATGAGGGACGTGTCGTGACGCTTGAGATGGAAGACTTTTATCTGGTATGCTGTTACACGCCCAACTCACAAGACGGACTGAAACGACTAGAGTATCGTATGTCGTGGGAGGATGCTTTTCGCAGCTATCTGAAACGGTTGGACACTGTGAAGCCAGTGATACTCTGTGGCGACCTGAATGTGGCGCATGAGGAGATAGACATCAAGAATCCTAAGACCAATCGCCACAATGCGGGCTTTACCGATGAGGAACGCGAGAAGTTCAGCGACCTGTTGGCCTGTGGTTTTACCGATACCTTCCGCTATAAGTATCCTGAGGAGGTGAAGTATTCGTGGTGGAGCTATCGGTTCCAGGCACGCCAGAAGAATGCTGGCTGGCGTATTGATTACTTTGTGATATCAGACCGCTTGCGTGACCGCTTGGATGATGCGAAGATACACACCGACATCATGGGTAGCGACCATTGTCCGGTAGAGCTGACGCTTCGTTGAAGATTCAGAGCGTTTCGCTGAAATGTTTTGGCCGGTAATATATTGATAGTTATCTTTGCAGCAAGAAAAGAGTAAGCAATGACAGAGATTCTGAACCTATATGACACGATAACGCTCGACGAGATGCGTGGCATCCGTCTGATGAACCGTATCGACACCAAGTTCGTGACGACGGTGCCAGTGCTTCGCAGGCTGCTCATGTTGGCGAAGGAGGATTACTTCGTACAGGAGACACAGGGCTTAAGAATCTCACCTTATTATACTTTATATTTTGATACCGAGGATTGTCAGATGTACAATCGCCACGAAGCTGGTCATCTGAGCAGACAGAAGGTGAGGGTACGCTCGTATCTGAACGCTGGACTGAACTTTCTGGAGGTAAAGACAAAGAACAACCATGGGCGTACGAAGAAAAAACGTATTACCGCTGAGGGCTTTAATCCTGAAGCAAGCACTGCATTCGACGTGAAGGCTCAGGTCTACGAGAACTTCCTGCATCAGTATCTGGGCTACGATCCTGAAGGGCTGTTGCAGCAGGTGGAGAATCGTTTTGACCGTATCACGCTGGTAAACAAGGCAAAGACGGAACGCTTGACAATAGACACAAACCTGAGGTTCCACAACATCGCTACGGGTAATTATCGTTTTATGAACGATGTCGTGGTGATAGAGCTGAAGCGCGACGGATTGCAGCCTTCGCCTATTCTGCCATTGCTCACTCAGTTGAGAATTCATCCACATGGTTTCAGCAAATACTGCATAGGCTCGGCTTTGACTAATGACAGCCTGAGAAGGAATCGCATCAAGCCTCGTCTGCGTAGCATAGAGAAGATTATGAAAAAGTAAAAAGAATAAAATATGGAATTTTTAATGTTATCCAATGATTTCCTGATGATGTTTGTCCGCCTGCTGATTAACGTGGTCGTGACATGGCTCATCATCGACCGTTTGTATTATCGCAAGAGTCGCAGACGTGACTTCTACTTCACGTTCATGCTCATCTCGATTGCCATTTTCTTCATTGTCTTCTTCATGATCTTTGTGCTTGAAGACCTGAAAGGCAAAACGTCGATGGGTGTGGGTATCGGTTTGTTTGGCATCTTCTCAATTATGCGCTATCGTACGGATACAATGCCTGTAAGAGAGATGACTTATCTGTTTGTCATCATTGCCCTCTCGCTAGTAAATGCTGTCTCGGTAAATGTGCCGTTGTTCGAGCTGATTCTTACCAATGCCATCATCTCTGTGGCTGTATGGCTCTGTGAGATGCACCTTAAATCGCATCCCTCACGCATGATTCAGTATGACCGTATTGACCTGATTACTCCGGAGCGCAGACCTGAGCTTATCGCCGATTTGGAAAAACGTCTGGGTGTGAAGGTAGTGAAAGTAGATATAGGCTCTATCGACTTCCTGCGCGATATGGCGATGATTCGTGTGAGTTTTGAAGGCGAGCAGCCCGCGATGAGCGACGCGCTGAAACTCACGAAAGATCAATTGAAAGAATTTTAGTATGAACAGACAAAGACTACTGATTGGTTTATCCCTTATCATTTCCTATTCGTCATTCTGCTTTGCGCAATCTGATGATTTCGGACTCGACTTCACGCTTGAGGCTGAGAAAAAACTTAATAAGCAGTGGAGTCTGAACTTAGAAGGTGAGCTGCGTACCCGCGATGATGCCAGTACCAACGACCGCTGGAGCGTGGGAGTGGGAGCTGACTATAAGCTGGCAAAGTGGCTGAAAGCTTCTGCAGGCTATATCCTGTTATACGATAATAATGTGAAGATCAGCTATTACAATGCTACAGACGAGGCTGTGCTCGATGGCGATGCTGAGGTGGGAGAACCGAAAAAATGTGCTAAATACTGGGGCACGCGCCATCGATTCAGCGTCTCACTCACAGCCAGTCAGAAGTTCGGCGACTGGAAATTCTCGCTTCGTGAACGCTGGCAGTACACCTATCGTCCTGAATACACCGTCGATGAGCGCTGGAGCTATCTTACGAAGTCTTACGATGGTAAGGCGCATACCTATGATGGCAAGGGTAAAAACGTACTGCGCAGCCGCCTGCAGATAGAATACGATAAGAAGGGACTGGCTCTGACACCTTATGCCAATGTGGAGTTGTTTAATGCCTGGAGCCTGCAGAAAGTGCGTTATACCGCAGGTGTCGACTGGAAACTGTCAAAGCAGCATAGTTTAGGAGCGTTCTATCGCTATCAGAGCGTGAACACTGACGATGACGATAACGAGCCTAACCGCCACCTTATCGGTATTAGTTATAAGTTCAAGTTCTAAAGAAAATCCTCCGTCATCAACGGAGGATTTTCTTTACTGCTGGTATTTCAATAGTCCTTGTTTCAGAAAGTTGATATAGCCATTCACGTCTTCATCATATGCCCGGCTGGCTGAAAGAGGTTTTCCGTTGTTGTCGAGCATCACGTAGAAGGGCTGGGCATTGGCACCAAACTTTTGGCTCTGAAGCCAGCTCCACTTGGCACCAACGGTGCGCAGGATTTTGGTCTCTTCCTGACTCGTAGTTACTTCTAAGGGTTCTGCCAGCGGTGTCTTATCGTCTACGTAGAGCGATATGAGTACAAAGTCATCCGTCAGCATGTCGGCCACAGTAGGATCAGTCCATACAGCGGCCTCCATCTTACGGCAGTTCACACAGCCAAAGCCTGTGAAATCTATCAATACGGGTTTGCCCAGTGCTTTTGCAGCGGCCATGCCCTCGTCGTAGTCGGTGTATTTCGCCTCTACGGTTTTGGTGTTCAGATTGAAGTCCTGCGTGTTCATAGGGGGAGCGAAGGCACTTACAGCCTTACAGGGAGCTCCCCAAAGACCGGGTATCATATAGACGGCAAAGGCTAGTGACACTAATCCGCCCATGATGCAGACAACGGGCATGGGCTTATGCAGGTTGCCTCCAATCTCATCAGTCTGGAACTTAAGCCATCCGCAGAGGTATGCTCCCAGCAATGCGAAAATTACAATCCAGAGTGAGAGGAACACTTCGCGATCGAGCAGATGCCATCCGTAGGCAAGATCGGCAACGGAGAAGAACTTTAGCGCAAAGGCCAGTTCGATGAAGCCTAGCACGATCTTCAGTGTGTTCATCCATGAACCTGACTTCGGAGCCTGTTTAAGCCATGAAGGGAACATGGCAAAAAGGGTGAAGGGCAAAGCCAAAGCCACAGCAAAGCCCAGCATGCCAAGGGCAGGGGCCAGCCAATTACCGCTGGTGGTGGTCTCTACCAGTAGCAGACCAATAATGGGGGCTGTGCATGAGAACGACACCAACACCAGTGTGAAGGCCATGAGGAAGATGGATATCAGACCGCTGGTCTCTGTGGCTTTTGTGTCAACGCTGTTGGCCCAGCTCTCAGGCAGTTTTATTTCGAACCATCCGAAGAAGGAGAGTGCAAACACCACCAGAAGTAGGAACAGGAAGATGTTGAATACAGCATTAGTTGACATGGCATTCAGCGTGTCGCTTCCGAAAAGTGCTGTTACAAGCAGACCCAGTCCGAGGTAGATCACGATGATAGAGATGCCATAGGTGAAGGCATCGCGTATACCTTTCTTCTTGTCCGACTTAGCTCGCTTCAAGAAGAAGCTGACAGTCATGGGGATGATAGGCCATATGCAAGGCATACATACTGCCAATAACCCGCCAATGAACCCCATTAGTAATATGTATAGGAGCGAGTGATCGGCAATGGCGTCGTTACCACCCATGGCGCGAAGTTCTTCAACTACAGGCGACCAGAGACTGTCGCTGCTTACTGTTTGTAGTGGCGGCATTATCGCTGCAGTGTCTGTATCCTCTCCTGAGAGGGAAGGGACAGGTGTGACTTGGTCTGTCACGTCTTCAGCCTTCTCTGTCTTTTCCTTAACTGTTGGACTCTTTCCCTTCTGCTTGAAAGCGGCTTCTGACGGTGGCAGACACGCCTGGTCATTGCAAGCACCGTATTCTAAGTAGCAGTCTATATCGTAGTCGGGCTTGGTGAACTTTACTTTCTGAACGAAGGTGGCTGCCTGTTCGAAATAGCGAAGTTCCATCTCGAAGAGTTTGTCGAACTGCTTTATTTCCTTACCTCTTGCTTGTAGTTTCCCTATAGTCTCAACTCCATCCATCTTCACTGCATTAAAGGTTGCAGAGATGGGACCGTTGTTTCCAAGCTCTGTAGAGTATACATGCCAGCCTGCGTCGATTTTTGCTGTGAATATGATTTCCGCATCAACACCATTTTCTGTTCTCAGCTGGGCCGAGAAATGAACAGGATTCGATATCTGTGCACTTATACCAAGTACAAATGTTAGGATTGCTATAGTCGTGATTAGTCGTCTCATCAATGTTTATGCTAAATTAATACCGAAATTGGCGTTCAAAGGTACGAAAATCCGTGCATATAAAGAGCATTTTATATTTTTTTAAAACAAAACACCCGTCACAGAATACCAATAAGTTCCTGAAGCTTGGTTATCTCATAGGTGACGGGTTCTGGGGCAGGATAGTCTGGATATCGGTTGAAATAGGCCGTGTCGAGTCCTGCTGCTTTAGCACCCAATATATCTGTGTTGAAGTTGTCGCCAATCATCAGCGTTGTCTCGGGCTTAGCTTCAGAAATCTTCATGGCATAGTCGAAAAACATCTGAGACGGTTTGTTGGCACCAGCATCTTCGCTCAGTATGATGCTATCGAAACGTCCGTATAGTCCACAGGCTTTCAGCTTTTTGTATTGTACCTCGTGGAAGCCGTTGCTGCAGATATGCATTCTGTAATTTTGCTTGCTCAGATAGTCAATCAGTTCTTGCGCGCCCTCCACCAGGCCGGGTTTTGTGCTGCAATAGTCCAGGAACAGGTCGCTTGCCATGCGACAATACTCTTCTGTTGGTTTCATGCCCTCTCCAAAACTCAGTGGTTTCCTGAATCGTTCTACAATCAGGTAGTCGCGGGTGATCTCTTCTTTCGAATAACGGGTCCACAAGTCGATATTGGCTTTCCAGTATTCATCGTAGAAAAGGGAAGGGTCTTTAAAATAACGTCCTAGTTGCAGGGTGTCAAAGAGCTCCTCCAATGCTATCACGGCATTGCCATGTGTGTCATAGAGGGTGTCGTCGAAATCAAGGAATAAGTCGGTATATCTCTTCATCTGCCAAGAAACTTTTGGTTCAGGTAGTCGTTGAAAGCCTCTCGGTAGTTGTCGCCAATGGGCAGATATGTGTCGCTGTCCATGATGACACGGTTCTTGTTCACCTCTTGAATATTGTCTTTCTTAAACGACATCAGCGAACAACTTTCTTCGTCTTTCCTTTTTCTATAATAATATAGACACCCTTCTGCAGTGTGCCCTTTGGCATCATGCGTCCGTTCAGGTCGTAGATGCTTCCTTCTGCATCCTTTTCTGTTTCAATGTGGCCGATGCTGGAAGTGGCAGCCTTTTCAAGGATGTTGGTTGTGTCGAAGCCTTGTGTGCCTCCCGTCATAGAGATGTTACCATCGGCTTTCACACACTTGTCAGTCACGCTGGTCATGTTCAGTGTGCCACCTGTCATGTAGAAGTTTCCACTATCCTCGTCCTCATGGTCTGTTGTGATTCCTGTAGGATTCGTGGGATCTTTGTATTCCACCTGTATGCCGTCGTCGTCAGTACTTGTTATATTAATAGTGCCACTCTGCATGAGGAAGTACTGTTGGCAATGGATAGCATCCTTTTTAGCGCTGCTCACATTGATGGTACAGTTCTTTACCGTTATGTATTCCTTGCTGTAGATGGCGTGGCGTATGTTGCTACTGATGTTGAGTGTGCCCTTTCCTGCAAACTCCGTATGCCCTTTGCTGTGGAAACAGCCTTTCGACTCAGGGTCTGTGGTTCCGTCGGCAAGGGTGTTGGTCGTCCCATTGGCGAGACTCACTTTGATGCGTTTTCCATTCTTGATATGTATGGCAGTACTGTCGGGATTAGTCAGCGTCAGTCCGTTCAACTGGATGGTAGCTTTGTATTCGCCCTCCATGTAAAACTCGCCATTATCACTCGTACCACTCAGTTGATAGATAATCTCACCAGGGTTGGCAGATGATGTGGAATTCTGCACAAGTTTTACATGTGACGAGGTGCCGCTTGTACAACTAACATAATTGGTAATGTTGCTGGCAATCTCTATAGTAGCGGTATTGCCGCTATAAGTAATAGCCACCACATTATTGTCGATGGCTTTAGTTGAAAGTGTCGCCAGCAGAGTGGCGACACCGAGTAGTATTTTCTTCATCTAAATTATATACCGAGTCCTTTTTTAACTTTATCGGCAGCTGCGTCAACTGCCTCGCCTGCTTTCTCCTTGGCGTCCTCTTTCACCTCATTGGCTTTGTCTTCTACAGCCTTCTGAGCGTCTTCAGCAGCATCACTAGCTGCGTTTTGTATACCATCAATAGCTGAACTCAGACCACTTACAATGCTCTCTGCCGGAGCAGCTGTCAATGAACTGATAGCTGTGTTTACTGCTTCGTTGTCACCAGCAAAAGCCTTGATCTTGTCTGCGTTTTCTTTCAGGAAATCCTGAACCTTAGCAACATACTCTTTGGCTGCTTCTGGGTTCGTGGTGATAAACTCCTTAACCTTTTCGGTTACCGTAGCCAGAACCTCCTGAAGCTTGTTGGCATCCTGAGCCTCAATTTGCTCTGAGAGAGCTGAGGTAATCTCACTTACTGCTGCTTCAACATCGGGAGCTGCTGCATCAGCAGGAGCCTGAGCCTTGTTAGTACATGCTGCAAACGAAATGGCAACCATGGCCAATACTGCGAATAACACCTTTTTCATAATGCTTCCTTTCTTTTAATGATTAAACACTAGATGATTTACATGACTAAATCGCTTATGCGACCTTGATATTTGGCAACAAAAATACGTTTTTTTGAATAAGTTGGTGCATGGAATTACTCTTTTTTATCTTTTTTTAGTAATTTTGCGCCCTATTTTCATGATAACATAATAGATTTAAGATGACAACATTAGCATTTAAGCCAAAGCTCTTTTCCACTTTGAGGAGTTATGACCAGCGTCAGTTTACAACCGATTTGCTGGCTGGTATCATTGTGGGTATCGTTGCTTTGCCATTGGCAATCGCCTTTGGTATCGCGTCAGGTGTGACGCCAGAGAAAGGTATTATCACTGCGATCGTGGCAGGTCTTATCATCTCCGTATTTGGTGGGTCAAAAGTCCAGATAGGCGGTCCTACAGGCGCCTTTATCATTATCATCTACGGCATTATCCAACAGTATGGTTTTGAAGGACTCACCATTGCTACGCTTATGGCAGGCGTCTTTCTTATTATGTTTGGTGTGTTACATCTCGGCACTATCATCAAGTATATTCCTTATCCCATTGTGGTGGGCTTTACGAGTGGTATTGCCTTGACAATCTTCACCACACAGATTAAGGATCTTTTCGGACTAACCATGACCTCTGTGCCCAGTGATTTTATCGAGAAGTGGGTTGCCTACATTGGATCGTTCCCTACTATCGACTGGTGGAGCGCAGCTATTGGTATCGGCTCTGTAGCTGTGATAGCCCTTTGGCCTAAGCTGGCTTTTACGAATCTGCTGCGTAAGTTGCCAGGAAGTCTTATTGCCATTATTGTGATGACTGTTGTGGCTCTGCTGTTGAAACTATATGCGGGTGTTGATACTATCGAAACTATTGGAGACCGATTCTCTATCTCTAATCAGTTGCCAGGAGCTCAGGTGCCCTCACTGACGTGGGATGTCATCAAAGGACTGGTTTCTCCGGCAATCACCATAGCCATCCTTGGTGCTATCGAATCATTGCTTTCTGCTACTGTGGCTGATGGTGTTATAGGCGATCGTCATGATTCTAATACAGAACTTATTGCTCAGGGACTGGCAAATCTCGCTTCGCCCATCTTCGGTGGTATCCCTGCTACTGGTGCCATCGCCCGCACTATGACCAATATCAATAATGGTGGCCGATCTCCTATTGCCGGTATTGTTCATGCTGCCGTATTGCTACTCATATTCCTGTTCCTTATGCCGTTGGCACAGTATATCCCAATGGCCTGTCTTGCTGGTGTTCTTGTCATCGTCAGCTATAACATGAGTGGTTGGCGTTCATTCCTCAGCATTATGAAAAACCCCAAGAGTGATGTGATTGTGCTTTGTGTAACGTTCTTGCTGACAGTAGTCTTCGATCTGACTATTGCTATTGAGGTTGGTCTTATCTGTGCTTGTCTGCTCTTCATGCGTCGCATGGCCGAGACTACGGATGTGAAGGTTGTCAGCGATGAGATTAATCCTGAGGAGGAAGACAGTGACTTCCAAATGGGTAACCTTGAGCATCTCACTATTCCTGAGGGTGTGGAGGTGTATGAAATCAATGGCCCCTATTTCTTCGGAGCAGGTAATAAGTTTGAGGAAATTATGGGTGCTCTGCGTCATCAGCATCCTAAGGTTCGTATCATTCGTATGCGAAAAGTGCCGTTTGTTGATTCCACAGGTATTCACAACCTGACGAATCTCTGTCTGATGTCGCAGGCTGAAGGCATTCAGGTGGTTCTTTCTGGTGTTAACGATCGCGTTCAGGCAGTACTCCATAAGGCTGGGTTCGATGCGATGCTTGGTGAAGAGAACATTTGTTCTCACATCAACTTGGCTCTTGAGCGTGCCAAACAGTTGGTATAATAAAACAAATCCCCGCCAAACGGCGGGGATTTGTTTTATTGGGAAACGAGGTTTTTGAAAGCAGACCCAAAGATGATATATTGGGTATTGCCTGCGATGGTGCCCTCGTTCTGCCCCCAGAGGAAGGGCCAGTCGTCGAAGTTCTCGAAGTGGTCTGGCTTACGGGACAGCAGTCCGGGAGCTACGTTACCAGGGATAGCAGAGAAGTCTGCACGGTTGTTCCCGTAGAATACCTGTTTAGGACGCGCAGCACCTACAACGGCCACAAACGAGTAGTTGTGATAGGGGTGACAGCCATATAGCCAGTTGGGTACGCGATAAATCTCTTCTTTACTGATAATGTCGGGGAAATACAGATAAGCATAGTTTACTGTAATTCCAAAGTTCAGTATCATGTTCACACCAGCCCAGTTCCCCAGTCCTATGGGCACGCCATAGGGATTCTGCTTGTCGAAGTCCTCAATATATGCTTTGTATTTTTCTACGTAAGGACGTAGCTTTTGTCTGTAGGCCTCGTCCATATATGGTACAGCGTCGAGGGCTGTCTGCAAATTGAAAGGCAGAGTCAGCTCGAGTGCATCCCATATCTGTTTCTCAAAGTTGTTGAGATACTGCTTTTCTTGGGTAGCGGCATAGAGCTGCAGATTGGTTGACATTTCACCCAGTTCTTCGCGATTCTTCCTACTGCGCTCCATGAGTTTCAAACGCTTCTTGTCGGGCTTCTGTGCTCCTGCGTTTCTGCTTTCAATGCCGAGAAGCCAGTTGAAGTCCATCTGGTTCTGTGGGTTCTGTGCGCGCTTATTCAACAGTTCCGTCCCTTCTTTCATGAGTCGTTTCGACTGTACGAGGGCGCGATCTGCGAGCGCGTCATTATAGCCTCTCAATGCACGACTTGCTGCAGCAAACATCGTAGCAGCACGCAGGTCAAGGGCAGGCTCACGTGAGGTGAAGGCCCACATGTCGTCAGGCGTACCGCTGCGCTTACCATCGGCCGATACCTCATAAGGTTTCAGTGAGGGATCGTAGTGTAATCCGTCGGTAATTGAGGCTGCATCACCCAGATGATGATAGTTGTCAAGTGCAGAATTCGAGAGAGTTTGTGCCATGTGTCCAATCTGTTCTGCCTGAGCTACGAGATTTAGGACTCCATGCTCTATGAACTGTAGAATGTCGGGCACTCCGTCAGGACGATGCAGGTCTACATAACGCTGCTCCTCGCTCACAAAGGTCTCGTCGCGCTGAGGCTTGAACAACTCCCATGCACGGATGAAGTTCTCTACCACATTGATGTTTGATCCCGTCTCGATGTCAAAGTCGCCGGCATCGAAGAATCCACCGATGTTTAGTCCGGGAATGAGTTCGAGAGGTTTGTATTTCGTATCTGTTGTTGGTCCTTGGCGATGTAGGTCGAAGTGATCGCTCTCTGGTGCCTGCAAATAGCCCTCCTTGAAGGGCTCACCATGCCAGGTACGATAGCCTTCGTTGACATACATGTGGTTCATGTGGATAGGCACCCATACATCGGTAGTTGCGTCGGTAATCTTATCGTAGACGTGGGCGTCAATCAAGAAGTTATTGGTCTTTGTATCAGCATACTGGATGTAGTAGATGCCAGGTTCTTGGACGCTCGAGAAATCGAACTTCACATAATTATATTTAAAGTAAGAACCCCAAATCTTTGTCTCACCTTTGTAAGCAACCTCTGTTGTGCCATCATCTTTTATGCGGATAAGTGAGGCTGTAGGCTGTACCTTGTCTTGCTTGTCGAGTTCAATGACAGCCACCTTGGGTTGATCTGGCACATAGCCTACTTGGCAGAAACCAATGTTAGGCTCACGAATCCAACCTGGGATGGCATTAGGTTCTACGGTCCAGGTGACAACCTTGCCAGTCTTGCCTTTTGGCAGAACACTGCGCAGCACAAACCAACCGTTCTGAGCCAGCATGCGACCATCGTACAGTTTCAATTCTGAGTCGGTACTACTGATGCGAATCATGCGTTCGGGCGCATCTGTCGCCATGACGATGGAGTGACCAGTCTCAAGGGGTAGAGGATCGACAAAGCGATTAGTGCCTCGGTCATCATAGGTCTTGAAGCCTTTGAACTGTCTGGGCTTCTCGCTGTTTGGACGTGCGATGGTCTGACTTGTGGCGTAGCGAGGGAATCGGTTCAAGCGTCCGTCCATCGTAAATGTCTTGAGCCAGTATTGTGATGGCAGGAATTCGAGGTTGAACCCCGCCTCGCCAGCTATGGCATCAGGAACAGGTTGATCGAGCCAGACGGCAATCTCTACAGCCTTCCCTTTGGCAGTCACAACTATGCGACTGTCGAAGTTGTAGTCTTCATAGCGTAGGCCGACCTCGATAGAGCCATTCTCCTTGTCCACCTTCCGACTGGTCATCTTGGGTACCAGATCCCATTGCTCTGGGGTGTTGTTCAAACGAACGGCACCGCCTTGAATGGTACGTATGCCATGGTGAATAATCTCAATGCCTGAGTTCTTCTCGTCGTTGAAACCACCATTGAAGCTGTTGCTATAGACAAGAATATTGACACCTTGACGTTCAAAGTATTCAAGCTCGTTAAGTTTCAGGTCTTGCCCGCTGCTAATGTTGGCAGCGAGCAAGATCATTGATAAAAGCAGCAGTTTCTTCATGTTGTTATATATGTTGTTAGTTCTTGTGTATGATAGTGTTTACTTGCTTCACAAGTGCTTCAGCAGATTCTGGCTCGCAGGGCTGGAGATACCAGCGCACAGTCCAGCTGAGTTGCTCTTTGGGCTTTAATGTTGTGTAGGCTCCCTGACTCTCCAGTTCAATGTAGGTCTTGCCTCTGTTTACATAGACCTGAATCTCGGCTTCGCCTGGGGCAGGCTGTGAGGCGTCAAGATTGTCGAAGCGTTTCACCAACAGCAGGCCGTTCCCCTTATTACAGTAGGCCAGCCATCCCTGGCCATCGGCATTAACCTTGCGGTTGTCGTTAGCTTCATCGGGTTGATACCATGATACACCATTGGCCGACTGGAAGTTCATAAGACCTGCAGGCCAGATGCTGTCAACAGGGGCATCGAAGAAGATGAGGCTTGCGTCGTTGGGAACGCGTGTGATTTCCCATGGAGCCACCTGACGTGTCTCGTCGCTCTCATTAATAATATAATAGGTGATGACGAAGGCCTTGTCCTTCTCGTCGGTAGCAAACTCCTTGCGGATGCTATATTTAAGTCTTTCGTTTATGCCGCTGGTCATGGTGAGCACATCGCCTTCCTGCTTTACCTCGTATGGCTTCTTGTCGTATTCGGGTACAGGAGGCCAGTTCCACTCTTTCTGGGGACTTGTCCAGAATGTGCTACCGAAGGTCTCCGGCCATCTCATTTGGGAAATAACTTCCTTGTCGTCGTACTTCAAAGAGAGAATCTTACCACCTTTGTTGGCATCGATCACCATGGTCATCTGCCCATTCTTAATGGTGTATTTACCCTCGTTGTCGTTCTGCACATCAGCAGCATAGGCCGATGTGGCTGTAAGTCCTATGGCAACAGCCATGAGGAGAGATGAAAATAGTCTTTTCATAAAAGGTCCTTTTATTTGTTGATAATAACGTTACTAACTATTTAACGCAGGAAAGGGGGAAAAGTAAAAGCGCCATGATGCTAATTTATAGAACATTAACGTTATGGCTTTGTGAGTTCTCCTACTTATTCGTACCTTTGTACCCTCATATGGATAGACTTTGGAATAGAAACTATTGTAAGGTGATGGCGGCGAACTTCTCGCTGTTTTTTGCTTTTTATGTGCTTACTCCGTTATTGCCCCTCTACCTGAGTGAGCATTTCGGGGCAACAAAAGACGTGATAGGCCTGGTGCTTTCGGGTTACACCATCACCGCACTGCTATTCCGCCCCTTCAGCGGCTATGTGGTTGACTCATTCCCACGTAAGACCGTACTGATGATAGCCTTTGGGGGCTTCGCCATCTTCTTTGCCGGCTACTTGGCTGCATCGACGTTGTTATTGTTTACTATTGTGAGAACACTGCATGGCGGTCCTTTTGGCATGCTGACGGTATCGAACTCAACGGTAGCTATTGACGTGCTGCCGTCAAGTCGAAGGACAGAGGGAATAGGCTACTATGGACTGAGCAACAATCTGGCCATGGCATTGGCTCCCACCATAGGCATCTTTATATATCAGCTGACCGACAGTTTTGTTTTCCTGTTTTGGCTGGCTCTGATTGTGGCATGTGGCGGGTGGCTGATAGACGCTACGGTGAAATTGCCGAAGAAGGAAATCGTCAGGGACAAATCGCGCCTTTCACTCGACAGGTTCTTCTTGGTGCGTGGCTGGCTGTTGGGCGTAAATATGATGGCATTCGGCTTCAGTTTCGGCGTGTTGAGCAACTACCTGGCTATCTATGGCAAGGAGGTGATGGGCATCATGGGGGGTACGGGTACCTATTTTATGCTCTGTTCGGTAGGCTTGATTCTTTCACGACTGCAAGGTGGCAGGGCTTTGAGAAAGGGACGGCTGACTCATAATGCGGGTTCGGGCATGGTGATTTCGCTGGTTGGTTATACGCTGTTTGTATTGCTCCCGACATTGATGCCTGAGAATCATACAGCCATTATGGCAGGATATTATGGTTCGGCCCTGCTTATCGGACTGGGTAATGGTCACATGTGGCCTGCGTTTCAGAATATGACCATCAGCGTGGCCAGCAACAGACAGCGTGGCACCGCTAACTCCACGATACTGATTTCGTGGGATCTGGGCATGGGACTCGGTATTCTTCTGGGCGGTATTATCTCTGAGCTGTTGGGCTATAGCTCTGCCTTTTGGACGGTGGTGATAGTCAATGCGTCGGGTGTCGCCTGCTTCTTTTTAGCCACGAAGGCCTTCTTCCTCTCTCGTAACAATAATCCTTCAGTAAGATAAACCCTATCTCCGTGACAACAAAACAACTTGTTTTGTTGTCACGGAGACGGTCTTTTCAACTGCTTAAGATAGTCTCTTCGAAGACAAAACAAGTTGTTTTGTTCTAAAGAAATTTATCTGAGTGCCTCGAAGAGCCTGTCGAGCGCCTCGTCAGCCTTGCCATTAGCCTCATTCAGGAGCGTCACAAACTTGGAACCGATGATGGCACCAGCCGCATTATCCTGTGCTGCCTTGAGGGTCTGGGCATTGCTGATGCCAAAACCGATCATACGTGGATTGCGCAGATTCATCTGATTGATGTGACGGAAGTATTCCTGCTTCTGCTCGTCGAAGCTCTTCTGAGTACCTGTGATAGAGGCAGAGGAAACCATATAGATGAACCCGTCGGTGTGCTCGTCGATGAAGCGGATGCGCTCTTCACTGGTCTCTGGGGTGATGAGCATGATGATGCGCAGGTCGTATTTGTCGGCGATGGGCTTAACGATGTTCAGATAGTCGTCGAAAGGCAGGTCGGGGATAATGGCGCCGCTGACGCCTGCCTCGACACATGACTGGCAGAACTGCTCAATGCCATAGTGGAGGATGGGATTGAGATAGCCCATCAGTACGAGCGGAATCTGTACCTCATCTTTGATGGCCTGCAACTGCGAGAAGAGCTTTTTGAGACTCATACCATTCTTCAGCGCCTGAGTAGCTGCGCTCTGAATAACGGGACCATCGGCCAAGGGGTCGCTGAAGGGAATGCCAACCTCAATCATGGCAATGCCCCGGCGCTGCATGGCGAGAATAACGTCGGCAGTACCTTCGAGTGTTGGACAGCCTGCGCAGAAATAGAGGCTCAGTAGCTTCTCATTGCCACGTTGGGCGAAGAGTTGATTGATCTTATTCAATTTGTTCATAATGCTTGGATAAATTCTTTTAGTGTTGAAACATCTTTAAGGGCAGGACTGAGCTCGAAGCGTGAGTTCAGGTCGATACCGGCAAACAGAGGGTGGTGGATGGCATTCACACGGGCTGCGTCATCAGGCGCAATGCCGCCACTCAACAGGAACGGCGTCTTGCCGTCGTACGCCTTGAGCACACTCCAGTCGAACTTTTCACCATTTCCTCCTACGCATTTTCCTTTTGTGTCGAAGAGGAAATAGTCGACTTTCCCCTCGTAAGGCGCACAGGCCGCGAAGTCATCGACTGTTGCTATGTTGAAAGCCTTGATCAGACGGTAGTCGCATAATTCTGCCGCATAGTCGGCCGATTCCTTGCCATGTAGCTGTATGAAATCGAGCTGGTATGCCTTGGCGGTTTCTTTCACCTTAGTCAATGTCTCGTCGACAAACACTCCTACACGCTTGCATCTGGTGGGCATATAGCTTGGGCGCTCAGCTACGTAACGGCTTGACTTAGGCCAGAAAATGAATCCCATGAGGTCGATACCCAGGGCCTCGACTTCGCGGATGTTGTCTGCATCGCGCATGCCGCATACTTTGACGAGCATCATGCTGCTTTATGAGTTAAGTTCGGCAAACTTCTTGAAGGTGCGCAGGGCTGCGCCGCTGTCAATGCTCTCGCGGGCAATCTCAATACATTCCTCAATGCTCTTCTGACCTTTCTCCAGCACTTGGATGCCAAAGGCGGCATTAGCCAGGACAATATTCTTCTGGGCAGGCAGAGCACGGTTCTCAAGTACTGCGTCAAAGATCTCTGCGGCCTCTTCCTCTGTGGCACCGCCAACCAACTCTTCGGGTTTGGCAATGTCAAAGCCAAGATCCTGAGGCTTGAAGATGCGCTCGTAGTTGTTGGTCGTGACCTTGAAGTCGCCAGTAAGCGAAATCTCATCGTAACCGTCGATAGAGTTTACGATACCATAGTCTATGCCAATCTTCTGGTAAACACTGTTATAGAGACGCATCTGGTCAAGGTTGGCTACTCCGAGAAGCTGACACTTAGGCTGCGAAGGATTGACGATGGGACCCAGAAGATTGAAGATTGTCGGGAACTGCAAAGCCTTGCGGATAGGACCGACAAACTTCATGGCTTTGGCAAATAGCTGAGCGTGGAGATACACGATACCAGCTTCGTTGAGTGAACGGTTGAGCTTGTCGAGATCGTCGGTGAACTTAACGCCATGATGTTGAATGACGTTTGATGCGCCGCTGACAGAGGTAGCGGCATAGTTGCCATGCTTGGCTACTTTATACCCTGCACCAGCAATGACGAAGCACGATGTGGTAGAGATATTAAAGGTGTTCTTGCGGTCACCACCTGTACCCACCACATCAATATAACGGTCGCAATCAAGAATGGCTGGTACGCCTGTTTCCAGGATACCATCACGAAAACCAAGCAGTTCGTCAACAGTCACGCCACGCATCTGGAGTGCAGTCAGCAGAGCGGTAATCTGTTCAGTGGGATACTCACTCTGAGTGATGCCAATCAGAATGTTCTTCATTTCTTCACGAGACAGTTCCTCGTGGTTCAGCATCCTGTTCAGGATGTCTTTCATTGTCTGTGCCATATTTTAACCTTTTTACTTTTTTGCCTTATTATTCCTTTTTTACTCTTGACTTTATAGAAACATCCAGTTCTGGATCATCTTCTTGCCGTCGGGGGTTAGTACACTCTCAGGATGGAACTGAATGCCACGAACGTTGAGCGTCTTGTGACGAAGTGCCATGATCTGACCTTCATCGCTCTCTGCCGTAATCTCTAAACAGTTGGGCAGTCCCTCCTTAGAAACCACCCATGAGTGATAGCGACCAATGGTGATGTCATGCCCGATACCACTGAAGATGGGATCATCGGTTACGATATGACATGGAGTGGCAACGCCATGGAACACGTCTGAGAGGTTCTCAAGCTTAGCACCGAACGCTTCGCCGATGGCCTGATGGCCCAGACATACGCCAAGAATCGGTTTCTTACCAGCGTATGTTTTGATAACATCGAGCAGCAGACCAGCCTCGGAGGGGATGCCGGGGCCTGGTGAGAGGATAATCTTATTGTAGGCTTCGAGCTGTGACAGCTCAAACTGATCGTTGCGTAGAACGGTTACCTCAGCGCCCAACTCCTTAACTAAGTGACTCAGGTTATAGGTAAACGAGTCGTAATTATCAATAATAACAATCTTCATAATCTTACATTTTTTCAGCCATTAATATTGCACGACGCAGAGCACCGAGTTTATTGTTTACTTCTTGCAGTTCATAATCCTCATCGCTCTTAGCAACGATACCGCCACCTGCTTGGAACCAGAGCTCTCCATTGCGAGAAACAAAGGTGCGGATGGTGATGGCCTGATTGAGTGAACCATCCAGACCTATGATACCTATGCAACCGCCATATGCTCCGCGATTGTGGGGTTCGTATTCTGAAATGAGTTGCATGGCACGTACCTTAGGCGCTCCTGAGAGAGTGCCGGCAGGGAAGGTGTCGATAAAGGCTTTGATGGGGTCGGCACCTTCATCAAGCTGACCGCTGACGCGAGAGACCAGATGGATGACGTGGCTGTAGTACTGAAGGTCCTTATAGAAGTCTACCTTCACATTGTGGCAGTTGCGACTCAGGTCGTTGCGGGCCAGGTCTACCAGCATCACGTGTTCTGCGTTCTCCTTGGGGTCGTTGCGTAGATATTCAGCTCCTTGTCGGTCTGCTTCTGCATCGCCCGTACGCTTGGTCGTACCGGCAATAGGGTCGATATATGCCGTGTTGCCTTCTATACGACAATGGGTTTCTGGCGAGGAACCGAAGATTCGGAAACCTCCGAAGTCAAAGTAGAACAGATAGGGTGAAGGGTTGATGCTTCTCAGGGCGCGGTAAAGCTTGAAGTCGTCACCCTCGTATTTCTGGATAAAACGACGACTGAGTACAATCTGGAACACGTCGCCGCGCAGGCAGTGCTGAATACCCCGACGAATGTTGGCTTTATGTTCCTCGTCGGTCAGTGTGCTCCTGACATCGCCGACAGGGTGGAAGTCGTAGGCCTTTACGCTAGCCTTGTTCATGGCACGGAGCACGTTGTCAATGTCTTCGGCATCGCCAAGAGTTACCACCTTTAGCGTGTTGTTATGATGGTCAAACACGATCACCACCTTATATAATATATATAGCAGGTCGGGGGCATCGTTCTTTGCCTGAGTCTCGTCTTTTACGGGGATATCCTCGAAATAGCGAACGGCATTGAACGAAGTATAGCCGAAAAGTCCGCATGCCTTCGCATCCTCACCGTTCACCTCAATGTGGTCGATGAGCTGGTGGATGGCCTTGTCAGACCTATATGTCTTGTTCACCTCATGTTGAAAAGTGGAGCCATTGGGATAAGTCACAGTGGCAATGCCATGACCAATGGCCACACTGGCAATGGGGTTAAGTCCGATAAACGAGTGGGAGTTGTTACTGTCGTGATAGTCTGAGCTCTCCATGAGTGCACTCTGTGGATAGAGGTCACGCAATCTCATATATACGCCAACAGGCGTATACAGGTCGGCCAGAATTGTGCGACTTGTCGTAGTATATTTAAAAGTTTCCATATTCCTTAGCCATTTGTTTGTTGTTCAAGTAAGTCTCTACATCTTTGTCGCCTCGTCCGCTCACGGTGAGTACGACGACATCGTTGGGCTGGAACTTCAGTTTCTTCAGCGCAGCGATGGCATGCGCACTCTCAATAGCGGGGATGATACCCTCCATGCGAGTCAGTTCGTAGCCGCCATAGATGGCTTCGTCGTCATTGATGCTCAGAACCTGAGTGCGACCTTGCTTGGCCATATTACAGTGCATTGGTCCAACGCCAGGGTAGTCCAGACCAGCACTGATGGTGAAGGCTTCCTCTATCTGGCCGTCTTCGTTTTGCATGACAAGCATCTTTGCGCCATGCAGTATTCCAGTCTTGCCTTTATGTATGGTTGCCGCCGTGTGATTGGTCTCCCATCCATGGCCTCCTGCCTCTGCCAGAACAATCTTCACTCGCTCGTCATCCATGTAGTGGTAGATGGTACCAGCGGCATTGCTTCCGCCTCCTATACATGCTATGAGATAGTCGGGGTAGTTGCGCCCCTCTTTCTCTTCAAGTTGCCATTTGATTTCCTCTGAGATAACACTCTGCATCTTTGCCACGAGGTCGGGGTAGGGATGAGGCCCCATGGTAGATCCCACAATGTAGAAAGTGTCGCTGGGATGACAACACCAGTCGCGAATGGCCTCACTGCAGGCATCGCTCAGTGTCATGTTACCTGTACGAACAGGATGTACCTCAGCTCCCAGCATCTTCATGCGCTCTACGTTAGTGTGCTGTCGCTCCACATCTGTAGCACCCATAAACACCTCGCATTTCATGTTCATCAGCGCACAGACTGTTGCTGTGGCCACACCATGCTGTCCTGCACCAGTCTCGGCAATGATGCGTGTCTTCCCCATTTTCTTAGCCAGTAGAATCTGTCCGATGGTGTTGTTGATCTTGTGGGCACCGGTGTGGTTCAGGTCTTCACGCTTCAGATAGAGTTTGCAGCCATACTTCTCACTCATTCGTTTGGCAAAGTAGAGAGGTGACGGACGCCCTACATAGTCCTTCAGTAGGGCATGATATTCCTTCTTGAACTCCTCCGACTCAATGATCGGCAGATAGGCTTCCTGCAGGTCGTGAACACATTTGTAGAGAATCTCTGGCACATAGGCGCCTCCAAACTCTCCGTAGAAACCGTTTTTGTCAACTTGATAATTGCTCATATTTTTATTTGTTTTATATTGAATCCCTGTTTAAACTTTAAAAGGCCCGTCGTAAGAACGACAGGCCTTTTATTATTTCTTGTACAAACTCAGGTACGCGGCTATCTTCTCACGATTCTTTTAATCTTGAGTTGCGCCACCACCAATTGTTTGCTGATATAATCATTTTGTTCTAATTTTGCTATTTTTGTAACGTTTCGGCTGCAAAGTTATGTATTATCTTTCAATCTGCCAAATATTTTGGCGTTTTTTTGATAACTTTTTTATTTGGTGCCATTGATTGTATAGTCGAGGGCTGCTCCGATGGCTGTGCAATACTGCGAATATTTGGGAATGTGGAACCGGATATTGTAGAGCGTCTCAAGGGCGGGGAATACCTCCTTGCATTGGGGCAGTAGCGACAGATTGCCAATGAGCACGAAGTCGCGGATGTCACTGCCGAGCGAAGCGAGCCAGGCGGCTGATCCTATCGACTGTAGTACCATGTGTATAAGACCGGCGGCAATATCTTCCTTTGAAGCATCGCTCTTGGCGTTGGCAAAGTTCGATGCTGTCGTGTCCATTGTAAGTCCGGGAACGGGGATTGCACTGATATCGCCGATGGTCAGGTCGATATGGCGTATGTTGCCATGCTTGGCCATCTCTGCCACTTGTTTGATATCGCTGGTGTTGAGCATGATACGAGCCAGTCCTTGCAGTGTTCCGCCTCCAACGCCGATACCACCTATATGCTTCATCTCGTTGCCATCGCATTTCACGAACGATGTACCTGTTCCCATAGATACCACGATGGTGTGATCGAGTTTTGATTCAAAACGGGCCCCGAGGCCGTCGGCAACAAATTCTTCAGACTTGGCTGTCGGTAGTCCGTAGATGGGTTGATCGATATAGGCAGCTCCTACACCAGTCAGCATCACCTGTTCAACCTCTTTCAGGTCGATGTCGTTATCGTGCAGGTATTTTCCGAAGGCACCATAAAGAGAAGTGATGGGGTCGGCAGCTGTGATATGAATCGGAGCCGATACCTTACCGTTCTTAATTCCTACAATCTTTGTGGTCGAGATGCCCACATCAATACCAATAACTATACCCATATTGCTTACTGTTTAGGTTATAAAGAAAAAACCCGGCCGCCATTATGCGAAACCGGGCTAATGAAAGGAGGAGTGGTACCTCCAGGAATCGAACCGGGGACACACGGATTTTCAGTCCGATGCTCTACCAACTGAGCTAAGGCACCATCATGTCAATTTGCAATTCCTTTCGTTTTGCGGGTGCAAAGGTACAACCTTTTTTTGAACCCACCAAATATTTGAGCGACTTTTTTTGAAAAAAGTTATCTATGAAAGTGGGTTCCACCCCTGTGCTTTCAACTCAAACTCCTGATTATCACGGGTTACGAGCACTTTTCCGAATTTGGCGTCTGTGATGTGTCCAATCAGCTTGATTCCCTCTATTTGCTCGATTTTCTCATGATCGCCTATGGGAACAGTGAATAACAACTCATAATCCTCGCCTCCATTAAGTGCGCAAGTTGTGACGTTCATATTCAGTTCTTCGGCCATTACGGCAGTTTGATAATCGATGGGGATGTTTTTTTCGAAGATACGGCAGCCCACACCAGACTGTTTGCAGATGTGAAGCAATTCCGATGATAAACCATCGCTGATGTCCATCATAGCGGTAGGCTTGATGCCTGCTTCACGCAACTTCTCTATGATGTCACCACGCGCCTCCGTCTGTAACTGACGCTGAAGCAGATACTCTTTACCACTGAAGTCGGGCTGGAAGTGTGACAGCTCTTCCAAGGCACGCTTGTCGTTCTTCTTACGTGCTTCCTCCACCTGCTGGTAGTATACGCTCTTTTCGCGCTCCAGCAGTTGTAGTCCCATATAAGCAGCGCCCAAGTCGCCACTGACACATACCAGATCAGTGTCTTTAGCGCCGTTACGATACACGATATCTTCCTTACGGGCCTCACCGATGCAGGTAATGCTGATGGCCAGTCCGGTATAAGAAGATGTGGTGTCGCCACCAACGATGTCTACGTTCCATTTGTCGCAGGCCAGTCGGAGTCCACTGTAAAACTCCTCCATGTCTTCTACGGTGAAACGCTTGCTGAGGGCCAGGGATACTGTCAGCTGACGAGGTGTACCGTTCATGGCAAACACATCGCTGATGTTCACCATGGCCGACTTATAGCCCAGATGCTTCAGGTCTATGTAAGTCAGGTCGAAGTGTACTCCCTCCATCAGCAGGTCGGTGGTGATGAGTACTTCCTTATCAGGATAGGAGAGCACGGCACAGTCGTCACCTACACCATACTTTGTGCTCTCGTTTTTGATTTCTATGTCTTTTGTAAGTCGGTCAATCAAACCGAATTCTCCCAGTTTTGCTATATCCATGCTTAGTTACGTTTTATCATTTCTCTCATAATCTCTGTCATCAGTGGCTGTGCCATGTTAGCAGCCTCCTGTACTTCCTCATGACTCACCTCAACAGGGTCGTCAAAGCCTCCCAGATCGGTAATCACCGAAACACCGAAAGTCTTGATGCCGCAGTGGTGAGCTACGATTACCTCGGGGACAGTCGACATGCCTACGGCATCTCCGCCCAATATGCGATACATCTTATATTCTGCAGGTGTCTCGAAGGTCGGACCCTGTACGCCAACATAAACACCATGCTGAACCTTGATACCCTTTTCGCGGGCTATCTCATCTGCTATGGCCACCAGCTTCTGGTCGTAGGTCTCGTGCATATCGGGGAAACGCGGACCTGTTGGGAAGTTCTTGCCGCGAAGCGGGTGCTCTGGGAAGAAGTTGATATGGTCGGTGATAATCATCAGGTCGCCGATTTTGAATTCTGGGTTCATGCCACCAGCTGCGTTCGATACAAAGAGCGTCTTGATGCCCAGCTCATACATTACACGAACAGGGAATGTCACTTCCTTCATCGAGTAGCCCTCATAGAAGTGAAAGCGTCCCTGCATGGCCAGTATGTCTACATCACCTAACTTTCCGAAGATCAGCTTACCGGAGTGACCTTCTACAGTGGAAACGGGGAAATTGGGAATATCAGAGTAGGAGTACTCTGTCTTATCAGTGATTTCTGAAGCTAATTGTCCGAGGCCTGTCCCCAGTATGATCGCTGTCTTTGGATTTGTTGTCATCCTTGCCTTTAGCCAGGATGCTGTTTCTTGAATTCTTTCGTACATAACCTAAAATGTTTTTATTGAACACCTTCTCCTGATCCTGCATCAGGGTGATGTGAATGGGAAGAACGTATAGGCTCTTGCGCACTTCTTCGCTGAGTCCTTCAACCTGAGTAAGTCGTGTTGCGTCTTTCTCCGTCGTAACAATCATCTTTGGCTCAGGCAGGGAGTTGAAGGTGTCGTTGATTCGTGTCACGTCCTTAGATTTGAATTGATGATGATCGCTGAAACTGAGCGGTGTCAGGTTTGCAACGATAGGTGTCAGGTCGTGTTCCATCTGTTCAGGCGATGCAATGCCTGTCAGGAGGAGAACGTTCTTGCCGGCCAGATAGTCGATGCTCTTTGGTGCTGTCTGATGGTCGGCCGCCTCAGGGAACAGCGCACGAGGTGTGTCATATTCGTGGGTAGAGAAATAGAGCTGCTGATAGGGATAGAGGCTCAGTGCCTTGGTGATGACACGAAACTCCATCGGCTTCAGGTCTCGCGGACATTTCGTCACGATCACGATATCGGCTCTGTCCTTGCTTCTTATCGGCTCACGCAGTCTGCCTACAGGCAACAGCTCATCATAGATGAAGAGTCTGTGATAGTCTGTCAGCAGGATGTTAATGCCAGGCTTTACGTATCGATGTTGGAAGGCATCGTCGAGCAGAACGACATCAATGTCTTTCTTCGCCGCTCCTGCAGTGAGTCTTTCAATACCACGCGTACGCTTCTTATCGACAGCCACCGTAATCTCAGGGAACTTCTGCTTCATCTGATAAGGCTCATCGCCAATCTTCTGCATGGGTGTGTCCTCCTGAGCTACTAGGAACCCTCGGCTCTTCCTCTTATAGCCTCGGCTGAGTACGGCCACGTTCATCTTGCCTTTCAGCAGTCTGATGAGATATTCCACATGTGGTGTTTTGCCAGTGCCACCCACCGTGATGTTGCCTATAGATATAATAGGTATACTATAGGACTGACTCTTCAAGACACCCATCTCAAAGAGCATGTTCCTGAAGCCTACGCCTATGCCATAGAGCCACCCCAGGGGTAATAGCTTTTTATTGATATTGATGAAATCGCCTTCCATCCCGTATTTACTTTACACGGATATCTTCGAGCATACGAGCCTGAATAACGCTACCGTCTTTCACGGTCTGGCGGATCTCCATCAGAGGTTCGTAGAGGTCGCCAAGCAGTACCTGTAACTCCTGGCGCAACTTGCTGTCAAGATAGCTGCCCTTCTCTTCAGAAGACATGAACTGATCCAGCCAACTGCCTTTTGTGGGATAGGCAGACGTGTAGTATTCATCCAGTTTGGCCAGTTCGGCAGCCTTCTTCACGGCGTCACCCAAACTGCCGATCTTGTCTACAAGCTTGATCTTTACAGCATCAGTAGCCAGCCAAACGCGGCCCTGTCCGATTGAGTCAACCTCGGCAGGCTTCAGTCCGCGACCTTCCGATACGATGTTCAGGAAGTTCTGGTAACCACGATCTATGTAAGTCTGCAACTGTTTCATCTCTTCAGCGTTATCCTTGCTAAGTATGAGGTTGGTCTCGTAGTCAGTAAACTTGTTGGTGGTCACGCCGTCGAAGGTCACACCCAGCTTGTCAGTTACCAGGCCGCTGAAGTTAGGAATAAGACCGAAGATACCGATGCTACCGGTGATGGTGGTCGGTTCTGCAATGATGTAGTTGGCCAATGAACTGATCCAGTAACCACCGGAAGCAGCTGCACCACCCATCGATACAACCACAGGTTTCTTGGCCTTCAGCAGCTTGATGGCATGGCGGATCTGTTCAGAAGCAACAGCACTACCGCCGCCAGAGTTTACACGGAACACCACCGCCTTCACGTCGTCATCGTCTGCCAGTTTGCGCAGATCCTCAGCAGTGGACTTACCTACGATGTTGTGGCCAGAGCCCGACAGCAGATCCATGGCGTCGCTGTCAACGATGTTGCCATATGCGTAGTAGATAGCAATCTTCTCGCCATCCATCTTGTTTTTTGTCTTCACGTTCAGCATGTCTGCCAGACTCAGCTGGTTGACGTCGTCATCCTCGTCGAGCTTCAGACGCCCCTTGATCTCTGCCTTGATATCTTCAGGGAACAGCACCTTGTCGATGAGTTTGGCTTTCACGTAGTCGTCTGTGTTTAGAAAAGCCACGATGCTTTCGTCGGCCAACTTGTTCAGCTGCTCAGGTGTCACCTTGCGACTCTCGGCGATATCCTTCAGCCAGTACTGCCAGATGCCGTTATATAATACGGTGCGCTGTTCGCGGTCGTACTCGCTCATGCCCGTCAGGGTGTTGCTCTCCACGTAGCTCTTATACTTTCCGACTTTAGCCACCTGATACTTGATGCCCAGCTTGTCGAAGAGCCCTTTATAGTATTCGCCCTTGCCGCCGAGTCCCTTGAAGTCAATGGCACCCTCGGCGTTTAGGTAGATCTTGTCTGCCACAGAAGCAACATAATAGGCTCCTTGCAGATATTGGTCGGCATAGGCCACGATCCACTTACCGCTCTTCTTGAAGTCTTTCAGAGCGTCGCGCAACTGCTGAGCAGTGGCAGGCGAATCGAAGGAGGCCACACCACCTTCCAGATATATACCTTTTATATTGTCGTTGTTCTTGGCTTTCTTAATACATGATTTCAGGTCGTCAAGGCCCATGGCGCTCATGTCTCCCATATTCAGAAATGCGTCAAGAGGCGAACCGCTTTCAGCCCGCTCGTTGACAATCCCGTCCAGTTTGATTACGAAGACAGAATTGTCCCTTACCTTGGTCGATGCTGAATCGCTGGCAATCATGCCAACCAGTGAGATCACGAGAAATAGTCCAGATACCACCAGGAAGATGGCAATACCACATATTGTGGCCAGAGTCATTTTAAAAAACTGCTTCATAATTAGTTGTTGGTTTACGTAAACTGTGGGCAAAGATAGTGTAAAAAGAGCGAATAACCAAAGTAAAAAGCGAAAAATTTGGTATTTATCCTGTTTTTCTGTATCTTTGCACCCCAAACTAATCACTTAAGCAATGAAAAATAGAATCTTATTGTTTGTGCTGATGCTGGCTGTTACGGCAGTAGCTTTTGGCAAACGCAAAGTCAAGGCTGTTGATTTATGGCCCGACGGTACGGAAATCTCGGCATGGTTCTCTGATACGAGCAGGGTCGATCTCTCTGGGTTGAAACACTACGACGTTACAGCCTATGGTGTCGATCGCTATGCCGATGGCGTGCAGACTCAGCAGTTGCAGACTGTCATCGACCGTTGTGCTGCCGAGGGCGGTGGCGTGGTAGTCATTCCCCGTGGCACGTTCTTGAGTGGTTCACTGTTCTTCAAGCCTGGTACCCATCTGAAGATAGAGGAGGGTGGTGAACTGAAAGGTTCCGACCGCATCCGTGACTTCCAGATTGTGAAGACCCGTATGGAAGGTCAGACGCTCGACTACTTCGCAGCCTTGGTCAATGCCGATGGCGTCGACGGTTTTACAATCACAGGTCCTGGCACGATTAACGGTAACGGACAGAAATATTGGGAGGAGTTCTGGATCCGTCGTAAGTACAATCCCCAGTGCACCAACCTTGAGGCCATGCGCCCTCGAAACGTCTATATCTCCAACTCCAGGAATGTCACTGTTCAGGATGTGAAGATCATCAACTCTCCTTTCTGGACCAACCACTTGTATCGTTGTGAGAATGTACGCTATCTGGGCTGCTTCATCTTTGCGCCTACCGAGAACGTAACGCCCGTTGATCCCCGTCGGGGTGGGCCGAGTACTGATGCCATCGACCTCGACGTCTGCAAGAATGTGCTCATCCATGGTTGCTATATGCATGTCAACGACGACGCTGTGGTACTGAAAGGCGGCAAGGGCACCTGGGCCGACCAGAATCCCGATAATGGTCCCTGCTCCAACATCATCATCGAGGATTGTACCTATGGTAAGGTGCATGGCTGCCTGACGCTGGGCTCTGAGAGCCTTTTCGATCATAACATCATCCTGCGCCGCATCGATGTGAAAGCCGCCAGCCGTGTGCTTTGGCTGAAGATGCGTCCTGACACTCCCCAACACTATGAGTATGTCCGTGTCGAGGATATCAAGGGACAGTGTGGCTCGTTCCTTGTGATCCGCCCCTGGACACAGTTCTATAAACCCGAGCAGCGCGACGACATGCCCCTGTCGCAGTGCAATAATATATACATCAGGAACATTCAGATGAAGACCAGGAACTTCTTCGATGTAGGTACCTCCGACAAGTACCGTCTGGTGGACTTCTCATTCGAGGACGTGGATGTGACCGACGAGAAAGATGCCTTCGACAAAACCATGATAGAGCGTTCTGTGGTTAAGAATGTCACGATCAATGGCACAAGTCGCTGACAAGTTGGCACAACCATAAGAGTTGGCACGGTTTTGGCTGAGAATATGGCGAGATGGTCGTAAGACTGTCTCGCCATATATATTAATAAGGTATAAACATTAAAATATTTCAAGATTATGAACATCAAACCATTAGCAGATCGCGTGTTGGTATTGCCAGCACCTGCAGAAGAGAAAGTCGGCGGCATTATTATTCCTGATACCGCAAAGGAGAAGCCCCTTCATGGAACAATCAAGGCCGTAGGCCAGGGCACCAAGGATGAGGCTATGGTCCTCAAAGAGGGTGACGAGGTCCTTTATGGCAAGTACTCTGGCACCGAGCTCGAGTTCGAAGGCACAAAATACCTTATGATGCGTCAGTCTGACGTTTTAGCAGTCATCGAGAAGTAAAAGTTAAATAATGGAGACAAGGAGACTGTTTACCTGTCTCCCTAAATATAAATAAGAATTATGGCAAAGGATATCAAATTCAATATTGACGCCCGCGACGCTATGAAGCAGGGCGTTGACCAGTTGGCTAACGCAGTAAAGGTAACACTCGGTCCTAAGGGTCGTAATGTCGTTATCGAGAAGAAGTTCGGTGCTCCTCAGATCACCAAGGACGGTGTGACCGTAGCAAAGGAGATCGAGCTCGAGGATAAGTTCGAGAATACAGGTGCTCAGCTCGTTAAGAGCGTTGCCTCAAAGACTGGCGATGACGCTGGTGACGGTACAACAACTGCTACCATCCTGGCACAGGCTATCGTATCAGAGGGTCTGAAGAACGTTACCGCCGGTGCCAATCCAATGGACCTGAAGCGTGGTATCGACAAGGCTGTGAAGGCCGTTACTGAGCACATCGCTAAGAGCGCTGAGCAGGTTGGCGACAACTACGATAAGATCGAGCAGGTTGCTACCGTATCAGCCAACAACGATAAGGAGATTGGTGAGCTGTTGGCCGAGGCTATGCGCAAGGTTTCTAAGGATGGTGTCATCACTATCGAGGAGAGCAAGAGCCGCGACACACACATCGGTGTTGTCGAGGGTATGCAGTTCGACCGTGGTTACCTATCAGCTTACTTCATCACCGATAGCGAGAAGATGGAGTGCGTGATGGAGAACCCCTACATCCTGATCTACGATAAGAAGATCTCTAACATCAAGGACTTCCTGCCTATCCTGCAGCCTGCTGCCGAGAGCGGACGCCCCTTGCTGGTTATCGCCGAGGATGTTGACTCTGAGGCTCTGACCACACTCGTCGTAAACCGTCTGCGTGGTGGTCTGAAGATCTGCGCTGTCAAGGCTCCTGGCTTCGGCGACCGTCGTAAGGCCATGCTCGAGGATATCGCTGTTCTCACTGGTGGCGTAGTTATCAGCGAGGAGAAGGGTCTGAAGCTTGAGCAGGCTACCCTCGAGATGTTGGGTACTTGCGACAAGGTAACTGTTTCTAAGGACAACACCACTATCGTAAACGGTGCTGGCGACAAGCAAGGCATTCAGGATCGTATCTCTCAGATCAAGAAGGAGATTGAGAATACAACCTCTTCTTACGATAAGGAGAAGCTGCAGGAGCGTCTGGCCAAGCTGGCTGGTGGCGTAGCAGTTCTCTACGTAGGTGCTAACTCAGAGGTCGAGATGAAGGAGAAGAAAGATCGTGTAGACGATGCACTTTGCGCTACCCGTGCTGCCATCGAGGAAGGTGTTGTAGCTGGTGGCGGTACTACCTACATCCGCGCTCAGGAGGCTCTTGCCAACGTGAAGGGCGACAATGCCGACGAGCAGACTGGTGTAAACATCATCCGTCGCGCCATCGAGGAGCCTCTGCGCCAGATTGTCACCAACGCTGGTGGCGAGGGTGCCGTAGTTGTTCAGAAGGTTCGCGAGGGTAAGGGCGACTTCGGTTACAATGCCCGTCTCGACAAGTACGAGGATTTGCGCGAGGCTGGTGTTATCGATCCTGCCAAGGTTGCTCGTGTTGCTCTCGAGAACGCCGCTTCTATCGCAGGTATGTTCCTCACCACTGAGTGCCTCATCTGCGACAAGCCCGAGAAGGAGCCCGCTATGCCGATGGCAGGTGCCCCAGGCATGGGTGGCATGATGTAATCAATTGAGTATAATATGCACTTGGCGAAATGATATATTTTTGCTAAGCCAACATAACAAAAAGAGGGATGGATTTCTGAATTCATCCCTCTTTTTTAGTATTTTATAGACGAATAATGTTATTTTTACGCTTAAATGCTTGGCAAAATAAAAAAAGGTATTACCTTTGCAGCGTGGAAAGGAGTCTATTCCTTTATCAAGATAGTATTAGAGACTTTTGAGTAAAAGATATTTTTTTGATTTGTTTTAGTAGATTAGTTTTTAAGTAGTTTGTTTTTTGGAAGCGGTTGTCGTGAGACAGTCGCTTTTTTAAGTCCCTTAACTGACCGGAATCTTGACAAAATAACCTCTCTTTAACTTTCTTTTGCGTTTTTTTCTTCTTAATTCACACATTTTTGCGTATATTTGCCCCCAAGTAAGGTAAATCTATCAGTTATGAACATGAAAACTAATATAACGATTATAGTGGCATTGCTGTTGTTGGGCGCTTGCACTTCCTACGAGGAAAGGCGGGCAGTGTCCCCCATGTCCATACAGCTGACGGCGTCTGTAGCCGCAGAGACGCTGTCGCCAGGCGATGCTACGGCCTGGAGCCGCGAGGCGTGGAAGGAGCTGACGAGCCGCCGCGCCACCCGAGGCCTTTACGAGACGGCCATTGCCAACGGTGAGAAGGTCTATGTATGGGCCGATAAGGGCAGTGCTGGCACATACGCCTTTTTGAAAGCCTGGACGCTGACCTCTGATGGCAGCGGCGGTCTGACGGGCTCAACGAAGTATTATCCCAGTGACGGCGACGGTCTCACCTTCCGTGCCGTTCATGGCAATTTCTCTACTGCTCCTGCTGAGGGCACGGCCATCGGCACGCTGACGCATACCGTGCTGGCCGACCAGAGCGCCACGGGCAACTACGAGAAGTCCGACCTTCACTATGGTGAGGGCTCAGGCAGCTATGAGACCGTAGGCAGCGCACCCCTGAACTTCACGCATAAGCTGTCGAAGATCGAGGTGAACCTTACGGCAGGCATCGGGCTGATCCCCAGCAACGTAACCAATGTCACGGTGAAGGTAAGGAACGTGAAGCCCTCCATCACGATCAATCCCTCTACTGGTGCCCTTGGCACAGCCAGCGGCACAGCCACCACCATCACCGCCCGCCATACTGGTAATGGTGTCTTCGAGGCGGTCATTCCGCCACAGGCAGCACCGTCGGGCGTGCTTACAATCACCATGGGCAATGTCACGGTCACCGTTCCCAACACGGTGGCCACGTTCGCCGAGAACGCCAAGTATATATACAACGTGAAGTGTGATAACAAAGACAAACGCCTGAATCCCCTATGGTATGTGGCCGAGAACAACGTGAAGAGCTATAATTATAGCACGAAGGTTGTCACCTTAGAGACCAATCCCGCTGCAGCAGGCTCTGCTCAGTGCTATAGTTGGTACGACGCTATGGGCTACTTCTCGAAAACAGGCTCTTCTTACGATACTTACTGGGCTGGTGATATTACAGACGGCACCACAGGTTTTAAGTATCATCTGCCCACTTTAAAGGAGTGGTATAGTGTGTTGCCTGTTAGCGATGAGGTATTCAACAGTACAGACTTCCAGCCGTCGGGCGGTCTTGTTGGTTCTGCGCCTGCTTGTATCTTCGGCTACAGCGATGATACTAAAGCCGGTATTGCTGACTGGTCGTATTGGAGCACTTATACGACAGCCAATGTCCGCTATGCCCTCCGCTTCCTTGGTACGCCTTATTGCAGCGCATGGAAATATGAGTTCAACGCATCCACCCATGTGATGACCATTACGGCCAAACTAATTGATTACTTGGATAAGAATGATGCAACGTTGGGCACAAAGCTTGCGGCCTATATGAACGATGCCTCTTTCTGGACTTCGCTGAATGAAGATGAGGGAGCTCTGAAACGCCAGTTCTATGCTGCCGGGTGGCGTTATGACAATGGTAGTCTTATTAGTGGTGCTGCTGATTCTCAGTTAAATACGTTTGGCATACATTGGTCGACTAAGGAGTATACGGAAAACAGTCATAGTTATGTCCGTCGTTTCTCCTTTGGTAATGGAAATCTGTGGGTAGATAAATGCATAGATACATATTATATACCAAACTCATTCCTTGTCCGTCTGTTCCGCAACGAAGGTGTTGGCGAAGCGAGGATTGACCCAGGTGTGGCGCTCACAAGCAGTTCTATCAAGCCAGGCTGGGTGATTGTAGAAAATGGTAAAGCCTATCCCTATGGTACTCTTGCTCAAGTTCATAATCATACAGTCAAAGCTGTAGTAGTTTATGTTGGTGCTGCAGGCTCTGCTGATGCAAGTAGCTCTGTTTATCGTGGTTTAGCAATTTCTATGAAAGATACTCACGTTGGTATTATATGGGGGCCAACAGGGCAGGATGCCGGGCTGACGAAGCGGACAACGCTTTCTTCTGCTATTAGTGACATGACTGGTATTAGTAGTACCAATACGTTGGTGGCAAGATATCCAACAGGAGCAGCCGCAGGTGCCTATGCCCCTAGTTTTGCATCAGGTCTATCCAACTGGTTCTTGCCAGGTGTCGGGCAATGGGTTAAAGTGCTGAACACCTTTGGTGCTGGTATTACTACCAGTTCAAATGGTGGGGCATTTGGCTCTGTAACGTCAGGAAGTGTCAATATTTCCGTGATTAATGATTTGTCTTCTAAGTTAATTATTTCAGGTGCTGAGAGAATTGTCCAACATCGTAATTACTGGACGACCTCGGAGAATAGTATCAATAACGTTGTGCGTGTAGCTTTTGGTGGAGAGTCAGGTATGATAATTGATAACTTTCCAACAAAGACCATGGACTTCCTCGCAGTTCGTGCGTTTATTGCATTCTGACTTTCAAATGATGACAGCCCAAGATTTAAGATTATGCCTTGGAACGTATCGGCTGTAAAATAAGATAATTGTCAATAAAACATGCCTGAAAAAGCGCCTCTCGGCTGGCTCAATCTAGGGCGGCGGGAGGCGCTTTTGGGGTTTCATTACGCCTAACTATGGGTTTGCCGTAATGAAACTTGGGGTTTGTCGGTAGCAAACTTAGGGTTTATTCGGCGTAAAGTCTACCCTTTTTTGTGTAAAACAAGTTGTTTTATGCGCGCTCAAGTAGTCTCCACGGGGGATGGAGATAGTCTCTTCGGGTACAAAACAACTTGTTTTGTTCCGAAAGATGACGTCTGAACGAGGGCTGGAAATAAGGCTTGTTTGTAACGTTCATGTTCTCAATGACTTACGGAAATGGCTCAAAACTCGCGTATTTGCGGCCGAAGGGCGGCTTGCTCGTAAAGACACGATTCTCACGAGCCACTTTGTCGTGTTGTTTTACTCGTTCTGAGGTCTGGCAGTTAATAGAAATAACGGATATTATTTGGTTTTCTTCTCGTTTAATCGTACCTTTGCACCAAAACAAACACGATGAGAAAACGGATACTACTATACGCTGTGCTTCTGAGTACGCTGGCTTCTGCGCAGAAGCAGAAAATAGGCGATTTTATTGAGTCGACGTCGTATAACCTCGACAAGATAGGGGTAGAGCGACGGCTGCAGTATGAGCCTCAGGGTAATGCCTTCTTCTGTGAGAACGGAACGAATCGTTTTACGAGGGCGCTTTATGGCAGTCATACAGACTGGCGGTTGGAAACCAGTGACCGTCCAGTATTCGCAGTCGTCAAGAAGGGGCATCACCGCAATATCCGTTTTGAGGTGAATGGCGTGCCACTTGATTCTGCGGCTATGTGCAGGGCCTGGTATCGTAATGGCATCCGTCATTACCTCGTTGGAGACAGACGTTGGAAGTGGACGCTGTATGTGATGGCTGTCGCATTGCCTCAAGAGGAAGGGGCTGTGTTTATGTTCTCCAAATCAGCGTCGTGTTCTGATTTGGAGGCAATAAGGGAAAGGCTCAGCATAAAAGTCCTGTCGGCCCCTATTGCCCAGCCTAAACTGCATCGTAACGGCGATATCGGGGCTGATCCTCCTGGCGTTTTTGAACCATTATCCGATGAGGTGACAGTTGATTCAGCTATTATGGGAAAAGAAGGGGATGTCGCGTTTGTTGTCGTTAAGCTCGACCAAGTCGTGGATATGCCTTTCCAGGAGGCGAATCAGTTGTTCTCTTCTTCTGTCTCATATTTTAAGGAACTGTCTGGCCGCATCCAGTTCCAGACGCCCGACCCCTTTATCAATACCCTTGGCGGGGCCTTGACGCTGGCGGCTGATGGCGACTGGGACGGACAGACGTGGCTGCATGGCTGCATAGGCTGGCGCATGCCGCTGGCAGGGTGGCGGGCAGGCTATCTGGGCGATGTGCTGGGGTGGAACGACAGGGCTGTGAGCCACTTCGACGCCTATGCCAAGAGTCAGGTGACGGAGGTAGAGCCCGTGATTCCCCATCCCTCGCAGGACACGACCATGAATCTTGCCAGAGCCGAGAAGAAGTGGGGCACGCAGATGTACTCGAACGGCTACATCTGTCGCAATCCTGAGCGCAACGACCAGATGCACCACTATGATATGAACCTGAACTACGTCGACGAACTGCTGTGGCACTTCCAGTACGACGCCGACACAACCTATATGCGCAAGATGTGGCCTGTGCTGACATCGCATCTGGCATGGGAGAAGCGCAACTACGACCCTGACGGCGATCACCTCTACGATGCCTACTGCTGCATCTGGGCATCCGATGCCCTCTATTACAGCGGCGGCGCCGTGACCCACAGTTCGGCTTACAACTATCGCGGCAATAAGCTGGCGGCTCGTATCGCTGAGTTGCTCGGTGAGGACGCAGCGCCCTATCGCACAGAGGCCGAGGCTATCCTCAAGGCGATGAACGAACGCCTGTGGCTGCCAGAAAAAGGCGTGTGGGCAGAGTGTCAGGACGCGATGGGACTGAAGCGTAAGCATGACCATCCTGCCGTGTGGAGCATCTATACGCCCATCGACTGCGGCGCCTGTACGCCTCAGCAGGCCTATGAGGCCACCCGTTATGTGGACAGGCACATCCCTCATATCGACGTAGAGGATACGGGCTATCAGACCATCTCGACGAGCGACTGGCTGCCCTATTCGTGGAGCATCAACAACGTGGCGGCTGCCGAGGTGATGCATACGGCGCTGGCCTATTTCGAGGCAGGAAGGGCTGAGGAGGGCTACCGTCTGATGAAGGCGAACGTGCTGGATCAGATGTATTACGGCGCCAGTCCCGGCAACTTCGGACAGATCAGCTATTACGACGCTGCCCGTGGAGAGTGTTATCGCGACTTCGGCGACTGCATCGGCATCAGCAGCCGCACGCTGTTGCAGGGGCTGTTCGGCATCATCCCTCAGGCGCTGGACGGGAAGTGCATCATCCGTCCGGGATTCCCTGCGGAGTGGGAGAACGCCAGCGTGAAGACGCCTTATCTGGAATATAAATATACACGAAAGGACGATTACGACGTTTATGAGATTACCCAGCATTTCCGTCAGCCGCTGAAGATTGTGCTGAGACAGAACCTTGGCGACGGTGCGTATCGTGATGTCGAGGGTACGGACGAGGCGCATCAGCTGATTTCTGTACAGCGGACAACACCAAGGGACGGCGCTTCTGTGTCAGTGCCAGACTCGGCAGAAGCGAGTAGTCCCTCCGTGCCGGGAGTGGCAGAGCCTGACCTGACGAAGGCGTTCCGCCAGGTGAAGATTGACAGGCGGTTTAATGCCGAGGTGGATGATATCTTCAAGAACGAATATCTGAGTCCGCGCCCGCAGTCGACGACGCTGCAGATTCCCAAGCAGGGCATTGGCGAATGGTGTCATCCGCAACTGACGGCAGAGATCAACGACTCCGTGTTCCGTACGCTCATCAGGAAAGGCGTCTTTACTGTGGCAGGCGTTCCGTTCCGTACGCCGGCAGAGGGCGAGAACATCATCTATACCTCTCTTTGGGACAACTATCCCGACTCTGTGGTCATCCCTCTGAAGGGCAGGGCTAAGTGCGTTTACCTGCTGATGGCAGGGTCGACCAACCACATGCAGAGTCGCATAGACAACGGCTTGGTGATAGTAACCTATGCCGACGGTTCGACTGACACGCTGGCACTGAGGAATCCTGACAACTGGTGCCCCATAGAGCAGGACTACTATGTAGACGGCAAGGCCTTCAAGACGGCAGGCCTGCGCCCTTATCGCGTTTGTCTGTCAACAGGCGATGTGAGCCGTGACCTGGGTAAGGCACTCGGTATTCAAGGTGTCTATGGGCGAGAGATACCCGGTGGGGCGGCGCAGATGCTGCGCATGACACTGAACCCGGAGAAGGAACTGAAATCGCTCACCCTGCGCACACTCTCTAACGATGTGGTGATAGGATTGATGGCGATTACTTTGCAATAAGTTTGGAGGTCTCGTAAAAAAGTCGTAATTTTGCAGGCGATATGCAAAAGTTGTTAGAACTCTATAAACAATGGAAGGGGGAAGAGCCTGCTAACGTTCAGCAGATTCCTGGTGCCGGCAGCAACCGCACCTATTTCCGTCTGACAGACAGCGACGGGAAGAGCGTAGTGGGTGTCGTGGGCACCAGTCGTGACGAAGATCATGCTTTCATCTACCTGACGGAGCACTTTACACGGCGCAAACTCCCAGTCCCCAGGATACTGGCGGCATCTGACGACCAGTTGCGCTATCTGCAGACCGACCTTGGTTCGACCTCGCTCTTCGACGCCGTGCGTGGCGGACGAGAGGCTGGCGGACGTTACACGTTGAAGGAGCAGGAACTGCTGAAGCGTACCATCCGTGAGTTGCCCAACGTGCAGATCCGCGGGGCGCGCGGCCTCGACTTCTCGAACTGCTATCCGCAGGCTGAGTTCGACGTGGACAGCGTGCTGTTCGACCTGAACTACTTCAAGTACTGCTTTCTGAAGGCAACGGAGATAGACTTCCATGAGCTGAAGCTCGAGGCTGACTTCCGACTGCTGGCCAAGGACCTGACTAACGACGAATACGAAGTGGGCGACTGCTTCCTGTATCGTGACTTCCAGGCACGCAACGTGATGCTGGACGGCGATGGGAAACCTTACTTCATAGACTATCAGGGCGGACGCAAGGGACCGTATTATTACGACCTGGCCTCGTTCCTCTGGCAGGCTTCCGCACGCTATCCCCACAAGCTGCGCCGCGATCTGGTGTATGAGTACTACAACTCGCTGAAGGACTATACCGAGGTGCCTCCTGTGCGCCACTTCGCCAACCGCCTGTCGCTGTTTGTGCTCTTCCGCACACTCCAGGTGCTGGGCGCTTATGGCTTCCGTGGCTATTTCGAGCAGAAGAAGCACTTCATCGACAGCATACCGCCTGCCATACAGAACCTGCGTGAACTCCTGAACAGCTCTTCGCGGTTCGACTATCCTTATCTGATGGAGATACTGAAACAGCTGACAGAACTGCCACAGTTCCAGCAGATAGAGGCCACGGCCAGTCGTGCCGACGGCTATAAGACCACAGAGCTGAACCCTTATAAGGCGCATCCGCAGGACGGACCCGCCACTTTCTCGAAGTACGATGCCCAAGGACCGCTGGTGGTGAAGGTGTATAGCTTCTCTTACGGCAAGGGTATCCCTCAGGATGAGAGCGGTAATGGCGGTGGTTACGTGTTCGACTGTCGCAGCACGCACAACCCCGGCCGTTATGAGCCATATAAGAAACTGACGGGACTCGACGAGCCCGTGATCCGCTTCCTTGAAGACGACGGGGAGATACTGACGTTCCTCGACTCGGTATATAAACTGGCTGATGCTCATGTGAGGCGCTACATCCAGCGAGGCTTTACATCGCTGATGTTCTGTTTCGGATGTACGGGTGGTCAGCACCGCTCTGTCTATTCTGCCCAGCATCTGGCTGAGCATATACATGAGAAGTTCGGCGTTGAGGTGCGCATCACCCATCGTGAACAGAATATCACACAGACCCTTGAGGCTGCGGAATAAGCATGCCGACGGGAAAAAAACAGGAGTTTTATTTGTGTAGATGGAAACTTTTGAGTAATTTTGCACGCCAAAGATGAAACAGGCGATGATTTTTGCCGCAGGGCTCGGTACAAGACTGAAACCGCTGACCGACACGATGCCGAAGGCACTCGTAAGGGTAGGGGGAGAGCCTCTGCTGTGGCATGTCATCATGAAGCTGAAGGCTGCCGGCTATGAGCGCATCGTTGTCAATGTCCACCATTTTGCACAGCAGATTGTCGACTACCTTCAGGCAAATCACAATTTTGATGTCGACATCCGTATCTCTGACGAGACGTGTGGACTGCTCGAAACAGGCGGAGGCATCAAGAAAGCGCTGCCGCTCTTCGATAAGGATAGTCCCATCCTGATTCATAATGTGGACATTCTGAGTAATCTTGATTTCGACTCGCTCATCGCTGCTGACAGCGAGGCGACACCCGACGCCCTGCTGGTGGTAAGTCAGCGGCAGACGAAGCGCTATCTGCTCTTCGACGACGAGATGATACTCGACGGCTGGACGAACATCGAGACTGGTGAGGTGAAGAGTCCGTATGCCGGGCTCGACCCTGACGATATGAAGCGTCTGGCCTTCAGTGGTATCCATGTGCTGTGGCCTCGCATATATCCCCTCTTCGCTGAGATGCCGGAGCGTTTCGGTATCATGGATTTCTATCTGAAGTACTGTCATCAGTTTGCCTTCATGGGTCTGGAGAAGAAAGACCTGCGACTCATGGATGTGGGCAAGCTCGACACGCTGGAACAAGCAGAAACATTCATTAAACAATTATAAGACTTATGCAACAGAAGATTATTATTTTGGATTTCGGCTCACAGACGACTCAGTTGATTGGTCGTCGTGTTCGTGAGCTGGACACCTTCTGCGAGATTATGCCTTACAATAAGTTCCCCAAGGATGACCCTTCTGTGATTGGTGTTATCCTGAGTGGCTCGCCCTACTCAGTACACGATCCGGAGGCTTTCAAGGTCGACCTGTCGCAGTTCGTAGGTAAGTTGCCTGTGCTGGGCATCTGCTATGGCGCACAGTTCATCAGCCATACCCTGGGTGGACGAGTTGAGAAAGCCGACTCTCGTGAATACGGACGTGCCAACCTTCAGACGGTTGACACTACTAATCCCTTGTTCAAAGGCTTCGAACAGCACTCACAGGTGTGGATGAGTCATGGCGACACCATCACTGCCATTCCTGAGGATTTCAAGGTAATCGGCTCTACGGCTGATGTGAAGAATGCTGCTTTCGCTTCTACCAAGCAGCCTGTATGGGCAGTGCAGTTCCATCCGGAGGTGTTCCATACGTTGCAGGGCAAACAGCTGCTGCAGAACTTTGTGGTAGACATCTGTGGCAGTAAGCAGGAGTGGAGCGCCGCTTCATTCGTTGATTCTACCGTGGCAGAACTAAAAGAGCAGTTGGGGCAGGATCGCGTTATCCTGGGGCTCTCGGGTGGTGTCGACTCTTCAGTAGCTGCTGTGTTGCTGAACCGTGCCATTGGCAAGAACCTGACCTGTATCTTCGTTGACCACGGCATGTTGCGTAAGAACGAGTTCCAGCAGGTGATGGAAGACTACAAGGTGCTGGGGCTGAATGTGATTGGCGTGGATGCCAGCGAGAAGTTCTTCTCTGACCTGGCTGGTGTGACCGATCCAGAACAGAAACGTAAGATTATCGGCCGCGACTTCGTGGAGGTGTTCAACGCCGAGGCAAAGAAGATTACCGATGCCAAGTGGCTGGCTCAGGGCACTATCTACCCTGACCGCATTGAGTCGCTGAACATCACCGGTAAGGTGATTAAGAGCCACCACAACGTAGGCGGACTGCCCAAGGAGATGCACCTGCAGCTCTGTGAACCGCTGAAGTGGCTGTTCAAGGACGAGGTGCGTCGTGTAGGACGTCAGCTGGGCATGCCTGAGCATCTGATTACGCGCCACCCCTTCCCTGGTCCCGGTCTTGCCGTTCGTATCCTCGGTGATATCACGCCTGACAAGGTGCGCATTCTTCAGGATGCCGACGATATCTATATCCGCGGACTCCGTGAGTATAAGGTACGCCTCTCTGGCGAGGAAGCACGTAAGGTGCTGGCTGCCGGGGTGCCTGCAGAGATGCAGGATGGTGAGATCGAGGTGTCGCTCTATGATCAGATCTGGCAGGCTGGTGCTATCCTTCTGAGCACGGTCCGCTCGGTAGGTGTGATGGGTGATGAGCGTACTTATGAGCATCCCGTGGCCCTGCGTGCCGTAACCTCTACCGATGCGATGACTGCCGACTGGGCTCATCTGCCTTATGACTTCATGGCTAAGGTATCTAACGAGATTATTAATAAGGTGCGTGGCGTGAACCGCGTTTGCTACGATATCTCTTCAAAACCACCCGCAACAATCGAGTGGGAATAAGTAGAACCCCTTTATCCTGATGCTTATGGACAAAGTGTTTTATATCTCAGAGAAAGACAAGGAGATGATGCGCGAGGCTATCCGTCTGGCCAATGAGAGCGTGAAGAACGGCGGTGGCCCCTTCGGGGCTGTGGTCGTGAAGGATGGTGAGATTGTGGCTGGTAGTGCCAATAGTGTTACCGTCGACAATGACCCTACGGCTCATGCCGAGGTGAACGCCATTCGCAAGGCGTGCAGGAAACTGGGCACGTTCGACCTCACTGGCTGCACTATCTATACCTCGTGCGAACCATGTCCCATGTGTCTTGGTGCCATCTATTGGGCACACATCGAGCGTATCTACTATGGTAACAACCGTAAGGATGCCCGTGAGATCGACTTTGCCGACGATTTTATCTACGACGAAATGGATAAACCGCTGGAGAACCGCAGTGTTCCTATCATCCCCATGCTTCGTGATGAGGCGCTGGAAACGTTTCGTCTGTGGAGCGAGAAAACGGATAAGGTAGAGTATTGAAAAAATAATAGCCTCACCAGTCGGTGGGGCTATTATTATATAAATAAGGTATAGGGGCTTACTTGTTCTTCAGCAAGTCGCGGATCTCTGCCAGCAGCTCTTCCTGTGTAGGACCTGCAGGTGCTTCGGGAGCGGGCTCTTCCTTCTTCTTGTTGAGTTTGTTCATACCCTTGATCATCAGGAAAATACAGAATGCGATGATAACGAAATCAATGACACTCTGAACAAACTGTCCGTAGGTGATGTTGGCATCGCCAATGGTAGCCTTCAAGCCTGTAAAGTCGATACCGCCAGTCAAGATACCGAGGACAGGCATCAGGATGTCGTTTACCAGACTTGTAACAATCTTACCAAACGCGCCGCCGATGATAACACCGACAGCCATGTCCATTACATTGCCCTTAACGGCAAACTCTTTGAATTCCTTAATAAATCCCATAACTTTTAATGTTTAATAGTTAATGATTAATATTTATTGTTTATAGAATTGTAATCTGCATTTTGCAATCTCAAAAGTATACTTCTCTCTGAAGTGCCAATGTTGACTAATTTGTTCTGTTTAATCTTATTTAAGACAGAAATCTGATGCAAATATAGGTTTTTTTTTGTAACTTTGCACACGAAAAAAGAAAAAAGTGCATTTTTTGCGCAAAATAGTTAGTAAATTAGGTATAAACCCTTTAAATATTTAAGTAAAAATGACAAAAGTAGCAATTAACGGTTTTGGCCGTATCGGTCGCCTCGCATTCCGTCAGATGTTCGAGGCTGAAGGTTATGAAGTAGTAGCTATCAACGACTTGACAAGCCCCAAGATGCTCGCTCACCTGCTGAAGTATGACACAGCACAGGGTGGTTTCTGCGGTAAGTTCGGTGAGAACAAGCACACTGTAGAGGCTGGTGAGGACTTCATCGTAGTTGATGGTAAGAAGATCACTATCTATGCTATTCCTAACGCTGCTGAGCTGCCTTGGGGTAAGCTGGACGTAGACGTTGTTCTGGAGTGCACAGGTTTCTACACATCTAAGGAGAAGGCTTCTGCTCACCTGACTGCTGGTGCTAAGAAGGTTGTTATCTCAGCTCCTGCTGGTAACGATCTGCCTACTATCGTTTACAATGTAAACCACAAGACTCTGACTCCTGCTGACACTGTTATCTCAGCTGCTTCTTGTACAACCAACTGCTTGGCTCCTATGACCAAGGCTCTGAACGACCTGGCTCCAATCCAGAGCGGTATCATGACAACTGTACACGCTTACACTGGCGACCAGATGATTCTCGACGGTCCTCAGCGCAAGGGTGATGTTCAGCGCGCTCGTGCCGGTGCTCAGAACATCGTTCCTAACTCAACTGGTGCTGCTAAGGCTATCGGTCTCGTTATTCCTGAGCTGAACGGTAAGCTGATCGGTGCTGCTCAGCGCGTTCCAACTCCTACAGGTTCTACAACTATCCTGCACGCTGTTGTTAAGGGTGATGTAACTGTTGAGAGCATCAACGCTGCCATGAAGGCTGCTCAGAACGAGTCATTCGGTTACACCGAGGAGAAGCTCGTTTCTAGCGACATCATCGGTATGAAGTTCGGTTCACTCTTCGACGCTAACCAGACCATGGTAAGCAAGATGGAGGACGGTAACTCACTCGTACAGGTTGTTTCTTGGTACGACAATGAGAACTCTTACACTTCTCAGATGGTTCGCACCATTAAGTACCTCGCAGAGCTGAAATAATATTAGCCCATATAGGTAAACCATGAGCCACTCGATTTTATATCGGGTGGCTTTTTTTTGTGCTTTTTTTTGGTTATTCGCTCACTTATTATTATCTTTGTCGCCGAAATGAGACTAAAGACGTTTTTCTGGTGTATCCTTTTGACCCTGTTGCTGCCTTTGGAGGCTCTGGCCGCTGATGGCAGTAAGGGCGAACTACTAGCGAATGAGGCCGATAGCCTGTATAGTCTTCAGCAGTATGCTGAGGCTCAGAGGGTGGCTGCTCAGGCGCTTAATGCCATGCGTAGTGAGCGTAATGCCGAGGGCGAGGCCGATTGCCTGAACCTGTTGGCAATTATCAATATCCGTCTTGGTGATTTCAATGAGGCAGCTAAGTATGCAAAGCAGTGTTATGTGCTCGATGAGAAGTCGGGCGATCCTGATGCTATGTCGTCAAGCCTCAATACGTTGGCAGCTATCTATATGTCGATGCGCCAGCCTAAGGAAGCTGAAAAATATGTTCTCAAGGGAATAGAGTATTCTAAGAAAGCCGACAATCCACAGCGTCTGGCCATACTGCATGGCATGGCTTCTGAGGTGTACCACTACCTGAAGCAGGATGAGCGCTCTTTGCAGTATGCCACCATGGCTTATGAGATGGAGCAAAAGTTGGGCCGTAAGGATAAGATGGCAGTCCGACAGGCTGAACGTGCCAGTGCCTTGATTGCCCTGAAACGTCATGATGAGGCACGTAAGGCGCTCGATGAGGCTATCCCCGGGCTACGTGCCAGTGGCAACATACACTCATTAGGTATCGCCTGTAATCAGATGGGACTGATGCTGCATAACGAAGGCAAGGACGGTGAGGCTGTTACTTATTTCAATGAGGCCTTGAACATTTTCCTTGCCCAGCATGACCTCTACAATGAGGCTATGAGTCGTCAGGGACTTTACGAATCGCTTCGCCACACCGATCCGGATAAGGCCATGGAGCATAACGACCGGTATATGGCGCTTCGTGACTCGATCTATGATAAGGACACTGGTGAACTGCTGACCAAGTATGCCGTTGAGTATGGTTACGGCCAACTTCAGGCCGAGAACATCAGCCTGCTTCAGATGCGTCGTATTTATCTCATCGCTGGTGTCATCATGCTGCTGGCTCTCCTTGGGTTTGGCCTTTGGCGCAGTCGTCGTGATCGTCTGCGCATGCAGGAACTCATCCGCCAGATAGAGAATATGCGTATTGCTGAGGTGGGCGAGGTTGAACCACAAATAAAAGAGGAGACTGAGCAGAATTCTCAGGAGGACGTAGCCACTGAAGATCGTCTCTTTGTCATGCGTCTTGTTCAGGTGGTCAACGATGGTCTCTCTACAGGTCAGTATGGTGTCGAGGCTGTTGCCTCGGAGATGAATATGAGTGTGCAGACTTTCCGCCGTCGTCTGATGAGTGTTACAGGCGAGTCGCCCAAAGCCTTCATCTCAGCCATCCAGATGGAGCGTGCCGCCAAGCTCCTGACCGACAATCCTGATATGTCTATCGCCCGTGTAGCCACCCTTTGTGGCTACGACGAGACAAATTCCTTTGGCCGCTCTTTCAAGCGTGCCTATGGCGTTACTCCCTCACAATATCGAGGACAGTAATATTTTCTGTCTTGCGGAAAGTCTGTATCAGATATTTCCGCAAGGAAGATTGAAGACGTCGGCTACGGCTTTGTAAACCACTTTCCCCTCTACAATGTTAAGTCCTTTGGCCAAGGCGGAATCGTCTTTGCATGCCTGTTGCCAGCCCTTGTCGGCCAGAGCAATGGCATAACGCAGGGTCGCATTGGTCAGGGCAAGGGTAGAGGTGTTGGGTACAGCGCCGGGGATGTTTGCCACGCAGTAGTGTACGATGCCTTCTTCAATATACACAGGGTCGCTATGGGTGGTAGGTCGTGAACTTTCGAAGCATCCGCCTTGATCGATGGCAACGTCGACGAGTACTGTGCCCGGTTCCATGAGTTTCAGCATCTCGCGGGTGATGAGGTGGGGAGTCTTGTCGCCTGGTACGAGTACGCTACCCACGATGATATCCACTGTCGGAAGCATCTGTCGGATGTTATGCTCAGAGGAGTAGAGAGTATGAACATTGGCAGGCGTCTCGATGTCAAGCTGGCGCAGACGGGGCAGGGATATATCGGCGATGGTCACATCAGCTCCTAGGCCAGCCGCCATCATTGCGGCTGCTTCGCCAACCACGCCACCGCCCAAGACAAGCACCTTGGCAGGACTCACACCTGGTACACCGCTAATCAGTTTACCCTTGCCACCCTTGGTCTTCTGCAGGTAGTATGCACCATTGAGTGTCGCCATGCGACCGGCCACCTCGCTCATGGGCTGTAACAAAGGAAGTGAACCGTTGGGCAATTGGACGGTTTCGTAGGCCAGACAAACAGCCTTACTCTTGAGCATGGCCTCAGTCAGTTCGCGCTCACAGGCAAAGTGGAAATAGGTGAACAGCAATTGACCGGGGCGAACGAGCTCGTATTCTGGTTCGATGGGCTCTTTCACCTTCACTATCATGTCGCACTCACGATACACAGCCTCGATGGTGGGCAGTATGCGGGCACCGGCCTTGATATAGTCGTCGTCAGAGAAACCGCTGCCTTCGCCTGCTGTGTGCTGCACACTCACTTCATGACCGCGACGTGATAATTCTGCTACTCCCGCAGGGGTCATGCCCACGCGATTCTCGTTGTTCTTAATCTCTTTTGGAATTCCTACTTTCATAATGATGCTGGTTTTAGTTAATTGAATATTTTCTGCAAATATACAATTATTTCTCTTCCATTGTACTCGAAAGACCTGTTTTTTATTCGTTTTAGGGGGTAATATGGCAGTTTGGAAGATTTTGCAGGGTGTTTTGGAAGAAAATGTTCACATGATGTAAAAAGTTTCTTTGTATCTTTGCAGCGATATAATCTTTAGCCATAGATATAAATAGCTAAATGCAAAAGAAGACGGATCGACAAAAGCAAGCCAGACAACTGGCAACAGACTATCTAGGTTTTCTGATGGACCAAGAAAGACTCGTCAGACGGGTGGTTGATGAACGGGTGGCAGAACTGCAACCTGAGTTAGAAGCCCTCGTCGACGAGCGAATCCGTCAACAGTTGAAAAAGCATAATAAATAAATCAAACCATATTAATAACAAAATTAAAAACTTAAGAGAGAGATGAAAAAACAAAGTAACTTTTTGAGACTGGCTATGGCCGTTGCTTTACTAATAGCAGTGAATGTCAACGTGATGGGCGACACGCTTCGCAAGGGTGGCAGTGTGGTTGGTAAGATTGAGTCGAATGGTGACGTGCGCCTTAATGGTTCCATCGTGGGCCGGTTCGAGTCAAATGGTGATATCCGTGTTGGCGGCTCCATCGAAGGCAGGATTGAGAACAATGGCGACATCCGCAAGCGCGGCTCTATCATCGGTAGAGTAGAGTCGAATGGTGATATCCGTCTTGGAGGTTCCATTGTCGGAAAGGTTGAGAATAACGGCGATATCCGAAAGAATGGTTCTATTATCGGTAAGGTAGAGCAGATGACCAATAAGCGTCGCGTGGCCGTGATGTATTTCTTCGGATTCTTCAAACTATAGCTGTATTCATTGACATTTGATCATATTAACTTAATACATTAAAATTATGGCTTATACAGAAACATCTACTACTGGGTATGGTACTCGTGTGGGCAATTCGTTCAGGGCTATTGGCAGTGGCCTGCTGTTATTCGTACTTGGAACGGCATTATTGTGGTGGAACGAAGGACGTGCCGTGAAAACAGAGAAGATGCTTAACGAGGCAGGGAATGCCTATGTGGAAATGGAGAATCCTAACAAGAAAGACGCATCGCTGGAAGGGGAATTGATCTGTGGTACGGCGATGGCTACTACGGAAGACTCGCTTATCGATGCTCAGTTTGGCATTGGTGCCAAGGCGATAGCCATGCATCGTACAGTGGAATACTACCAGTGGGTAGAGCATGCCCAGGAGAAGAGTGAAGACAAACTGGGTGGTAAGGAAGTAACCACAACAACCTATACATATTCAAAGGAGTGGGTGAGGCGTCCTATTGACTCGAGTCAGTTCAAGGATCCTGCCTATCAGAAGAAGAATATGGTGCTCACTACTGTTGAGGATGCTGAGCAGTATGCCGAGAATGTATCGTTTGGCGCCTATAAGCTGAGTGAGAGCCTGATTCACCAGATATCTTCGGACGAAGGTATGGAACTGGCCATCAGCGAGGATCTGCTGAAGCAGTTTGATAAGGCTGCTCAGGCAGCCTATGAGCGCTTCTATGGCGTCGTCAAGAAACAGCAACCTGTTCAACAGCAACAGCCTGTTCAGCAGTTGCTTATCCCCGATTCCGTCAGGGCTTTGCTCTCTGATTCAGCCAAGGCGGTGATTGATTCTATTCAGGCATATAACGACTCTATCAAGGCTGTTACAGACAGTCTGATGGCTAATGCCGAAAACAAAAAAGATCTGGCGTATATCCATCAGGCCGGAAACGTGCTTTACTATGGTCGTGTGCCAGGTTCTCCTGAGGTTGGTGACGTTCGCGTGACATTCGAGAAGGTGGTACCTGCCAAGGTGACTGTGATGGCTGTGGTAGATGGCGACAGCTTCAAGCCGTTCAAAGCCAAGAACGGTAAGCGTTTCCAAACACTGGTGATGGGAAAAAAGAGCGGTGATGAGATTATCGACGCAGCTAAAGAGTCGAACAATGCCCTGCTCTGGATATTCCGTTTGGTCGGCATCCTGATGGTGATTGGCGGATTGAAGGGCATCTTTGGCTTCCTCTCGACGATTCTCAAGGTTGTTCCTTTTATCGCGAATATCTTTGGTTGGGGCATTGGTATTGTATGCACGGTTATTGGTATCGCATGGAGTCTTATTATCATTGCCATCGCATGGCTGTTCTATCGTCCTCTGCTTGGCATCACTCTCCTGGCTCTGGCAGGTTTCCTCATCTGGGTATTTGCCTTTAAAGGCAAGGATAAACTGAAGGAGCTGGCTGCTAAGGCTAAACAGAAAGGTTCGGCAACAGCTTCTGTGACAGAAGTGTAAATCAGAATAACGTTTATGAAGAAGATAGTATTATCAATGGTATTGTGTCTGTGCGTCCTCTGTGGCGCTCAGGCACAGACCATTCTGAATAACAGCAAGTGGTTTGACGGTGCTGTACTCTTTACCGCAAAAGTGGTGGGTAACAGTGTCACGATGAATGGCGTAAGTAATCATGAGGGTGGATTCGTATTCCATCTGACAAAGGTTGCCGACAAGTCTGGTGAGTATATTCTCACTGGTACTGATGAGGAGGCTGAGGCTCTTCGTGCTAAGGTTGGCTGGAGGGTGCAGTATATCCGTCAGGAGGGTATGTACTTTCTCGTCGTGCGTAATCTCAAGGGCGACGCAGTGTGGGAGATGACGTTGACGCCTGATAATCTGGAGAATAGTCTCGCTTTTGAACGATATATGGAGCAGCAACCAGTGAGTGAGCAGCTTGCCAATTGTCTGCTGAACACAACTTATCTGGCCCGATTCTCTAAGGAAGAGTTACGGTTGATGCGCAACGAGATTCTTGCCCGTCATGGCTGGAAGTTCCAGTCGAAGGACCTTCAGGAGCATTTTGGCGCCCAGCCTTGGTATAAGCCTGGTAGTAACAATAAAGACATTCGGCTTAATATCATTGAACAATTGAACATTCAGCTTATCAAGAGCGAGGAGCGGGTACCTGATGAAGAGCGTGGCTATTTCCCCAAGCCAGAGGACTTTCCTGGCGGACTTGCCGATGATGGGCGTGGTCCTGACGAGCTCGATGGTGCGGAGGTCAGTGAGGTCTACAATGAAGCCGGTTTTATTGCTAATCTGCGATCGAACCATATCGTGCAGATTGCTGACAATGTGCACCTGAACCTCTCTCGTATTCTTGAGAACGAAGAAGAGTTTAATGGTCGCGTTGGAAGGCGCTGGACTGCTGATGCCTCAGCGATTGTCAGTAAGAGCCCTCTGGTAGTGAGTGAGAGTGTGTTCGACGGACAGCAGCTGGCTCTTGTCAATATGAGTAATCTGATTATCAGAGGTGGAAAGAATTCAAGTATAGAGGTAGACCCCCGCTATTCTTATTGTCTTTATTTCATAAACTGTGACCACTGTGAAGTGCAGAACCTCACCATCGGCCATACAGAAGGCGGCTATTGCTCCGGAGGTGTTATCGGCGTGAATGGCGGACGACAGAACGTGGTGAAGGATTGCGACTTGTATGGCTGTGGGACATACGGACTCGACCTCATGGAAACCACTGATTTCGCAATGCTTAACTCTAACGTCCATGATTGTACCTATGGTATCATGCAGCTGCGCAGTTGCATAGCTGTCAGGTTTTCCGATTGTGACTTCTTTAACAACCGTGAATTTGCACTCGTCGAAGGATGGGGCAACGAGGGACTGTCGTTCTCTGACTGCCGCTTCTTCGCAAATTGGGGCGATGCACCTCTTTTTGATCTCGATAATACCTTCTATCTGATGAGATGTGAGATATATCACCCCATACAGAATCTTGGCAGCATCGACATATCTGAGCAATTGCAGGGGAAAACTAAATTTGTGGATAATCCGCTCGACACGAGTATTAAGCCCCGAGATGTCGGCCCCAGATAATTCCAGAATAACGTAAGGTAGAAAATAAAGATATTCTTTTGGCATGGATATAAATGACTTTAAGGAGATGATGGGTAAAACGCTCAAGGGCTGTGGCTGTCTGAGTATAGGTTTCGTTGTGCTGTTGATCGTTGTCGGTATCTTTGTTGATGACGAAGAGCAGAAAGATACAGCTAATGAATCCGTGCAACAGACAGAACAGGTGGAGAAGAATGACTCCGTCGTCGTAAATGAACCGTTGGAAGGTGATCCTTATGCCGAACTCGACGAACTCATTGGCTTGGGTGATGTGAAGAAAGAAGTGCGCTCACTGGCCAACTTCGTGAAACTGCAGAAACAGCGTGAGGCACAGGGGCTGAAAACTGCCAAGGTGTCTTATCATCTCGTGTTTTATGGATCGCCAGGTACTGGTAAGACCACTGTGGCCCGTATCGTGGGACGTATCTACAAAGATCTTGGTGTGTTAAAGAAGGGACATACGGTAGAGACCGACCGTGGCGGATTGGTGGCTAAGTATATGGGACAGACAGCACTTAAGACGGATACGGTCATTCGTCAGGCTCTTGATGGAGTTCTCTTTATCGATGAGGCATATTCACTTGTTCCTGAAGGAGGCAACAGCAACGACTATGGTCAGGAGGCTATTTCAACGCTGTTGAAACGTATGGAAGACTATCGTGACCGACTGGTGGTGATTATTGCCGGCTATAAGGATGAGATGAAGCGTTTTATCGACTCTAATCCCGGACTTCAGTCGCGCTTCAATCGCTATATCGATTTCCCTGACTATTCTGGCGGAGAATTGACTGAAATCTTCAAGATGTATATGAAGAAGAATCAGTATGTCCTGGCCGATGGTGCCGAAGCTTTTCTTAAGGAACAGTTCAATGATGTCGTGGCTCATAAAGACCGTAACTTCGGTAATGCCCGTTTTGCCCGTAATGTGTTTGAAAAGAGTATTCAGCAGCAGGCTAACCGCTTGGCAGGCGAATCGAACCTTAGCAAGAAACAGCTGGTGGAACTGACTGTCGAGGATCTGAAGGGTGGCTTCTCTGTCAGGTCACGCATAGGACAAAACTAATATTATATAATTTAAGGTGTATGAAAAGAAACATCCTGCTGATTGTTGATACGCAGAATGGTTATGTGGGTTTCGAAGAATCTGAGATGGGGGAAAACAGAATGGTCATTGAGTGCTGCTATTGGAATTATGCCGATAGGAAGCACAAGCTGGTGGCTGTTTCTAATGACTATTACCAGAATGGACAAGCCATTGCCGGACAGTATACTGGTGTTACATTTTATAAATACGACAATACCACCCGTAAGATGAGAGTGGCTTCTGCTGTGGATTTAGGTCTGGAGTTCGATGCTCCTCCTGGCACATTTGCTACGACGCATAGTCTGCCTCGTCGGGGAAAGACCATTGTCTACACCTTCTACGTACCTGCTGGAAAGATTGAGAAGCGTATGACATGGAATGGTAATGAATTCATAGCAGGAAGTAAATAAGGATATAATATCAAAAAACTGGCTGTCTGATTTTGTCGGACGGCTTTTTTTATGTATCTTTGCAAACGATATGCAGAAGATGATAACGATACTTGGACCCACTGCTTCAGGAAAGACGCCTGTCGCAGCTCACTTGGCAGCAGAGATTGGTGGCGAGGTTATATCGGCCGACTCTCGTCAGGTATATCGTCGGATGGATATCGGAACGGGAAAGGACTTGGAAGACTATGTCGTTGACGGTCAGCCGATTCCTTACCATCTGATAGATATCCGTGAGCCGGGTACGAAATATAATCTTTTTGAATATCAGCAGGATTTCTTCGATGTCTATGAAGCAATACGGCACCGAGGCACAGTGCCTATTCTCTGTGGAGGTACAGGACTTTATATCGAAGCCGTACTGAAAGGTTATAAGCTGTCGCCTGTTCCTCAGAACCAGGAACTTCGCGATAGGTTGGAAGGCAAGTCGCTGGGCGAACTTACTGAGATGCTTGTAGGTCTGAAGGCGCAGAGCGGTTCTAATATGCATAACAAGACCGATGTGGACTCGTGTCAGCGTGCCATTCGTGCCATTGAGATAGAGACTTACAATCTGGAGCATCCTACGCCCCGGCGTGAATTACCGTCAGTGGATTCGCTGATTATCGGTATTGATATCGATCGTGAACTGCGGCGTGAGAAGATCACCCGTCGCCTGAAGTCTCGTTTGGAGAACGGTATGGTTGATGAAGTCAAGGCCTTGCTCAATGAGGGTATTCCTGCAGAAAACCTGATTTATTACGGACTGGAATATAAGTTTGTGACGGAGTATCTGACAGGGCAGTCCACTTATGATGAGATGTTTACCCGTCTGGAGATTGCTATCCACCAGTTTGCCAAACGTCAGATGACGTGGTTCAGGGGAATGGAGCGACGGGGCTTTGTGATTCATTGGATAGACGCGACCCTCCCGATGGAGGAAAAGATAAATAGTATTAGGCAATTATGGCAGTAGAAACAGGAAAGTGGGGCATCTTGTATTGTCCAAAGGCAGGTGCCACCAACAAACGTAAACGTTGGGAGAAAATCCAGAAAGTGCTCGATGAGCGCGGGGTTAATTATGACTTTGTGCAGAGCGAGACGAGTAATAGTGTGGAACGTCTGATGAAGATGATGATATCTAATGGCTACAAAACCATTGTCATTGTTGGAGGCGACTCTGCGCTGAACGATGCCGTAAACTGTCTGATGATGGAAGAAAAGGCTGTTAGAGACAGTATTGCTCTAGGTGTTATTCCCAATGGCGTGATGAATGACTTTGCACGTTTCTGGGAATTCGATGAGTATAAGGTTGAACAGACCGTTGATTGGCTTGTCCAGCACAGAGTGCGCAAGGTCGATCTGGGCTGTATCCGTTACTCTAATGCCCGTGGAGAGCGGTGTCATCGCTATTTCCTTAACTGCGTCAATATCGGTATGACGGCTGATATCATGAATCTGCGCCGTCAGACCCGTCGCCTGTTTGGTTCGCGTACCTTGTCTTTTGTTTCGTCACTGTTTGTCATGCTCTTCCATCGTATGGAGTATAAGATGAAACTGAAGATCAATAGCGATGTAATCGACCGTAAGGTGATGACCGTTTGTATTGGTAGTGGTCTTGGGTATGGTCAGACACCTAATGCCGTACCTTATAATGGCATGCTTGATGTCTCGGTGGTCTATCACCCAGAGGTGGTTCAGCTTATTGAAGGACTATGGCTCTTGGTGACTGGCAGGTTCCTGAATCACCGCAGTGTGCACCCCTACCGCACGAAAGAAGTATTGGTGGAGTCGGCTAAACATGCCATGGTTGGCGTTGATGGACGACTGATGAAAACACCTGTAGGAGCCTTCAGTGTCAATGTCGAGTTGGAAGTGATTAATTTCCTGATTCCCGCATAAAAAAGCTGGCAAGTTACTGAAACTTGCCAGCTTTTGCTTAAATATTTGTTAAATATCGGGAATTCCTTTGCCACTTGATTGAAAATACCTACCTTTGGGGAATTAAAGACTAATGTATTACTATTATTAAAATACCTTTACAGGAACTATGAGTTATTTACGATTAGAAAAAGCCGTGATGACAAACCTGCAGGAGAGTCTTCGTCGTGAGTTCCTTAGGACCAACCGATCTGGCGCTTATAGCAGTTCAACGCTGGTTGACTGTAATACGCGTAAGTATCATGGTCTGCTGGTTGTACCTGTACCGGAACTCGACGATGATAACCATGTGCTCTTGTCCTCGCTCGACTGTACGGTCATCCAGCATGGAGCAGCATTCAACCTGGGGCTGCATAAGTATCAAGGCAATAACTTCAGTCCTAATGGACACAAGTACATTCGTGAGTTTGATGCCACGACTGTACCTACGACAACCTATCGTGTCGGTGGCGTAGTGCTGAAGAAGGAAGTGATTTTCCAGCATTATGAAGACCGTATTCTCATCCGTTATACATTGGTAGAGGCTCATTCTGCCACAACCTTGAGATTCCGTCCTTTCTTGGCGTTCCGTTCCGTTCGCCAGTTTACTCATGAAAACAATACGGCCAGCCGTGAGTTCAGTCAGGTCGACAATGGCATCAAGACTTGTATGTATGCCGGATACCCTGACCTTTACATGCAGTTCTCAAAGAAAAACGAGTTCATATTCCAGCCCGACTGGTATCGTGGCGTGGAATATCCCAAGGAGCAGGAACGTGGTTATGCTTCTAATGAGGACCTCTACGTACCGGGCTACTTCGAAATGCCAATCGAGAAAGGCGAGAGTATCATTTTCTCCGGATCGACTTCGCAGATAAAGACTTCGAGCCTGAAGGCTCTGTTTGATGAAGAGGTTGGCGAGCGTGTGCCTCGTGACAACTTCTATCATTGTCTGGTGACTGCCGCTCATCAGTTCCATAAGCGTGAGAAGAACAACGACCGTTACTTGTTGGCTGGCTATCCTTGGTTCAAGTCGCGTGCTCGCGATACATTCATTGCTCTTCCGGGATTGACGCTCTCTATTGGTGAGGTCGATTATTTCGAGAAGGTTATGAAGACCGCAGAGAAGGCGCTTCGTGAGTTTATGGACGAGAAACCCATTACAGGAAAGTTGTATGAGGTGGAGCAGCCCGATGTGCCCCTTTGGGCTGTCTGGGCCATGCAGCAGTATGCTAAGGAGGTAGGTCGCGACAAGTGTTTTGAGATGTATGGCAAACTGCTTCAGGACATTGTACGTTTCATTCTGGATGGAAAGCATCCTAACCTCCGCCTTGACGAGAATGGGCTGCTTTACTCTAATGGTCGTGATAAGGCTGTCACTTGGATGAACTCAACAGCTAACGGGAGGCCTGTTGTTCCCCGTTCTGGCTATATCGTAGAGTTCAATGCCCTTTGGTATAACACGCTGAAGTTCTGCGCTTCAATGGCAGCGGAGAAAGGCGATGTCAAAGGTGCTGAGAAAGTTGAGGCCATTGCTGCCAAGGTGAAGGCTTCGTTTGTTGATACGTTCGTTAACGAATATGGATATCTGCTCGACTATGTAGATGGAAATATGATGGACTGGAGTGTACGTCCGAACATGATCTTTGCCGTAGCGCTCGACTATTCGCCGCTGAACCAGCAGCAGATGAAGAGTGTGGTGGATATATGTACACGTGAACTGCTGACACCAAAGGGACTGCGCTCGCTCTCACCGAAAAGCGGTGGCTATAACCCCATTTATGTTGGGCCGCAGACGCAGCGTGACTACGCTTACCATCAGGGCACTGCCTGGCCTTGGCTGGGAGGCTTTTATATGGAAGCCTGTCTGAAGCTTTACAAGCGCAGTCGTCTCAGCTTCATCGAGCGTCAGCTGGTGGGTTATGAGGACGAGATGGATTATCATGCTATTGGAACTATTTCTGAGCTGTTCGATGGTAACCCGCCATTCAACGGACGCGGTGCCATGTCGTTTGCTATGAACGTTGCAGAGATTCTCCGTACATTACAGCTCATGGATAAGTATTCATATCAAAAATAAGGAGGATAGACTATGAAAGTATTAATGTTTGGATGGGAGTATCCTCCTCATGTGTTCGGTGGACTCGCCACAGCTAATTACGGTATTTCCGAAGGACTGAAAGCTCAGGGCGATATAGAGACGGTGCTGTGTCTGCCTCATCCCTTCGGCGATGAAAGCCAGCATGCCTGTCGTATCGTAGCCATGAATGCTGTGCCCATAGCTTATCGCGATGTCAGTTACGACTATGTGAAGCAGCGTGTAGGTAACATTATGGATCCTGATTACTATTTCAAACTTCGTGAACATATCTATGCCGATTTCAATTATATGAATGTGAACGACCTCGGTGCTATGGAGTTTGCCGGGGGCTATCCTGGCAATTTGCACGAGGAGATCAATAACTACTCTATTATCGCTGGTCAGGTGGCTCGCGCTGAGGAGTTCGATATCATCCATGCTCACGACTGGCTCACCTTCCCTGCCGGTATCCATGCCAAGCAGGTGAGCGGAAAGCCGCTCTGCATTCATGTTCATGCTACTGATTTCGATCGCAGCCGTGGTAAAGTTAACCCCACAGTTTACTCGATAGAGAAGAACGGCATGGACTGGGCCGACTGTATCATGTGTGTGTCGGAGCTGACACGTCAGACGGTTATCAACCAGTATCATCAGGATCCTCGTAAGTGCTATACGGTTCATAATGCCGTATATCCGCTGCCGCAGGAATACCAGGATATTCCCCGTCCTGACCATACTGGTAAGGAAAAGGTGGTTACCTTCTTAGGCCGTATTACCATGCAGAAAGGGCCCGAGTACTTTGTTGAGGCTGCCACGATGGTGCTTCACCGTACCCGTAACGTGCGTTTCTGTATGGCGGGCTCTGGCGATATGATGGATGCCATGATACAGCTTGCCGCTGAGCGTGGCATTGCCGATCGCTTCCATTTCCCGGGCTTCATGCGTGGCCGACAGGTTTACGAGTGCCTGAAAGACTCTGATGTATATGTTATGCCTTCTGTAAGCGAACCGTTTGGTATCTCGCCATTGGAGGCTATGCAGTGCGGAACGCCTACTATCATTTCAAAGCAGTCGGGCTGTGCTGAAATTCTCGACAACTGTATCAAGGTTGACTACTGGGACATCCACGCGCTTGCCGATGCCATTTATTCTATCTGCCACAACGAGTCGCTCTTCCAGTATCTCAAGGAGGAGGGTAAGAACGAGGTCGATCAGATAACGTGGGAGAAGGTGGGGCGCTGGATACGCACGCTCTATAGAAGGACTTTGGGATGGGAAGAATAAAAGGTAAAAAAGTAAAAAGGTAAAAAAGTAAAAGATATGAAAACGATTTGTTTATATTTCGAGATACATCAGATTATTCATCTGAAGCGCTACCGTTTCTTCGATATCGGTACCGATCATTATTACTACGACGATTACGAGAACGAGCGCAGCATCACCGACATTGCCGAGCGTAGCTATATGCCAGCCCTCAATACCCTCCATGACATGATCAAGGAGAATGGCAAGTTCTTCAAGGTGGCATTCTCTCTGTCGGGTACTGGTATCGAACAGTTGGAACTGCATGCCCCGCAGGTGATTGAGAAACTGCAGGAGATGAACGATACGGGTTGTGTGGAGTTCCTGGCCGAGCCTTACAGCCATGGTCTGTCTTCACTGGCCAACCCCGAGACTTTTGCGCTCGATGTGAAGAAGCAGGCTGCCAAGATTGAAGAACTCTTTGGCAGGAAGCCAACCGTAGCTCGCAACTCTTCGCTCATCTACAGCGATGATATCGGTGCTCAGATTGCAGCCTTGGGCTTTAAGGGCATGCTCACCGAAGGTGCCAAACATGTGTTGGGCTGGAAGTCGCCTCATTATCTGTATCACTGCAATCAGGCTCCCAACCTCAAGTTGTTGCTGCGTGATATTGAGTTGAGTGATGATATCTCTCTGCGCTTTAACAACTCAGAGTGGGATGGCTATCCTCTCTTTGCTGACGCTTATATCGATCGTATTGCCAGAATGCCTGAAGAAGAGCAGATTATTAATATCTTCATGGAACTGTCTGCCCTGGGTATTGCCCAGCCGCTTAGTTCCAACATTCTCGACTTTATCCGTGCACTGCCTGCCTGCGCCAAGGCAAAAGGTATCAACTTCATGACGCCTACTGAGATTTGCAAGGCCTGCAAGAGCGTCAGTCAGCTTGATGTGCCCGATACGCTGTCGTGGGTCGATGAAGAGCGCGATGTCAGTTCCTGGCTTGGTAACGCTATGCAGCACGAGGCATTTAATAAACTTTATAGCGTAGCCGATCGCCTGCGTATTGCCGATGACCCCCGTATCAATCAGGACTGGGATTACCTGCAGGCAAGCAACAATTTCCGCTTCATGACCACCAAGCCTTCTAACGTTGGTCTTGACCGTGGTATCTATAGCGGCCCGTTCGATGCTTTCACCAACTATATGAATATCCTGGGCGACTTCATCAACAGGGTGAATGCACTTTATCCGCTCGATATTGATAATGATGAGCTCGAGAGTCTGCTCACCACCATCAAGAACCAGGGTGATGAGATTGAGATGAAGGACAAGGAGATTACTCGTCTCAAGGCTCGTTTAGAGAAACTTGAGAGTTCAAAGCCTGCTAAGGCCGAGAAGAAACCAGCCGAGAAGAAGCCGGCAGTCAAGAAGGCTGTAGCCAAGAAGACTGCTACCAAGAAGGCTGGGGAAAAGAAGTAGTCATTCCTATACAGACTATAAGCAAGCCAGTCCGCTTAACAGAATGTGGACTGGCTTTTGTTTTATCAGAAAATAGGGTTGGAATATCAAATAATATGGTTATTATTAGTCGGGAATGACTAACTTTGCACGCATAAACTACTGAATTAGATATGAAGATACAGCAGATTGTGCTGGGCGCAATGCTATCGGGGATGATTTCCGGTTGTGCCAGCAAGAATGAGATGCCTTGTGGAAGTGAAGGCCCCCATTATAACTTAACGAAGATGAATATCGAACATCTCGATCGTGGTGTTGTTGCCATTCCCCAAAAGGGAAAGGTCATTCTCAGTTGGCGAACGCTGATGTCGGATAGGGTAGGAGAGCCATACGACGTATACCGTAACGGTCAGAAACTTAACAAGAGTCCATTGAAGAAGGGTGGTACCTTCTTCATCGATGAGCAGCCTTTGAGTGGTGGTGCCGTCTATGAGGTGCGAGGAGGTGGCAGAAAAGGAAAGTACGTCCTAGCAGCCGATGCCCCCGAAGACTATCTTCCTGTGAAACTTCAGAAACCTGCTGACGGCGTAACCCCTGACGGGCGTTCTTATAGTTATACTGCCAACGATGCCTCGGTGGCTGATGTCGATGGCGACGGAGCATATGAGATTATCCTGAAGTGGGACCCCACCAACGCTCACGACAATGCTCACGATGGCTTTACTGGTCCTACGCTTTTCGATTGCTATCGTCTTGACGGCACACTGCTTTGGCGTATCGATATGGGAATCAACATTCGTAGTGGTGCCCACTACGTACCTTTTATTATATATGACCTTGATGGCGACGGGTGCGCAGAGTTTATTGTCCGTACTGCTGACGGCACCCGCGACTCAAAGGGCCGTGTCATAGGTGATAGCCTTGCCGACTATCGCTATCGTCCGCAGCCCGATGCTCAGAATCCCACACCCGAGAAGGAGTGGGGTAAGTATAATCGTCAGGAACGACCCATGACAGGCCGCATCCTTGCAGGTCCGGAATTCATTAGTGTGTTCAACGGACTCACTGGCGAGGTGATGGACTCCAAACCCTATATCCCTGAGCGTGGCAATCTGATGGACTGGGGCGACAGCTATGCCAACCGCTCCGACCGTATGCTGGCTGGCGTGGGCTACCTCGATGGCAGACATGCCTCTGCCATTTTCTGCCGAGGCTACTACACCCGTACTGTGATTGCGGCTTGGGATTGGGATGGACATGAACTTCGTCAGCACTGGGTGTTCGATACCGACAAACCAGAGTGGGCCAGCTATGCAGGACAAGGAAATCATAACCTGCGTGTGGCCGATGTCGATGGTGATGGCTGTGACGAGATTACCTACGGCTCGATGGCTGTCGATCATGATGGCCGTGGACTCTATAACACAGGCATGGGGCATGGTGATGCCATCCATCTGATGGCCTTTGACCCCCGGAGCACACGCCTTCAGGTGTGGGATTGTCATGAGAACCGTCGCGACGGCTCAGAACTCCGCGATGCCGCCACTGGTAAGGTGATTTTCCAGGTACCTTCGAAGAGCGATGTAGGCCGTTGTATGGCAGCTGATATCGATCCTGCTAATCCTGGACTTGAGATGTGGAGCAGCGACAGTCATGGCATCCGTAATATCAAGGGCGAAGTCATCTATTCAGCACAAGACCCCGACGATCCCCAGCACCAGCAGCATCTCATACTCAACGGGCGCCACCTCTCGGTCAACTTTGGTATCTGGTGGGATGGTGACTTGTTGCGTGAACTGCTCGACCGCGAAACCGTTTCGAAGTACGACTGGACCAATCATGCTATCATCGATGTGGTGAGATTCCCAGGTGTGGTGTTCAACAACGGCACCAAGTCGAATCCATGTCTGTCGGCTGATATCCTGGGCGACTGGCGTGAGGAGGTGATAGCACGCACGCCTGACAGCAGTGAACTGCGTATCTTCGTATCGCCCATCCCTACCGACTACCGCATCAACTGCCTGATGCAGGACATTCCCTATCGTCTCTCAGTGGCAGCTCAGAACGTAGGGTATAACCAACCCTCAGAACCCGGTTTCTATCTGGGGCCTGACAATACCGTTAATCCATTCCTGAAATAAAAACGTTATGAGAACAAGAATAATATTCCCTTCGCTCTTTTGTCTTTTTACTCTTCTCCCCTTGTCTGGAAGAGCGCAGATCAACGATAACAACACACCGCTCCATCTCATGAAGCCCGCTTACAAGTTGGGCTATGGCATTCCGACGGCCGAGAGCGTGAAACAGACCATGGATCGTGTACTCCGCTATATTGATGCGGAGACCCCGGCTCTGCTGGTCGATAAGTCAACGGGCAGAGAGGTGAGTCTGAAGGATTTCGATGCTGATACCCAACTGAAGCAGGGCGGCTTCCGCCTTACCAGCTATGAGTGGGGCGTCACCTACTCTGGTGTGCTGGCTGCTTACGACGCTACGGGCGATGAGGCTTATCTCGCTTATGTCACCCGTCGCCACCAGCTGTTGGCAGCTCTTTTCCCTGTCGCTCAGAAGGTGTATGCCAAGCATAAGACCATTGATGTGAATATCCGCAGGGTCATCGATCCGCATGCCCTCGACGACGCGGGAGCCGTATGCTGTTCCATGATCAAGTCGTTGCTCAGGGATGCCAAACAGCCTCTGCGCCCACTCATCGACAATTATGCCGACTATATCATGAACAAAGAGTATCGTTTGAGCGATGGCACCTTTGCCCGCCTCCGTCCACAGAAGAATACCGTGTGGCTCGACGATATGTTTATGGGTATTCCTACCGTGGCTTATATGGGGCGTCTCACTGGCGACGGTGGGTATTACGATGAGGCTGCCCGTCAGGTGCTTCAGTTTGCCAGTCGTATGTGGGTTCCCGAGAAGGGACTGTTCCGTCATGGTTGGGTGGAGTCGATGGATCCTCATCCCGCCTTTTTCTGGGGACGTGCCAACGGTTGGGCCATCCTGACGATGTGTGAGGTTCTCGACGTATTGCCGCAGGATCATCCCCAGCGTGCTGACATCCTGAAACTGCTCAAGGCCCACGCCACCTCTCTGGCAGCACTCCAGCATCATGACGGCTATTGGCATCAGTTGCTCAACCGCAGTGATACCTATCTTGAAGCCTCTGCTACAGCCATCTATACCTATTGCTTGGCTCATGCTGTTAATCAAGGCTGGCTCGATGCCAAGGCCTTCGGACCAATAGCGCTTCTTGGCTGGCAGGCGGTGAATGCTTCTGTCAATGAGAATGGACAGGTAGAGAATGTATGTGTAGGCACAGGCATGGCTTTCGATGCTGCTTTCTACGCCTATCGCCCTGTCCACGTGATGGCTGCTCATGGTTATGGTCCGACCCTTTGGGCTGGAGCAGAGATTATCAAGTTGATTCAGACCCAGCATCCTAAGATGAACGACAGTGCCGTTCATTTCTACGATCAGGAGGTAGATACCGATAAGTCTATCTTCAATTACGACGGCAGTCTCAGGTTTTAATCGGCGATGCCACTTCTTGGCGTGTAGTGGTTATGCCCGTTGTCAGCGAGTCGTATTCGTCTATCCGCTCCTGAAGTCGTTTCTTCAGGTCAGACAGCAGATAGAGTCCGTCGTCATTGGCGGTTAGTCCCTCCAGTCGCAGACTGTACACAGCAGGTGGGTTCTCTAGTGTCAGCAACTGAAGCTGCCGCAGTTGGTCTACACTCTGATAGCAGAGGTTCAGTGCTGCATATTCCTTGCCGTCGGTTCCGAGCCATTTCTCCACAACGAGTTTACATCCTATGGGTGTCTTCTGTTCTATGGCCCCTTTCAGCTCATAGTCACTCACACCTAAGGCAGCCAGCACACTGGCGATGTTGGAGTCGTGACCGCAGAGAAACGTAAAGTGACGCCCCTCAGTCTGCAGCTCGGTCAGCATCTCCTGTAAGAGCGGATGAGCCGCGTTGACGGCTATCAGGGGAGCGGTAAACAGCACCTCGCCATACCTGCTCAGAATAGAGGCCAGCTTCTTCCAGTCTTCTTCATTCAGGTTTTTACCGAAGGCTGCCTTCTGTTTGTCGGACTCTTCATAGTATTGCAATACTAAAGCGTCGGCAGCCGAGCACGCCAGCTTCAGTCCGCCCGTCATGCCAGGCTCTTTGTTCAGTTCCAGTTTCACTACCGTGTCGTCGGTCTTGAAGTTGCAGGTGTCACCCTGCTGGCAGGCCATACTCCGACTGATGTCGAGCACCTGCTCCAGTAGCGCGTAGCTGGCACTCATCTTCTGTCCAATACCAGCCATCTCGCCATTGCCGAAAAGTTCAGCTATCTGTTGTAGTGCTCGCTCACGATAGTCATCGCTCACGGTAGTCAATTGTGGTGTAAAAACAGGGTCCATCGTCCCCACATCGTAATGGTGCTCGATGGCGATGTTGGCCACGGGCAGCATGCCCGACGAGAAGTACTGTGCTGTGGCGATGGTGCGCTGCATGGAGTTGGCATAGAAACGCATGGTCCCTTCGGCTGGTGTCTCGTTCTCTTTCATCAGTCCCTCGCTCACGAGCCACTTGCGGAAGTACTGTCCCATCATTGTCTCCAGCACGCCGCCTCGTAGCGACAGTTCGCTTGGTGCCGACAACCAGTCGAACCATTCGTGGGGTGTGATTCTGCCAAGTGCCGATTCGGGCCCCGACAGTGGAGATCGTATGTTGTGACGACTCAGTACCACCGCTTCTGTCAGCGTGTAGCGACTATGAAAATCCTCTGTTCTTTGCAACTGAGCCCAAGTCTCTGTTGCGCTGCTGCACCATAAAGTCAGGATGGCAGCCAGTATCCATTGTCTTTTTTGTTTCATTGGTCCTTAGATGTTTCTGACCACAAAGATATGAAAAAAAATAGAATATGGTATGTTTCTTCTTTTTTTTTCGTAACTTTGCCATCAAAGATGGCGAAATTACTCCGTCTCGGCAAAAAAAGGAACGAGTTCCTTTGTTTTGCTCTCGACTTTTCGTAACTTTGTCGCAGAAATAACAAAAACAATAATTTCAAGATTATCAAAACAAAGTCGAATATGAACAAACTACTCTCTTTGCTGTGCTGCCTTGGTTTGGCGGCAGGCCTTCATGCCCAGATGCTTCCTTATCAGAATGTAAATCTCACTGCTTCCCAGCGTGCCGACGATCTGTTAGGCAGACTGACCCTTGATGAAAAAGTCAGTCTGATGATGGACACATCTCCCGCCATCGAACGACTGGGCATCCCGCAGTTCCAATGGTGGAACGAGGCGCTCCATGGCATCGGCCGCAATGGCTTCGCCACCGTTTTCCCCATCACAATGGGTATGGCTGCTTCGTGGGATGATGCCCTGCTTCACCAAGTGTTTACGGCTGTGAGCGACGAGGCTCGTGTAAAAGCCCAACAGGCTAAGCGTAGCGGCGACATCCAACGCTATCAGAGCCTGTCGTTCTGGACACCGAATATCAATATCTTCCGTGATCCCCGTTGGGGACGTGGACAGGAGACCTATGGTGAAGACCCTTATCTGACATCGAAGATGGGACTGGCTGTGGTGCGCGGTCTGCAAGGGGTAGGCTATAACGGTGAGGACCTCGGTATCAGCAAGTATCGCAAACTGCTGGCCTGTGCCAAGCATTTCGCCGTACATAGTGGTCCGGAGTGGAACCGCCATGAGTTCAATGTGGAGAATCTGCCCGAGCGTGATCTCTGGGAAACCTATCTTCCTGCCTTTAAGGCGTTGGTGCAGGAGGGCAAGGTGGCTGAGGTGATGTGTGCCTATCAGCGTATAGACGGACAGCCCTGCTGTTCACAGACCCGCTATGAGCAGCAGATCCTGCGCGACGAATGGGGCTTCGACGGACTGATCACGAGCGACTGTGGTGCCATTCGGGATTTCCTGCCTAAATGGCATAATACGGCCAAGGATCAGGCAGAAGCCTCTGCTCAGGCCGTCTTGGCTGGAACTGATGTGGAGTGCGGTTCGGAATATAAGAATCTGCCCGAGGCCGTGCGCCGTGGTGATATCAAGGAGGCCGATCTCGACAGAAGTCTGCGCCGCCTACTGATAGCCCGTATCGAACTGGGCGACCTCGATAGTGATGACTTGAACCCGTGGACGAAGATTCCTGAGAGTGTCGTGGCTTGTGATGCCCATAAGCAACTGGCGCTCGATATGGCCCGTAAGAGCATCGTACTGTTACAGAACAGAAACAACGTGCTGCCTCTCCGGAAAAGCGCAAAGGTTGTTGTGCTCGGTGCTAATGCCGTCGACAGTGTGATGCAGTGGGGCAACTACTCCGGTTTCGCCACTCGCACCGTTACTGCCCTCGAAGGCATTCAGACTCTGGCACCACAGGCCGAGTTCATCAGTGGATGCGGACTGACCCGTAATGAGGTCTTTGAGAGCCGGTTTGGCGAATTGAAATCACCTCTTGGTGGTAAAGGCATGCAGGCCACCTATTATAATAATACAGAGATGCAGGGAGTGCCAGCTGCCACGGCTAACTTCACGTCGCCCATCATGCTGAGCAATGGCGGTAACACTGTATTTGCGCCTGGTGTGAACCTTGAGAACTTCTCTGCCCGTCTGGATGCCACCTTCATACCTACAAGAGACGAGACGGTCATCTTCAGCATCAATGGCGATGACAAGGTGCGCCTCATCGTAAATGGCGATACGCTTGTGAACATCTGGCAGGTGCGTCAGCGCATCCAGGGCGCTCAGAAGGAGATGGAGGTAAAGGCAGGACAGCACTACCGCGTACAGATAGACTATGTGCAGGAGGGCGGTTTTGCGTTCCTTGGCTTCGATATCCAGCATAAGGTGGCACCTACCCATCAGGAACTGCTGGCACAGATTGGCGACACAGAGACGGTTGTCTTTGTTGGCGGTATCTCGCCCAAACTCGAAGGCGAGGAGATGCGTGTCAACGAAGAAGGCTTCAAGGGAGGCGACCGCACCAGTATCGAACTGCCTAAGGCTCAGCGCGAGACGTTGGCCATGCTTCATCAGGCAGGGAAAAAGGTTGTCTTCGTCAATTGCTCTGGCTCGGCAATGGCGCTCACGCCCGAACTCGAATCGTGCGATGCCATTATTCAGGCATGGTATGGCGGCGAACAAGGTGGAACGGCTTTGGCAGAAGTGCTCTATGGCGACTATAACCCCAGCGGCAAACTGCCTGTGACTTTTTATAAGAATACCGACGAACTGCCCGATTTCCTCGATTATACGATGAAGAACCGTACTTACCGCTATTATCAGGGTGAGGCCCTCTTCCCCTTTGGCTTCGGACTGAGCTACACGCGGTTTGAGATAGGTAAGCCCTCGTATAACGGTCAGAAACTGCGCGTGAACGTGAGAAATACGGGAGACAAGGAGGGGCTTGAGACTGTTCAGGTTTATATCCGCAATCTGTCCGACAAGGAAGGTCCGCTGAAGACGCTCCGTGCCTATCAGCAGGTGTCCCTTAAGCCTGGAGAGTCGAAGAATGTCACCATCGATCTGCCCCGTAATTGCTTCGAGGGTTGGGATGTCAAGACCAACACCATGCGGGTCGTTCCTGGTAAGTATGAGCTCATGGTTGGCAACTCCAGCGACGACAGAGACCAGAAGAAGATTGTTGTCAGCATCAGGTAATCAACTTGGTGCTGACGATAACAATAACGTCATAGCAGAATCAATAAACTGCTGAAAGACCTGAATATCATGTGCTGGTGGTCAGCGGTTATAGCGGTTCTGAATATCCTGCCTACAAGGACTTCTTGAATGTAGGCGACATCCACAGCTGTGAACCGTAGCTTTACAGTGAGTGTCTGAGGAAAAATATCATTGCCCGAAGTAGGGCATGGAAAAGAAAGGTGCGTCCCTGAAACGGAACGCACCTTTCTTATTCAGCTTATCTTAATCTGTAGGATTAATAGCCTGGGTTCTGCCACATACCTTCTGCTGTAGAAGTGTATTGCAGTACGCCGTTTGCATCCTGAGCAACTGATACTGAAGCACGGTTGGTTACAGCCTCCAGCTCGTTGAGAGGAATAGGACGGTAGTAATGCTTCACGTCGATGTTGCCGCTGGCCTGTGCGTTGTAAGCCTTCACGTGGCTGATGAGCGTGTGGGTACGCTTCAGGTCGAACCAGCGCTGGTACTCACCGCAGAGCTCGAGGGCGCGCTCCTTCAGGATAGTCTCGATGTCGACGGTGCCGCTGATGGTGTTGTCCTTGCCACTGATGGCACGGGCCTTGCGCAGCTCGTTGATCGTAGCCAGAGCGTTGCCGCCGGTAGCGAGCTCGGCCTCAGCCTTGATGAGGTACATCTCTGCCAGACGGAGCACCATGATGTCGCGATAGCTCAGGTCGTGAGTGGGATAGTTGGCATTGTACTGGTCGTCGAGGTACTTCTTGATGCAAGGGTATGAACGGCGGCCTTCGATCTTCTCACTCTTGTAGCGGGCGTCGCCATATACATCCGAAACAGCCTTGCCACCCTCGGTGGGCAGAGCGGTCTTAGGATCGCCGCTGGTGTAAACGGGGATGTCACCACCATAAGCAAACTGCAGACGGTACTTGTCCTTAGCCTCAGCCTGGAGGGCCTTACCTTCCTCAGAGTCACCGTCGAGGATGCTGTAGAGGATGGCGATACCACCACCGTTGAAATAGTTGCCGTCTTCCTTGTAAGCCTCTTCGTAGTCCTTGAACTCCTGTTCACCCATCTTTGGGTAGTTTGCAGCGTTCTGCGACAGCTCGTAAGGAATGCGGTAGCTGGTAAGCAGTGTGCCGTTGTAGCGCTGGTCGGTCTCCTTCACGCTCTCCAGCAGCTGCCAGAAGTAGAGTGAGGGCAGGTAACGGGTGAATCCGCGTCCGTAGGGAGAGTAGTATTTGCCGCACTCAATGTTCTCGCCTGTCATCTTACTCTTGATGGTGGTCTTACCGGCAGCCATACGGAAGAAGATCGACTTGTCTGTCTGTCCGTTAGGACCGATGTCGTCACATCCGTTGTTCCACAGTGAAGGGAACATCAGGTGAGTGGCGCTACCACCCTGACGGCCATAGCCTGTACGGGTGATGAGCGAGTTGTACTGACCTGTACCACCGCCAGAGTAACGGTAGGGCACGCAGTTGTCGCGACCTGCTGAGAGGTCGTTTGAATAGTGAACGGCAAAGAGGTTCTCTGTGTTAACGGTAGCCTCCTCGTTATTCATGTTCCAGGTGTCGCTGTAGCGGCTGTAGAACTTGGCACCCGAGTTGTTGATAACATCGGTAGCGGCAGTCAGGGCCTCGTTGTAGTACTGGCTCTGTCCCAGCCATGAAGCAGCGTAGAGTGCTACACGGGCATAGAGCGCCTCGGCAGAATAGTAGTAGGCGCGACCGGTACCGGTGGCTGCCTTGGCAGTCATGACGTTGGCCTTCTTATAGTTCTCCATCGAGAGCTTCAGGTCGGCGAGGATATTGGCATATACCTCAGCCTCCGGCACACGTACAGGTGTGTTGTTGATGCTGTTCACTGGCTCTGAGTTATAGGGAATCGGACCCCACAGAGCTACCATCTGTGAGTAGTAGAGCGCACGGAGGAAGTAGGCATCAGCCAGGTAGGCTGCCTTCTTGTTGTCGTCAATCACGCTGCACTCGGGCACATACTTCAGGGCGTTGTTACATACGTCGACACCGGCATAGAACATCTCCCAGTATTCGTCGAGACAGGGGTTGTCGGCCACGTTGCTGCCAAGTGCCTCTGCAGAGATGTCATACTTCAGCATAGACTTCTGCTTGTTGTCGTAACCAAAATAGAACAGGTCGCTGCCCATCTCAGACAGTCCGAGTGACGGTTCCTTACCCCACCAGCCGTGTGTGTAGGTGTAAGCTGACTGAATCAGTCCGTCGATACCCGATATGGTGTTGTACGCCAGGTCGGCAGTCTCACCAGTCTTGTTGTCCTCCTCCAGGAAGTCTGAGCAGGAGGTTGCGCCGAAGCCAATGGCTGTGGCAGCAAATAACATGCTTAATATCTTTTTCATATCGATACTCATTATTGGATTAGAAAGTTACGTTAAGACCTACTACAGCCTGCTTCATCAGCGGGAAGTTTACAGCACCGCCACGCTCAGGGTCGTAGTTGTCGAAGTGACTGAAGGTGAAGTAGTTCTTCAGAGAACAGTAGATACGTGCATTACTGATGAATGCCTTCTTCACGATATTCTTCGGCAGATTGTAGCTCAGGGTGATGTCCTTGATCTTGAAGTAGTCGCCCTTCTGGATCTGGATGGCGCTCTTGTAGAAGGTTGGTGTAGCACCTGCGCATCCAGGAGAAGGTATGTCGGCACCCTGATTGTCGGGAGTCCAATAGCTCAGGTCGCCCCAGTTTGCGTTGTCGTAGAGGTAGAGACCGTAGCCGCTGTAGCTCAGGTAGCCACCCAGACGGGCCATGGTCTGAATGCTCAGTGAGAAATCCTTATAGGTAAGGGTGGTTCCCAGACCGAGAATAGCCTTCGGTGAGCGGTTGTAGACAATCTTGTCGGCGTCGTCGATCTTGTTGTCGCCGTTGGTGTCGACAACCTTCGGTGTACCGGGATCGCCGTAGTCAGCCTGTGGCTTCTCGAAACCGGGGTGAGCAGCCAGGTACTGGTCGAACTCGCCGATACCCCAGCAGCCGTCCATGTCGTATGCATAGTATGCTGATACAGGCTCGCCAACCTTCAGGATGTTGATACCATCGACAAACTGCTCGATACCGTCGGCCAGTTCCTTTACCTCGTCCTTGGCAAATGTTGCTGATGCTGTCAGGTCCCAGGTGAAGTCCTTGGTCTTAACGGGTACTGCACCCAGCGAGATCTCGATACCGCTGCCCTTGGTCTTACCGACGTTAGAGATGGTGCTGGTGAATACCGATGAGGGAGGTGCGGTCTTGTAGTACAGCAGGTCGTAGGTGTTGCTGTTGTAGTAGTCGATGCTACCATAAACGCGACCGTTCAGGATGGCGAAGTCGAGACCGAAGTCCAGAGCGGCGGTCTTTTCCCATGTCAGATCGGGGTTAGCCATGGTCATGGGTGCCTTGTCGGTAGAGTTGGGAACGATAGAAGAGATGGTTGCCAGTGTCTGATAGGCCGAGATGGCGGAGTTACCAGAGAGACCCCATGATACGCGGAACTTCAGGTTGTCGAGCCAAGACTTGGTGCCTGCCATGAAGCTCTCCTCTGAGAGGCGCCAGCCGGCAGATACAGAGGGGAAGTAACCCCATTTGTGACCCTCGGCGAGTACTGAGCTACCATCGGCACGTACTGATGCCTGCAGCAGGTACTTACCATCGAACGAGTAGTTCACACGTCCGAAGAATGACAGCATAGAGCTCTTTACGTAGCTGGTAGAAACAGTAGGAGTGCCAATTTTGCTCACATCGTAGAAAGCACTCTTCTTATAGCTCTCAGAACCAGCGTCACCGCTGATGCTGCTGGTCTCTGAAACATACTGCGACATCTCATGACCGAGCAGAACGGTGAAGTCGTGCTTGCCAATCTCCTTGTTGTAGTTGGCGGTGTTCTGCCATACATATTTCGTTCCAGTGCTGCGGTCATTGCTGATATAGGTCGTTGTAGGGCTCTGATAACGAACCTGACTGTGATAGTCCTGATACTGACCGTCGCGAGAGGTGCTGCGGTCGGCGGTGAACTGCGACTTCAGCGTCATGCCCTTGATGGGGTTCAGCTGCAGATAAGCGCTGCCGAAGAAGCGGCTGCTCTCGATGTTACGCTGGTAGGCGCCATCGTCGTTGAGCAGCGGCGAACAGTGGGCGGCATACCAGGGGTTAGGTGTCGCGTTGATGCTGCCGTCGTTGAGGTAGGCGTGGGTGATGGTGGTCATCTTCTGTGCCTGGTTGAATACGCCGCCGGCCATCTTGTCGTTGCTCTTGTAAGCATAAGAGAGGCTGGCACCTACCTTTACGATCTTATTGATCTGGTGGTCGATGTTCACACGACCTGTGTAGCGGTTGTACTCATCGCCCTTCAGCAGACCTTTGTCGTCCATGGCAGCCAGAGAGATGTTGAAGTTCGTCTTCTCGTTACCACCCTGGACTGATACCTCGTAGTTCTGCGAAACACTGCTGTCGAGCACCATGTCGAGCCAGTCGGTATAGCTCTTGTTGTTGTAGATGTCAAGTGTCGGTGTACCGTCTTCGAGGTTGAAGGTCAGCACGTCGGCAGCAGTAGCCGAGTTGGTGAAGTTCCAGCCGTTAGCTGCAGCATCCTCGTAGTTCTTTTTGTCGATGAGACGCTGCACCTCCTTGTCGCCATACATGGGCTTCACGATACCGGTAGCGCTGTTGAACGACAGATAGCCGTTAAAGCTGACCTTGGTGCGGCCAGCAGAACCGCGCTTGGTGGTAATCAGGATAACACCGTTGGCACCCTTGGTACCGTAGATAGCGGTAGAGGCGGCATCCTTCAGGATGTCCATCGACTCGATGTCGCTGGCGGGGATGTCAAGAGTAGAGCCGTACTCCACACCGTCGACGATAACCAATGGCCCGTTACCTGCTAGCAGTGAACGGTTACCACGGAGCGTCATGCTCACGCCTTCACCGGCCTGACCGCCGTTACTCTGCTGAAGGTCTACGCCAGGAACCTTAGCCTGCATGGCAGCCAGGGCGTTGGCACCGGCAACCTTAGCCAGGTCTTCGGTCTTCACACTTGAAACCGAACCCGTCAGGTCCTTCTTCTTCATCGTACCGTAACCCACAACCACGATCTCATCGAGGGCTGCAGCGTCTTCCTGCATGGTTACATTGATACTGCTCTTACCAGCCACGTCGATCTTCTGATCCTTGTAACCGATGTAAGAGATCTTCAGGACACTCTTCTCAGGAACGTCCTTGATGGTGAAGTTACCGTCGAAGTCGGTCACTGCGCCGATGGTAGTGCCGTCTACGAGAATACTTACACCAATCATGGGCTCACCTGTAGCATCCTTCACTGTACCCGTGACTGACTTCTGAGCGTAAGCTACGAAGCAGAACACAGACAAAAGCAAAGCCATAGAGGCTCTTTTGATTTGATGATTCATACACGTTAGTTTTAGTTATAGATAAATAAATTATTAAAAGAGATATTTTAAGTTTATAATTCTAGATTTCATATATTGGCTACAAAGTTACGGATTATTATATGAAATAATACTAAAACATATCGATTTTCTCCTGCAAACGTTTACGTTAGATATCTGTTTACTGCATTCTCTGCAATCCCTCCCAGCGGACGTTCCAGGTGCCGTCGTGGGGGAAGCCCGGGTTGAGGGGCTCGGTGCAGCCGTCCCAACCGGCACACATCATGGCGATGGCGGTGAGCAGGGCGCCATTGCCCGGCAGATAGATGCGCAGGCGATCTGGGGTCTGGAAATTATGGCCATTGGGTAGATAGGCGTTTTTCTGACTGTCGATGAGCAGGGCCTTGAGGGCTGTCTCTGGATCGCCCAGACGGGCGGCAGTCATGGCTATCATACCGTAGTCCCATCCCCATGTGGTCTGCCAGTTCCAGTTCTGCATCACCCAGTTGAGCGTCTGCTTCATTCGCTCTTTATCATATAATAAGGTATAAGGGGTGTTCTCGCTGGGCAGCATACCGCAGGCACCCAGAACGGCAGGGTGGTCGTTGCGACATTTGTCGGCGAAGGTCTGGGCGGGTTTGCCTGTGGCGTCGAAGGGATCGAAGGCTTCTGAGATAATGGTGCCGCCAAGGGGTGTTCCGGCAGTATAGATGCCGCCAGCTTCGGGGAGGGGCGAGAGCTTGTTGATGATATCATCCCAAAGTGCGATGCGCTGTTTACCCTGGCGTTCACGCCATTGTTGTGCTACTGCCAGACCATACTGCCAGTAGGCGAGTTCGAAGGGCTGGTTATGGGCAATGTCTTTGGTGATGGATTCCTGCATGGCAGTGGCTCCCCTGAGCTGATAGCGCCCGGTCTTTTTATCGAAGGTCACGAAATCGGCCATAAACTCGGCAGTGGCTTCTACCTGCTCGCCGTAGGTCTTCAGGGTCTCTGCCGATGGCCTGGCCCGGTACATCTCTTCGGCCAGATAGATGTAATGGGGTTGCTGCCAGATGAGGAAGGAACCCGTGTTAGAGGGTGCCTCACCGGCCCATGGGTCGGTCATCTTCATCCAACGCACGCCTTTGAACCCCTGGCGCTCAGCAATCTGGCGTGCGACAGGGTATGCGGTATCGTTATACCATCTCAGAATCTGCGCAACGGTTTCAGGACGGTTCCATAAGGCAAAGTCTGTCACGTGCCACCAGGTCATCTCCAGATGGGGGCGTCCGAACCATGAGTTATACGTCAGTCCGGTCTCCTGTGGCGGCATGTTGTTGGCGCAGTTGATCTGGGTGAGGTATTGTGAGAGAACCACCCTTCGCTCCAATTCCTTGGCCTGCAGGGCTGTGCATTGGGAGAAGTCAACGATGGCACCTGCCTTCCACCAGTGGTTCCAATGGCGCAGGGTGGCCTTGTGATATTGATCGTACTCATAGGCAATGGCCTTTGCAGGAGCCTCGTTCAGATACTCTGCGGCAAAAGTCAGAACGTCGTCGGTTGTCGTCAACTCAAACACATGATTGTCGCAGACTTGCAGCGTTGCGTGACCTTCCCACTGAAGACGTACGTAGTAGACGGTCTTGTCGAGCGTCCGCCTGATGAGTGCAGAGTGGTTGTCCTGACTGATGACGACAGACTGGTGCTTTTCTGCCTTCGTCCAGTCATTGGCGTCATCGGCATGTTTTCCTGTCGGATAGGAGAAACGCAGTGTGACGGTTGCCCGCTGGTCTCTCAGCAGGTTACTCTTGATCCTGGCATAGAGGGCGTCTTTGTCTGGGTGAACGCCCGTGCTTACCTCCACCTGTTCGCCATCGGCTCTGAAGGTCGATTCTATTTCCCCGTCCCATAGTTTCTGTTCCTGACGGATAGCCTTGAGTGATGCCAGAGACAGCGGTTGTCCCTGCTTGTCTTTGAGGCTGAGGCCAATCGTACCAAGGTTCAGGCGGTGGGGATTGATACGGAAATATTCCGTAGCCTCCTTGTGGCGCCCGTCTTCATCCTTCTTGTATTCCACGGCGTAGACTTCCTGATGGCCGTGTCCGAAGTCGAAGGCTTTCTCACTCTCCTGTGGTGTCAGTCCCTTGGTGTTCTCAAACTCATGCCATCCCCAGTCCGACATCGTGTTCAGGGGCACACCTGTCTCATACTCAAAAGGGTAGCTCTGCAGACCTGTCACGTCGACCGTTGCGGCAAAGTGGCCGTTGCCCACTGAGAGAGACGACAGCCTGTCAGCCTCGGTGATGACGGGGTTATTACGATTAACAACAGCGTGACGGTCTATGGAGGCCGTCACGTTGTTTATATTATATCCTAACTTCTCTATCTCAAGTGATGCCCAGATAAACGGACCTACGCCCTTGGCATCGTTGTCGCGTACAGGTTCGCTGATATAGTACTCAAACGAGCCGTCGCGCCGTTTGTTCTCTTTGACGTTGGGAGCCGCCTTCAGCACTTTCGCACTGACACCGGGTCCCAGGCCTGCCACCTCGCAGCATTTTGTCAGGGAAATGGTCTTGTCGGCATTCACACGAATGAAGTTCTTGATAATACCCTGATAGGCTTTGATGCCTGCATCGCGGTACTTGGTACCGAGATAGCCTTTGTTGTAGGCCTTCAACAGCACATAGGCAAACATGGAGGAACAGGTGGCTTCGAGATAGTTGCCCTCGCGTCCGGGTTCATCCATCACCTGATACCAGACGCCGCTGTCCTTGTCCTGCCACTTGATGATGGCGTCAAGGTCCTTTTGTAGCAGGTCGATGACCTCGGCACGACGCGCGTAGCTCTCGGGAAGGGCATCAAGCAGCTCGATGAGTGCCATCGAGAACCAACCCTGCGCTCTTCCCCAGCAGTGCTGGGTCTGTCCTGTCTCCTTGTCAGCCCAGAACATCTCCTTGGTCTCATCCCAGGCATGACGGTTCAATCCAGTCTTTGGATCGTATGTGCGCTGATAGGTCACGGTAATCTGATCGACGGCGTCGTCATAGATTCTCCTGGCGTCCTTGGCTTTCAGCAGGTCGCGGGCTGTCATGGTATAGAAGGGCAGTCCCATGAAGATGCCGTCGAGCCATACCTGATAGCTGTAGATGGCTTTGTGCCAGAATACCTTGTCCTGAATGGTGCGGGGCTGGTCCTTCAGCTGTTTCATCAGGGTCTGTATGGCCAGCAGGTTCTTCTTCTCCGGATAGAGCTGATACATGCGAGCCACAAAGTGACCGGTACGAATCTGATCGAGGTTATAGTCCTCAATCTTGTAAGTACGGATGTCGCCTCGGGCATTGATCATGGTGTCGGTATATTCCTGACAGTACTTGCGGATGTCCTCACCACCGTATCTCAGGTAGGTGTCGAGCATCGATTCCAGTTCGATACCCATCACATAGCTCCATCGGGGCTTTTTGGCAAAGTCGAGGAGGTAGGACTTCGGTGTCCTTTTCATCTCAGAATAGGTGAGCCACTCGGAGTAATGCTCGTAAGGGGCTTTGAGCAAAGCCAGACTGCCATTGATGAAAAGGTTGTCGAAGTTGATGTTACGCGTCTTGCCGCTCATGAGGTTTCCGTCTTTCACACCGTTGAAATGACAGTCCTTGACGTTGATGTCATAGACGTAGGTGTCTTCTTCGAGCCCGATAATCTGTACACCGTACTGTGACTTCTCGCTGGTGACATTCTCCATATAGACATTACGCACGGTAGGGTAGTTGCCACGGCAGCAGATCTCGTTGTGCTCATAGTCGAGGTTGATCTTCAGCACACTCTCTTTGCAGACACCCACCTTGATGTTCTTCATGTTGATGTTCTCGATGATACCGCCGCGGCAGCTGTTGGTCTTGATGCGCAGCACACGCTCCAGCTCAGGAGAGTCCATCACACAGTCGTGGGCATAGACATTCTGACAACCGCCAGAGATCTCAGAACCGACAACGACACCGCCATGCCCGTTTCTCATCTCACAGTTGCGGATGATGATATTCTTCGAGGGCATGTTACGCTCTCGGCCGTCGCGGTTGCGCCCGCTCTTGATGGCAATACAGTCGTCGCCGGTATTAAAGAAGCAGTCTTCTATCAGTACGCGGTCACAGCACTCCGGGTCACAGCCGTCGCCATTAGGACCATCGTTGATCATCTTTACACGTCGTACGGTGATGTCGGTAGAGTGGAGGGGGTGAATCACCCAGAAAGGAGAGCGTAGCAGGGTGATATCCTCCAGCAGGATGCCCTCGCACTTATTGAAGCTCACCAGCTGTGGGCGCAGTCCGTCTTTCGCACCGAACACACGTTCTGGTGAACGCTCGCCTTTCTCATTATACATGGGGATGCCGTCCTCGCCGTTCTTCAGCAGACGGGCACGTGAGCCACCGCGCTGACTGATCATGCCCTCTTTCCATCCGAAGCGCGGACTGCCGTTCCAGGGCCACCAGGTGTCGTTGCTGCCGCCACCGTCGATGATGCCCTTACCGGTGATGGCAATATCCTTGGCTTTAAAGGCATATACGCATGGGGAGAGGTTAAAGCACTCCAGCCCTTCCCATGATGTCTCAACGATCGGGTATAACTCGGGTAGGAAAACAAACTCAAGTACGGCTCCCTCCTGCACTTCCAGGTTTACACCGTCCTTCAGTGTGATAGCTCCGGTCAGAAACTTATGCCCGGCAGGTACAACGACCTTACCGCCGCCTTTCCTTGAACAGAGGTCGATGGCTTTCTGGATGGCTTTCTGGTTCTGTGCGGCGGCATTCGTCTCCTTTGCCCCGTACTTCGTAATCAGATACGTCTTGTTTGCGAACTGCGGTACACGGATGCTTTGCTCTATCTGTTTGTATTCTGCGTCGTTCCAGCCTTGAGCCGACAGGGTCATGGGGAACAGCAGACAAAGTGCCAGTAATTGAAAATACTTCTTCATACAGTACATTATTTATTTCTAGTAGTTTGCTGTGCAAAGATACGAATAAAGTGTGAGACCATGAACTAAAAAAGGGGAAAAATAACGTAAACGTTATCGTTCCCCTCTTGTGTTATTGCAGTTTTGCTATAAACTGACTCAGGGCAGCTCCCGGGTCAGGTTGCGTCATGAAGTGTTCTCCCATCAGGAAACCTCTGAAACCGAGTCCTCTTAGCATCTTCACGGTCTCTGGGTTCGACAGGCCGCTCTCGCTCACCTTGACGATGTTGTCGGGCAGAAGCCCTGCCAGGCGGATGGAGTTGTTGACATCGGTCACGAAGGTACCGAGGTTGCGGTTGTTGATGCCGCACATGTCGGGCTCCAGTTCCGCATATTCGGTCTCTGCCTCCGTATGCATCTCCAATAGCACCTCCAGACCCAGTCCGTGAGCCTTTGCTATCAGTTGTCTGCATTCGTCTTTCGACAGACAGGCAGCTATCAGAAGAACCGTGTTGGCCTGATACAGTCTGGCCTGATACAGCTGGTATTCGTCGATGATGAAGTTCTTATACAGTATGGGCAGCTTGATGTCTGCCATACGGGCGTCTGTCAGATCCTGATGACTTCCACCGAAGTATTTGGTGTCGGTCAGCACGCTCATCGCCGTGGCACCGTTTTCCTCATAGCTCTTGCCAATCACCTTGATCGATGCCTCTTTGCTGAACCATCCTTTCGACGGTGACTTGCGCTTGAACTCGGCTATGATGCCGGAACCAGAGTTCCTTAGGTTGGCTGACATGGATATTGAGAGACCGCCTTTGATGTTGTTCACTCTCTCTTCCAACAGAGCAAAAGGAAGCTCTTGCTTGAATACCTCTACCTCTTTTCTTTTGTTTGCAACGATTTCTTCTAAGATATCTGCCATATTGGTCTATGTTGATGATTATTTCTTGCTATACCAGTCTTTCAGCACAAAGAAGGCTTTCTTCTTCTCGCCATTATCGCTGAAGAGGCCTTTCCTGTTGTAGAAGTCCTGAATGCCTGTGAGCACGCGACGTGGTGAGCGGAAGTCCTTCAGGATCCATGGGGTGGTACCTGCCAGACCATCGATCTTGTCGAGCATAGCCGTGTTCTCCTGATACAGATTCTCCTGGAATTCCTCAGTCCATCGCTGGTTCTTCTCGCCATGCAGACCGTATCTGGCGCCTCCTCCAAACTCACTGATAATGACAGGCTTCTCGTATGGAATCTCCCATGTCATCTTCGGTGCGTCGTTCACATCGCGATACCAGCCGATATACTGGTTGAAGCTGACCACATCAACATATTCGTGCATGTTGTCCTGCAACTTGTTGTGATAGTTCGATGCCGAGGTCACCTCCATAGCCATGGAGATCAGACGGCTGTCGTCCAAAGCTCTGGCACGTTTGGCCAGCTTGCTGAGGAAAGCGTCGCGTGCTTCAGAGTGCGGGGTCTCATTGGCCACGCTCCAGATGATGACGTTAGCACGGTTCTGGTCGCGAAGTATCATATTGGTCAGCTGGCGCTCTGCATTGGCATAGGTGTCTGGGTTTGTCCAGGCAATCGTCCAGTAGCATGGAATCTCCGACCATACGAGCATACCCATGCGCTCTGCTTCACGAACAGCATACTCATTATGGGGATAGTGAGCCAGACGTACGAAGTTACAGCCCAGTTCCTTGGCCCATGACAGGAGCGTATGCGCATCTTCCGTAGAGTTGGCGCGTCCGCCGCCGTTGGGTTTTTCCTCATGAATGCTGATCCCCTTCAGGAAGATGGGCTGACCGTTCAGCAGAATCTGCTTGCCTTTTGTCTCAATGGTGCGGAAACCTATCTCGTCGCAGATGGTTTCTTCGCCCAGCTTGATTTCCACCTTATATAATTTAGGGTTCTCGGGCGACCATAGCTGAGGCTTGGCTTTCATGCTGATGCTGGCTGTGCCGTCGGCAGCCGTGGTGAGGGTCTTCTTTATCTTCAGCTCAGGAATGCTTAGCGTCACAAGTCTCCCTGCCTCTTCACGATTCAGCTTCACGCTGAAGTTCACTAATCTGCCTTCTAAGCTTTTCAACTGCAGTTTGTAGTTCTCAACGTAGGTCGGCTCAACGGTGACGAGACAGACGTCGCGCGTGATGCCGCCATAGTTCCACCAGTCGAATATCTGTGTGGGTACATCCTCGGCATGGCGCTTGTTGTCAACCTTCACGATGACCACGTTCTCTCCGTCTTTCATGAAGTCGGTCACATCGTAGTTGAACGGTGTGAAGCCGCCCTGATGGTGACCGGCCTTCTGACCGTTCACGTAGACGTGCGCATCATAGTTCACCGCTCCAAAGTAGAGCAGTGTGCGCTTGCCCGCCTGCGGGTGGTATTCAAAACTCTTCTTGTACCATACCGTTCCCTCATAGAAGAACAGTCTGTCGTCTTGTGTGTTCCAGTCGCCAGGGACCTTCAGTGTGGGGTTCTTGTCGAAGTCATACTCAATCAGATCCTCAGGGCGCTGTGGCTTTGCGTTGACGAAGAATCCCGAACGCATAGGGTTCATGCGGTAGTCGTAATAGCCTTCTTCCTGAACATCCACGATGTAGTTCCATTCACCATTCAGCGACGTAGTCTGTCTGGCCATGACATTGGCAATCTGTGGCACCTCTTGGGCTGCTGCCCATAGTCCTGAGACCATGAGCAGCAGAGTAGTAGATAGTAGTTTTTTCATTGTTTAGTCTTTCCTTGTTTCTTCTTGTTAAACCTCCCAGCCGATAGCTGAAGCACCGAGTACAGCTGCAGAAGCGCCGTCAAGTCCGCTAACCAGGAACTGTGCCTTGTTCTTGAATATCTTCAGCACGTGCTCGTTGTAGGCTTCGCGTATGGGCTTCATAATCAGTTCGCCGGCCTTAACCATACCGCCGAAGAAGATGAATGCCTCAGGCGATGAGAAGGCTGCGAAGTCGGCGCAGGCCTCACCCAGCATCTTACCTGTGAACTCATAAATCTCCTTGGCCAGTTCGTCACCCTTGCCTGCAGCGATGGATACGTCGAGTGAGGTGATATCATCGGGATTCATCTCGCGAAGCAGACTCGGACGGGTGGTCTTTGCCAGCATCTCACGGGCAGTGCGTGCTACACCTGTTGCTGAGCAGTAGCACTCCAGACAACCAGTACGACCGCAACCGCAGAGACGGCCTTCTTCGCCGCGAACCATTGTCACGTGTCCCAACTCACCGGCAAAACCGTCGTGTCCGTAGAGCAGCTGGCCGTTTACCACGATACCAGAGCCTACACCCGTTCCAAGGGTGATGACGATGAAGTTCTTCATACCGCGGGCCACACCATAGACCATCTCGCCGATAGCAGCGGCATTGGCATCGTTGGTAAGGGCAACGGGAATGCCATTCAGCTTGTCGCTGAACATCTTGGCGAGGGGCACTACGCCATCGTGAGCCCATGGCAGGTTTGGAGCGAACTCAATGGTTCCGTTATAGAAGTTTCCGTTAGGAGCACCGATACCCATGGCTTTGATCTTCTCGATGCCGCCAACCTGGTCGATAATGACCTGCAGGGCATCTACACAAGCATCAACATAGTCCTCAACCTTCTCATAACCACCGGTTTTGATGGCTGTGGTGGCCTTGATGTCGCCTCGGGAATCTACGATGCCGAATACAGAGTTTGTTCCTCCTAAGTTTAAGCCGATAACATACGGCTTTAGCAATGCATTTTGTTCATTCATGATTGTTATAGTTTTATTTTTATTTTGATTTTTCGCTTACAAGCCACAAAGGTAAAGAAAAACTTGCGGATATCTCTCATTTTTACGGAAATTAACGATTCCCTTTTGTGAAAAACCTTTGTTTTCTTTCCCGTTTCAGCCTTTTTTTGTACCTTTGCACCCGTTATGCCGTTTCATGTACCAATAAATATATTAGATTTCATCTTCAAGGGGATGATGATCGGGGTAATTGCCAGTGCCCCTATGGGGCCGGTAGGTATCCTGTGTGTTCAGCGCACGCTGAACAAAGGCCGGTGGTTTGGTCTTGCCACAGGGTTTGGCGCAGCCTTTAGCGATATTATATATGCAGCATTCGCAGGTTTCGGTATGTCGTTCGTGATGGACTTCATTACCAATGACCAGAATCGCTTCTATCTTCAGATCGCAGGTAGTATCATGCTGCTCTGTTTCGGTCTTTACACTTACCGTTCCGATCCGACGAGAAAGATGCACCAGTCAGGCCTGCAGAAGGGTTCGCTTTGGTATAACGCGTGGACGGCCTTTCTCGTAACCTTCTCTAATCCGCTTATCGTATTCCTGTTTCTGGCCATGTATGCCCAGTTCGCGTTTGTGCTGCCCAACCATCCTTTCGAGATGCTGGTGGGCTTTGCGAGCATTGTGGGCGGTGCGCTGCTCTGGTGGTGGGGCCTCACATGGCTGGTCGATAAGATTCGTACGAAGTTCGATAACAACGGCATCAAGATTATCAATCAGGCTATCGGCGTTGCCGTGATTATCGGTTCGGTGATTATGCTCTTGGGAACAACCACCAATCTGGTGCGTTTCTTCTAAGTGATGCTTTTTTATGTATAGATTTTTTTAGGATATATGTTTATTGCACAGGATTTAAGAAAAAAGAATATTGCCGAATATCTGCTGTATATGTGGCAGGTCGAGGATACTATCAGGGCTTTCGACTGCTCGCTGACGCGTATCAAGCGCGAGTGGATAGAACGCTTCGACTATAGCGACGAACAGAAAGAAGAGGCAATCGACTGGTATGGCAACCTGATTCGGATGATGAACCAGGAAGGTTGTCGTGAGAAGGGTCATCTGCAGATTAATCGGGTGACGATGCAGATGCTCATCGAGCTTCACAGTCAGTTGCTTCAGTCTACCAAGTTCCCTTTCTACAACACAGAGTACTACAAGGTGCTCCCGTTTATCGTGGAACTGCGCAACCGTGGTGCCAATAAGGAAGAGAACGAGATAGAGACCTGTTTCAATTCCCTCTATGGCGTGATGCTGTTGCGTTTGCAGCATAAGGACATCTCGCCCGACACGCAACATGCCGTCAAGGAAATCACCACCTTCATCGGCATGCTCTCTGATTATTACAAAAAAGATAAAGAAGAAGGTCTTAAGTTCGAATGATAATATTAGGCACGGATTTACACGGCTTTTAATAAAAAGACACGGCTGGCTGCGCGAAAGGAAAGCAGCGCTTCTCTAAAAGAGAGCCGCGTTAATCCGTGCCCAAAATAAAAGAGAATAAAGAGTGGCATTGGATAAGACGGATACGGAAAGAATCTGTGTAAATCCGTGTAATCCGTGCCTAAAGAAGAAAGAAGCATATGAGGATATTAATAACAGGATGTAACGGACAGCTTGGAAACGAGATACAGCTGCTGGAGAAGAATAATCCCCAGCACGTGTATTTTAATACCGATGTGGCAGCGCTCGACCTTCAAGGTCGCTTGCCTCAGCAAGAACTGGATATTACCGATGAGGCAGCCATCAACCGCTTTGTCACCGACAACCAGATCGACGGCATCGTGAACTGCGCTGCCTACACGGCCGTGGATAAGGCAGAGGAGAACCAGGAACTGTGCCATAAGCTGAACGCCACCGCCCCGGGATTGCTGGCCAAGGCCATCGAGAAGCGTGGGGGATGGATGATTCAGATCTCAACCGATTACGTGTTCGACGGCACCAATCATATCCCATATACCGAGGATGAGCCCACCTGTCCGAACAGTGTCTATGGCGCTACGAAACTCGATGGTGAGAAGGCTGCTCTGCAGGCATGCTCCAAGACCATGATCGTTCGTACGGCATGGCTGTATTCTACCTTTGGCAACAACTTCGTGAAGACGATGATCCGCTTAGGTAACGAGAAACGTGAGTTGGGCGTTATCTTCGATCAGGTCGGTTCACCCACCTATGCGCGCGACCTGGCCGTGGCCATCTTCACCGCCATCAATCAGGGTGTGGTGCCAGGTATCTATCATTTCTCAAACGAGGGTGTCATCTCGTGGTACGACTTTGCGAAGGCCATCCACCGTATAGCAGGCATTAAGGACTGCAAGGTGCGCCCCCTGCACACCGCAGAGTATCCTACGCCCGCCGCCCGTCCGCACTACTCCGTGCTCGACAAGACTAAAATCAAATCCACCTACGCCCTCGAAATCCCCTACTGGGAAGAGAGCCTCAAGCAGTGCATCGAGAAGCTAGATTTTTAGGCTGGCATTTTTAGGCACGAAATCTTTAGGCACGGATTCTTGGACGAGCCAAGCGGCAAAGCCGAGCGACACGGATTAACACGGATTTATTTTTATGTTATATAACGAAGAAATAACGAGAAAGATTATTGGAGCTGCACAGGAAGTACACAGGGAACTGGGATTCGGATTTCTTGAATCTGTTTACGGAAATGCTCTCTACAAAGAATTAACTGGTCGTGGAATGAAGTGTGAGTGCCAGAAACAGATAGATGTATTTTATAAAGGTGAAGTCGTGGGACATTATATCCCCGATATGCTAGTAGAAGATGAAGTTATAGTAGAATTAAAAGCAGTTGTAGATTTAAGACCTGAGCACGAATGGCAGTTGGTAAACTATCTTACGGCATGCAATAAGAAAGTAGGCTTACTGATAAACTTTGGTCATTCAGTACAGGTAAAGAGAAAGATATTCACGGAGAACAAGCGATACAACGGAACAGAAAAAACAAAAAATCCGTGTTAATCCGTGTAATCCGTGCCTAAAAGTAAAAAGGAAGTAACGAAAGAATGGCCACCGGACGAAAAAAAAGCCGCGTCTTTTATAAAAAGCCGTGTAATCCGTGCCTAAAAGTAAAAGAAGTATGAATCAGGAAATAGAACGTAGAAGAACATTTGCGATTATATCGCACCCGGATGCGGGTAAGACTACACTGACGGAGAAGTTCCTTCTCTTCGGTGGACAGATACAAGTGGCGGGCGCCGTAAAGAACAATAAGATCAAGAAGACCGCCACCAGCGACTGGATGGATATAGAGAAACAGCGTGGTATCTCTGTATCTACCTCTGTGATGGAGTTCGACTATACGCCGGAAGGCTCAGATATAGAATATAAGGTGAACATCCTCGACACCCCGGGTCACCAAGACTTCGCCGAGGATACCTTCCGTACACTGACGGCTGTCGACTCGGCCATCATCGTGGTCGACGGTGCCAAGGGTGTGGAGACCCAGACCCGTAAGCTGATGACCGTCTGTCGTATGCGTAAGACACCCGTGATCATCTTTATCAATAAGATGGACCGTGAGGGTCGCGACCCCTTCGACCTCCTCGACGAACTGGAACAGGAACTCGAAATCAAGGTCCGTCCACTGTCTTGGCCCATCAACCAGGGCGCTAAGTTCAAGGGCGTATATAACATCTACGAACAGAAGCTCGACCTCTTTACACCCGACAAGCAGCGTGTAACCGATAAGGTGGAGGTTGATATCGACAGCGATGAACTCGACCGTCGTGTAGGCGAGGAGAATGCCGCTAAGCTGCGCGAGGACCTGGAGCTGGTCGACGGTGTGTACCCCGAGTTCGACGTGGAGACCTATCGTGAGGCAGAGGTGGCACCCGTGTTCTTCGGCTCAGCCCTTAACAACTTCGGTGTACAGGAACTGCTCAACTGCTTTGTTGAGATTGCCCCGTCGCCACGCCCAACAAAGGCTGAGGAGCGCGACGTGAACCCCGAAGAGAAGAAGTTCACTGGCTTCATCTTCAAGATTACCGCCAATATCGACCCCAACCACCGTTCTTGTATTGCCTTCTGTAAGGTGTGCAGCGGAAAGTTCCAGCGCAACCAGCCCTATCTGCATGTGCGTCAGGGTAAGACGCTGCGTTTCTCGTCGCCCACACAGTTCATGGCGCAGCGCAAGAGCACCATCGACGAGGCATGGCCAGGCGACATCGTCGGTCTGCCCGACAATGGTATCTTTAAGATTGGCGACACGCTCACCGAGGGCGAGCAGCTCCATTTCCGCGGACTGCCCTCGTTCTCGCCAGAGCTCTTTAAGTATATCGAGAACGACGACCCCATGAAGGCCAAGCAGCTCCAAAAGGGTATCGACCAGCTCATGGACGAGGGTGTGGCCCAGTTGTTCGTCAACCAGTTTAACAACCGCAAGATTATCGGCACCGTCGGTCAGCTGCAGTTCGAGGTGATCCAGTACCGTCTGGAGAACGAGTACAACGCCAAATGCCGTTGGGAGCCGGTTCATCTCTATAAGGCCTGTTGGATTGAGAGCGACGATCCTGCTGAACTCGAGAACTTCAAGAAGCGCAAGTATCAGTATATGGCTAAGGACAAGGAGGGCCGTGATGTCTTCCTCGCCGACAGTGGCTACGTGCTGAGCATGGCGCAGGAAGACTTCAAGAACATCAAGTTCCACTTTACTAGCGAGTTTTAATATTAGGCACGGATTTCACGGATTTACACGGATTATTTGTAATTCAATAATAACGAATATAGAAGAAGGTAATGGATAGATCGGAAACAGATAAAAATCTGTGTTAATCCGTGTAATCCGTGCCAAAAGGAAAAGAAGATAAAGAATGGCACAGGAAAAGACGGAAACAGAAAGAAATCTGTGTTAATCCGTGTAATCCGTGCCTAATAAAGAAAAAAGTATGAAGCAAGAAGACGATATAAGAAATGCTGTTGAGACGATGCGCAAGGGTGGGGTGATTCTCTATCCTACCGACACCGTGTGGGGCATCGGTTGCGATGCAACCAATGCCGAGGCAGTGAAGCGCATCTACGAGATCAAACAGCGCGACGACTCGAAAGCACTGATCTGTCTGGTCGACAGCGATGCCCGCATGCAGCGCTATTTCAGAAACGTGCCCGATGTGGCATGGCAGTTGATTGACAGTCTGAAGGGTGCCGAGGATGCCAAGCCCACGACACTCATCCTCGACGGTGCCATCAATCTGGCAGAGAACCTCATTGCCGACGATGGCAGTCTGGGTATCCGCATCACCAACGAGCCCTTCTCCAAGGAACTCTGTTTCCGTTTCCAGAAGGCTATCGTGTCGACCTCTGCCAATATCAGTGGTGAGCCTGCCGCTCAGAACTATGGTGATATCGACCCTCGTATTCTCGAGGCAGTCGACTATGTATGCTGGTCTCGTCGTCAGGAGCACAAGCCTCACACGCCCTCCAGCATCATCAAACTGAAAGAAAACGGCGAAGTTACCGTGATTCGTAAATAAAAAGGCACGGATTTCACGGATTTACACGGATTATTTGTAATTCATTAATAACGAATATAGAAGAAGGTAATGGATAGAACGGAAACAGATAAAAATCTGTGTTAATCCGTGTAATCCGTGCCAAAAGGAAAAGAAGATAAAGAATGGCACAGGAAAAGACGGATACGGAAAAGAAATCTGTGTTAATCCGTGTAATCCGTGCCTAAAAAGAATATAATGGAGACGACAGTTGTAGATAGAAGACCGGAGTGGCTGAGGCGGCTGCATGAGTGGCGCGTGGAGCATGTCAGCGAGAGGGCGTTTATGATCATCCTCGCACTGCTTGTGGGCTTTTTCTCAGCCGTGGCTGCCTTTGTGCTTCACTGGATCATCAACCAGATTGTCACAGTGCTTACCAGTTCTTTCGAACAGTCGCATGCCAACTGGCTCTATCTGGTCTATCCTGTCGTGGGCATCTATCTCACGTCGCTCTTTGTGCGCTATGTCGTCAAGGACAACATCTCCCACGGTATCACCCGTATCCTTTACGCCATCTCCAGCAACAAGTCGCGTCTTAAGTCACATAACTGCTGGTCGAGTGTCATCGCCTCTGCCATCACCATCGGCTTCGGCGGATCAGTGGGAGCCGAGGCGCCGATTGTACTCACCGGCTCTGCCATCGGTTCGAACCTTGGTCAGATATTCCACCTCGACCGTAAGATGCTCATGACGCTGGTCGGCTGTGGTGCTGCCGGTGCCATTGCCGGCATCTTCAAGGCGCCGATAGCAGGACTGGTGTTCACCCTTGAGGTGCTGATGATCGATATGACCATGTCGGCGTTGCTGCCTATCCTGGTGTCGTGTGTCACGGCCACCGTCTTCACCTATATCTTCAGTGGCGACGCCGCCCTGTTCACCTTCCATCTCGACAGCGAGTGGTCTGTGCATCGCATCCCCGCCTGCGTACTGCTGGGCATCTTCTGTGGCCTGGTATCCCTCTATTTCATCCGTATGATGGGTGCCTGCGAGGATGTGTTTGCCAAGTTCAAGGAGCATCCTCATATCAAACTGGCCATCGGTGGCACGGCGCTCAGTCTGCTTATCTTCCTGTTCCCCGCTCTCTATGGTGAGGGCTATAGCAGCATCAACCTGTTGCTGAACGGTCAGACCGAAGCCGACTGGAACCGCATCCTCAACAACTCGTTGTTCTCGGGTCAGGGTGCCATGCTGCTGCCTTATATCGCCCTGGTATTGTTTACGAAGGTCGTGGCCACCTCTGCCACCAATGGCGGCGGCGGTTGTGGTGGTACGTTTGCCCCCTCGTTGTTCATAGGCTGCTTTACGGGTTTCCTGTTCTCTCGCCTGTGGAACATCAACGGTCTGGGCGTCTATGTACCCGAGAAGAACTTCGCCCTGCTGGGTATGGCCGGTGTCATGTCGGGCGTCATGCATGCGCCGTTGACCGGCATCTTCCTCATTGCAGAACTGACGGGTGGCTACAGCATGTTCATGCCTCTGATGATTGTCAGCGTGTGTGCCTATCTCACCATCATCATCTTTGAGCCTCACAGCATCTATGGCTCTCGCCTGGCCAAGCAGGGCCGTCTGCTCACCCATCATACCGACCATGCCGTGCTCACCCTGATGAACCTCGACTCAGTCATCGAGAAAGACTATCTGAGTGCGCCGCCCGACATGGAACTGGGACAGATTGTCCATAAGATCAGCCGCAGCCATTCTACGGTTATCCCTGTGTTGAATGCCGGTGGCATGCTGTTGGGCGAGATCGACATCATGAAGATCCGTAATGTGGTGTTCCGCATCGAGCTCTATCACCATTTCAAAGCCTCACAGCTGATGACCGACCCGAAGGCGCTGCTGAGTGACACGATGCCCATGGCCGATGTGATGCGTGCGTTCGATCGTACGGGTGCCAACTGGCTGCCGGTGCTCGACGTAGAGTGTCGCCTCAAGGGCTACATCTCCCGCCAGCGAATATATACAATGTATAGAAAGATGGTAGCAGACATGTCGGAAGATTAATATTAGGCACGGATTTCACGGATTTACACGGATTATTTGTAATTCAATAATAACGAATATAGAAGAAGGTAATGGATAGAACGGAAACAGAAAAAAATCTGTGTTAATCCGTGTAATCCGTGCCAAAAGGAAAAGAGTCAAAGAATGGCACAGGAAAAGACGGAAACAGAAAGAAATCTGTGTTAATCCGTGTAATCCGTGCCTATAAATAAATAGAAGATGAAAAAAGAGGATTTACGAATTGTGTTTATGGGAACGCCGGAGTTTGCGGTGGAGACACTGAAGGCTCTGGTCGAGAACGATTATAATGTGGTGGCTGTGGTGACCCAGCCCGACAAGGCCGTGGGCCGTCACCAGACCGAGCTTCAACCCTCGGAGGTGAAGAAGTACGCCTTGGCGCACAACCTGCCCGTGCTGCAACCCGTGAAGATGAAAGACCCCGAGTTTGTAGAGCAGTTGCGCTCGTATCAGGCCAACCTGCAGGTGGTTGTGGCCTTCCGCATGCTCCCCGAGGTGGTGTGGGACATGCCGCAGTACGGCACCTTTAACGTGCATGCCGCCCTGTTGCCTCAGTATCGTGGTGCTGCCCCCATCAACTGGGCAGTCATCAATGGCGAGACCCGGACAGGTGTCACCACGTTCTTCCTCGACCACGACATCGACACTGGCCGCATCATCATGCAGAAGCCCTTCGACATCCCCGATACCGCTGATGTGGAATACGTGTACGACGGACTGATGCATCTGGGCGCCGACATCTGTCTGGAGACGCTCGACCGCATCATTGCTGCCGACGGACATCCTGAGAGCATTCCACAGGAAGACATGATTGCCGTAGGCAACGAACTGCATGCTGCACCGAAGATCTTCAAGGAGACCTGTCAGATTAACTGGGACCAGCCTGCCAAGCGGGTCTACGACTTCGTTCGGGGACTCAGTCCTTACCCTGGTGCATGGACGACGCTCGTATCGCCCGACGGCAAGGAGACCGTTCTGAAAATCTTCAAGACATCCCGCACGAGTCTCCGTCAGGGTGAGCTCCGTATGACGGCCGTGGCAGACAGAAAACCCTGCATCCGTTGCGCCGACGAGCTGCTGATGATAGAGGAACTCCAGTTGTCAGGAAAGAAGCGCATGAGCGGGCGTGACTTCCTCAACGGTATAAAAAATTTCGAGAACTATAAAATAAAATAAGGTGTGGCTGCGTTTCTTAGGTAAGAACTCATTCTAAAAGTGATTGCCTATGAAGTATTCTACTCCAGAGAAGTTCAAGCCGAGAGCGCAGACGCTAGACATCATTCGTCAGATAGCCTACACCTATCGTACAAACATCAACCAGGCCTCGAGCCTGAACTAAGAAAAAAGTTTATGGCATTAGTATCACCTTCTTTACTCGCTGCCGACTTTCTGCATCTCGACCGCGACATCGACATGATTAATCGTAGTGAGGCCGATTGGCTTCATCTCGACGTGATGGACGGCTCGTTCGTTCCCAACATCTCGTTTGGCTTCCCTGTGCTCGAGGCTGTAGCCAAGGCCTGTAAGAAACCGCTCGACGTTCATTATATGATTGAGCGCCCTGAGCGTTATATCCAGCAGACGGCTAAGCTGGGTGCCATGATGATGAACGTGCACTACGAGGCTTGCGTACATCTGCATCGCACCATTCAGGAAATCCATAATGCAGGTATGAAGGCTGGTGTCACGCTCAACCCGTCAACACCGGTAAGCGTGCTCGAGGATATTATCGGCGATGTGGATATGGTGCTGCTGATGAGTGTCAATCCCGGTTTCGGCGGACAGAAGTTCATCGAGAACACCATCGACAAGGTGAAGCGTCTGCGCCAGCTGATTGAGACGAAGGGCTGTAAGACTTTGATTGAAGTCGACGGCGGCGTACAGGGAGAGACGGCTCCCCGTCTGGTGGCAGCAGGTGTCGACGTCCTTGTCAGCGGTTCCTATGTCTTCAGTGCTCCCGATCCCGAGCAGGTCATCCATTCCCTCCGCAGCCTGTAAACTATTCCAGGACGAGGTTGACGTTGTGCAGCTGGGTCAGCTTGCGCAGGTTAATCAGGGCGTAGCGCATGCGCCCCAGTGACGTGTTGATGCTCACGTTCGTCAGTTTGGCAATCTCCTTGAACGACAGCTCCTGGAAGTATCGCATATACACCACGTCGCGCTGCACCTCGGGCAGTGCCTCCATCAGTCGTTTCACGTCGTTCAGCACCTCCTCGTTGTTCATCTGGTTCTCGCGGTTGTCGCCCATCACCGACGCGCTGCGCAGGTTGCTCAGGTCGTTCTCCTTCGGTGCCTCCACAATCTTGCTGCTCTTCTGGGCGCGGTAGTGGTCGATAATCACGTTGTGGGCTATGCGTGTGATCCACCACACAAACTTACCCGTATCCGAATACTGGTGGTTCTGCAGTTTGGTGATGACCTTCAGGAACGTCTCCTGAAACAAGTCGTTAGCCAGGTCCTCATCCTTTACCACATACATGATATAGGTGAAGATCTTCTCCTGGTTTCTTGAAAGTAACTCGTCAAATGCACGATTATTGCCATCGATGTAAGCTAATGCCAACTGTTCGTCGGACATACTTTCTAATGTACTCATACTCCTCAAAATTTGAATGGGGTAAAGTCTGTTTCGATAGGCGATAATCTGTTTAAAGGGTTATTAATCTGGGGCAAAAGTAGCTATTTTTGTCGTAACATCCAAAAAAATCTTCAAAAATCTGCATCATCTGTGGCTTTTTTCTTACCTTTGCATCAAAAATAGCAATCTAAAACAACGAGAGAGATGAAATTATTCGTGCCAGGGCGCTTGTGCCTATTTGGAGAACATACAGACTGGGCTGGACACTATCGTACGATGAACGCCGACATCAAACCCGGCGCTGCCATCGTGACCGGAATCGAGCAGGGAATCTATGCCGAGGTCGAAAAATCAGGAAAATTTGAACTGTATAGCGACGCCGAGGAGATTAGCGACGTATGGAAGGATTTCTCGTGCCGTATGGACGAGACCGAGCTGAAGCGTATCGCCAAGTCGGGCGATTTCTTCTGCTATTGTGCCGGTGTGGCCTCCTATATGTTAGAGTGGTACAAGGTGGGTGGCGTGCGTATCCGCATCACGTCGATGACGCTCCCCATGAAGAGCGGTTTGTCGTCGTCGGCAGCCATCTGTGTGCTCGTGGCCCGTGCGTTCAACTCGCTCTATAATCTGAATCTTAACACCTTAGGCGAGATGAATATCGCTTATCTCGGCGAGCTGCGCACCAGTAGCCGTTGCGGCCGTCTCGACCAGGCCTGTGCCTTTGGTGTGAAACCCAACCTGATGACTTTCGACGGTGATGAGATCGAGGTGCGTTCGCTGAATGTGAAAAAGCATCTGTATTGGGTCTTTGCCGACCTCTGTGCAGAGAAGAATACCATCAAGATACTCTCCGACCTGAACAAGGCCTATCCGTTCCCTACAAACGAGGCCGAGCGGCTTGAACACGAGGCATTAGGTCAGAAAAACCTTGACATTGTCGACCGCGCCATCCGTTATATGGCAGAAGGCGATGCCGAGGCTCTCGGTAAACTGATGACCGAGGCTGAAGCCCTTTTCGATGCTCAGGTGGCCCCCATGTCGCCCGCCTTGTATTCGCCCAAGCTTCATGCTGTTCTGAACGATCCCGTCATCCAGCCCATGGTGTGGGGCGGCAAGGGTGTCGGCTCCCATGGCGACGGCTCCGTGCAGTTCCTGGCCAGGAGCGAGGAGGCTCAGCAGCAGCTGGTCGACTACCTTAACGGTCAGGGCTTGAAAGCCTATACGCTCACCCTCAAGCCCGTCCATACCGTCCGCAAGGCCATTATCCCCGTGGCAGGCTTCGGCACCCGTCTCTATCCTGCCACCCGTGCCCTCAAGAAAGACTTCTTCCCGATACCCTGTCCCGACGGTATGGTGCGCCCCGTCATCCTCATCCTGCTCGAGGAACTCATCCAGAGCGGTATCGAGGACATCTGTCTGGTGCTCGGCTCTGAAGAGGAACGCCAGCAGTATGCCGACTTCTTCGAGCGCCCTCTCTCCGAGGAGCATCTGCGCAAGCTCCCTCCTGAGGCACAGGACTATGAGAACCACATCCTCGACATCGGCAAGCGCCTGCATTACGTCTATCAGCGCGAGAAGCGCGGCTTCGGCCATGCCGTCTATCAGGCGGCCCAGTTCGCCGGCAACGAGCCCGTCATGCTGCTCCTTGGCGACACCCTCTACCGCAGCGACAGCCACAAACCCTGTGCCCTGCAGATGGTTGAGGAGTACGAGCGCCACAACTCGCTCATGGTCAGCATCCATCCCATCCCTCTGGCTGAGGTCAGCCGCTATGGCATCCTTCATGGCGTGTGGGAAGACAAGGATCACCGTGTGCTTCATGTCGACACCATCATGGAGAAACCCAAGGCCAGCTATGCCGAGGATTTCCTGGCTGTGCGCAATCAGAATGGTGAGAAAGAGTATTACAGTGTCTTTGGTCAGTACATCCTCACGCCAGAGGTGTTCTCGCAGTTGCATGAAGACATCATTCAGCGTGAGATCGCCGGCGACCATGTCTCAGAGATTGAGCTCACCTCAGCCCTTGAAGCCGTCCGTCAGCGCAGCGGCATGGTCGGTGTCTGTCTCAAGGGCCGTATGTACGACATGGGCAACCCTGCCGCTCTCGTTACTGCCGTCGAGTCTTTCGGCAAATAACACCCCATCCAGCTAAAGGAACGTCATCTGTGGGTCGTCGGGATATCTCCTGTGAGTTGTTCAGATAGTCTCTACGCCCCGTGGAGACGTCATCTGTACCCCTATGGAGACGTCATCTATACCCCCATGGGGATTATCTCCGTCACCCGTGGAGATTATCTCCGTGCTCCGTGGAGACTGTCTCCGTAGACCTTAGGAGGTATCCCTTTGCCGTTATGACGTCCCCCCGTACAGAGCACCCCCTCATACTATAGCCCTCCCTCTTTACAGAGGGGAGGGCATGTATAGAGGGGGGGTAGCTCTTATCATGGGGACGTGATATCTTCTACGTGCGTTTTGTTTCGGCGTTTGTATAATTTATGTTAAATGTGGTAGTATTTTGATAAATAATTGTTAATCGTGTTAATTTTATTTTGCATATATGAGAATAAAATCTACCTTTGCGATAAGAAATATACGAGACTCTATTAACGGAGGAACCTAAAAACAATTTAAGATGAATATCAAGAAGTTTGTATTCGTTTTCCTTTTGACGCTGTTAGCAGGGGCTAACCAGAAAGTATTAGGACAGAGTTGGACGATACGTACCAATCTGGCATATGATGCCATGTTAATTCCCTCACTGGGTGCAGAGTACGCTCTTAGCGATCGACACAGTATTTCGCTGATGGGGACCTACAACCGCTTCAACTCTGGTGACAAGAAATGGAAGAACTGGAGCGTACAACCTGAGTTGCGCCTGTGGCGAGAGGCTCCCTTCATGGGATGGTTCATGGGTATCAACGTCATCGGTGGAGGCTTCAACATAAATAACGTCCAGATAGGAGGGCTTGGCGACAAGCACCGTCAAGGCTATATGATGGGAACAGGTCTCTCCGTGGGCTATCACAAGATGCTCTCTACGCACTGGAACCTTGAGTTCTCGCTGGGTGCCGACGTGCTGCTGACCAGCTACGACCGCTTTAATGTCGGCGAGTACGAGGGACATTTCGAAAGGGGTATAGTACTGCCCATAGGCACAGGCATCAGTCTGGTGTATGTGATCTATTAAACAAGAAACATAAATGACCGAATAAATAAAAACTTAAGATGAAAAGATTCTTTCTTCTCTTTGGACTATTAGTATCGCTGGGAGCAGCAGCTCAGTCGGCTAGTCGTTTCGACCGTGCCGATGCATCGTGGATTCGTATCGTGCCGCCATCGGCACAGGCCAGTTCTCAGACCGTTAGCGGTTCATTGCCTCTGGCCGACAGCCGTAAGCTTGGCAATCTCAGTAAGCAGCGCTTGGGCGAGGCCCTGGCCGACGAGATTCGTCAGCATATTGGTACGCTGTCTCCCGATAAGATGCTTTCGAGCGTAGAGCTCATCTGCTATGGTGCGCCTTCTGGCAATGCCCGTCGCAGTGAGATGCGTGGTAGTCTGAAGATGCAAGAGCTGAAGAGTGTACTCACCAACCGACTTGCAGCAGGAAAAGTGACGGTGGCCTGGATCCCCGAAGACTGGGAGGGCATCATCCGTCTGACCCGCCAGCTGCAGAACCTGCCCCTGCAGGCCGCCGCTCTCGACATCATGGAGCATATAGACGTGCAGAAGGGCCGCGAGCAGCAGCTCAAGATGCTGGCCGGAGGCGAGACCTACCGTCAGTTGCAGCAGGAAGTGTTCCCGCAGGTGCAGCGCATCGACTACGATGTACTGATAGCCTCGCGCCCCGTCGCTGCCGACGGTTCGCAGGTGTCGCTTCAGGGGCTCTATGCTACCGCTGCCAACCACAAACCAGGATCAACTGAATATTCCGATATCATAGACCTTGCCGCCCGATTGTTCCCTGACAATGCCGAGGCCGCCATCAATGCGGCCGGTGTGGCGCTTCTCAGGGGAGATGTAGAACGTGCGGCTGCCTACCTCCATCCATGGCGGCAGGACAGTCGTGCCGATCTTCACCTGGGCGTTATGTTCCTCCTCAAGGGTGATGCCACCCGTGCCGAGGTACATCTCCGTCTGGCGGAAGCCCAGGGTGTACAGGAGGCCACTACGGCCCTGCGCGCACTGAAAGCTGAGACCTATAATTGGAATAATAATGATTAAAAGAGTTGAGAAAAAGAAAAGAGTAAAAACTAAGACTAAACGCTTTTCGTGGCTGCTTGCAGCCATCCCCTTATTAATGTCGGGATGTATCTTTGACGGTAGTGATGGCGACACCGCTGCCCCTAAGGAGATACGCTTCAGTACCGACGTGTGTGAACCATCTACGCGTGCCTCTTACACTGGTGCCACGTTCACCGAGTTTCTGGTGACGTCCTTGGGCGATGCTACCCCTTACTTCCAGAACCTGAAGGTGACGAAGCAGTCGGGTGGCGATTGGGAGACGGCCTCTACGAAGTACTGGCCTCCTTATCCTCTGCGGTTCTTCGGCTATGCCCCGGCGAGTCTGAAAGAGCAGGTGACTGTGGATAACTCCCAGCAGAAGCTCACGGGCTATCAGCCTGCGTCGAACGCCATCAATCAGGCCGATATCGTGACGGCTTATGTGCGTGCCAACCAGAACAGTGCCAAAGGAGCAGCTGTGCTGGGCTTCCGCCATGCGCTGTCGCAGATCGAGGTGGTGGCTAAGAACGGCGATCCGACCAAGTACACCGTCGAGGTGCTGGGTGTGAAGATCAGCCGCATACCCTCTACGGCCGACATGACGTTCCAGACGGATGCGAATGCCGATCCTGTGTGGAGTACAGCCTCAGGACCTGAGGACTATATCATCAAGGGCACTACGCCCATCACGCTGACGTCCACACAGCAGAGCATCATGTTCGGCGATCATAATTTCCTGCTCATCCCCCAGGAGCTTCTGGCGTGGACGGGTGGCTCTGCGGCCGACGGCGCCTATCTCTCTGTGCTCTGTCGTATCAAGGACGAGCTGAGCAACTGCATCTATCCCACCGACCCCACCAAGTATGGCTTTGCCGCCCTGCCTGTCGATCAGGTCTGGCAGTCGGGACATAAGTACATCTATAACGTGGCGTTCTTTACCAACGGCGGTGGTGCAGGTAAGATTGACCCGAACCCAGTGAACCCTCAAGACCCCAGCGATGCAGATGTCGACACCACGCCTGGAGGCCCGGGTAGACAGGGCGGCGATCTGGTGATCAGTGACACCTTGCTGCCTATCGAGGTTTCCGTCAGCATCATCGACTGGACTACAGGAACTAACGACAACATTGATTTGGAATTCTGACAAATAACACAAATTGAAGGAAAAAGAACCAATTAAAAACAAATAATAATAAGTGATTAGGTAATATTAAGTAACAATCTATAAAACATTACAATTATGAAAAAGCAGTATTTTTATCTGATAGCCGCCTTGGCTACGGCAACTATCTCTGTATCTTCGTGCATCAACGATGAGTATGACCCTATGCTTGTTCACCTCTCAGTAGAAGGTCTCGGTAGTGACCTCACCAACAGGGCTGCTACCCGTGCTTCTGAAATAGACGCTCTGCAGAACACCCAGTTCATCGACGGCCTTGGCATCGAGGTTGAGGCTTATCCTACAGGTGGTACAACCACCTACACTACTGCCACCTACACTACCACAAGTACTGCAGGAACCACGGCAGGAAGTATCCAGCTTAGCGGTACGATGTACTACCATCCTACGCAGAACATCGACATCTGTGCCTATTATCCCTCAACAGTCGTGACTACACCTACGCCTACAGCGACGTTCACGGTGAATGCCGACCAGACCACGACCAATGTGGCCAACTATCGCAGCAGCGACCTGATGTATGCCACGAAGCTCACCAATAAGGCAAAAGGCACTACCCACGGGCTGACATTCAACCACGCCATGTCGCAGATCATCGTGACGCTTCAGCCAGGTAACGGTATTACAGCATCGGATATCTCTACCAACGTGACTGCCGTGACTATCAACAACACCATTCCTACGGCTGATCTTACTTTCGGCGTCGATGGTAGTAGTGTCCCAACAGGAGTGGTTACTGCCACGGCGAATGGTTCGGTCGGCGATATCGCCATACTTGGTACGCTCGATTCTAGTAGCGCCTATCTGAGCAATATAGGTATCATCGTTCCGCAGATGGTGGCGAATGGAACTAAGCTCTTCACCATCACCTACAACGGCACCGACTATACTTATAACCTTCCTGCAGACCAGACATTTGCAGCCGGTAGCAAGTATACCTACAATTTCACGCTTAATCTGGCAGGACTGTCACTCGAGTCAGTGACAATTAATGACTGGACCGCTGGAAGTACGACGCCCGGAATAATCAATCTCTAATCCGACGGTGTAAACAACATTACGGCTATGCGTAAGACAAAGTTTCTATACTCCGCGTTAGTGGGGCTGCTATTGCTGGCTACTGGCTGCATCAACGACGACCTGCCGACAACACCGTCGAATGACGGTGGTGTCGAGGAAGGTCCGCAGCCAAGACCTGCCTTGGCACGAATCTGGCTGGCTACGTCTGTGGTCATGCAGGGCGACATGCTTGGGTTTGTGCAGGAGAACCCTGAGGCAGGGTTTACCCGTGCCAGCACAGCGATACAGTCTACGCAGTTCGATTCGGGCGAGCATTTCTACGCCTACTTCCCTAATGGCGTACGCATAGGAACCACGGATGGCGACCATGTCACGTTCTCCACCGATGGTTCCACGACCCCCGCGACTGCGCAGCAGCTGTATTTCCCGGCGGCCGTCACAAACGTTCCTGTGCATGCCTATTACCCCTCGGCGGTTACAAACACCACGTCGTCGTTCTCTGTGGCAGCCGATCAGACCGCTGATGCCAACTACAAGGCCAGCGACCTGATGTATGCCTACGGCGAGGCCACCCGCAACCCGGGGGATGCCCAAGGCTCCGGCACGCTTACCTTCTACCACCGCATGGCGAAGATCATCGTATCGGCTACGGCCAATACCAGCAAGGGTGTGAGCACCATCACCGACATACGTATCGTGGGTGGTCACCGCACCATCGACATCGCCACGCCACAGACTTGTACCCTCGGCACCACGCTCACCGATGCTAATACGACAAGCGACTATATATCCGTCTATACAGGCGGTACGTCGGCCACGGCAGAACGTGCAGCCCTGGTAGTGCCCGAGACCATTACGGGAGCATTCCTACAGGTGGTCACCAATATGGGTACGGCTACATACAGTCTCGATAATAAGACGTTCGCCAGCGGTAGCTCCTACACATTTAACATCACGATCAGTGCATCGTCTATCGGCATCACGACTGCCATCACCAACTGGGACAATGGCGGTACGGAGACACTGGTGAACGACGGTACTGAAGCGCTTAATTAAGTAAACACGAAGAACGGTATGAAACAGCTCCATACAATTCTCTGCACGCTATCGCGCTTGCTCATGATGAGTGTCGTCATGCTACTGCCCGTCAGTTGCATAGAAGACAGCATGGACAAGTCGGCAACGGGGGAGGGGATGGTGCCTATCAACCTCACGGTAAGCCCCAAGGCTGTTTCTACCCGTACCGCCACCACCGACATCCAGTCGGCCCAGCTGGCCAGTGGACAGACGTTCTATGCCTACTTCACCAGTGCCGACGTGGTGCCGCGGAGCAGCACCTTTACGGCCGACGGGGCAGGTGGCACCACGCCTGCCAGTCAGCCTTACTTCAAACTCTCTGAGACCAGCACCGGCGTCAGGGCCTATTACCCCTCGTCGGTCACTGAGGCTACCACCTCGTTTACGGTTGAGGCCAACCAGAGCGGCGACGATGCCTATCGTGCCAGCGATCTGATGTTCGCCTCGGCTAATATCACGAAGGTTTTCCCCGCATCGACGGGTGCGCTGACCTTTGCCCATAAGATGGCGAAGATAAAAGTAACCACCACCACGCGTGTGTCGAGCATTAAGACGATAAAGCTGAAGGGCATACTGCCCACAGTGCCGTTTAACGCCTCTGACGGAACACTCGGCACAGCAAGTGGCAGCGCCACCGACATCACCATGTACAGTCATTCGGGACAGACGGCGAACATAAACTGCGTGGCGCTCATTCCGCCACAGAGCAAGGCGGCCGATGCCACCCTCATCGAGGTGACCTCTGCCTTACACAGCAGCGCGCCGCTGACCTACAAGCTGCCTAACGCCATCACGTTCCAGAGCGGCCTGCAGTACATCTTCAACGTCGACCTCCACGAGGAGCAGCTCGTCGTCACCTGCACCGTCTCCCCCTGGTCCTCCACCACCACAAGCAGCGCAGAAGTGAGCGTAATGCAACCTCCTGTTGTGGGTGATTATTTCTATGCAGATGGAACATGGAGTACCGATCGTATTATCGATAAGACTGTTATTGGACTTGTATTTTGTATTACACCTACTTCTGATGATATCGCCCGTGGTTACACACATGGTTATGTTCTGGCATTGAAGGATTATGCAGAATCAAATGATACGAAGTGGGCTAACAATACTAGTAATGTAAATGGAATAATGGATGAGTATCATATATCGAAGGCTGGCCAGTTTGGTAATAATGCAGAGAATAGTGTCCTATCAAGCCCTGCTAGTATTGACCTGAATGGTCTTACTAACACGCTGAAGATAGCTGCCAAAGCTTCTGGTAAATCATACGCTAATACAAATCTTTCGGATATTACGAATACTTATCCTGCTGCCTATAAGGCGGTAAACTATGCATCCTCAGCAAATGGTTCTGTTGCTCCTGCAAATACTAGTGGCTGGTATCTACCAAGTATAGGTCAGCAGTACTTGTGGTTATGGTATTTCGGAAATTGGAAAACTGTTCCAACTGTGTTCCGTCCTGAAGCAAATGATTGTTATTGGGATAATATAGCACATAATTGTGGATCAGCTATGAATAATTATTTTAATACAAAGTTTAATAATCAGAGTAGTCTATTTTCTGCATGGGATCAAAGTCATTCAGGTAAGACATATTGGTCGTCTACAGTTATTACATCTGGAGGAGCTGTATATGCTCTAAACTTTGCCGATAGTGATGATCTCCTTCTTTATTATCAGATTTGCACTTTCAGTTATCGGGTACGACCAGTTCTTGCATTTTAAATAAAACGGGCTTTGTCCCCGTGATGCGCTCTCTGAGGCTTTGCCTCGCACGATAAATGTACTACATATAAAAAGATTATAATTATGACAACAATGCATGTCTTTTTACATACGCTGATCCCCTTGGTGCTGATGGCCTTGGCGATTGGCTTGACAGCGCTCTACTGGCGTAAGGTGGTGAAGAAGAACAGTATGCTTGCCAATGCCCAATACGAGCAGCTTAAGTCTGACAGTGAAGTGAACCTGCAGAACCAGTTAGGACAGCAGATGGAAGCCGTACATATGGACCGCATGAGGGATCGGGTGGCCATGGACAGACAGGCTCATGTGATGAATAGCAAACTGGATTTCTATCACAAAGTGCTCCTCGAAGTGCAGACGTTACAGGAGTGTATGGCCAGCTACACGAAACTGATCACCTCGACGGACTTGCAGCCTGGCCAAGGGGAGTGGAACATGGTGCGCAACGAACTGAAGAAACGGACGGATCAGATGGCCGAGATGGTGAACGGCACACTGGAACTGATGGACTATGAGGACATGACCGAGATAGAACGGAACGACCAGATACCTGTGAACAGCTTCTGTCAGGATGTGTTCGATAGTTGCCTGACCTACCGGGACGGTAACGTGGATATGCGCCTGGAGACTTGTCTGGACGACGATGAGACCGTTACGACAAACATGAAGTGTCTGCAGAAGGTGCTGGTCAATCTGCTGAAATGCTCGATGCAGTTTACCCACGAGGGCGAGATCGTGCTCGTGGTGAAACGATGCCATCAGCAGAACGAATTGTCGTTTGCCGTCAGTGATACAGGACTTGGTATTCCTGAGGAAGCAAAAGAGAGTGCCTTCGAACGGATACGGAACACTGATGTGTCTATCAAGATAGTCGTGGTGCGTCTGCGCCTTTGTCGTGCGCTGGTACGTCTGCTGGGCGGCACCATCTATCAGGATCCGCATAGGAAGAAAGGCACGTCGATAGTCTTTACCATAAAAGCATGAATGCTTTACATCTTTGGTGTATAATTTAATACTTTATTAGAGCTGAATCCCCGCTGTCGTGATGACACCGGGGATTCTTTTCTTTACCTATTTCGTGATGTTTATGAGGTATCGGCCGTAGTCGTTCTTGATCATGGGCTCTGCGAGCCTGCGTACTTGCTCCTTGCTGATCCAGCCTCGCTTGTAGGCTATCTCTTCAAGACAGGCCACCTTGAGTCCCTGGCGCTTCTCAATCACCTCGATGAAGGTGGATGCCTCAGAGAGCGAGTCGTGGGTGCCTGTGTCGAGCCAGGCGAAGCCGCGCTGAAGTGTCTGGACCAACAGCTCTTTCTTGGCGAGATACTGCTGGTTGACGGTGGTGATCTCCAACTCGCCACGGGCTGATGGCTTGATGTTCTTGGCTATCTCGACCACGCTGTTGGGGTAGAAGTAAAGGCCTACCACCGCATAGTTCGACTTGGGGTGCGCGGGCTTCTCCTCAATACTGAGACAGTTGCCGTCGGCGTCGAACTCTGCCACACCATAGCGCTCGGGGTCGTTGACGTAGTAGCCGAACACCGTGGCGCGGTTGTTCTGCTCGGCATTGGCTACTGCCTGCTTCAACATACCTGTGAAACCGCTGCCATAGAAGATGTTGTCGCCAAGTACAAGACAGGCACAGTCGTCGCCTATGAACTTCTCGCCGATGATGAAGGCCTGTGCCAGCCCGTCGGGAGATGGCTGCTCGGCATATTCAAAACGTACACCTATGTCTGACCCGTCGCCCAACAGACGCTTGAAACCTGGCAGATCGTAAGGTGTTGATATGATGAGTATCTCGCGGATGCCTGCCAGCATCAGGGTTGAGATAGGGTAATAAATCATCGGTTTGTCGAAAATGGGAATCAGCTGCTTGCTGATACCTTTTGTGATAGGGTAGAGGCGTGTGCCAGAACCACCGGCTAATACGATACCTTTCATATTTTCACTTTGTTCAAATATGCATCATCGGCGGCGCCTCAGCCATTAAAAACGAGTTTTTATGGCATTCGGCTTGCACGATAATTCATAATTATTTTAATATTCGCTGCAAAGTTACAATTATTTTTCGTAACTTTGCAGCCAAAATTGTATAAAAAGTATAAAACATGGGTTTTTGGAATCATATTTTCGGTAAGAACGATGAGCAGAAAGTAGGCGGCATGGAGGACTTCATGACGCTGATCCGCGTATACTTCCAGGCTGCGATGGCATCGGACCTCGGTATCACCAACCTGGCTGCACTGCCCGATCTGCGCGTGTTCAAGGCAACCCTCAAGGTGCCAACGGTTAATAATAAGCTAGGCGTGGGCGAACGTAGTCGCTGTAAGAAAATGCTGAAAGAGATGTATGGTATGGAGGACGATTTCTTCAAGGAGATAGACCAGAGCCTGCGCAAGCGTTGTAAGAAGGTGCAGGACGCTCAGACCTATATGCTCCAGTTTCAGGGCTTCACACAGGACATCATGATGCTCACAGGTAATCTGATGAAGTTCAAGCTACGTCTGCCGGGCTTCATGAAGAAAGCCCTCTATGGCATGACCGAGAAAACAGTGGGTGACATCTTCAATAAGAACGACTTCAGCGACGCATCGGTGATGAAGACTGTTGTGGCTGTACGTGAATATAATCGCCGACTGGGCTTCTCGCAGAAATGGGTGACCGACTTTGTATACAAGGTCGTGATGCTCGCCAAGAAGGAACCTAAAAGGAACGAAGATTAAAAAATATTAAAATGTCAGCTTTGAAGCAGACATTCTGATTATTTTGCTTTAACTTTGTACACCAAATAGTTATGTGATGAATCCAAACGAGAAGGCATTAGCGACTTTCGAAACGCGTGTGCGGCAGATGATTCTCCGATTTCAGGATATGAAAAAGGAGACGGAGAGCCTGCGTGCGCAGATTGAGAAAAACGGCCAGGACATTAAAGACCTGCAGGCCAAGCTGACTCAGGCGGAAAACGACTATCAATCGCTGAAGATGGCCAAGATGATTGAAATCACCGACGGTGATCTGGAGAGCGCCAAGGGGCGGCTGTCCAAGATGATACGCGACGTGAATAAATGCATCGCCATTCTCAGCGACGAAGAATAAATAAAGGTGCTATACAATGCCAGAAGTGAATGACGAGAAACTACATATCAGGCTGCACGTCTACGACGAGGAAGTCGAGGTGACGGTCAATCGCTCCGACGAGGAGTATTACCGTAGGGCAGCCAAGCTCATCACTGACCGTTATAATGCCTATGCACAGGCTTATAAGGGCAGGAAAGGCGAGCACACCATCGCGCTTATGACGCTGATTGATGTGGCCTTGATGTATGAGCGGGAGCGTGGCAAGAACGACACGGCTCCCTTCAAGGATATTCTCTCTAAGTTGACTTCTGAGATTGAGGAAGCACTGGATGATTCGGAGAGAGTATCAATTTAACAACATAGATTATATATGGATTTAATTTTTGTATTACTGATTGCTGCCGGTGCTCTCGTATTAGGAGGCGTTGGCGGATATCTTGTTTTCCGTTATGTATTGAAAGGGAAATACAAGGAAATGATCGACTCTGCTACGAAGGAGGCTGAGGTGATCAAAGAGAAAAAACTGCTCGAAGTGAAGGAGAAGTTCCTGAACAAGAAGAGCGAGCTGGAGAAGGAGGTGCAGCAGCGCAACCAGCATATCCAGCAGAACGAGAACCGCCTGAAGCAGCGCGAGATCTCGCTGAACCAGCGTCAGGAGGAGTTGGGACGAAAGAAGAACGAACTCGACAACCAGCAGAACCGCATCGACAACGAGAAGAAGTTGCTGAGCGTGAAGGCTGAAGAACTGGAGAAGATGCAGCTGAAGGAGCGCGAGAAGCTGGAGGAAGTTTCCGGCTTGAGCGCCGAGGAAGCCAAGAACCGACTGGTGGAGTCGATGAAGGACGAGGCTAAGACTGCTGCTGCCAGCTATATCAACGAGATTATGGACGAGGCTAAGCTCAACGCTAACCAGCAGGCCAAGAAGATTGTGATTCAGACCATTCAGCGCGTGGCTACTGAGACGGCTGTTGAGAACTCGGTGAGCGTGTTCCATATCGACAATGACGACGTGAAGGGTCGTGTGATCGGTCGTGAGGGACGTAACATCCGTGCACTGGAGGCTGCCTGCGGTGTCGAGATCGTGGTCGACGATACGCCTGAGGCTATCGTTATCAGCGGTTTCGATCCTGTGCGTCGTGAGACTTGTCGCCTGGCCCTGCATCAGCTGGTGAGCGACGGTCGTATCCATCCTGCCCGTATCGAGGAGGTGGTTGCCAAGGTGAAGAAGCAGCTCGACAACGAGATTATCGAAACTGGTAAGCGTACGGCCATCGACCTGGGTATCCATGGTCTGCATCCTGAGCTGATCCGTATCATCGGTAAGATGAAATACCGTTCTTCATACGGTCAGAACCTGTTACAGCATGCCCGTGAGACAGCTAACCTCTGTGCTGTGATGGCTGCTGAGCTGGGACTGAACCCGAAGAAGGCTAAGCGCGCAGGCTTGTTGCACGATATAGGTAAGGTGCCCGATGAGGAGAGCGAGATGCCACACGCACTCTATGGTGCCAAGATTGCAGAGATGTATAAGGAGAAGCCCGATATCTGCAATGCTATCGGTGCCCACCACGACGAGATGGAGATGCAGACGCTGCTGGCTCCGATCGTTCAGGTGTGCGACGCTATCTCTGGTGCCCGTCCTGGTGCCCGTCGTGAGATTGTTGAGGCTTACATCAAGCGTCTGAACGATCTTGAGGCTATCGCCATGAGCTATCCCGGTGTTACCAAGACCTACGCCATCCAGGCTGGTCGTGAGCTCCGTGTGATTGTCGGTGCCGACAAGATGAACGATGCCGAGAGCGAGGCTCTGAGCAGTGATATCGCCACGAAGATCCAGAACGAGATGACCTATCCCGGACAGGTGAAGATTACCGTCATCCGAGAGACACGTTCTGTTGCTTACGCAAAATAAACAGATTGCTTACAATAAAAAAGGGCTCGCAACTGCGAGCCTTTTTTATTTGTTCTTCTGGTAGTAATCGAGTGCCAGCTGGACGTTCTGGATGACGGACTTGGACGAGTAGGTGGCGCCTGTAACGGCATCGACCTGTCGGGTCTTGGCATCCTTCACCTTCAGGCCGTTCCATTTCTCGGCCAATGCCTTCTTGACCTTTGCATAGTATTTGGGAGATTCCTGCGACTTGAGGAACTCAACCTTCTCTACCTTATTCTTTTTAATATAGACCTTCATTGGGGTGGGACCGTTATAGCCCTCGATGTTCTTGCCGATCGTAGTGGTATTGATGACATAGACATCATTCTCTTTTGTGATGGTGTTGTCGCCAACCATGAAACTCTGTACTGCGAATACGGCTGCCATCAGTGCGCAGCCGCCGATAATCCTAAAACTAATCTTTCTCATGTCTTCTTATTAAATATTTCGGGGTGCAAAGTTACGGATTATTTATTTCTTGTGCAAGAGCCGATACGCAATTTGTTGCTCTGGACAGAGAAAATCATAATTTCTAAGTATTGTCCGAGTGATTATTTATTTGTAATTTTGCACACGGAAATAATGGTTTTGTTATTAGAATAAAAGAGTAATTATGAAGATTGAAAAGATTCATGCAAGAGAAATCCTCGATTCAAGAGGTAATCCTACAGTAGAAGTTGAAGTAACGCTTGAGAATGGTGTCATGGGACGCGCAGCCGTTCCATCAGGTGCTTCTACAGGCGAGAACGAGGCTCTGGAACTTCGTGATGGCGACAAGGGACGCTATCTCGGTAAAGGTGTGCTGAAGGCCGTTGAGAATGTAAATAAGGTAATTGCACCTGCATTGAAGGGCGACTGTGTGCTGGAGCAGCGTGCCATCGACTATAAGATGCTGGCACTCGACGGTACACCAACGAAGTCGAAACTCGGTGCCAATGCCATCCTCGGTGTGTCGCTGGCTTGTGCTCAGGCTGCCGCTAAGGCTCTGAACATCCCCCTTTATAGGTATATCGGTGGTGCCAACGCCTATACGCTGCCTGTTCCTATGATGAACATCGTGAATGGTGGTGCTCACTCTGCCGCTCCTATTGCCTTCCAGGAATTCATGATCCGTCCGGTAGGTGCCAGCAACGAGAAAGAGGCTATCCGTATGGGTGCTGAGGTGTTCCACAACCTGGCTAAGTTGCTGAAGGCTCGTGGTCTTTCAACAGCCGTAGGTGACGAGGGTGGCTATGCGCCTGACTTCGATGGTATCGAGGATGCGCTCGACACGATTGTCGAGGCTATCAAGAAGGCTGGTTACGAGCCTGGTAAGGATGTGAAGATCGCCATGGACTGTGCCGCCTCTGAGTTTGCTACCTGTGAGGACGGTAAGTGGTTCTATGACTATCGTCAGCTGAAGAACGGTGCCAAGAAAGATCCTAACGGTAAGAAACTTTCTGCCGATGAGCAGATTGCCTATCTGGAGCAGTTGATTACCAAGTATCCTATCGACAGTATCGAGGATGGTCTTGATGAGAACGACTGGGACAACTGGGTGAAGCTGACAGAGAAGATCGGTGACCGTTGTCAGTTGGTGGGCGACGACTTGTTTGTGACCAACACCAAGTTCCTGGAGAAGGGCATCAAGATGGGAGCTGCCAACTCAATCCTGATTAAGGTAAATCAGATTGGTTCGCTCACTGAGACCCTTGAGGCTATCGAGATGGCTCACCGTCATGGTTACACCACTGTGACCTCACACCGTTCTGGTGAGACTGAGGATACCACGATTGCCGATATCGCCGTGGCTACCAACAGCGGTCAGATTAAGACAGGTTCGCTGAGCCGCACTGATCGTATGGCTAAGTACAACCAGCTTATCCGTATCGAAGAGGAACTTGGCGAGCAGGCTGCTTATGGTTATCAGCGACTGAAGTAATATAGAGTTAAATAAACAACTTTTTTTGTATAAATCATTGATAATAAGAATGCGGATAGACTGTGAAGCCTGTCCGCATTTATTGTTTGGGTAATAAGGAAAATCAGAACTGAGGCAGGGCCGGTAGGTTTACTGCTTTAATGGCCATGCACTCCATCTCTATCAGCCAGCCCGGGCGACAGACGGGAGCGTGGACAATGACGCAGGGCTTACCGGGGAAACGCTCCTCGAAGAGAGAGCGAACCAGATTGTAGTCGGCCACGTCGCGCAGATAGACAATCATCTCTGCCACGTCGTCGTAGGTGCATTCGGCCTCCTTCAGCAAAGCCTCGACATTCTCCCACATGCGAAGGGTTTGTTTCTCAATGTCCTTAGGGAACATAATCTCTCCCTTGTTGTTGATAGAGGCTGTTCCCGAGATAAAGACATGGCGTCGGTCGGCATAGTCGACATAGGTACCACGCTCGAAACTTACACCATAGTCGCTGGTACGATTGAGATGGGTGGGGGCATACAGATAGTGAATCTGCTCCTGGCGGATGCCGGCGATGGCATAGTTGTCCATCTGAGAGAGCACATTGGGATCCTGCTGGCGGCCACCGATGCCTGTAGAGGCAATGAAGTGGGTGTGGACAGTAAGGCCTTGGGTGAAGAATACCTGGTTACGGGCACGAACCACACCGCCGTAGTTTAAGTCGATATCGTTGACGAAGAGCCATGTGCGAATGCAGTTCTCGGAGAGTTTGCAGCCCTCCTCTGCCAGTTGCATGATATACTCGTTGAAGAGCAGGCGCATCTGGTATTCTGAGTTGGCTGCAAGGTTATGGGCTGAGGCATTATAGAGATGGCGGAACTCGCCATGACTGACCTCATAGAGACCGCTGTTGGTCATGCCCGTCTGAACGTTGGTCATGAGATAGACCCACAGGGCAATCTTCGTGCCGTTGAGCGGGGCCTGCTGTATGATACTCTTCGCACAGTCGGTGACATCGGCCACAATGACATCGTCGGCCTGATTGGCTGCGTCGCTCAGGAAGTAGCGCTTAAATACGGCCTGAGTGCCTGGCAGCTTGTCGAGTAGTGTCTGGTATGCGTTCATAATGGCTTCCAGCTGCTTGGCATACGGCAAACGCTGGTCGCTGACATGAAGCATCGCATGATATTCGCAGACATCGGTGCCGCAATCGAAGCAAAAGACTTCGGCGCGTGTGTCCTTAAAATCCAGGTTTATGAGTTTTGGTTTCATTGTTTTGTTCTTTTAGGGTGCAAATTTACGAATATTATTCGAGAAATAAGCAAAACCGCAAAGAAAAGTGCAACAACATAGATCAGGTAAGACGGTGTAGAGACTGCCTGATCGTTGTTAGCGAACTTGCATTGGTATTCAATCATCTTGTCGATATAGGCATCGACGGTGGTCCAATGTCCTGCCTCTATCTCTGCCTGGAGGTGGGGGAAGACCTCGCGGATATACTTCTGGTGTTCAGTGCTGACCGAAGCGGGAAGGAGGTCGGATGCTGAATACCAGGCAACAGTGCCGTCGGTCTCGGTATGGGGGAAAACGCGCAGTGTGATCCAGTTAGACTGTCTGAAGATGTAGGATGCGAATATCTGCTCAGAGGTCAGACTGTCGTTGGCCGCCATGAGCCGATGGGCATGTGAACTGAGCGGGGCGATGCTCTCTCCGTCGTTGATGAGTAACCTGCAGAAGTGTGCTGCCTGAGCTTTCGGCATGATGAGCGGTGCAGGCATAGCAAATACTGACCCTGCCATAAACAGCAGGGTCAGTATGAGTGTTGTATAGCGTCTGTTACGATTCTGCATTTAGATGGACTCTATGAATTTGACAATGGCATCACGGTCGGCCTTGGGCAGATTATAGAACTTCTCTGTCGGACGGTAGGCGTCGGACTTCTTGCTATAGCCATGCCACATGATAGCCTCGATAACGGTTCGGGCACGGCAATCGTGCAGACGGTCGTCGGCACCTGTCAGCTGGCGTGAGAGACCACGACCCCAAAGTGGCGTGGTGCGGCACCAACCGGTACGAATGTCGTTCATCATGAACAGACGGTGCTGAACCAAGTCGGTATAAGGCCAGATGGTCTGGTTGGCATAACGGGGCATGATGCTCTTGGCATCCTTGCCGATGCTCTTGGCGTAGGCCTTGATGCTGGCGTCGATCCACAGATTGTCGGCACCGGTCTTCCATGACGGGCGATGACAGTTAGCGCAACCGATCTCGGTGAAGAGGGTCTTGCCACGCTTTACGGCATCGTCGTTCAGATTACGGGCGGCAGGAACGGCAAGACCGCGGTGCCATACCATGAACTGGTAGTACTGCTTGTCGTTCATCTCTTCCTCACCACCATAGTACTCATCGTTAAGCAGGTATTTCTCGAAAGTATCCTTGTAGGCGATGGATGGTGTGTTCAGCACTTCATAGACACGTGCGGCAATGCCTTCGTCGGTACCGTCGGCATAGTAGGGATGCAGAATGCTGGCAAATGAGGAACCGTGCTCTTTGATATAACTGATGACCTCAGGATCCTCGCTCTGAGCCTTAGCCCAGGCTGTGGTGGTGTAGAGCCAGTGGCGGTCGCTACGCGTCACGTTGGTGATGTTCCAGACGGCATTGGCACCGGCACCATCCTGCAACGAACCACGGGTCATGGCGTAAGTGAAACGCTTCAGAGGTCCATGAGAACCGTGATGAGCACCTGTGTCGTTGTAAGGAGCACTGTAGTAGGCACTGGCCTTGAAGGTGTTGGCCTCTTTGTCCCACATGGCAGGATTCAACTCGGCATGCTTAGCCTCGGCAGCCCACTGTTTCTCAATCTCCTCGTCGTCGATGGCGTCGAGCAATCCCGTACCATAGACACCGATGGTCGACTCTAAACGTACGTCGTAGTTGGTTGGCTTAGGATTGGTGTTGAAAGCCGACTGAGGAATACGAACCTCCGGATAAATCAGCTCGTACTTCTCACCATCGGGGAATGTCATAGCCAGTCCGCTCTCCATGGCAGTCACGGTCTTCCAGTCAATCTGTATCTGGTTCTCGTCGATTGGCGCTTTAAACGGAGCCATGGCTGCCGTCTGCGGCATACCTGTTACCTCAGAGATGTAGGCGTTGTTGTCGGGGTGGTAGATGACCAGCAGATAGCCGTTGCCGATGGTGTTGGCACGGTATTCCGTCTGGCGCTTACCATGGCCGTAGCTTGGATGACAGGCTATGCAGCTGTTACGAACCCATGCCGGGCCCAGACCTTTACGGGGTGCTACGTCGAAGGTGTAAAGATGCTCGAAGAAATCCTCACCTGTATTGAAATGGTCCTCCATACCTGCAATGTTCACGACAGCAGGGGTTGGGGCAGAGTAACTGGCTTTCTCGGTAGTTCCTAATTCTCCACCGGGAAACCACTCTTCAGCGCTGAAGACATCGTTGGCCTTGCCGAAGGCTTGTTCCTCGGGGACCAGCGGACCAAGTTCACTGCTATTGTCGTCAGAGCAACTTGTAAGGCCCTGAAAGGCTAACAGACTGATAAGCGTGAACTTTGAGATACTTTTAAAGTTTGTCATAAAGAATTGTTTTGTTTATTTTAAGCGATAAAGCGTCCCACCATGTTTCAGGTGAGGCGCTGTTGTATAACGTATAGAGATATTCCTACTCTTCTACTTCCCAGTCTTCATCATCTTCGAAAGCAATGCCCCAGATGGTGCTGCAGTACTTTACAAATGCTGATGGCATATTGCTGATGGCCTCGATGGCTTTTACATAGCCATTCTCGACGGCGGTGTTGACACCCTCGCTCTTTACACTGGCAAAGAATGTGTGGAAGCTGTAATCGTTGGCTTTCTTATCTGTAGAACCCAACCAGATGTTGCGGATAGAGCGGATGTTGTCGCGGAAGTCGGCAATAGAGTTGTAGCTATAAGGTGACTCTACATAAGAGATGTCGCCTGAGGCAAACGGATTGGCAATCTTGGCTGTACCAACCTCGTTGGCGATACCTACGCAGCTACCCTCATCGTCGGAAAGGATCTGTGAGATGGCGGCCTTCAGGGTGGGGAAGGTGCTCTTGCTGCCGTCAATACCGGCGTTGATGAGGTTATCGCCATAAGAGAGGCCTGCCTCTGTGGTGTAGTCGAGACCTGCGGCTTTGACAACAGCTACACGACTGCTGTTCTTCTCGCCTTCCCATGCAACCTGCAACTGGAAGGTGCGCTGCTTCAGCAGCGTACAGATGGTCTGGGCATAAGCCAGCTCCTTAGCACCGGAAATATTCTCGAAATTCTTATAGGTGTCGTTGGCCTGCAGCTCAGCAACCTTACGTGGCTGACCGTCGCGGAACAGGATGAACTCCAAGGCGTGGAAACCAAGGATGGTGGCATCCTCCAGCATCTCGTCGTTCATACCGTTATTGAAATAGCTCAGCAGCAGCGAGCGGTTCAGAGGCCATGAGTCGATAGTCGGGTCAACGTCGAAGTCGGAAGCGGCACCCATCAGGAACGCTTCACTACGCTCCCAATACTTACGTGCTTCCTTGAAGTCCTCACAAGCTGAGTTGATCTGTGCCTGTGTGATGGTGCTTACAGTCAGTCCGTTGAGGGTCTTTTCCAGTTTCTCAGTCTCATCGGCCAGCTGGGTATAGGTGGGGATGATGACATTGCTAACCAGATTCTTCAGCACCTCGCGGAGATAAGTCTCCTGAGCCTCAGACAGCTTTGCCTGCTGAATAGCGGCATTAGCTGAAGTCAGCTGGTCGACCAGGTCACCGCAATTGTCGATGGCTGCCTCGCCAAAACTCTTAACAGAATAGTTAGCAGCAACTGTATTCAGGTCGTAATTGTCCTCGTCTACAATTGGTGTTGTCTTAACAAGATCGAAAGAGGTCTCTTCGTTCTCGTTTTTGTCATCATCGCTACATGATGTAAAAGTCATAGCACCCATCAGGAGTGCAGCTGAAAGAATAAAATACTTTTTCATTGTTGATAATTATTATGTTAACTTTTTACTTTTATGATTATGCTTTACAAGAAAAAGCCCTCGTATGCAACACCGATGTTTACGGAAGGCTCGTTGTTGTAGAGGCTCTTCAGAAAACGTTTTGAGTATTCTGCCTTGATGGCTATCTGAGGTACGGGATGGTAGTTCACACCGACAGCCATGCGTTTTACTTCTGTATAATCGTAGGCGGTGCCTTTTGTGTTACTGGCATAGGGGTTGTATTGCTCATAACGTCCGAAAACGAAAAGTTTCTTATTGTCATCACGCAGCTGCTGTATCTGTGAGAAGATGTCGTAGCCTGCTTCGATGCCAATGGCATAGGCATTTTTGCTGACAAAGGCGGAGTGCTTGTAAGGCGACTTGGAGTTGAGGCGATTGTATACGTACTTCAACTGGTCGGCATCGCCCAGATATCCATAGTCTGCCTGTCCGCGAACAATCCAGTTGTGTCCTTTGTAGGTGAAGTCGAAAGCACCAATCAGAACATCTCCTTTGTATTCGGCGTCGACACCATTGGCGTTGCGGGGATAGCTGTTGCCGATGCTCTGGCCATAGTAGCCGCTCAGACCAAGGCGCAGACCGGGAACAGAATAGTTGTCGATACGGAGCGCTACACCATATTTGTTGGCAACGTCAAACTCCAGAGGTGACTTATGGCCTTTACGAACCCATCCTACATTGGTGAAATTGTCGGCATTCAATCCAGCAAGGAACTGTGCCTCATAGCGGAACTTACCGGCACGTCCCCAGAAACTGACACCGGTCTGATGCCATGTAGAGGGCATGATGGTGTTCTCGCCTTCTGGGCGATAGACCGTGAAGAAGTTCAGCGGTTCATGATAGGCATTGGTGAGTCCTACGGGTACAACGATATGACCGAATTTCAGATGGGCTGCATTCGAGAAGGTCTTCTGGATCCAGAACTGCTCAAGTTCTACCTCACCGCCTTTCTCTGTCTCCTGCTCCCATTCGCCACCTTCCTCATCTTCTTTCTCATAAGCGATACCGGTACCGCCATGCTCAAACTCGATCTCAGTACCGAAGGTCCAACCCTTTCCGAAGTCGTAACCCATATATACTACCATGTGGGGAATATCGAAACGTCCGTGGCTGGGGTCGTTCTTATGCTGTTCCGGCTGACTGTACCGGCTTACGTGGTCGCTAAAATAATTACGGCTGTAAGCAATTTCGCCATAACCTCCTACAGAAAACTTCTTGCCAGTGGCATGTTGCATCACGCTGTCGCCAGCCACCTCTTGTGCCTGTAACGTGGTGGTAAAAAGACCAACCATGGCACACATTGTAAAAATAGTCTTATTCTTCATTTTGTATAAACCTAGAACCATTACTAAAATCGGCTGCAAAGGTAGACCTTTCCTAGTGATTACACAATACCTAAAAATTATGAAAATGGGTTAAATAGACCTATATAAAAGAGTTAGGAGGATAAAAATACCTAATAATGATTATTGCGTATTCCAAAAATAATGTATAATTTTGCAGCCGTAATCATTATTAGGTACATACAAAAGATGAAGAATCAAAAGATGTATGAAGCGGACGATAAGATGATCTCTTTGATCCGCGATAATTATGACCTGCTGCAGTCGCTTGGCAGTTTCGGCATCAGTCTTGGCTTCGGTGATAAGACCGTGAAAGAGACATGTGAGGATAATAATGTAGATACCTATACTTTCCTGGCTGTGGTCAACTATACCATCAACGGTTATGGTGAGTTTGATGCCGATGAGCAGATCAGTGTTCCTACGCTGATGCATTATCTGGAAGCCAGTCACGCCTATTTCCTTGACTTCCAGTTGCCCTTTATACGCCGAGAACTTTCTGAGTCGCTGAACGAAGATGACTCGTTGGCCAGACTGATACTGCGATTCTACGACGAATACGCCCATGAGATACGTCGTCATATGCAGTACGAGCAGAAAACACTGTTCCCTTATGTGCAGACATTGCTGGAAGGACGGCCGGCCAATGATTATAATGTAGAGACATTCTCGAAGCATCATGGTGCTGCCGACAAGAAGTTGCGTGAGTTGAAACTGCTTATTATCAAGTATCTGCCTCAGGACGGCTTGCATAATAACCAGCTTACGGCAACCCTGCATGATATCTATGACAACGAGGCCTGGCTGCGTCAGCATGCACAGGTGGAGGATCATATTTTCGTACCTGCCATTCGTCGTCTGGAGCAGATGACCAAGCAGAATGATGTGTCGAAGAATATCTCAGACATGGTGTTCAAGAATGGCGTTGCGCAGAATCAGGATGCCCTCTCTGACCGTGAGAAGGATGTGATTGTCGCATTGGTACAGGGGATGGCGAATAAGGAGATTGCCGACCACCTGTGTATCTCTATCAACACAGTGATTACGCACAGAAGGAACATAGCCCGCAAGCTCCAGATACATTCTCCTGCAGGCTTGACGATTTATGCCATCGTAAACGGACTTGTTGATATAAGTAGTGTGAAACTATAAAAGAAATCCCCACCATTGCGGCGGGGATTTTTTGTTTTATATGGCGTTGATGTCGACATAGCCATGCATGACGGCATAGATGGTTAGTGCCGAAACACTCTTCATGCCCAGTTTCTCCATGATGTTTTTACGATGGGTGATGACTGTTGCCAGACCAATATTGAGCTTGTCGGCTATCTCCTTGTTGATATAGCCCTGAACAATAAGACTCATCACTTCGATCTCACGGTCGGTAAGAATCTTCTGACTTAGCACCTTTGGCATCGGTGGCAGGTTCTCACCCTTCCCATGAGCATGCTGCTCGAGCATCAGCAGTGAGCGTACCAGTTCTTGTTCGGGAACATTGATACACAGACAGTGGAACTCGGAGAGCTGTGACATGGTGTCGAGGCTGAGCGTCAGTACGATGGTCTTGCGACGATGCGCCATGAAAAACTCCTTATGCTCCAGAACAATGCTCATAGCGACAAAGAAGTGGAAGTACTTCTCCGGGTGGTTGGCCTCTAGCTCAAGAAAAGAACCGTAGGTGTCGACTGTCATGATGGGCATGACAGTCTGTAACATCTGTTTTAATCCCAGCGATGAGAGCGTGTTGGGATCGATGATAGCAACCTTCGGTCTTCCTTGCATCATGATAAGAATCCTAATAAAGCACCTGCGGCAACAGCAGAGCCGATGACACCTGCAACATTCGGACCCATGGCGTGCATGAGCAGGAAGTTGTGGCGGTCGTACTCCAGACCGAGGTTGTTACTGATACGTGCAGCCATAGGTACGGCACTGACACCGGCATTACCAATCAGCGGGTTCAGTTTCTTACCCTCAGGCAAGAAGAGGTTCATCAGTTTGACGAAGCATACGCCTGATGCGGTAGCAATCATGAAGGCCATAGCACCAAGTGCAAATATCTTGATGGTGTTGAAGGTCAGGAACTCAGAAGCCTGAGTCGAGCAACCTACGGTGAGACCCAACAGCATGACTACGATATCATTGAGGGCTGCTCCAGCGGTCTTTGCCAGGCGGGTGGTCTTGCCACTTTCTTTCAGCAGGTTGCCGAAGAAGAGCATACCCAGCAGAGGCAGACCTGATGGCACGATGAACGTGGTCAGCAACAGTCCGATGATCGGGAAGAGAATACGCTCAGTCTGTGACACGTTACGCCCAGGCTTCATCTTGATGACGCGCTCGTTCTTGGTGGTAAGCAGACGCATGATGAATGGCTGAATCACGGGTACAAGAGCCATATAAGAGTAAGCACATACGGCAATGGCACCCATCAGGTTGGGTGAGAGTTTAGAACTGAGGAAAATAGCTGTAGGACCATCGGCACCACCAATGATAGCGATACCGGCAGCCTGTGAAGGCTCAAAGCCCATGGCAAGGGCCACCATGTATGCTCCGAAAATACCAAACTGGGCTGAAGCGCCAATGAGCATGAGCTTTGGATTAGCCAATAGAGCCGTGAAGTCGGTCATGGCTCCGATGCCCAGGAATATCAGAGGTGGATACCAGCCTTGGCGTACACCTTGATAGAAAATGTTCAGCACGGAATTGTCTTCATAGAGTCCGATCTCCAGGCCGGCATCTGCTCGGAAAGGAATATTGCCGAGAATGATACCAAGTCCGATAGGAATGAGCAACAGAGGCTCGAAGTCTTTCTTGATGGCCAGCCAGATGAAGAAGGCCCCCACCGCAATCATGATCAGGTTTCCGACTGTGGCATTTGCAAAAGCCGTGTAAGTCAGAAACTCATGAAAGTTCTGTATGATAAACTGTCCTAAATCCATAGCTTATCCGATGGTTAAAAGAACTGAACCTTCCATGACGCTCTCGCCTTGCTTGACGGCAATGGAGGTAACGGTTCCTGCATATTCTGACTCTATGTTATTCTGCATCTTCATAGCTTCGAGTACGAGTACGGTATCGCCAACGTTCACCTTGTCGCCTACGTTGACCTTCACATCGATGATGGTGCCTGGCAGTGGTGCTTTTACAGAAGAACCGGCAGCTGCAGATGGAGCAGGAGCTGCGGCGGGGGCAGCAGCGGCAGGAACCACTGCGGGACGAGCCACGGGCTTGGGTGCCTCTATACGCACCTTCTTCAGCGAACTGGTAGGATTGATGGGCTGCTTCAGTTCTACGTCGAAACGGATGCCGTTTACGTTCACCTTGGCTACGTTGCCCTCTACTTCTTCTATTTCTACGTCGTAATCGACGCCTTGTACTTTATATTGATACTTGTTCATATCTCTTAATCTGTAAGTTATTTAATAATATTCCATCCAGACTGTCTTGCCTTGATGGTGATGATACCACTTTCTACGTCGTGTACGTCTTCCTGATACTGCTTGAGTGCCATGGAGATGACGGCTATGTAAAGCTCCTTGTCGATGCCCTTGGTCTTAAGACCGTCTTGCAGGAGGTTGCCTGTTGCATGGGCGATGTCGTGAGTTACTTCTACCGTCTTGGTCACTGTCTTAATAGGCTGTGTGTTGACAACCTTCTTTGCAGTGTCAAGGTGCGCCATAATCAATCCGAAGAACCAGAAGAAGATGAACAAAACGGCCAGACAGAAGAATACGATACCCATGGCCAGCAGAGTGATGCCGAATCCGTGGGGGTCTTCGCGCTTCAGTTTGGCGTCTTTCGTCTCGTCGGTCTTGATAAAGTTCTCAATACCGGGCGTGACGTTTTCAGCTTTCTTGATGCTCCAGTTGTTACCATGGCGTGCATAGCTCTGGTCGGCAGCCAGTGCGGGTACCGTAACAGAGTCGATCAGTTCCACAGCATTACCATTGTAGAAGCCAATCCATACAGGTTCCGAGATAGGAACGGGAAGTGAGAGGTGCAACTTACCCTTGGTAGGGGTAGAGTTTGCAAAGAATACCAGATGCTGTCTACCGCCGATCTGCGTACGAGGGTCACCGTTAGGGATTACACTCATGCGCTTGATACGTTCGGGGACGCTCATCTCTTTGTCAAGGACATGCCGGTCGGTGGTAAGATACATGCCGCGGATATTGTAGGTAGTAAACGAGATGTTTTCCAACTCAATCCACGCCTCACGTTCACCGAACTCATCCTGAATGCTGGCAGTATTGTTGGTAAGCACCTCGCTGATTCGAATATTCCTGGCTCCCTGAGCCATACTCGCCGAGGCGCTTATCAACATCATACTGCAGAGCAGAAGTCTGTACTTGTTCATGTTGTTGTTTAGGTGTATTATTATATTTATGTTTATGTCTAGTTATATACCTAATTCCTATCCGCAGAAGAACAGCACGACAATCTGTGCCGTGAAGATGCGCAGGAACATTGCGAGCGGGTAGACCGTCGAATATCCCAATGCAGGAGCCTCCTTTGAACAGATGCTGTTCGCGTAAGCCAGTGCGGGGGGATCGGTATAGGTACCAGCCACCATACCAGCGATGGTAAAGTAGTTGAACTTGAACCTCATGCGTGCGATAGGACCGACTATCAAGATAGGTATGATGGTAATCAGGAAACCTGTCAGTACATAGAGCAAACCATCGCCCTGTACTACTGTCTCGAAGAAGTTGGCTCCAGCCTTGATACCTACAGAGGCCAGGAAGAGCACCAGCCCTATTTCTCGCAACATCATGTTTGCCGAAGTGGTGGTATAGGTTACCAGATGAATCTTATAGCCATATCGGCCAATCAGGATAGCGATGATCAGCGGACCACCTGCCAGACCCAGTTTCACAGGAACGGGCATGCCAGGGATAGCAATAGGCAGTGAACCGAAAATCAATCCCAAGAAGATTCCAACGAAGATGGTGGCGATGTTTGGCGCATCCAAACGGCGCAAGCTGTTCCCCATCTTGCCAGCCACATTGTCGACAGCATCCTCAGGACCTACGACCATGATGCGGTCGCCTACCTGCAAGGGCAGGGTCGGAGAGGCGAAGATGTCCATGCCGTGACGGGTTACACGGGTTACGTTAACACCATGAACGCTCGAGAAGTGGAGCGATGCCAGTGTCTTGCCATTCACCTTCGGGTTGGTAATCACAATGCGCTTTGAAACCATAGGCTGATCCTGCTGCTCGAAATCGATGTCGAGCTTGGGACCGATAAAGGCAGTGATAGCCTCCTGATCGGCTTCTGCACAAACAATCAGCATCTGGTCGCCCATGTGGAAGATGGTATCACGGTTAGGGATAAACAGCTCACCTTCGTGCACCAGGCGTGACACCACAAAGTCGCGGTTCAGGAAGTCGTGTACCTGCAGCAGAGTCTTACCCTCCAAGTATTTGTTGGTTACCTCCAAGTGCATCTTGTAAGGCTTCTTGTTGGTGTTGGTTTCCTCCATTGCAATCAGCTCTTCCTCTTCTTTTTCAAGCTTTACATTGCAGATATACCTTATTAATATAGTTGCGCCGATAATACCCAGTACGCCGAGCGGATAGGCACAGGCATAAGCCGATGCAATCTGGGGAGCACCATTGGGGAATACTGTGTTCAGTGCTTCATTGGCAGCACCAAGTCCAGGAGTGTTTGTCACGGCACCATAGAGCGTACCTACCATCATCGGCAGGTTGGTTACTTCGTTGGTATCAAAGAAAATGTAATAGCAGGCAAACATGACGAGGATGTTCAGCAGAATAGCACTCGCTGCCAGTCCGTTGAGCTTAACGCCCTGAGTACCAAAGCTCTCGAAGAAACCTGGTCCGACCTGCATACCAATCATAAAGACAAACAGAATCAGTCCGAAGTCTTGTACGAAAGTCAGAATCGGGGCGGGGGCTGTGAATCCAATGTGGCCTGCCAGAATACCGGCAAATAAAACGAAAGTAACACCAAGAGAGATTCCAAAGACCTTGATTTTTCCCATATATACACCAATGGCGATCACGATAGCATAGAGCAAGGTGATGTGAGCCACGGTGTCAGTGGTTGTAAACAGGTCTTTCAACCATTGAAAAGATTCCATAAATACTACTAACTTTTTTTATTCTCAAATTTCGAGTGCAAAGGTACTAAAAAATGCGCAACTTATGCAATTTTGTGTGCTTAATTTTGAATAAAAACCGTTTTTTTATTTCTTTCACAATTCAATTGATTGATTTGTCTAAAAAGTTTGTATCTTTGTCGCCTAAATAAATTGCAGCTTAAAACAACTTATATAATAATTTTACGTATCTATGGCAAACAAAGAAAAGCTCTTTACCGAGTTTACAGCTCCGACCACTCAAGAGTGGCTCGACAAGATTGAGGTCGACCTGAAAGGTGCCGATTTCCAGAAGCGCTTGGTATGGAGAACTAATGAAGGTTTTAATGTACAGCCCTTCTATCGCCGTGAAGACCTGGCGAACTTGAAAACACCCGATGCTCTCCCAGGAGAGTTTCCGTTTGTACGTGGTAACAAGAAGGACTCTAACACATGGTATGTTCGTCAGAACATTTCTTTAGATGGCGCGGGTAACGCAACATCTAAAGAGATTGCTAAGGCGGCCAATGCCAAGGCGCTCGACATCCTGAATAAGGGTATCGACTCGTTGGGTTTCCACATCCCTGGCAAACTGGTTTCGATGGATACTATCGAGACGCTGCTCGATGGCATTTACTGCGAGTGTGTAGAGGTTAACTTCTCTACCTGTCAGCGTCATTCGCTCGAACTCGCCGAGATCCTGAAGACCTATTGGCAGAAGAAGGGCTATGATAAAGAAAAGATAGTAGGCTCTATCGAGTGGGACCCCATGAAGAAGATTGTGATGACGGGTAAGGATGTAACACCTGTTCTCGCATTCGGTCCCAAACTGGCTGAGTCGCTCAAGGAGTATCCCAACTTCCGCAGTATCATCGTTCATAGCGATGCACTTAACAATGCTGGCGCTTATATCGTCCAGGAGTTAGGCTATGCATTGGCTTGGGGTAACGAGTATCTGCAGCAGCTTGTAGACGCTGGTGTGGATGTTGATCTGGCCGCTAAGAGCATCAAGTTTAATATGGGCGTTAGCGAGAACTATTTTATGGAGATTGCCAAGTTCCGTGCTGCCCGCCTGCTGTGGGCTCAGATCGTCAAGCAGTACGAGCCTAAGTGCGACTGTGCTTGCAAGATGATTATCAACGCCACCACCTCTACTTATAACCAGACGCTGTTTGATAGCTATGTGAATCTGCTGCGTTCGCAGACCGAGGCTATGAGTGCTGCCCTGGGTAGTGTTCACTCGATGGTGGTAACACCGTTTGATGCACCTTACGAGGAGGCAACCGATTTCTCTGAGCGTATCGCTCGCAACCAGCAGTTGCTGATTAAGGAGGAGAGCCATTTCGACCGTATCGTCGACCCATCTGCAGGCTCGTATTATATCGAGCACCTCACCGATGCACTGGCTACCGAGGCTTGGAAGATATTCCTGAAGGTAGAAGAGGAGGGCGGTTTCCTGGCTGCCATCAAGGCTGGAACCATTCAGGACGATATCAACGCTACCAACGTGAAGCGTCATGGTGATGCTGCCAAGCGTAAGGAGTTCCTGCTGGGTACCAACCAGTTCCCGAACTTTACTGAGAAGAGCGAGAACAAGCGCGCCTACAAGCACCATTGCAGTTGTGGTGGTGTGCACCATCAGGGCGAAGAGAACGTTGCGTTCAAGGCTATCGAGACTACCCGTCTGGCTGCCGACTTCGAGAATCTGCGCATCCATACCGAGGAGACAAAGGTGCCAACTGCGTTTATGCTCACCATCGGTAACCTTGCCATGCGTCAGGCTCGTGCGCAGTTCTCATGTAACTTCCTGGCATGTGCTGGTTATAAGGTGATCGATAACCTCGGCTTTAAGACCGTAGAGGAAGGTGTTGATGCCGCTCTCGAGGCTAAGGCCGATATTGTGGTTATCTGCTCGAGTGACGATGAGTATGCCGAGTATGCTATCCCTGCTTTCAAGTACTTGAATGGTCGTGCGATGTTCGTCGTAGCTGGTGCGCCCGCTTGCATGGAGGATTTGAAGGCCGCTGGCATCGAGAACTTCGTTCACGTCAAGTGCAACGTACTTGAGACTTTGAAAGAATATAATCAGAAACTTGGTATCTAAAGAATAGGAGACTTGAATTATGCGCAAACAATTTAAAGATATAGATATCTATGCAGGCATCAAGGCTCAGGATGGTGCCAAGTGGATTAAAGACAATGGAATCGTAGAAAACTGGAAGACCCCAGAGCATATTGAGGTGCGCCCCGTTTATACGAAAGAAGACCTCGAAGGTATGGAACACCTTGACTTCACTGCTGGTATTCCTCCCTATCTGCGTGGTCCGTATTCGATGATGTATCCGTTCCGCCCGTGGACCATCCGTCAGTATGCCGGATTCTCAACGGCTGAGGAGTCGAATGCATTCTATCGTCGTAACCTGGCAGCTGGTCAGAAGGGTCTTTCTGTAGCCTTCGACCTGCCGACGCACCGTGGTTATGACCCCGACAACGCCCGTGTGGTGGGCGATGTAGGTAAGGCTGGTGTGTCTATCTGCTCACTTGAGAATATGAAGGTTCTCTTCAATGGTATCCCCCTCAACAAGATGTCGGTCTCTATGACCATGAATGGTGGCGTGTTACCTGTATTGGCCTTCTACATCAACGCAGGTCTGGAACAAGGCGCAAAACTGGAAGAGATGGCTGGTACGATTCAGAACGATATCCTGAAGGAGTTCATGGTTCGTAACACCTATATCTATCCGCCCGCATTCTCAATGAAGATTATCGCTGATATCTTCGAGTACACCTCGCAGAAGATGCCTAAGTTCAATAGCATCTCTATCTCAGGTTATCATATGCAGGAGGCAGGTGCTACGGCTGACATCGAGTTGGCTTATACCTTGGCCGACGGTATGGATTACCTGCGTACTGGTGTGAATGCCGGTATCGATGTGGATGCTTTCGCTCCTCGACTCTCATTCTTCTGGGCTATCGGTATGAACCACTTCATGGAGATTGCCAAGATGCGTGCCGGTCGTCTGCTGTGGGCAAAGATCGTGAAGAGCTTCGGTGCCAAGAATCCGAAGTCACTCGCTCTCCGTACCCACTCACAGACATCTGGTTGGTCGCTCACCGAGCAGGACCCATTCAATAACGTAGGTCGTACCTGTATCGAGGCTATGGCTGCTGTACTGGGTCATACCCAGTCGCTGCACACCAACGCCCTCGATGAGGCCATCGCCCTGCCTACCGACTTCTCGGCTCGTATCGCCCGTAACACCCAGATATACATCCAGAACGAAACGAAGGTCTGCAAGCAGATCGACCCATGGGCTGGTTCGTATTATGTAGAGACCCTGACCAACGAGCTCGTTCACAAGGCTTGGGAGCATATTCAGGAGATTGAGAAACTCGGCGGTATGGCTAAGGCCATCGAGACGGGCTTGCCCAAGATGCGTATCGAGGAGGCAGCAGCCCGTACTCAGGCTCGTATCGACAGTGGCGTTCAGACCATCGTGGGTACCAATAAGTACCGCCTCGAGCACGAGGATCCTATCGATATCCTCGAGGTCGACAATACAGCCGTACGTACTCAGCAGGTAGAGAACCTGAAGGAGCTCCGTGCTCATCGCGACGAGGCTGCCTGTCAGGCTGCCCTGAAGGAGATTACGGAGTGTGTTCGTGAGTTCAATGAAGGTAAGAAGTCGAAGAACAACCTGCTCGACTTGGCAGTAAAGGCTGCTGGCTTGCGTTGTACTCTGGGTGAGATCAGTGATGCCTGCGAGGAGATCGTAGGTCGTTATAAAGCAGTAATCAGAACAATTTCAGGCGTGTATAGCTCAGAATCAAAGAACGATAGCGACTTCGAGTTGGCTTGCAAGCTGACCGATGAGTTCGCAGAGAAGGAAGGTCGTCGTCCTCGTATCTTCATCGCCAAGATGGGGCAGGATGGTCACGACCGTGGTGCAAAAGTGGTAGCTACCGGTTATGCCGACTGTGGCTTCGATGTGGATATGGGACCGCTGTTCCAGACTCCAGAGGAGGCTGCCCGTGAGGCTGTCGAGAATGATGTCCACGTGGTGGGCGCTTCATCACTCGCTGCCGGTCACAAGACCCTCATCCCTCAGCTCATCGAAGAGTTGAAAAAACTGGGTCGTGAGGATATCATGGTCATCGCAGGCGGTGTGATTCCTGCTCAGGACTATGACTTCCTCTACAAGGCTGGTGTGGCTGCCATCTTCGGTCCTGGAACTTCTGTGGCTAAGGCCGCCGTTGAGATGATGAAGATATTATTGGACAAAGAATAAATGAAACATGTAGATGTACTGATTATCGGAGCCGGCCCAGCTGGTTCTGTTTGTGGAAGTCTGTTGAAGCAGGCTGGTGTTGATTGCTTAATAGTAGATCGTGCGTCGTTTCCACGCGACAAGGTGTGTGGTGGCGGACTGACGGTAAAGGCATGGCGTTTGCTCGACATGCTGTTGCCTGGTATTAAGTACGACTATCGTCCTATCACCCGCATGCGTTGCCAGTTCGAGAACGACCCCGTATGTGAGTTCCAGGCGGAGTATGCCATTCGCATGACGCGTCGTAAGGACTTTGATTACGCCTTGTTGCAGTATTATCAGGCTCATGGTGGTGAACTGATGAAGGGCTCTTTCGAGCGTTTTGAGCAGCAGGCAGATGGTCGTGTCCTTGTTACTCTGAAGTCTGGTGAGCAGATTTCATGCCGCTATCTGATAGCCGCTGATGGTGCAGGCAGTCTCATCCGTCGTCAGATACATGGTGCTCCTAAGTTGCATGCATTGTTCCTTGAACAGTACAATGAGGGTGAGACCGATAACGACGTGTTTGTTCATTTCTCGAGCAACTATAAGCCAGGAGTGTTTTATAAGTTCTCCAGCTTAGGTCGTGACATGTATGGTTTTGCTTCTTTAGAGTCGAACGAGGATTTCCCTCGTCATAAAGCGAAGTTCTGTGAGACTCTCACTAAGTTCGGCGTGCCCTTAGGACAGATTCGTGGTGCATATATTCCATTGAACACCGTTCCTCCTACAGCAGATAATGTTATTCTCATCGGTGATGCAGGCGGATTTGCCAATAAACTCACGGGCGAGGGTCTTTACGATGCTTTCAAGACTGCTGCCAATGCCAAGCGTGCCATAGTAGAGGGAATACCATTCCGTGAAGCTAATGCGGAGGAATTCCGTAAGATGGAGCATCAGGTTAAGGTCTTTAAATTCTTCTTCAGTCCTATCGGCTGGCGACTCATCCGATGGGGTATGCGTTATCCTAAAGTCATCAAATGGCTTTTCGATGCTAAGATGAAACGCGAGACCTTCCGTGCATAAAACAAGAAAATCCCAGTATTAATTTACTGGGATTTGTCTTTTAAGTTTGATGGTCTTGCCGGTGAGGGGGCCGTACCAGATCATTTCGGTGTCGGTGATTTCCTTGACTTGGGCCGACCAAGGCATGTTGTTGATAATCATTACCAACAGGTCGCCGTCCCACTCGTATGTGCCTGTGCCTGTATAGTGCTCGCCCTGTACGTTGGTGAAACTGCCATCAGCATCATACCACCATTCGGTACCGACCATGTCCTGGTCGTAACCTTCTTCTACGTAATAGATGGTCCACTTGCCTACAAGCTTCGATTTTATCAGCTCCTGGGTTTGTACGGGATTGTCTTCGTTGGCGCAACTATTCAATACTACGGTCGGCAATAAACAGCATGCTGCCATTGTTAAGGATACAAGAAGTTTCTTCATGCTTGATGAATTTAGTTTGAATTTTAAAGCACAATGACCGCCTGCGGGATGCAGAACGGTCATTGATTGGTTATTTAAAATCGGAGTTTAATCAGATTTTACTCACCCTTGAGGCTTTGCCTCTAAAAAACTCACGCTCGACAATAAGAGCAGGCTCTTACTGTACTCACTTAATCGTTTCCTTTGATAGCAGCTACGCCAGGGAGAACCTTACCCTCGATGGCCTCGAGCAGAGCACCACCACCAGTAGAGATGTAACTAACCTGATCAGCCAGACCGAACTTGTTGACGCAAGCAACAGAGTCACCACCACCAATCAGTGAGAATGCACCATTCTTGGTAGCCTCAGCGATAGCGTTGCCAATTGCGCGTGAACCAGCGGTGAAAGCGTCGCACTCGAATACACCGGCAGGACCGTTCCACAGGATGGTCTTTGCACCCTTGATAGCCTCGGCGAATGCCTTCTGGCTCTCAGGACCAGCGTCAACACCCTCGAAACCAGCAGGAACCTGGTTAGCTGGGCAAGTGATGATCTGAGCACCCTCCTTAACACTCATAGTGCCGAAGTCGAGACCGTTGGTAGCGGTGCAGTCAGAACCGAGAACGAGCTCTACGCCGTTCTTCTTAGCCAGCTCCTCAACACCCAGAGCTACGTCCAGCTTGTCGAGCTCAACGATAGAATCACCAATCTCACCGTTGTGAGCCTTTGCGAAGGTATAGGTCATACCACCGCAGAGAATGAGCTTATCAACCTTACCGAGCAGGTTCTCGATGATACCGATCTTAGATGATACCTTAGAACCACCCATGATGGCAACGAAAGGACGCTTGATGTTAGAGAGAACGGCGTCAACAGCCTGAACCTCCTTCTCCATCAGCAGACCCAGCATCTTGTTGTCAGCGTCGAAGTAATCAGCGATAACAGCAGTAGAAGCGTGCTTGCGGTGAGCTGTACCGAAGGCATCCATTACGTAGCAGTCAGCGTAAGAAGCAAGAGTCTTCGCAAACTCCTTCTGGCTGGCCTTCATAGCCTTCTTAGCCTCGTCGTATGCAGGATCAGCCTTGTCGATACCTACAGGCTTACCCTCTTCCTCGGGATAGAAACGCAGGTTCTCGAGCAGCAGAGCCTCACCCATCTTCAGAGCCTTAGCAGCATCAGCAGCCTTAGCACAGTCGGGAGCGAAAGCAACGGGAACGCCCAGAGCCTTCTCAACAGCCTCGCGGATCTGACCGAGTGACTTCTTTGCATCTACCTTACCTTTGGGCTTACCCATGTGGCTCATGATGATGGTAGCACCACCGTCGGCCAGAATCTTCTTAAGAGTGGGAAGGGCACCGCGGATACGGGTGTCGTCAGTGATTTTACCATTCTCATCGAGGGGTACGTTGAAGTCTACACGTACGATTGCCTTCTTACCGGCAAAGTTGAATTCGTTGATTGTCATGATCTTAATATTTTAATATGTATAAAACTTCATTTTTGAAACGCCTGCAAAGTTACAAAAATGAAATGAAAAATGAGAATCGGGAATTGAGAATTTATACTTTTTTTACGTAACGGTCTGTATATTGTAAGGTACGCATTGCAAAAGAGCTTTATCCGAAAAGCTCACGGAGGGCTTCTTCGACTTTACGCACAGGGTGGAGACGGATATGGAACTTCTTCTGATCGAAGCCCTGAAGGTTGTGCTTGGGGATAATCATATCGGTGAAGCCCAGCTTCTCGGCCTCGGCGATGCGCTGCTCTATGCGGTTCACAGGGCGTACCTCGCCCGAGAGTCCCACCTCACCACACATGCACCAGCCCGACTCGATGGGGGTGTCGACATTCGAGGACAGTACGGCAGCGATGATACTGAGATCCATGGCGAGATCAGTGACACGAAGACCGCCGGCGATATTGATAAACACATCCTTCTGCATGAGCTTGAAACCCACACGTTTCTCGAGCACGGCCAGCAGCATGTTGAGACGGCGCTGGTCGAAGCCCGTAGCAGAGCGCTGGGGGGTGCCGTAGGCTGCGGTAGAGACAAGGGCCTGTGTCTCGACAAGGAAGGGACGTACACCCTCGATGGCCGACGAGATAGCAATGCCGGAGAGACCGTCATGGTCTTGTGAAAGCAGCAGTTCAGAAGGGTTGCTCACTTGGCGCAGACCGCTCTGCTGCATCTCGTAGATGCCCAGTTCGGCGGTAGAGCCGAAACGGTTCTTGATAGAGCGGAGAATGCGGTACATGTAGTGCTGGTCGCCCTCGAACTGGATGACGGTGTCGACAATGTGTTCAAGGATCTTGGGACCTGCCAGAGTGCCTTCTTTGGTGATGTGCCCAATGAGGATCACGGGTACACCGCTGGTCTTGGCAAAACGTAGTAGCGAAGAGGCGCACTCTCGTACTTGAGCGATAGAGCCTGCTGAAGACTCGACATCCTCGGTCATGATGGTCTGAATGGAGTCGATGACGACCAGTTCGGGCTGCACCTCTTTAATATGGTCGTAGATATGCTCAAGCGAATTCTCGCAGAGGATGAGGAAGTGGTCGTTCTCCTCATGGGGTATACGGTTGGCTCGCATCTTAAGCTGGTGGGCGCTCTCCTCGCCGCTGACGTATAGGATGCGCTTCTCTGGCATGCGGAGCATGGTCTGAAGCGAGAGAGTGGACTTGCCAATGCCTGGCTCGCCACCCAGAAGTACGATGCTGCCAGGAACGAGGCCACCGCCCAGTACGCGGTTGAGCTCGTTGTCGTGCATATCGATGCGAGGGTCGTCGTGGTTGGAAATATCGCTCAGTTTCAAGGCCTTGTTCTTGCGCAGGGCATGGCCAGCTGAGGCGGCAGCCGTAGTGGCAGCCTGCTGCTTGGTGTCGGCAGCCACACGAATCTCCTTAAACGTATTCCACTGCCCACATGCAGGGCATTTGCCTATCCACTTCGGCGACTCCTGGCCGCAGTTGGAACAAACGTATGCTATCTTGTCTTTTGCCATAATTGGTGCAAAAGTAATAAAAATGCCACAGATTTCGCTGATTCAAAAGGAAAAAAAACATAAATCTGTGATAATCTATGACGTCTGTGCCAAAAAATTGCTACCTTTGCAGTGTTTATGAAGAAACTGATGATTTTTATCGTGACTGCGCTGCTGGTTATAGGCTGCGGACAGTCGTATGAGGAAACAAAGCGACTCACAAGGGCTCAGCGCCTGAAGTTGTGGCGCGAGGACTCGGCTGCGCTGAAGATTGCCGTGATGCCCACGCTCGATTGTCTGCCTATATTCATAGCCAAGGATCACCAGATGTTTGACACTGCGGTGGATATCCGCCTGAAGCATTTCAATGCCCAGATGGACTGTGATACAGCCCTGATACGTGGAAGGGTGGAAGGGATTGTCAGTGACTTGGTGAGAACAGAGCGTATCATCAAGCAGGGCATACCCCTGAGATATGTGGCTGCCACGAATGCCTACTGGCTGCTGATCAGTAATCGCCAGTTGAGAATGTCGAACCTGAAGCACTTGAACGACCGCATGCTGGCTATGACGCGATACTCAGTGACGGATATGCTAGGCGATATCGCTGTCGACAGTGCCAAACTAAAACCAGAACAAGTGTTCCGCATACAGGTGAACGACGTGAACATCCGCCTGAAGATGCTTGAAAACAACGAGATGGACGCTCTGCTGATGACAGAGCCGCAAGTCACTCAGGCTCTGCTTGGCAAGCATAAGGTGCTGCTCGACACCCGTCAGATGGATATGCAGATGGGGGTGTTGGCTTTTCGTGAGAAAGAATTGAACGATAAGAACCGCATGCGTCAGATGGACGCATTCCTGAAAGGCTATAACGAGGCATGTGACTCAATCAATCATTATGGGGTCCGCCATTATAGTGATGTCATCAAGAAGAATTATAAATTGTCGGAACAGGCGTTGAAACAACTGCCAGATTCACTGAAATTTGAGCATGCTGTGGCTCCACGCCAGAAAGATGTGGAGAAGGCTCGGCAATGGCTCGCAAGAAAATAGGATAACGGAGCTATGATTAAGAATGATGCTTTAACTGTTGTATATGATCATCTGCTTCACCGCAATCTCGGTGAAGCCATTATTGCGTTGGAAGCTTTCTTGGCTGTTCATCCGCATCAGATAAACTCGGACCGGCTGCATGCCATCAGAACAGACCTGCAGCTGATGACCGACTACTGGCAACACGGGTTTAAGGACCCGCAGCTGGACAGCCTTTACAACAACCTGTTGAGGCGCATGTATATGCTTTATGCTAACATAGCCAGTAACTATAATATCAGGCATACACCTTATCTGTCGTCGATGCTCTTCAAGGTTCATGCATCACTGAGAGACTGGTCTCCTCTGGCCATAAAGGAGGAACTTGAATCGTTTGTGTCGGATGTGGCAATGTTAGAACTGGAACCATCTCATACAGCAGAGTCGAAACAGAAAGAACTATATGCTAAGCATCAGCAGCAGATGGCGGATCTGTTTTATTATATTCTGACTTCAGACCTGTGGAGCGACACGTTTGCTGCAGGTATAGAAGATATATTGCTCTCGCCAACCATCGACACGGTAGACCAGCAGCAGATTCTGAGTAGCGTGATGCTCTCGACAATGACCTTCTTTGATATCGCGAAGTTCAGAACGCTGGTACATGTGTATCAGCGAGCTACAGACGATCGGGTGCAACAGAGGGCACTGGTTGGCTGGGCGCTCTCGCTGAATGCAGACATTGCACATAGCATATATCCTGAAGAAGAGGAGCTTGTAAAGCAGTTGTTGGAGGATGAACACTGTTGTGAAGAACTGGCAGAGTTACAGCGTCAGCTAATCTATTGCGTCACCGCAGAGCAGGACAATATGACGATTCAGCGCGAGATTATACCAAACTTGTCGCCGACGACAAGTAAGAACTCTGATTCGCCCATTACCATCAAGCTGATAGATGAGGAGGATTTGGAGAGTCAGCTGGATGATATTCTGCACCCCAACGAGGCGGAAGAGAAACTGGAGAAGATGGAAAGCAGTTTTATGCGGATGATAAATATGCAGAAGCAGGGCTCAGACATCTACTTCTCGGGTTTTGCGCAGATGAAACGCTATCCGTTCTTCAACGAACTCGTGAACTGGTTTGTACCATTCTACTTTGAGCATCCGGAAATGAGCGAGATATACGATAAGTACAAGCACAATATGCTCTTGAAGTCTATGCTGGGTACAGGACCATTCTGCAATAGCGACAAGTATTCGTTTATGCTGGCATTTGAGCAAGTAATGGCCTCAATTCCCAAAAGCGTAAGAAAGCTATTGGATCGTCGTGATAATAAACTCTTCCCCCTCGACCAGTTCGTGAATAAGGACTTTGATAAGCCTACCTATCTCAGAAGAATATATTTGCAAGACCTCTACAGATTCTTCAGACTGAACGCACAGCATGAAGCGTTTAAGAATGTGTTCAATCCGGAGGAACGTGATTATCTGTTGTTTGCTAACGACATGTTCTCGGATACACCGTTACAGCGCTATTATAACGAGATAACAGCTTTCTTGCTTAAGAAGAAGCGACGCAAAGATGCCAAACGCGTGATGAAGTATGTGGATGTTGATAAGCGCGATTTCCAGTACTACATGATGCAAGGTTATCTGAATCCATATAATCTGGATTATTTCATGAAAGCTGTGGAGCTGGAGTCTGAGAACGAGCGGGCGTTGGCGGGTTATGCCAGAGCGCTCTACTCAAATGAGGAGTATGAAAAATCGCTGGAGGTGTATGAGAAACTATTGAAGATACAGCCAGAGAAAAAGTCGTACTTACTCTATAAGGCAGTCTGCCAGATAGAATTGCATCAGTATGAAGAGGCAGAGAAAATGCTGTTTAAGCTGAACTACGAGGAGCCTGACGATGTGAATGTGGCTCGTTCGCTGGCATGGGTGCTGACGTGTAATGGAAAATATGAGCAGGCCGAGAGGCTCTACTCACAGTTACTTGCGAAAGAGAAGGTAGAAAACGAAGATCTGTTGAACTTTGGCTACTGCCTGTGGTTTAGCGGAAAGATCGACGAGGCAGCCAACTGCTTCCGCCGTTACCTGAAAGAAACGGGTGAGGAAAAGGGTTATATCATAGATAATGAGGCAAAACTATTGAGTGAAAAAGGCATCTCAGAGGCTGAGACCTTGATGATGCTCTATATACTCTGATACCTCTTTCTGATTTTCTGACTCAGCCAGGTAAACGTCAATGGCAGGCCTACGCCTGCGATGGTGTAGAGTACCCAGAAGCAGTCTTGCTGAGAGTATTCGTGAATCACCATGTGGCATCCTACCTGTCGGATGTCGAGACCGTAATACCATATCTTTATGAGACTGACCACCTTGTAGGCCACAATGTGGAAAATGAAGATGTTTAGCGTATTGTCGCCAGTGTAGACGAGGAAACGCTTAAGCCACCCATCGTGCCTGTCGAGCCATAGACTTATGTTGTATGTCATGAGGAACCCTAGGAGGGCAGGGACGGGCAAAGAGAGGAACTGCTTATAAGTAGAGCGCCAGTTCATGTTGGCCGTCAGATACTTGGAAAAGAGAAATACGATAAGTCCGAAGACTATAGTCATCCATAAAGCGAGGCCATATTTGGATATAAACGAACGGTATTGCTCAACATACTGTTTGAAGATAAAACCGCAGCCAAAGAAAAAGCATCCCATCAGGTCGCGATAGCCACCTTGCACAAGGGTAATGATCTTCAGTCCTTCGTATGTTTTCCAGGCGCATATCAATAACATGAGGAGACAGATGACATAAGGCGCGGCATGGTGAATCTTGGTGGGAAGGATACGGATCGTGAGTTTATATATAATAAGGTACAGAATGCTGGCCACGAAAAGTCCGCGGAAGAACCAGAAGGCTCCGCAGAGAAACTGGTCGTAGCCCCCCATAGCGGTAAGGATGGTCCAGAGGTTCTGTTGTATCTGATGCCACGTGTAGGGATGAGTAACGCCTCCGGCATCGTTGCCAAAACGCTCGTTGAGTACGCCAAGGTCGAACATCCAGTTGTGGATGACGAGGAAAAACACAGACCATTTGACGAAGGGCCAGTAAAGCCCTTTCACCCTTTTCTTGACGAAGGTCGCTTCGTCGTTGAGGTATTTCAGTGAAAAGAAATAGCCAGCCGTAATGAAAAACAGCGGCATGTGGAATTCAAAGATGAACTTACACAACCAGCCTGGAGCTTCTGCGTGGGCTATCACCATCAAGATGATAGCAATACCTTTAGCGATGGATATGACGGTGTCGCGTTTCATGTGGCTATAGTACAAATGTTAGTAAATGACCCAGCCAACCTCTGAACCGCTGCCAGGTGGTGCGGCTCTTCTTCCATTCTTCAAGAGTCAGGAGGTCGCTTTTCCTCGTGTCTTCTATAAACAGACTATCGAGTTCGCGGGTGGTGGCTTCGTCTGCGATGATGGCATTTGCCTCGTAGTCATAACGAAGGCTGCGTGAGTCGAGATTGGTGCTGCCAATAGTGCAGACTTTTCCATCGACCATCATAATCTTAGAGTGATGGAACCCTGGGCGGTAACGCCATACGTTGGCACCTCGCTTGATGAGTTTCTTCATGTTGTACATCACGACGTCGGGGGTCAGTGGCTCGTCATACTTCGAAGATATGAGGATGTCCATCTTCACACCTCGCTCAGCGCAACGCTTCAGCGCTTTGATAACTTGATTAGTGGGGACAAAGTAAGGATTGATAATCTTGACGGAATCCTTGGCATTGTCGAGCATACTGACGTAGAAGCGGCGCATGATCTCGTTGGAGGTGTGAGGCTCACGGTTGGCGATGCCGATCATCTTAGAGCCGCTGGGCACGCCCTGAAAATATTTCTGGTTGGTGAGCTCTTCTTTTGCTACGAGTTTCCAAAAACGTACGAAGATTCTTTGCAATTCATTGACCGCAGGACCTTCGATACGGCAATGCATATCGCGCCATTCGCCCACCTGCTCTGTTCCCACCAGATAGTAGTCGGCTACGTTCATACCACCTGTATAGGCGATTCGGCCGTCGATGACTACAATCTTACGATGGTCTCTTGGCCAGATATGATTCACCCAAGGGAAACGGATGGGGTCGAACTCATAGATGTCGATACTGTCTGCACGAAGTTTCCGCAGGTGTTTTTTCTTCAGCGGCTGATTGTTAGAGTCATTGCCGAACCCGTCGAAAACGGCTCTGACTTCTACGCCTTCCTTTCTCTTCTCTCTGAGTATGTCGAACAGTAGCGAGGCTATAGAGTCATTGCGGAAGTTGAAGTATTCCAGATGTATACTGCTTTTGGCTCGTCGGATATCGTCGAACATCAGTTCGAACTTCTCGACTCCAGAGGTGATGACCTTCACCTGGTTGTTTTTGTAGAAATCGATGCCTTGATTCCGCATATCGCCGACGATAAGGGAATCGCTGGTTTGCGCGTGTCCTGTTAGAGAGAGTAGCAGGAATAGTGCTGTGCCGACTATTCCTGCTATCCGATGGTATTCATTTATCATTTTCGGTGTTTCAATCTATATTCAAGTGGCGTCATGCCGAACTTCTCGCGGAAGATGTTGATGAAATTCTCCGCAGTCATAAAACCTACGTTGACGGCCAGCTCACTCATATTTATATTTGTACGCTTCAGCAGAATGCAGGCGTGCTTGAGTCGCATGTCACGAACGAGCTCGGCTGGAGTCTTGCCCGTCAGGTTGCGAATGCGGTGGAAGAACGGCACGCGTCCCATTCCCATAGCGCTCGACATCTCTTCAAGACTGATCTGTCCGCGACTCATGTTCTGCATCACATATTGCTCGATGTTCTTGATGAGTTGCTGATCCATGGCGTCGAGCATCGAGTAATCTGAAGAGACTTCTTCGCCCAACTCGTTTTCTGGGAGAATGCCCTCTGGCAGATTGTTCATCTTTGTCAGCGACGTCTTTCTTACAATTGTCGTGTCAACCTTGTTCATCGGGTCGTCGGCAGAGATTTCCGTATCAGTATCGATAGCGATGTCCTCCATACCGATGTTCTCGGTAGCGGTGGTCATACTGGTGTTATGCTCTTCAAGCATGCGCGTCTCTGCTCCCTCGATAAGGTTGCTGTTCATCTTAATGGGACCTAATCCGAGCACCTGATTGAAGCGCATGGTGGCTTCCTGCATATTGAAGGGCTTGGCCAGATAATCGTCAGCAGAAACCGTGATATTCTTGGTATGCATATCCTGCGGCGTAAGCACACCGTCGGTCATAAGTACGAACTTGATGTTCTGCGTAGCGAAGTTGGTCTTAAGCTGGTTGCACAACTCACTACCCGTCATACCTGGCATCTCCTGCTTGCAGACTACGATGTCGCACTTCATCTCGTCGAGGTCGTCGGCAGCCTTCATGATGTCATTATAGATGTGGAAGTCGTATACGTACTTCAGACGTGCTGAGGCAAACTTCAGGAAGTCTTCGTTATCGTCGATCATGACAACGATGAACTTAGATGTAGGCGAGTCGATGGTTGAATGCGAACGAGTAGCTTCTGATGTCAGAGCCTCGCTGGCTATCTCTGGTAGTTCGATTTCGCCCTTGTTATTCAGTTCCATACGATCCTGTACCACGTTCTTGGCTCTCACTTCTGGGTGCTCGAGGTTCATCTGCATATCAGTCACACGGGTGATGATCTGCAACATCTGTGAGTGGAGGGCATTGAGCTGTTCCTTTTCTTCGAGCGACTTTTCTTTCTCTGAGAGGTTGCCGATGATAGAGGTCATACGGGCCATCGGCTGGCGAAGGTCATCGCTGGCAGCCTTGATTTCCTCGCGCTGAAGTTTCAGTTCCGTGATTACGGCATCCTTTCTGGCCTTGATGGCTCTCATTTGTTTTATTCCGATGCGCCAGAAGTAGATAATGACGAGCAGCACGATGAGATATGCTATAATCATCCACCATGACAGCAGCCAGTGATGTTCAACGGTTATGTCGAGTGTGCGCTCCTGGTTGCTGACAGCGCCCTCGGCACTAATCGCTTTAACGTGGAGTGTATAATGTCCGCTTCCAAGATCCTTGAAAGTCACACCATGGGTCAGGGCATTACCATTGCGCCAGTCTTCATCCTTGCCCTCCATCCAGTACATGAACTGCAGGCGCTCACTCTGGTTGTAGTTACCTGCGGCAAACTTGATGGTGAAGGTGTTCTGGTCATGAGCCAGGTTAATCTTATTTGTCTCGTTCATGGCCTGTGTCAGAATGACTCTGCCGTTATACTCATGTCCAACCAGCACTTCTTCCTCGCCAATGTACAGCTGAGTCAGCATAACGCGTGGCAGGGCATTATTATCTTCAACGGCTTTCTGCAATACCCAGTTGACACCGTAGAGACCACCCAAAAGCACGTTGCCATCATCTTTGGTGAGAATGGAGCCTATGTTGAATTCGTTGCTCTGCAAACCGTCAGCGGTAGTGTAGTTATACATACCGTAGTTGTTTGTACCGTCTTCGTGATTGCGCTGTACGACGATACGGCTTACGCCACGACTGGTAGTCACCCAGATGTTGTGGTTCTTGTCTTCTGCGATGCCACAGATGTTATTGTTGCAGAGTCCCTGTTTCTCTGTGAGGTACTCGAGGTCATCGGTCTCGAGGTTCAGAATGTTCAGACCTTCGCGTGTTCCCACCCAGATGAGGCCTCGTGAGTCCTGTAATATCTGAGTGATATAGTTGTTGGTGAACGGCTTGATATTGTTCGAATTGCCTGTCACGAGTTTCTTCTCCGTGGTTGACAGATTCAGGATGATAAGTCCCTCGGCTGTACCAATCAGCAGGTTGTTAGTCGTGCCGCTGGCGTTGTAGAAAAGACTGGTGATGTTATTGGTGGTCAGTTTGCCGTTTTCGCGTGTATAAGAAGAGAATGAGTTCATCCTAGGATTATACACCTGCAGGCCGCCATTGGTTGCAATCCATAGGTTGCCGATCTTATCCTTACACAGGTCGTTGATGTGATCATCGATAAGGGTTGCCGTACTGTCGCGGGCCAACGAGTACACGGTCGACACACCGTTCTTGATGCGAGTCAGACCATTTCGCTTAGATCCTATCCACAAGCTGCCGTCAGGCGTTGTCTCCATACAAGAAACCTTTAAACTGGCGAGTGGACCATCATAGCCGATGATACCCTTGTCGCTTGTTCCATACCAGACGGTGCCGTTTGCATCTTGTGTCATGGCAGTGATGTCGCCCATGAGGTTAGAGCCGAAGCGGTAGATGAAATGTCCGCAATAGGCTACGCCAGATTTCTCCGTACCAACCCACAGAAGGTCGGTATCATCGACATAGACGCTTTGGATGCTGATGATTTCCTTGATCCACTGGTTGTCGTTGATGTTACGTGGCTGAACATTTTCTGTTGTGTGCGTGTTCTGGTCCATCTTGATAAGTCCCAGCTGATCGGAGCCAATCCAGATGTTTCCGTTCTTATCGCCTGTCATACCGTTGATGTTACGATCCACACCGATGCCTGTTAATCCCAGACGTTCGCCAACGCTGGTGTCCCAAGTCGCAGTGTTTTTATTGTACATCATCAGTGTACCTTGTCCGTAGAGCCAGATGTTGTCTTGCTGATCAGCATAGACCTTCAGCGACTTAGTGCGCTTACGCTTCAGGGAGGGGAAACTTTCTGTTGCCCATACCGTATGCTGTTGATGCATCACGTCGCAACATACCAGTCGGCCGTCGTCGTAGACGATGATGGCGCCGTCGCGACACTCGCCAATAGAGCAGACCGTACCCTGCGGAACGCCGTGAGCATCGTCGGTATAGCCAAATTCATAAAGCAACTGCTGCTGTTGATTGTAACATACCACACCTTTGTTGGGAATGGCGCCCCAGAGATTCTTATGATGGTCTATGAAAACTATCGATGGGATGGTTTCGATACCCATGCGTGCAAAGGTCTGCTTCATGTCGCGCTCGAAACTCTCTGTCTGCGGGTGGTAGATGCAATAACCCGAGGAGGTCGAGATCAGCAGGTTTCCGTCGAGCATCTCCTGAATGGAGTTGATGTAACTGTCGTTCAGCGACGAACCGTCTTGCGAGTCGCTTTGGAAATTGCGGAAGGTATAGCCGTCGAAACGGTATAATCCTGCTGGCGTACCAAACCATACATAGCCACGTGAGTCTTTCAGAATGCAGTTCACCTGGCTGGATGTCAGTCCGTCGCGGGCATCCAGGGTCTTGAACAGATAGTCGGCTACCACCGCCATTGGCAGGGTCAGCAACAACACAATCAGAAGTTTCTTTATAGTTTTCATAAGGCTTCGGTTTCCTAAATTAAATCATACACGAGTAGTGGTCGACAACGCCCAGCAGATGATGGTCATCGTCAGTCACCAGAACGGAGTGTACTTTATACTGGTTCATGATTCGTTGTATCTCAGTAATCTTAGTCTCAGGTCTTACAGTCTTCGGTGTACGGGTCATGATATCGCTCACCGTTCTGTCGAAGAACTCTGCCCTCCACTTTTCCATTGCGCGACGGATGTCGCCATCGGTAATCAATCCAACGATTTTCCCTTCTACCTCTGCGATGCCAAGTCCCAGTTTACCTTTGCTCACGAGGATAATGGCCTCGCCCAGATGCATCTCAGGCGGCAGAGTGGGCAGGTCGTCCTTGAACATTACGTCCTGTGCTGTTGTAAGCAGTCGTTTGCCGAGTTCACCTCCTGGGTGGAACTGTGCGAAGTCGCGTGGCTGGAAGTTACGCTTCTCCATCAGTGCGATGGCGATAGCATCGCCCATGGCCAGCTGGGCCATCGTAGAACTTGTTGGAGCCAGATTCATTGGACAAGCCTCTTTCTCAACGCTTACGTTCAGATGGTAGGTAGAATATTTGGCCAGCAGTGACCCTGGATTGCCACTCATGCCGATGATGGGAATATGCATATGAAGTACCATGGGGATGAAACGTAGCAGTTCGTCAGTCTGTCCTGAGTTTGAGATGGCAAGCACCACATCGTCGGAGGTCATCACTCCTAAGTCGCCATGAAACACGTCGAGTGGGTTGATGAAGAACGAGGGGGTCCCTGTAGATGAGAGTGTTGCGGCTATCTTAGCGCCGATGTGCCCGCTCTTGCCTACACCTGTTACGATGACTTTTCCTTTGCACTCGAATATCAGACGTATGGCTTCGTCGAAGTTCTCGTCGAGTTGTGAAATCAATCCGACTACGGCTTCAGCCTCGTCCTTGAAACATTGTATTGCGTATTCTCTTGATGTCATGGTTTTATTCTGATATTAGTTTCTCTACCAGCGACTCCAGCTTTTCCAGCTCCAGCATGTTGGCTGCGTCGCTCAGACCCTTGTCTGGGTCAGGGTGTACTTCAAAGAAATAGCCTGTGGCTCCAAAAGCCTTGGCTGCAAGTGCCATCTGAGGCACGAAACGGCGGTCGCCGCCAGTCTTTCCGTCGCTGCCGCCTGGGCGCTGTACGCTGTGTGTACAGTCCATGATGACCGTAGGTACTATCTCAAGCATATCAGAGATATTACGGAAGTCTACTACCAAGTTGTTGTAGCCCATCATGTTGCCTCGTTCTGTAAGCCATACGTCTTTAGCTCCTGACTCGCGTACCTTTTCTACTGGATATTTCATGTCTTTTCCACTCAGAAACTGTGCTTTCTTGATGTTTACGATACATCCCGTCTTAGCGGCTGCTACTAGCAGATCGGTCTGTCGGCAGAGGAAAGCGGGAATCTGCAGCACGTCGCACACTTCGCCAGCAGGACCGGCCTGATGGTGCTCGTGAATGTCGGTCAGAATCCTCAGTCCGTACTTCTCCTTTACGTCGGCCAGCATCTGGAGTCCACGCTCCAATCCTGGGCCGCGAAAAGAGTGGATTGAGGTGCGGTTCGCCTTGTCGAACGAAGCCTTAAAGATAATGTCGGTGCCCAACTTGGTGTTGATTTCCACCAGTTTACGTGCCACGGTGTCAAGCAGCTCGGCCGACTCTATGACGCAGGGACCAGCTATGATTGTTGTTTTTCTATTCATTTTATTGCTGCAAAAATACTTATTTTAATCAATTCTACCAAATTTTTGGCAAAAAAAGTTCGCTCATGTCTGTTGATGGCTCACTTTTCGCTGATGATATGTACATCGTGCTGTGGGAACGGTATCTCTATGTTGTTCTGATACAGAGTGTCATAGACACATTTCAGCACTTCGCTTGTCACGTAGGATTTCTTCGGAGCCTCAGCCCAAACGGTAAGTTTGAAGTTTACGCTCGAGTCGCCCATCTCAGAGACAACGCACTTTACAGGCTTCTCCTTGTCCATCCATTCTATGTCCAGCTGGTTGGCAGCCGTCTCCACGAGTTCGGTTACCTGCTTTAGGTTTGAACCATAGGCTACACCGAAGGGCACGATGGTGAGCACGTAGTTGTGGTTTCGTGTCAGGTTCTTGTAGTTCTTAGCGAAGAGCTGTGCGTTCTGGAATGTGATAACCTCGCCGTAAATCGACTCTACCACCGTTGAAGTGTAACTGATGCTGGCAACTTTTCCCATGCGTCCGTCGACCTCAATCCAGTCGCCCACTTTTATGCGTCCTGTCATCAACGTGGCACCGTAGTAGATGTTCTCGATGATATCTTTCGAAGCGAAACCGATACCTGTCGACAAACCGCCAGAGATGGCGAGCAGCCAGCCTACGCTGATGTGGAGCAGCGAGAGCGATATCATGAGCCAGATACCCCATACGAATACCTGAATCACGTTCTTGCCCATTACCTCTTTCGAGGCTGCTGTGGTGGGGTCGCTATCTTCGTAGTGTAGCTTCAGCAGCGCTAGCACGGTTTTTACGATATAACGGAACACATACCACAGGGTGATGACCATCGCAAGCTTCAGAATGCTCACTAGCAGGTTCTCCATGTTGATGAAGTTGTATTTGAATATCCGCCAGCACAGTTCGCTGAGGTTGAACACTTTGGCTGCCCAGTAGACGGAGAACATGACAGAGTAAACGCTCAGCACAGGCATCACCACCTTCTCTATAAACAGATAGGCCCAGGTCTGTGTGATTGGTTTTTTGTCGTAGCCCTTACGTTTTGCGTAGATAGCCAGATACTTGCTCACACAAGTGATGGTGAGAATGCATGTCAGCTGCATGATCCACCAGGTGATGAGTTGTACGGCAAGTAGCGTGTAGCCCACCCACGAGCAGACGACCGAGGCGATGGATACAGTGAGTGAGATATAAGTGTAGAAGATGTCTGACTTGGGGATGTTCTGGTTATGCTTCCTGATAACGAGCCATTGCCAGATGGTGCAGGCGAGCAGAATTGGCGGGAGGGCTATGTTCACCAACTCGTTAGGAATCAGGATGATTCTACATCCTATCACGATGAAGCCTACGGCTATCAGTGGTGCATAGATACGGAATGCACTACCCAGTTGGTCCCCTTTTACGCGCAGGAGCAGTGAGATAAGAATGACGCCCAGCAGCCAGGCATATTCCACCAACAGGTTTGAGGCCATGATGAGGAAGTTCTGGCTGGCGTTGTTCATCAATACCCCTTGTATGATGGCAAACGTGATCGTGGTGGTGGCCATTGTGATGGCGCCCTGCTTCTCCTTGAACTCTTCGGTCTTGAACCGCTTGGGCAATATAAAACGGAAGAACAGCAGGTTGAGTACCACGGCGATGATGATGTAGAAGGCGATGGCTACGAACAGGCCGAAAATCCATCGCGAGCTCCACTGCGAGTTGTCGTTGTCATTGATGGTGTACTTCTTCTTTACCGTCTCGACCATCGAGTTCCAGCGCCGTCCGATATTGCTTAGCAGGGTAGGGTAGCTGTCGCCACCGTTGATGAAGATGCTGCGCTGAATGTCGCTGTATCGCTTCTGTGCATAGTCGTTGAGTTCGCTTAATCGCTGTTCTGTCTGATTGTAGTAGCGTATGTTGCGCTTCAGCTGGCTCTCGTTCTCAATCAGCGTCGAGCGTATGCTCTTGGCCAGTTTCAGACATGAGTCGCGTCGTTGCGCGCCGTATTTCGTGGTCATGATCTCAGGCAGCGCCTCCAGTCTTCTTACCAGACTGTCGTAGCGTGCACGGTCGCGCTCACTCCTTTCCAGAAATGCCGTAAACGGTATCTGACGTTTGTGAAAACTTCTGTACTGTTTCGTGGCTTCCTGACAGGCGTAGGTCATGTTGAACACGTTATCCTGATCCTGTGAATATAACATCAGAGCATTCTGGTCGGCCTGCTTCATGGTGAGAAACAGTTGAGTGATCATCTGCTTGGTGCGTGCCTTCCGTACGGTGGAGCGCATAATAAGCTCGTTGTTATATTGTTCCAATTCTGCCTGAAGAATCATGAGTGTCTGCTCCAAATCCTTCTCTTTCAGCACGGCACTAGCCTCGACGGCACAGCCTAGCAGGATGGCGAATGTCAGTAGAAAGCGTTTCATATTGTTCGTTTATCTTGATGTGAATTTAGCACTGCAAAGGTACAAAAAAAATATGACTAAAAGAAAGTTTTCCGCCATAATCTTGCAGTTTTATATCTTTTTTGATTACTTTTGCAGTCAGAAACCACTTAAACATAAATAATATGATTCTAATAGCCGATAGCGGAAGCACTAAGACTGATTGGGCCATCGTCACCAGCGGTCAAGAACCTGTAGTCATTAATACCCAAGGCATCAACCCTGTTCATCAATCGCGTGAAGAGATAGTCCGTATCCTGCGTGAAGAGTTTGGAACAAAGATGACTGAAGATCCTGATGTGAGACGTTTGAAAAGTTCTAATATCCTGACCCCTCAGTTTCCTTATGCTGTATATTTTTATGGTAGCGGCGTACGCCCTGAGATGGAGCCGCTGATGACTTCGCTTTTGCGCGAGACATTCCCCCAGGCCGATGTTGTTGAGGCGCATAGCGATCTGCTGGGGGCTGCACGAGCTCTATGTGGTCGTAATTGCGGAATAGCCAGTATATTAGGTACCGGTGCCAATTCGTGCCTGTATGACGGCGAAAAGATTATTCAGCATACGCCAGCCCTTGGTTATATCATTGGCGACGAGGGTAGTGGTGCTGCGCTTGGGAAGCGTTTTGTGCATGATTTATATGGTGGTGTTTTGTCAGAAGAAATCAAAACTGCTTTCGAGGCGGAGACGAAACTGTCACTGCCTGAAATCATTAACCGTGTATATCGCCAGCCGCTGGCCAACCGTTTCCTGGCTTCTCTGTCTGTGTTTATTCAGGACCATATAGGCGACGCAGGCGTGCACAAGGTGGTGGTTGATAACTTCATCGACTTCCTGGACTACCATATAGCCCCTTACCAGCGCAAAGATCTGCCTGTCTCGTTCATCGGAAGTGTGGCTTTTCACTACCAGAAACAGCTCAGGGAGGCTGCCGAGCGGCTGGGGTATACTATCGGAACCGTCTATGGCAGTCCGCTTGCGGCACTTATCCGCTTTCATACCAGAGGGATGGAGTAGGGGCTTCTCGTAAACCAACCCCTTCGGTATTTACGACAAACGCCCTTTTCTCGTTATGCCCCCACATTGTACACGCATATACGCATTGTGGTAGGGGCACGCAGTTTCACTGTTTCAAAATGTAACTGTGTGAGGGGGAATTGGTGCTTACCAAAAAATATTGAATTTTTCTTCCCGGAACTCTTGCATGTGTCATATTTTTATTGTACCTTTGCATCCGTTTGTGAAACTATAAATATACGATATGAAATTGAAACTTATTACCACCATTCTGATAGCAGCTGTCCTTTCATCCTGCGCTTCGAAGCAGGGTTCAGTGCAGTCTCCATTCGTAAAGGTGGAGGACGGACACTTTGTGAAAAATGGCCAGCCATATTATTATGTGGGTACGAACTTCTGGTATGGTGCTATTCTCGGCTCAGAGGGACAGGGCGGTAATCGTGAGCGCCTTTGTAAGGAACTCGACCTGATGAAGCAGATGGGAATTGACAACCTGCGTATTCTTGTGGGTTCCGACGGTGAGCGTGGTTTCAAAACCAAGGTGGAACCAACGCTGCAGGTAGCTCCGGGCGTGTATAACGACACAATCCTCGCAGGTCTCGACTACCTGTTGCAGGAGATGGGTAAGCGCGAGATGGTGGCTGTGCTTTACCTGAACAACTCGTGGGAGTGGAGTGGCGGCTACGGCTACTATCTGGAGCAGGCTGGCGAAGGGAAACAGCCGAGACCAGACGATGTAGGCTATCCTGCTTTCATGCAGGCGATGAGCAAATATGCCACTAACGAAAAGGCGCACAAGTTGTTCTATGACTATATTCGTTTCATCATCGGTCGCACCAATCGCTATACCGGTCTGGCGTATAAAGACGATCCTGCCATCATGTCGTGGCAGATAGGCAACGAGCCTCGTGCCTTCTCTACAGAGGCGCTGCCTGCCTTTGAGAAATGGCTCGGTGAGGCCTCGGCACTTATCCGCGAACTTGACCCTAACCATCTGATCTCGATAGGCTCAGAGGGCGCGTGGGGCTGTGAGGGCGACTTTGGCTGCTGGGAGCGTATTACGGCCGACAAGAATATTGACTATGCCAACATCCATCTTTGGCCCTATAACTGGGGGTGGGCAAAGCAAGACTCACTGATAGAGAACCTGCCGCGTGCCAAAGCCAATACGAAGGAGTATATAGACCGTCACTTGCAGATATGCGAGAAGATCAGAAAACCGCTGGTGATGGAGGAATTCGGCTATCCTCGCGATGGCTTCAATTTCGCTCTCGGCACTCCTACACAGGGTCGCGACGGTTTCTATGAATATGTGTTCTCCCTTGTGGGTGACAATATGGAGCAAGGGGGATACTTTGCTGGCTGTAACTTCTGGGGATGGGGCGGACTGGCCCAGCCGAAACACGAGCAATGGCTCATAGGCGACGACTATACGGGTGACCCCGCTCAGGAGGCTCAGGGATTAAACTCCGTGTTTGCTGGCGACAAGTCGACGCTGGCAGTTATCAAGGCCCAAATAGACAGAATCGGCACTTTGGCAAAATAGTGTAAGTAATGAGCAAATAAAAGTACTGACGTTCGCGTAATAAGTCGTATCTTTGCACCGCAATTTTGTAATCATCTTAAAGCAAAAGCAATGAAAAGACTACTATCAATTATTTTCTGTATGATGGCGTTCTCGACGCTGTCTGCACAGATTCGCGGCAGCAGTATTCAGGTTGTGGTGCAGCCTGATCATCAGGACTGGACGTACAAGGCGGGCGAGAAAGCCGGTTTCGTGGTTCAGGTGCTCAAGTCGGGCACGCTGCTCGACAACGTAAGCATTGATTTAGCGGCTGGTCCGGAGATGTATCAGGATGTCAAGAAAAGCATGACGCTCAAGGATGGTACCTATAAATTGACGGGTACTATGAGCCAGCCTGGTTTTTATCGTGTCGACGTGACGGCCCATGTAGACGGCAAGGATTATAGGGGCGCTTGTGGCGCAGCTTTCTCGCCAGAGCGGCTACAGCCGTCGACGGTGATGCCTAGTGACTTCTGCGATTTCTGGCAACATGCCATCGCCCAAGCCCGCAAGACGGAGCTGAACCCAACGAAGCGCCTGCTTCCTGAGCGATGCACGAAGGATGTCAACGTGTATGAGGTCTCATTCCAGAATATGCAGGCTGGCTATCGTACGTATGGCATCCTCTCAGTACCAGTAAAAGAGGGCTGCTATCCAGCCCTTCTGCGTGTGCCAGGTGCTGGCGTACGTCCTTATGGCGGCGATATCTGGACAGCCTCTCAGGGCGCAATCACCCTCGAAATCGGTATTCACGGCATACCTGTGACGATGGAACAGAAGGTCTATGACGATATATACAATGGTGCGCTCTCTGGCTATTGGGAGTATAATATGGATTCGCGCGAGAAACATTATTATATGCGCGTGATATTGGGTTGCATTCGTGCGATTGACTATATCGAGCAGTTTACGCCCTGGAACGGAAAGGAACTGGGTGTGACAGGTTCGAGTCAGGGCGGCTTTCTGTCGCTGGCCACAGCTGGTCTCGACAAACGCGTCACCTTCTATGCTCCTGTTCACGCTGCCCTCTGCGATCATACTAATTCGCTTAAGGGCGCAGCCTGCGGTTGGCCACACTATTTCTATTGGCAATCGGCCGATGGACGCTCACAAGGCGAGAACAAGGGCAGAGGACAGGAAAAGCAGATAGAAGTGAGTCGCTATTATGACGGCATCAACTTCGCCCGTCTGATTACTGACCAGCAGAAAGGCTGGTTCTCGTTTGGCTATAACGACGATGTGGTGCCTCCTACAACAGCCTGGGCTACCTATAACACTGTGAAGGGTCCGAAGGAGATTTCCCCCTATCAGGCCACCTGGCATTTCTGGTTCCAGGAACAGTGGGACGAGTGGGAAGCGTGGCTGCTTAAACAAATGAATATAAAAAATTAGAGGAATTATGAAGAAGCTTGTTTTTATGACGATAATAGCGTTTGCTGTGGCAGCATGTTCTACGGCAAAGCATAGCGAGAATGAGAAAACCAAGGCGGAGCAGCTGATGGAGCGCCTCGACACACTTCGCCAGAAAGGCTATATGTTCGGTCATCAGGACGATCCGTTCTATGGACTAACTTGGGAGTATCAGAAAGACTCGAGCGACGTGAAGAACGTGTGTGGCGACTATCCCGCCGTGATGGGTTTCGAGCTCGGTGGTATCGAGATGGGCGACGAGAAGAGTCTCGACAGCGTGCCCTTTACCAGAATATCTGAAGAAATCATCGCCCACCATCAGCGTGGAGGTATCATAACCATCAGTTGGCATCCGCGCAATCCCCTCACTACCATCGAAGGCGGCGGAAATGCAGGACAGCAGTACCCTGAAGGTACAGCCTGGGATATCAGCGACACAACTGTGGTGAAGAGCGTCCTCGAAGGTGGTTTGAAACATGAACTTTTCCAGACATGGATGCAGCGCCTCTCTGACTTCCTCGCTACCTTGAAGACGCCAGATGGAGAAAAAGTTCCTGTTATCTTCCGTCCTTGGCACGAGAATACAGGCTCTTGGTTCTGGTGGGGCGAGAGACTCTGTACGGCAGAGGAATACAAGGCTCTGTGGAATATGTTGCAGGATAAGCTCACTGCCGACGGCCTTGACAATCTGCTCTGGGCATATTCACCAGGAATGGCTCCTGACCTGACGGCAGAAAAGTACATGGAACGCTACCCTGGTGACGACCGTGTAGGAGTGGTAGGTTTTGACGGCTATCAGTGGGCGCCAGATGGTAAGATTGATTTTCAGCGTCTGTTGGATATGAATCTGACGATGCTCTGCAAGTTTGCCGAAGATCATGGCAAGGTGGCTGCGCTGACAGAATGCGGACTGAAGAATCTGAGCGATCCGACATGGTGGACTTCCACCTTGCAGCCTGTGGTTGAGAAACATCTCATCAGCTACCTGCTGGTGTGGCGCAATGCGCCTCACGAGTGGTTCGGTCCTTCGCCCGGTAAGCCCGATGCCCAGTATTTCGTCGACTTTCACAACAATGAGAAATCATTATTCCTAAACGATATTAAATAAACAGAAAAGATAATGCAGAATTTCAATGATAAAGTTGCTGCTCTCCGTAAGCATCATGAGGAGCTGTTGAGTCGTAGAAACGAACCCTTGGAGTGGGGCAACGGCATATATGACAAGTATAAGTATCCCGTAGTGACTGCTGCCCATATACCCTTGGAGTGGAAGTACGACTTCAACGAGAAAGATAACCCCTATCTGATGCAGCGCATCATGTGTAACGCAACACTGAACTCTGGCGCCATTAAATGGAATGGTAAATATCTGCTCATCGTTCGTGTTGAGGGTGCCGACCGTAAGAGCTACTTCGCTGTGGCTGAGAGTCCTAATGGCATTGACAATTTCCGTTTCTGGGAAGAGCCTATCACAATGCCTGACGACGTGATTCCTGCCACCAACATCTATGATATGCGTATCACACAACATGAGGATGGCTGGATTTATGGTGTGTTCTGTGCAGAGCGTCATGACGACTCGCAGCCTGGTAATCTCAGTGCTGCCACTGCTACGGCAGGTATCGCTCGCACCAAGGACTTGAAGACCTGGTATCGTCTGCCAGACCTGAAAACCAAAAGTCAGCAGCGCAACGTGGTGCTTCACCCTGAGTTCGTAGACGGAAAGTATGCTTTCTACACACGTCCTCAGGACGGATTTATCGACACTGGTAGTGGTGGCGGTATAGGGTGGGCACTGGTAGACGACATCACTAATGCAGAGGTGAAAGACGAGAAGATTATCAATGCCCGTCACTATCATACCATCACTGAGGTGAAAAACGGTGAAGGTCCGCACCCCATCAAGACACCCAAGGGCTGGCTCCATCTGGCTCATGGCGTGCGTGCTACGGCCGATGGCCTGCGCTATGTGCTCTATATGTATATGACTGCGCTTGAAGATCCCACAAAGGTAATAGCTCAGCCTGGCGGCTATTTCCTCGTGCCTGAGGGTGATGAGTATCTGGGCGATGTGATGAACGTGGCCTTTGCCAATGGTTGGATAGCCGATGAAGACGGCAAGGTGTTCATTTATTACGCATCGGCTGACACCCGTATGCATGTGGCTACGTCGACCATCGATAAGCTCATCGACTACTGCATGAATACGCCAGAAGACGGCCTTACCACAGCAGCCAGTGTTGAGACCATCAAACGCTTGATAGCAAAAAATAAAAACTTAAAATAATATGGCTACACTAAAAGAAAAGATCGGTTACGCCTTGGGCGATGCTGCTGCTGGAGGTATCACATGGAAAATTATGTCGATAGCCTTTCCACTGTTTTTTACAAATGTGTTCGGATTGACGTTTGCTGACGCTGCTACACTGATGCTGATAGCACGTATGTTCGATGTGGTGACAGACCCGTTGATGGGCTCGCTTGCCGACCGTACGCAGAGTCGTTGGGGCACTTATCGTCCATGGCTGATATTCGGTGCCATCCCATTCGGACTGGTGTTTGCACTCTTGCTTTATACCCCTGAATTTGGACTGACGGGTAAACGCATCTGGGCTTACAGCCTGTATCTGCTGATGATGGCTATGTATACGGCTGTGAACGTGCCTTACGGATCGCTGTTGGGTGTAATGACCGACGATGACAATGAGAAGAACCAGTTCTCGAGTTTCCGTATGGTGGGTGCCTATGCTATGGGATTCATTACCCTACTGTCGTTCCCGTATCTACAGCGGTTGGTGGGTGGCACAGAGCAGCATCAGTATGCCGTTCTGGGCGCTTTCTTCGGCTTTATCGCCGCCGCTGGTACGTTGGCTTGCGGATTCCTGACAAAGGAACGGCTGAAGCCCATACGCGCAGAGAAATTCTCGTTCAAGCAGTTTGGCGATCTTTTTAAGAATAAGCCTTGGATTATATTGACGCTGATAGGCATCTGTACCAACTTCTTCAATGGATTCCGCTATGCCGTAGCCGGTTATCTGTTGGAGTATTGTCTGCATGGTGATGTGACGGTAAGCGGACTGATTATCAATTACACAGTGTTTATGACCTTTGGTGAACTGACTTGTATGATTTTCGGCGGTGTGTCGCCAAAGTTCACACAGATCATCGGTTCAAAGCGTAAGGCTTTTATGGCGGCGGCCCTCATTTGTGTAATCTTTTCGGTAGCATTCTTCTTTGTGCCGATGGACCCAAGTTATATCTGGGTGATGGTGGCATTGGTGATACTTACGTCAATAGGCATCGGACTCTATTCGCCTCTGTTGTGGAGTATGTATGCCGATGTGGCCGATTATGCTACAGAGAAGAATGGAACATCATCGACAGGACTGATATTCTCGTCAGGTACGATGGCGCAGAAATTTGGTACCGCCATTTCTGGCTCGCTGGTGGCCCTCTTCTTGGGATTGGCTGGTGCAAGTATGATTACAGATGACATGGGTAATACGATGGTTGACCCTGCTTCAATCACAGAGTCGGTGCTTGCCATGGTGTGGTCGCTCTTCTCGCTGTTCCCAGCCATCATCGCTGGACTGATTGTTGTTCTTACCTGGATCTATCCTATTAAAAAATGAGCGGGCACGTAGAAACAATGAAGCAAGAGATGCAGGATGTTTTGGAAAAAAACATCCTGCGCTTTTGGCTCGATAAAATGGTCGACCATGAGAATGGAGGCTTCTATGGACGTATCGACGGCAGTGGGGTGCTCCATCCTAAGGCAGAGAAAGGCGCCATCCTCAACGCCCGTATTCTATGGTCGTTTTCTGCTGCTTATCGCGTGTTGGCCAATCCTGAATATCTGGAGGCTGCCACTCGTGCAAAGGACTATATCATCGACTACTTTATCGATAAGGAGTATGGTGGCGTTTATTGGAGTCTCGACTATAAGGGTAATCCCCTTGATACCAAGAAGCAGTTCTATGCTATTGGCTTTGTCATCTATGCGCTAACGGAGTATACAAGGGCCACGGGCGACAGGGAGACGCTGGACTATGCACTCCAACTCTATGACTGCATAGAAGAACACGCCTTGGATCGCGAGCATAACGGCTATATTGAAGCTTGCACGCGAGAGTGGGGAGAAATTGCAGATATGCGACTCTCTGAGCTTGACGCCAACTATCCCAAGTCGCAGAACACCCATCTGCACATTATCGAGCCCTATACCAATCTGCTGAGGTGTCTTAAAGAAATGCGTGCTCAGGAATCGTGCGACTATGTACCAGTCATCGGATCGGTGCTTCCTGTGGGGATTAGTGTTCCTCAGGAAACCATTGTCGGTGTAGAAGCCTCGCTGCGCAATCTGATTAATATCTTTACCGATAATATCCTGAATCCTGAGACCCATCATCTCGATTTGTTCTTCGAGATGGATTGGACGCGAGGCGCTGGTCACCTGGAGAGCTATGGACATGATATCGAATGTTCGTGGCTGTTGCATGAGGCAGCGCTGGTATTGGGCGACCAGAAAGTGCTGCAGAAAGTGGAGCCGGTGGTGCGCGAAGTGGCGAAAGCCTCAGAAAAGGGCTTGCGGCCGGATGGCTCAATGATTCATGAGGCTAATCTGGATACAGGTCATGTTGACGATGATCTGCATTGGTGGGTGCAGGCCGAGAGCGTGGTGGGGTGGTTTAACCTCTATCAGTATTTTGGTGATGAGCAGGCCTTAGAGCATGCCGTGCGCTGTTGGGAGTATATCAAGACTCAGCTGATTGACTGGGACAATGGGGAGTGGCACTGGAGCCGTCATTCCGATGGTACGCTGAATACCGTTGATGATAAGGCCGGTTTCTGGAAGTGCCCATACCATAACAGCCGTATGTGTTTGGAGATTATTGAACGTTTAAAGGAAATATGAAAAAACTATTACTATTTATTACAATGACAATGTGTCTGTCGGCTCAGCTACAGGCGCAGACAAAATTTAACGAGCGTCCGAAGCTCGTAGTGGGAATTATGGTAGACCAGATGCGTTGGGACTATCTAGGCAGGTATTATGATCAGTTTGGTGATGACGGACTGAAGCGTCTGATTAATAAGGGATATAGCTGTGACAACTGTCTGATTAACTACATCCCTACCATAACAGCCATCGGTCATACCTCAGCCTATACAGGCACAACGCCTGCTTTCCATGGCATCTGTGGTAATGACTTCCAGATTGATGGAGTGCCCGTTTATTGTACCGATGATAAGTCTGTAGATCCTGTAGGCTCTGATAATCGTAAGAAAGGATGTATGTCGCCCAAGAACCTGTTGGCATCGACGATTGGCGATCAGATCAGGTTGCATACAGACTTTAAGTCGAAGGTGATAGGTGTGTCATATAAGGATCGTGCAGCTATTCTTCCTGCTGGCAGAAGCGCCAATGGTGCATACTGGCTTGACACGGAAAACGGACAGTTCATCACAAGTACCTATTATCGTACGGAACTTCCTGATTGGGCAAAGAACTATAATCTCGAACTGAAGAAAAACAAGGAACTCCAGAAGGTTGGAAAACAGGTAGGCTTATATCCTCTTTGCGGACATATTACCACTGATATGGCTATCGCAGCTTTGAAGGGTGAATCGCTTGGTAAAGGCGAGGCCACTGATATGCTCTGTGTTAGCTTCTCGCAGACCGATGTTATCGGACATGAGTGGAGTACTCGAGGCGAACATACGGACGAGGCCTATATTGAACTTGACAAGGATATCGCACGATTACTGAAGGCCTTGGACGACCAAGTGGGCGAGGGAAACTATCTGCTTTTCCTTTCTGCTGATCATGGTGCGGCTCATAATTTCCAGTTTATGATTGACCATAAGCTTGGAGGCGGCGCATGGAAGTGGTCGGAAGAGATAGCTCCTCAGTTGGGAAAAGAACTGAAAGATAAGATGAATACTGATCTGAAGGTTATCTCTTCTGTGTTGGCTTATCGTATCTATCTTAATAAGAAGTATATTGCTGAACAGGGACTTGATGAGGCTAAGGTTCGCAAGACGATTGTTGACTTCCTGAAGACTGCTCCTCATGTGCAGTTCGTGGCCGACTTCGAACATGTTCAGGATGCCGCCATCCCTGATTTGATTCGTTATCGTGCATTGATGGGCTATCATCCTCGTCGCTCTGGTGATATCTTTGTTGTTCCTGAGCCAGGATGGTATGAGTTCAGCAGATGGTCGTCACCAGTGGGAACAACTCATGGTGAATGGAACCCCTATGATGCCCATATCCCCCTGTTGTTCTATGGATGGAACGTGAAGCATGGCGCCACCAGTCGTGAGGTGCATATCACCGACATTGCTCCAACGATATGTCAGAAGCTCCATATTCAGCAACCAAATGCTTGTGTCGGAGAAGCAATCACCGAAGTAGTCGGCGACTGAATATACAATAATTAACGATTTTTTTATAAATATTCGTTAGTTTTACAACTATAATTAGTACCTTTGCAGCTGAAAAGCCGTGAAGGTACTTTCATTTTTGCCCTAACTGCTTAAGAACGAGAACGATATTGTTATAACATTATAAATTATTTATGAACTTTACTTTGTTAATTACCGTTTTATTGACGGCTTTGACATTGGTGGCGGGGGCTTACGTTGTCGCTAAGCTGATTGGTCCGCGATCTTATGCAAAGGTAAAGGGTGAACCTTATGAGTGTGGTATTCCCACACGAGGGTCCAGCTGGTTGCCTATTAGTGTGGGATTCTACCTGTTCGCCATCCTGTTCCTGATGTTCGACGTGGAGACAGTATTCCTGTACCCGTGGGCTGTGGTTGTGAAGGAGTTCGGTGCTATGGCGTTGCTGAGCATTGGTTTCTTCTTAGTAGTTCTGGTTTTAGGCTTGGCATATGCCTGGCGGAAAGGAGACTTGGAATGGAAGTAAGAAAGCCTCACATCAAAAGCATCCCCTACGAGGAGTGGAATGACAATGCTTCGTTAGAGAAGATTATCGACCAGCTCCATGAGGGTGGTGTCAATGTCCTGACGGGTTCGCTCGATCAACTGATAAACTGGGGACGTAGTAACTCACTATGGTCGCTTACCTTTGCAACCTCTTGTTGTGGTATTGAGTTCATGGCCTGCGGATGCGCCCGTTATGACTTCGCCCGCTTCGGTTTCGAGGTTACGCGTAACTCTCCTCGTCAGGCCGACCTGATTATGTGCGCAGGAACGATTACACACAAGATGGCTCCGCTGTTGAAGCGTCTGTACGACGAGATGGCAGAGCCAAAGTACGTGATTGCTGTAGGTGGCTGTGCTATCAGCGGTGGTCCGTTCAAGTCGAGCTATCATGTAGTAAAGGGTATCGAGGAAATTGTGCCCGTTGATGTGTTTATCCCAGGTTGTCCTCCGCGTCCAGAGGCTATCATGTATGGCATGATGCAACTGCAGCGTAAGGTGAAGATTGAGAAATTCTTTGGAGGCGCCAATCACAAACAGACCAAGGAAGAGCGTGAACTCGGTGTTTCTAACGAGGAGCTCACATTCCGCAATAAGTTAGGCGATCATCGCCGTGAGCCGATGGTTATAACGGATGTGCCCCAGGAGTTTGTTGAAGAGATCAAGTCTGCACAGACGGAAACTAAAGTAGAGGAGGGCAAGGCATGAAATTAGAATTCTTATCATTCGATTTTGACAAGTTCGCCTCAGAGATGCAGAACTTGAAGGAGAAGAAGCATTTTGACTATCTTATTACCATTGTTGGTGAAGATTTTGGCGAAGAGGGCCTTGGCTGTATCTATATCTTAGAGAATACTACAACCCATGAACGTTGCAGTGTTAAGATGTTGGCTAAGACTCAGAAAGAAACTCCATATATTCCTACGGTTTCTAACATCTGGCATGTAGCCGACTTGCTGGAGCGTGAGGTTTACGACTTCTTCGGTATCGTGTTCCTCGGTCATCCAGATATGCGTCGTCTGTTCCTTCGTAGCGACTTCAAAGGATATCCCTTCCGTAAGGACTGGAAGTTCGATGATTCTTATACGCTCGATGACGATAATGAACCTGACTATGGCCTGGAGTATTATCTTGACAAGGATGGTGTTCTCCAGTCTAAACAGAATAAGCTCTTCGGTCCTGATGCCTATGTTGTTAACATAGGTCCTCAGCACCCTTCTACACACGGTGTGCTTCGTCTGCAGACTGTGCTTGAGGGTGAGACAGTGAAGCGTGTTTATCCGCATCTCGGCTATATCCATCGTGGTATCGAGAAGATGTGTGAGTCGATGACTTATCCTCAGACTCTAGCTCTGACCGATCGCTTGAACTACCTCTCTGCTATGATGCATCGTCATGCTTTGGTGGGCGTCATCGAGGAAGGTATGGGTGTGGAACTTACCGATCGCATCAAGTATATCCGTACTATCATGGATGAGTTGCAGCGTCTTGACAGTCACTTACTGTATGTTGGCTGCTGTGCTCAGGATATGGGCGCTCTGACAGCATTCCTCTATTCAATGCGTGACCGTGAGCATGTGCTCAATGCTATGGAGGAAACCACTGGTGGCCGCCTGATTCAGAACTACTACCGCATTGGTGGCTTGCAGGATGATATCGATCCGAACTTTGTGAAGAACGTGAAGGATCTTATCAAATATATGAAGCCCATCATTCAGGAGTATGTTGATGTGTTTGGTGATAATATTATCACACACAACCGTTTCGAGAAGGTTGGTCCCATGTCAATGGAAGACTGTATCTCTTACGCTGTTACAGGTCCTGCCGGACGTGCTTCTGGTTGGAAGAACGACGTGCGTAAGAATCATCCATATGATATGTATGACAAGGTTGAGTGGGATCAGATTACAATGACAGGCTGTGATACGATGGATCGTTACACTTGTCATATTCAGGAGATGTACCAGAGCTTGCGTATCATTGAGCAGCTCATCGACAACATTCCTGAGGGTGATTTCTACGTGAAGCAGAAGCCTATCATCAAGGTACCTGAGGGACAGTGGTATTTCGCTGTTGAGGGTGCAAGCGGTGAATTCGGTGTATATCTTGATTCTCGTGGCGATAAGAGTCCGTATCGTCTGAAGATGCGACCCATGGGTCTCTCACTGACAGGTGCGCTCGATCCGATGCTGCGTGGTCAGAAGATTGCCGACCTTGTAGCTACAGGCGCTGCTATTGACTTTGTAATTCCTGATATTGACAGATAAAAGCGAAGGATTATGTTTGATTTTAGTATTGTTACACAATGGTTCGACGCTCTCCTGAGAGATACGTTTGGATTAGGAGATTTTCTGTCGATATTGATTGAGTGCGTGCTGGTGGGTGCTGGCATTTTGGCCGGATATGCCCTGCTTGCAATCGCACTGATATTCATGGAGCGTAAAGTGTGTGCCTACTTCCAGTGCCGTCTTGGCCCGATGCGAGTAGGTTACTGGGGCTTGCTTCAGGTGTTTGCCGACGTATTTAAGATGCTCATTAAGGAGATTTTCATCGTCGACCGTGCTGATAAGCTGCTTTATATCGTTGCTCCTATCCTTGTGATTTTCGGTTCTGTTGGTGCTTTCTCTTTCCTGCCTTGGAATAATGGTGCTACAGTGCTCGATTTCAATGTGGGTGTGTTCCTGCTCACAGCCATCTCTTCGATTGGCGTAGTAGGTATCTTCCTTGCTGGATGGGGTTCAAACAACAAGTATTCTGTTGTTTCGGCTATGCGTGGTGCTGTGCAGATGATTTCTTACGAGATGTCGCTCTGCCTCTGTCTGATTACTGCTGTGATTCTGACAGGTACAATGCAGATGAGTGGTATCGTTGAGGCACAGACAGGTCCTTGGCGCTGGTTAATCTTCCAAGGACATATTCCTGCCATCATTGCCTTCCTCGTTTTCCTTGTAGCAGGTAATGCTGAGGCTAACCGTGGTCCGTTCGATATGGCAGAGGCTGAGAGTGAGTTGACCGCTGGTCATCATACAGAGTACTCTGGTATGGGCTTTGGCTTCTTCTATCTCGCAGAGTTCCTCAACCTCTTTATCATCGCTGGTATTGCCGCTACCGTATTCCTTGGTGGCTGGGCTCCCGTTAACATCGGTATAGATGCCTTCGACGAGGTGATGAACTATATCCCAGGTATTGTCTGGTTCTTGGGTAAGGCCTTCTTCCTGGTTTGGATTCTGATGTGGATTAAGTGGACGTTCCCTCGTCTGCGTATCGACCAGATTCTGAAACTTGAGTGGAAGTATCTCATGCCGCTGGCTCTGCTCAATCTTGTGATTATGACTGTAGTAGTAGCTCTTGGCTTATATATTAAATAAGGTATAGCAATGGAAGATAATAAATCATATTTCGGAGAAATCGGACATGCTGTCAAGACTTTGGCTACTGGCATGAAGATTACTTGGAAGGAATATTTCAAGGATTTCTTCACCAACAAGTCAACTGAGCAGTATCCCGAGAACCGCAAGACCACACTTCATGTGGCAAAGCGTCATCGTGGTCGCTTGACTTTCAAGCGCAACGAGGACGGCAGCTACAAGTGTACGGCTTGCACATTGTGTGAGAAGGCCTGTCCTAACGGAACTATCAAGATTACCGCACACATGGAGGAAGATCCTGAGACAGGCAAGAAAAAGAAGGTGCTCGATGATTATCTGTACGATCTGGGCGACTGTATGTTCTGTCAGCTCTGTACTAACGCCTGCAACTTCGACGCAATTGAGTTTACAAACGATTTCGAGAACGCTGTGTTTGATCGCAGTAAGCTGGTACTTCACCTGAACAAGGAGGTTTACAAGGGTGGCTCACTGCCTAACCTGATTGATGGTGGCGCTCCTCTCGAGGTTGGTAAGTTTAATACTAAAACTAAGTAACGCCGTATGGGAAATATAGTAATGTTTTGCATTCTTGCGGTTGTCATTGTGGCTTCGGCGCTGCTTTGCGTGACAACTACTAAGATTATGCGAGCCGCAACCTATATGTTGTTCGTGCTCTTTGGTGTGGCAGGTATCTATTTCCTGCTTGACTATACATTCCTGGGGGCCGCTCAGATCTCTGTCTATGCCGGTGGCGTTACGATGATCTATGTGTTCGCTATCCAGTTGGTGAGCAAGCGTACTCTTCAGGGACTTGAGGAGAGGGTTAAGTCTAGCAAGATGATTGGTGGAGCACTGGCAGCCTTTGCAGGTCTGGTAGTTGTTAGCCTGATTCTGCTGAAGACTGGCTTCTATACTCAGGAGATTGCCAATGTAGAGGTGCCGATGAAGGAAATCGGTATGGCACTCGTTGGTTCAGAGAAGTATCAGTATGTACTACCTTTCGAGTTCATCTCAGTATTCCTGCTGGCATGTATCATCGGAGGTTTGGTTGTAGCAAGAAAGGAGGATAAGCAATGATACCTGTTGAATGTTATTTCGCACTTAGTGCTCTGTTGTTCTTTATCGGTGTCTATGGTTTCGTCACTCGTCGTAACCTGATTGCCATGCTCATTTCTGTCGAGTTGGTACTTAATGCCGTTGATATCAATTTTGCCGCCATCAACCGTCTTCTCTATCCCAATGGAATGGAGGGTATGTTCATGACGCTCTTTGTGATTGGTGTTGCAGCCGCAGAGTCGGCTGTGGCTATTGCCATCATCATCAATGTGTATCGCAACTTCAAGAGCGATAGTGTTGATGCTATTCAGAATATGAAACGATAGTAAAGTAAAAAAGTAAAAAGGTAAAGAATATGTTCGAATACACATTATTTATCATGCTTCTGCCGTTGCTGTCGTTCATCGTTCTTGGACTGGCTGGCATGAAGATGCAACATAAAGTTGCCGGACTTATCGGCACTTGTTCACTGGCTATAGTGACAATTCTGTCTTACCTCACAGCGTTCCAGTACTTCACTGCTGATCGTGTGGAGGGTGTCTATCAGACAATTGTCCCCTATAACTTCACTTGGTTGCCTCTGGGCAATCTGCACTTCGACCTCGGTATTCTGTTGGATCCTATCAGCGTAATGATGCTGATTGTTATCTCTACGGTTTCACTGATGGTTCATATCTACTCATTCGGCTACATGCATGGTGAGAAGGGATTTCAGCGTTATTACGCTTTCCTCTCTCTCTTCACGATGTCTATGTTGGGCTTGGTATTAGCTACCAACATCTTCCAGATGTATATGTTCTGGGAGTTGGTAGGTGTAAGCTCATACCTGCTCATCGGTTTCTACTACCCTCTGAAGCCCGCTATTGCTGCTTCTAAGAAGGCATTCATCGTGACGCGTTTTGCCGATATGTTCTTCCTCATTGGTATTCTGACCTTTGGTTATTTTACCGATTCATTCAGCTTCTGGTTTGCCGATCAGGGTACCGATATCGTAATGGGCGCTGGTTCAACTCCGTTCATCCCTGGTAACATGCTGAAGGCTGTTACTGCCGGTGGACTTATCATCCCCACAGCTCTTACGCTGATGTTCATTGGTGGTGCCGGTAAGAGTGCCATGTTCCCGTTGCACATCTGGTTGCCCGATGCCATGGAAGGTCCTACACCTGTTTCTGCGCTCATCCATGCTGCTACGATGGTGGTAGCTGGTGTGTTCCAGATTGCCCGTATGTTCCCTCTCTGGCTTCAGTACGCCCCCGAGGCTCTGAGCATCGTGGTATGGGTGGGTGTGTTCACCGCTTTCTATGCTGCTGCTGTGGCTTGTGCCCAGAGCGATATCAAGCGTGTGCTGGCCTTCTCGACAATCTCTCAGATTGCTTTCATGATGGTGGCACTCGGTGTATGTCTTGTAGGTCACGAGCGTATGTGGGACAATCACGCACAGCTTGGTTTCATGGCTGGTATGTTCCATTTGTTTACTCACGCCATGTTCAAGGCTTGCTTGTTCCTTGGTGCTGGTTGTATCATCCATGCTGTTCACTCAAATGAGATGGCTTTCATGGGTGGTCTCCGCAAGTACATGCCGGTTACGCATATCACGTTCCTCATCTCTTGTCTGGCCATCGCCGGTATTCCATTCTTCTCTGGCTTCAGTTCAAAGGATGAGATTATCACTGCCTGCATGCACTACAGTCCTGTTGTAGGATGGATCATGACAGGCATTGCAGCAATGACTGCTTTCTATATGTTCCGTCTGTACTACGGCATCTTCTGGGGAACAGAGAATAAGGAGGCACATGAGCATCATACTCCTCATGAGGCTCCGCTCACAATGACCATTCCTCTGATTGTGCTTTGTGTGATTACTGTTGGTGTTGGTGTTTACACCACGCTTGGCGGTTTCCTCGGATGGGGCGGCTCTTTCGGCAGTTTCGTTACTGCAAGCGGTGAGGAGTACACCATTCACTTCGATCCACAGATCGCAGCTACATCTACGATTATTGCCATCTTGAGCATTTGTCTGGCCACCTATATCTATAAAGGTGAAACCCAGCCAATTGCCGATCGACTGTATAAGACGTTCCCCAAGTTGCATCGTGCAGCCTACAAGCGTTTCTATCAGGACGAGATATGGCAGTATGTAACACATCGAATTATCTTCCGTTGCGTCAGCACGCCTATCGCTTGGTTCGACCGTCATGTCGTTGATGGTACGTTCAACTTCCTGGCATGGGGTGCCAACGAGGCTGGTGAGAGTATCCGTCCTTGGCAGAGTGGCGATGTCCGTCAGTATGCCGTATGGTTCCTTACTGGTACGGTTGCATTAACATTAATCCTTTTATGCATCTAAAGATATGAGTATATTAACATTATTCGTAGTAATCCCCGCTCTGATGTTGCTTTGCCTTTGGTTGGCAAAGAATCTCAATCAGGTGCGTGGCGTGATGGTGACGGGTGCCAGCTGCCTGTTGGCCCTCTCTATCTGGCTGACGATCTATTTCGTTCAGGAGCGTGCTGCAGGTAATACGGCTGAGATGCTGCTTACTTATAGTGTGCCCTGGTTCAAGCCTCTTAATATTGCCTATTCTGTAGGTGTCGATGGCATTTCTGTTGTTATGCTGCTGTTGTCGAGTATCATTGTGTTTACTGGCACATTTGCTTCATGGCAGCTGAAGCCCATGACAAAGGAGTATTTCCTTTGGTTCACACTCCTTTCAACGGGTGTATATGGTTTCTTCATCTCAACAGACCTCTTCACCATGTTCATGTTCTATGAGGTGGCTCTGATTCCCATGTATCTGCTGATTGGCGTATGGGGTAGTGGTCGTAAGGAGTATTCGGCCATGAAGCTTACGCTGATGCTGATGGGAGGTTCTGCCCTGCTGATTCTCGGACTGCTGGGTATCTATTATTTCAATGGTCTCTACAGTGGCGAATACACCTTTGAGCTCACTAAGATTGCCGCTGCCCATAAGATTCCGAGCGACATCCAGAACGTGTTCTTCCCCTTCATCTTCATTGGTTTCGGTGTGCTGGGCGCCCTGTTCCCATTCCACACATGGAGCCCCGACGGTCACGCCTCAGCGCCTACCGCCGTGTCTATGCTCCATGCCGGTGTGTTGATGAAGCTCGGAGGCTATGGTTGCTTCCGTGTAGCTATGTACCTGTTGCCTGATGCTGCTCAGGATCTCTCTTGGATCTTCCTCATCCTGACTACAATCTCTGTAGTCTATGGTGCCTTGAGTGCTTGCGTTCAGACCGACCTGAAGTATATCAATGCTTACTCTTCAGTGTCACACTGTGGTCTGGTGCTCTTCGCCCTGCTGATGATGAGTCAGACAGCTGTAACCGGTGCTGTGCTTCAGATGCTGTCTCACGGTCTGATGACGGCTCTCTTCTTTGCCCTCATCGGTATGATCTACGGTCGTACCCACACCCGTGACATCCGTGAGCTGGCTGGTCTCATGAAGATCATGCCTTTCCTCGCTGTCGGTTATGTGATTGCCGGTCTGGCCAACCTCGGTCTTCCCGGTTTCTCTGGCTTCATTGCTGAGATGAGCATCTTCGTTGGCGCATTCACTGCCCATCCGATGGATGGCGACCCCAACACATCGTTCCGCATGGTGGCTACCATCATCGCATGTACGTCGATTGTCGTAACGGCAGTCTATATCCTGCGTGTTGTCGGTAAGATTCTGTATGGCGAGGTAGAGAACAAGCACTTCCTCGAGCTCACCGATGCTACATGGGATGAGCGCGTTGCAGTGATCTGCCTTATCTTCTGTGTGGCTGGTCTCGGTTGTATGCCGTTCTTCTTCAGCGATATGATTTCGCCTGCGGCAGGCAGCATACTTCATTCAATTGGTGTCATGTAAAAGTTAGGAGGACTTAAGATATGAATTACGGACAATTCTTAAATATGATGCCTGAGGCATTACTCGTTCTCTGGCTTTTGATAGTGTTTGTGGCCGACTTCAGTCTGATGAAGAGCGAGCGTAAGGTCAGTGTGCTTGGCAAGCTGACAGCTACCCTGTTGCTGTGTCAGACCATCCTGATGTTCGGTATCCAGCCCTCTGAGGCCTTCGGTGGACTCTATGTGTCGTCGGCAGCCGTGAATGTCATGAAGACCATCCTGGCCTTTGGTACGTTTATCGTTGTGATGATGGCCCAGTCGTGGGTTGAGACCCGTAAGCACTTGGCTGGTGAGTTCTACATGTTGATTCTTGCCACCCTGCTCGGTATGTATGTCATGATGTCGAGTGGCAATTTCCTGCTGTTTTTCCTTGGTCTTGAGACTGCATCTGTGCCTCTGGCATGTATGGTGGCCTTCGATAAGGATCGTAAGAATTCAGCCGAGGGAGCTGCCAAGTACATCCTCGTGGCTACTTTCTCAAGTGGTGTGATGCTGTTCGGTATCTCATTCATCTATGCCGCTACAGGTACGCTCTACTTCGATGATGTCGCAGCTGTGATTACTGCTAAGCCTCTCACCATCATGGGTCTGGTATTCTTCTTCAGTGGTCTTGGCTTCAAGATCTCACTCGTGCCTTTCCACTTCTGGACGGCCGATACCTATCAGGGTGCTCCAACCCCTGTTACCGGTTATCTGAGTGTTATCTCCAAGGGTGCTGCTGCCATCACACTGTGCACCATCCTTATGAAAGTGTTCCAACCCATGGTAGAGTATTGGGATTACATGCTCTATGTAGTCATCGTTCTCTCTATTACCGTGGCCAACTTGTTTGCCATCCGTCAGAGCGAGCTCAAGCGCTTCATGGCGTTCAGCTCTATCTCGCAGGCCGGTTATATCATGCTTGCCGTGGTTGGTAACAATCAGTTGGGCATCGCTGCACTTACCTACTATGTACTTGTCTATATCGTAGCCAACATGGCTGTCTTCACCGTTATCAATGTTGTGGAGCGTAATAACGCTGGTCGCACCGATATGGCTGCCTACAATGGATTCTACCAGACCAACCCCAAGCTCTCGTTCCTCATGACCTTGGCGTTGTTCTCTCTGGCAGGTATTCCTCCGTTCGCAGGTATGTTCTCGAAGTTCTTCGTGTTCATGGCTGGTGTCCAGAACGGTGAGCCCTTGGCTTACTTCGTAGTATTCATTGCCTTGGTCAACACAGTAGTTTCACTCTACTACTACCTGCTGATTGTGAAGGCTATGTACATCACGAAGACCGACAGTCCGCTGCCCACGTTCCAGAGCGACGTCAATACGAAGATGGCCCTCGCTATCTGTACTGCAGGCATCGCCCTCTTCGGCGTTGTAAGCTGCATCTACGAATGGATTGCTGCCGCTGGCATGTAAAGAAATAATGCTTAAAAAAGCGCCTCCCGCTTTGCTCAATCTAGAGCTGCGGGAGGCGCTTTTGTTGGTTAAAACCGATTGGAAACGGGTCTCTCGTAATGAAACTATGGGTTGTATTACGACAAACTTAGGGTTTCATTACGACAAACCCAGGACCTTTTCAGATAAAACAACTTGTTTTATCTTGGTTCAGATAGTCTCTAAAGGTATTACAGATAGCATCTTCGGGTACAAAACAACTTGTTTTGTACCCGAAGATGACGTCTTAACGAAGGAGGGAAATTGTCTTTTTTCGTAAAGGGCACGTTATCAGTGACTTACGGAAACGGTCCAAAACTCGCATATTTGCGACCATTGGACCGTTTACTGACTACGGCGCAATTCTCACGAGGCCGTTTGTAAACAATATTTATAATCCTTTCAGATATGCCTATTTCAACACGTTCTTAAGGAACTTGGGGGTGTAGCCCTTCTTGCTCTTGGCCACTTGTTCTGGAGTGCCAGTGCTGAGAATCTGACCTCCCTTGCGGCCGCCCTCAGGACCGATGTCGATAATCCAGTCGGCCAACTTGATGACGTCGAGGTTATGCTCAATGATGACGACAGTGTTCCCACGGTCCACGAGCTTATTGAGCACATCCATCAGGATGCGGATATCCTCGAAGTGCAGGCCTGTAGTCGGTTCGTCGAGTATATAGAGCGTCTTACCCGTATCTTTCTTGGAGAGTTCGGTTGCCAGCTTCACACGCTGGCTCTCGCCACCGGATAGGGTGGTGGACGATTGTCCCAGCTTGATGTAACCCAGACCTACATCCTGAATGGTCTTGATCTTACGCAGGATATCGGGTACGTTCTCAAAGAACTCTACGGCCTGGTTGATGGTCATGTCGAGTACGTCGGCAATAGACTTTCCCTTGTAGCGCACCTCTAAGGTCTCGCGGTTATAGCGCTTGCCGTGACATTCCTCGCAGGGCACCTGGATATCGGGCAGGAAGTTCATCTCGATGGTCTTGTAACCATTACCGCCGCACGTCTCACAGCGTCCGCCTTTCACGTTGAACGAGAAGCGGCCCGGCTTGTAGCCTCTGATCTTGGCCTCTGGCAGGTTGACGAAAAGTGAACGGATATCAGAGAACACACCAGTATAAGTGGCAGGATTTGAACGGGGTGTTCGTCCGATAGGCGACTGGTCGACATCGACCACCTTGTCTATATATTCCAGTCCCTCGATACTCTCGTAGGGCATCGGTGCTTTCAGCGAACGATAGAAATGCTTTGACAGGATGGGCTGGAGGGTCTCGTTGATGAGCGTCGACTTACCGCTACCGCTGACACCTGTTACGAGGATGAGTTTGCCCAAAGGAAACTCAACGTCTACCTGCTTCAGGTTGTTGCCCGTGCAGCCGCGCAGGATGAGACTGTGGCCGTTGCCCTTGCGCCGCTCTTCCGGAATGGCAATCTTTTGCTGGCCGTTCAGATACTGTGCTGTAATGGTGTTGGTCTGCAACATCTCTTTGGGCGTTCCCTGGAACACCACCTCGCCGCCTTTTCTGCCGGCGCGTGGACCGATGTCTACGATATAGTCGGCATTAAGCATCATGTCTTCATCGTGTTCTACTACGATCACGGTATTGCCCAGGTCGCGCAACTCCTTGAGCGACTTGATGAGCCGTTCATTGTCGCGCTGATGTAGTCCGATACTGGGCTCGTCGAGAATATAGAGCACGTTGACGAGCTGTGAGCCAATCTGTGTGGCCAGACGTATGCGCTGACTCTCACCACCCGAGAGCGAGGCCGACTGACGGTTCAGGGCCAGATAGTCGAGTTCCACCTCAAGCAGGAAGTCGAGTCGGGTGCGTATCTCTTTCAGAATCTCGTGGGCTATCTGCTGCTGATGATGGTCAAGGTGGCTTTCTACCTCGTCTAACCATTCGCGCAGTTCGTTGATATCCATCGAGGCCAGCTGGCTGATGTTCTTGTCCCATACCTTATATGAAAGCGCCTCGCGGTTGAGCCGCTGCCCGTGACATTCAGGGCACTCGCACTCTGCCAGAAACTGGTCGGCCCATTTCTGTCCGGCAGCGGAATCATCGTTCTCCATGACATTGCGCAGATATTTGATGATACCATCGAAAGAGATGAAGTAGTCGCTCGAGGTGTGAACCAGTTCCTTGTCAATACGTACATTCTCGAGTGAGCCATAGAGCACTTCCTGCATGGCGTCGTCGGGGATGTCCTGAATAGGGGTCTTGAGGTTGCACTCATACTTCTTGAGGATGGATTCCACCTGCCAGAAGATCATCTGGTTCTTGTATTTCCCTAGGGGAACGATGCCACCGTCGTGGATGTTCATCTTCTTGTCGGGCATCACTTTCTCAAGGTCGATCTGGTTGATTGTACCAAGGCCCTTGCAATAAGGACATGCACCTTGGGGAGAATTGAACGAGAAGTTGTTGGGTGCGGGATCGCTATAGCTGATACCGGTAGTGGGGCACATCAGGCGTTTGGAGAAATGCTTAATGGCTCCCGTTTCCTTATCGAGAATGAGTATCAGACCTTCGCCCTGCTTCATGGCTATCTGTACAGATTTCTTGAGTCGCTCCTCATCCTTGGGCGATACGGCCAGCTTGTCGATGACCACCTCAATGTCGTGGTTCTTATATCGATCCACCTTCATGCCACGGGTAATCTCCATGATTTCACCATCAACACGGATATTCAGATAGCCCTTGCGGCGCATGGCCTCAAAGAGTTCACGATAGTGTCCCTTACGGCTGCGAACTAGGGGGGCGAGGATGAAGATCTTCTTACCCGCATAGTCGTTCAGTATCATGTCGAGCACTTTCTCCTCGGTATATTTCACCATCTCCTCGCCAGTGGCATAGCTATAGGCTTTTCCGGCTCGGGCATAGAGCAGTCGCATGTAGTCGTAGATCTCAGTGGTCGTACCTACTGTAGAGCGCGGATTCTTGTTGGTGGTCTTCTGCTCGATGCTGATAACAGGCGACAGACCGGTTATCTTATCTACATCGGGGCGTTCCATGCCACCGAGAAAATTTCGGGCATAGGCCGAGAAAGTCTCGATATAGCGTCGTTGACCCTCGGCAAAGATGGTGTCGAAAGCCAGTGAAGACTTGCCGCTGCCACTGAGACCGGTAATCACGGCCAGCGAATTGCGCGGAATCTCCACATCGATATTCTTCAGGTTGTGTACACGAGCTCCGTATACGTTTATCTTATCGTCTTCTCTCTTCATTTCTTACTTCTCACTATTGATAAAGCCTCTTAGCAGATTCACATCTTTACGGATGTTGTACGTCTTGCCGTCTACACCTTTCGCCTTGGCGAGTACGAAGTATACACCCTCTTTCACATTCTTGCCGTTGTAGGTGCCGTCCCAGCCCTCAGCAGGGTCGGTCCACTCATAGAGCTTCTGTCCCCCTCTATTAAAGATGTATGCATGGAACTCTGCCAGTCCCTGTTGCTCTTTGGCCTTGTATATATCATTGATTCCGTCGCCGTTTGGCGAGAAGGCATTGGGGAATGTCAGCTTGCTCTCACTGGCATTAGGTATGTCATCCTGTGCTTGAACGAGAAGCGGTAGAAACGCCATCAAGGCGACTGAAAGAATGTGTTTTATTCTCATTTTTATCTGCATTATCGTGCAAAGATACGAAATAATTTGTATATATCACAATTATTATGTACTTTTGTAGGCGAAAATTGCTAATTTCGAAGTTTATGACACGACTATTAAGATCTTCATTGCTTGTAATAGCACTCTTCTTGGCTGTAGGCATTGCTTCTGCCCAGGTTACTGATTCTATCCGTGGCTTGCATAAGGTTAAGAAGAAGGAAACCATCTTCGGTATCTCCCGGATGTACGACATCACCATAGATGAGTTGATAGAGGCAAACCCGGATATGAAGGCTCCTGGCTATGAACTGAAGAAAGGAGTAGTGCTCAGGATTCCTTATGCGGCAGGTCAGGCAAAGCCTGCAAAACCTATAGCCGAGGTCAAGGCTTCTGCCGACGATGTGCGTAATCGCGCCATCCGTCTGGGTGTGATGCTGCCGCTGCACGACATCAATGGTGATGGCAAGCGGATGATAGAATATTATCGTGGTGTGTTGATGGCATGTGACAGTGTGAAGAAACTGGGTATCTCTGTGGATGTTCATGCCTGGAATACCCCAGAGGACTGGGATATCCGTCAGACTTTGCTCGACGAGGCTGCCGCCAAGTGCGACTTGATTATCGGTCCGCTATATTCCAAACAGATGGATGCACTGTCGGCCTTTGTTGCAAAGCATGACATAAAGCTGGTGATTCCTTTCTCAATCAATGCGCCCCAACTGAATGACAACCGTCATATCTTCCAGATTTATCAGACACAGGCCGAGATTAACGAGGCTTCGGTAAATCTGTTTGTCGACCAGTTCAAAGGTTTCCATACGGTAATCATCGACTGTAACGACTCTACTAGTAAGAAGGGACCTTTTACCGCAGGTGTGCGCCGCCAGCTGGAACAGCGCGGGCTGGAGTATTCTGTGACTAGTCTGAAGTCGGGAGAAGATGATTTCTCAAAAGCGTTTAGCCGTAAGAAGTCGAATGTGGTGATACTCAATACCGCTCGCTCTCAGGAGTTGGGCGTCGCCTTCTCGAAGATTGACGGACTGAAAGTGGTTAGTCCAGAACTAAATATCACGATGTTCGGCTATACAGAGTGGTTGATGTACAATCGTTCGTACTTGGAGAATTTCTATAAATATAATACTTATATACCATCAACGTTCAACTATAACCCGTTGACTCCATCAACTCAACGAATAGAACAGAATTATCGCAAGAACTTCCATTCGGATATGCAGAACCGTTTGCCACGATTAGGTATTACGGGTTTTGATCAGGCATATTTCTTCCTGCGTGGACTCCATAAGTATGGTAAGACATTCAATGGCGCTGCAGGTATGCTGGGCTATGAGCCGGTGCAGACACCATTGAAGTTTGAGCGTTATGGCAATGGCGGGCTTCGCAACAGGTCTATTGTGTTGGTTCACTATGCCCCCAGCCATAAGATAGAAACTATCAAGTTTTGAAAAGTAAAAAGAAAATAAGTAGATGAGAAATGTGATGAAAGGGTTCCTATGCTGTGTGGTAAAGGCCGTACCTTTATACTTTCTTACCCTTTTACCCTTAAATACATCGGCTCAGGTAGGTGAGTATCGTACTGATTTCGCTATAGGTGTGAACGGTGGTTATGTGTTGAGTAACGTAGCTTTTGTACCAAAGGTTCCCCAGTCTATGTTTGGTGGTGTCACAGGTGGTATATCGGCACGTTACACTTGTGAGAAGTATTTCAGTAGTATATGCGCCGTAACGGCCGAGGTTAACTATGCGCAGATAGGTTGGAAGGAGAATATTCTCACGATGAATGATCAGCCAGTGCCGCTGCATACTGATCCCTCACAGAATCTCAGTTTTTCAAGGAAGATGACCTACGTACAGGTGCCTTTGCTGGCTCGCTTGGGATGGGGACGTGAACGTAACGGCTTTCAGGGTTTCATCCATCTGGGTCCGCAGATAGGTTTCTATCTCAACGATAAGACGGAGAGTAATTTCGATGTGCGTGATCCAGCCTTCAACCCTAATATATCAGAGCAGGGCTATTTCGGACCGGAGTATCAGTATGCCAATGTTCGTGCCAACCATGTGGTGGCTCAGGATACAATGGCTGTGGAGAATAAGTTCGACTATGGTATTGCCGTCGGTGCTGGAGTGGAGTATAGTAACCCTCATATGGGACATTTCGTGATTGAAGGCCGTTACTATTACGGTTTGGGTAACATCTACGGTTCAACCAAACGCGACTATTTTGGCCGTTCTAACTTCGGCAATATTGTCATTAAGTGTACCTACCTGTTTGATATCATTAAAACCAAAAATTCTAAAATAAAATAACTTATGTTCGAAGGACAACCGAAAGGATTATTCGCGTTGGCTTTAGCCAACACTGGTGAGCGATTCGGCTATTACACGATGCTTGCCGTTTTTGCTTTGTTTTTGAGAGCTAACTATGGATTGTCACCTGCTTTAGCCGGTACTATCTACAGTGCGTTCCTCATGTTAGTGTATTTCTTCCCGCTGATTGGTGGTATCATGGCCGACAAGTTCGGATTCGGCAAGATGGTAACGACGGGTATCATGATTATGTTCGCTGGTTACCTGCTGCTGTCTGTTCCCCTTGGTGGTGACACCACGGCTCTGGTCGTGATGCTGGCAGCCCTGCTGCTCATTGGCTTTGGTACGGGCTTGTTCAAAGGTAACCTTCAAGTGATGGTGGGCGACCTCTACAACGATCCGAAGTATAAGGACAAGCGCGACTCGGGCTTCTCTATCTTCTACATGGCTATCAACATCGGTGCTCTGTTTGCTCCGACTGCAGCCATCAGAATCAAGGAGTATGCCGAAACAGTCTTAGGCTATTCAAGCAACGATGCTTATCACTTCTCGTTCGCTGTGGCTTGTGCCTCACTGATTTTATCGATAGCCATCTATTATGTGTTCCGTTCAACTTTCCGTCATACGGAGGGTGGTGCGAAGAAGGCTGCTGTCAAGGATGACACGACAACAGCAGAGCCAGAGCTGTCGAAGGAAGAGACCAAGCAGCGCATCGTGGCTCTGTGTCTCGTATTCGCAGTGGTCATCTTCTTCTGGATGGCATTCCATCAGAACGGATTGTCGCTGACCTATTTTGCTGACGAGTTCACCGCACAGTCGGCTGACGGCTTGCAGGCGATGTGCTTCAATGTGTGGAATCTTGTGGCTGTCATTTTCATAGTCTATGCATTGTTCTCACTGTTCCAGTCAAAGACTGGTAAGGGTAAGGCCATTTCTGCCATTGTCATCTGTATGGCTTTGGCTTTCCTTTGCCTGCAATATGATGCTGATGGTAGTATCACAGTTTCTGCTCCAATCTTCCAGCAGTTCAACCCCTTCTATGTAGTGGCACTGACACCTGTGTCGATGGCAATCTTTGGAGCATTGGCTGCAAAAGGAAAGGAACCATCGGCTCCTCGTAAGATTGCCTATGGTATGATTGTGGCTGCCGTAGCATACGCACTGATGGCCTTCTCTTCATTTGGCTTGCCTATGCCTCAGACCGAGATAGGTCCCGACGGCAATCCTGTTGCTGTTCATGTGGCTGACGTCACTCCGAACTTGCTGATAATGGTATATCTGGTGCTGACTTTCGGTGAACTGTTACTTTCGCCCATGGGAATCTCGTTTGTTTCTAAGGTGGCTCCTCCCAAGTATAAGGGTATGATGATGGGTGGCTGGTTTGTGGCTACGGCTATCGGTAACCAGCTCGTAGTGGTAGGCGGTCTGCTCTGGGGGGCTGTTCCCCTCTGGATATGCTGGAGCGTCTTCCTTGGTGTCTGCCTCGTGGCAGCCATCTTCATGTTCGCTATGATGAAACGACTCGAGAAGGTCTGCTAAATGGTATATATCCCATTTTTAGTTTTAATATTGCTCATCACGTGTTGCGTTGCTGCTTTCGGCAGCGCAACACTGGATGGTGCATCGCAGGTGTCGCTGTTGGCAGCATCTGCCGTGAGTGTGCTTATTGGTCATTTCACGAAACGTCTGGAATGGGAGAACCTTGAGAAAGAGATAACGGATAAGATAGCCAGTTGTACACCGGCAATTATTATCCTATTATTGATTGGTGCCATCGGTGGTACATGGATGGTGTCGGGTATCGTGCCGACGATGATTTACTATGGCATGCAGATTATCCGTCCCGAGGTGTTCCTAGTCAGCAGCAGTGTGCTATGTGCATTGGTTAGTTTGATGATAGGTTCTTCGTGGACTACGGTAGCTACTATCGGTGTAGCACTGATGGGTATCGGTAAGGCCCATGGTTTCGACGATGGTTGGATAGCCGGCTCTATTATCACTGGCGCTTATTTTGGTGATAAGTTGTCGCCACTTTCTGATACAACAGTGTTAGCCTCAAGCGTGTCGGGAACACCACTCTTTACCCATATCCGGTATATGCTTTATACTACCGTGCCCACGTTCTGCATCTCTCTGACCATCTTCTTTATTGCAGGTTTCACAATGGATGTGCAAGGACATGGCAATGTGGTGGAATTTATGGATGGTCTTCAGCGAACCTTTGTCATTTCTCCATGGCTACTGGTCGTTCCTGTGCTGACGGGAGTGATGATAGCACGTCGTTGGCCTTCAATGGTTGTTCTGTTTTTAGCGATCTTGTTGGCTGTTATTGTGGCTTTAATAGTTCAGATACCGCTGGTTCATACCATCTCTGGTGATGTGGACGGGGGCTTGCTGGCCTCATACAAAGGAATGATGCAGGTCTGCTATGGTAGCACGAACATTGAGACGGGAGTTCCTATGTTGAATGAATTGGTACATACAAGTGGTATGGCTGGTATGATGCCAACCATCTGGCTGATTATCTGTGCTCAGACCTTTGGTGGTGCACTGACGGCTACGGGACAGTTGCAGGAACTGATGCGTAAGGTCTTGCATTTTGTGAAGAGTACTGCATCACTGGTTGCCTCGACTGTAGGAACTGCGATTTTCTGTAATATCGCCACTGCCGACCAGTATCTGTCGATAATGCTCTCAAGTTCTATGTTCAAGGATACTTATAAGAAGATGGGGTGCGAATCCCGCTTGTTGAGCCGCAGTTGTGAGGATGGTGCAACGGTGACCTCGGTATTGGTGCCTTGGAACACCTGTGGACTCACGCAAAGCACAGTACTTGGGGTGGCTACACTTACTTATTTGCCTTATTGCTTTTTTAATTTCTTATCGCCGGTAACAAGTATCGTCATTGCTGCCATTGGTTGGAAAATCAAACGGAATGAAAGTAGATAGAAGAAGATATAGGAAGATAGAAGGAGGTATAAGACATATGTTTTTTATCTTCTTTTTTCTTCTTCTGCCTTCCTTTTACTTCCTTTCGGCTGCTGCGCAGCGGCAGTTCACTCTCGTCGAACTCAATTGTGAGAATCTGTTTGATTATTCTCATGATGAAGGGAAAGACGACACGGAATATTTGCCGGATGCAACGCGCCATTGGACAAAGAAACGTTACTGGCGCAAGTTGAACAACATTGCTCAGGAATTGCTTTCCTGTTCTGATGATGGTATCCCTGACATGATTGCGCTTTGTGAGGTCGAGAACGATTCAACGATGCATGACCTTACGAAGCGCTCATTGCTAAGGAATGCGGGATATGAATATATGATGACTTCATCGCCGGATCTTCGTGGTGTTGATGTTGCTTTGTTATATTCTCCGTTTTCCTTTGCACCAATATCCAGCTATAGTATCCGTGTTAAACCTGTTGAGGGTATGCGTCCTACGCGTGATATCCTCTATGCCTGTGGACATGTTGTTTCTGGTGATACGCTGCATGTGTTTGTTGTCCATATGCCGAGCCGATATGGTGGAGAACATTATAGTCGTCCTTTCCGTCAAGCAGCGGCAGAGCGCCTTTGTGAGAGCATAGATTCTATCTGTGCTGTATCATCGCAACCAGGAATCCTGATAGCTGGCGATTTCAATGATGATATTGATAGTCCTGTGATGCAAGAGATTTTCAGACATCGCATCAAGAGTCTTACGTGGCAGCCTTCAGCTCCCAAAGATGTTCGAGGCACATATCGTTATAAAGGCCATTGGGAACAAATCGATCATATACTGGGTTCCCCTTATATATATAATAAGGTTGAAAAGGCCTTCATCCATGCACCATACTTTCTCCTGGAGGAAGAACGGCTATATGGAGGATTCAAACCTCGTCGGACATACAATGGTATGCGCTATCAACCTGGTTATAGCGACCATCTTCCGTTAGTTGTCCGTTTATCGTGGTAATACTTAGAGTGAAAGAATATCATATTCTTTCGTCTGCGGTTCAAACTCAGGACTGAACAAATCGCGCGCTGGCTTATATTCTTTAGTCTTGATGCCTGCAAGACGGAAGAGAAGATGGCACACGTTGTCGGTAGAGAACTCACGATCTGTTGCTTTTCCAATTGCTTTCCATTCTGTTTCGTGCGTGTGTTTCCATTTGTCAGAGCACCATACGACGAATGGGATTTCCAATTGGTATTTAATCAGCTCTGGTGTGATTTTATCTTCTCCGAGAATCTGTCGCCCATAGAAATCACGATAATCATATACCTCTTCACCATGGTCGGGGAAGTAAATCAATAGTGTGTTCGTATGCTTGAATAGACCCATAATCTGCCAGATGACCTCATCATTATAGCGCGTGGCATTTGCGTATTCAGCAATACGCTGACGGCTTTCGTTATTCAGATATGGAGCTTTGTCTTTGATGTCGTTGGCAGAGAATATTTGATAGCTTTTCTCTTGTGGGTATTGCATGCTGGCAGGGAAATGCTGACCTGCTAGATGGAAAATCATCAGGTTATGCTTACCGAGTTGCTCTTTCTTGTTTTTCTCGAAGTCGGCGATGAGCCCTCCGTCGTATGTAGAGCCTGTCTCGTTGATGGCTGTATACGATAGTTCCTGTATTCTCTCATTGAAAAGGACCGAATTAAGCGTAAATGCCCATGCTGCATCAGGATCCCATTTGTATTGATTGTCCCAGAACCATACGTCGTAGCCTGCCTTCTTGAAGATGGCTGGAAAGAACGGGAAATCATGCCACCGTTCTCCCTCATGGATGTTGTTGCAGCAGAGTACGTTCTTTAGGACGATACTGGTCATGTTGTGTGGAGCTTTTACATGATTGAAGGCATAGAGGTTACCTCGTTCGCGCTCTTGACACTGATAAGGTGTTGTGTTGAGTGGATATCCGTAAAGAGAAGCGTGGTGCTTATTATACGATTCACCAATGACAAGTACGATGTTCAGAGAGTCGTTTTGCTTACATCTCACATCACTGATTGCAGCTTCTGTAGCGTTAATCATATAATAGAGGTCTTGCCCAGACATGTGAATCGCATCCACCGAGTAGCAGAGGTTAGGCATTGGCATTCCTTTACGATAGGGTATTTCCATAAGCCATCGTTCTGCCTCGAAAGTGTTCTTGCACATAGCAAGTCTGACATATCTGCCAATGGCTCCCGCGCCACCAACTGCGCCAAGCAGAAGGATGGGTATTAATAGCCATACGGTGATTGGCCTTCTGATGAGTCTGGTGATTTTCTCACGGTATAATTCGCCAATGACGGTTAATAAGAGCATAAAACTGACGATGGCTATGGTCTTATACATGGCCGGAGTCATAAAATAGGTTTTAAAGAAACCAGTAATCTCTTTATTGTTGGTCTCGAAAAGTAGCAAAAGAATCTTTGGCGATATGTCTGTACTATATGCATAGCGCAGGTAACAGTTGACAGCGTAGATGGTGAATAGAATAATATAGAAAGCCACTTTCAGATGAATCTTTCTCAGCCAGTATGAGCAGAGACAAATCAGATAGGCTTCCAGAATCATTTCTCCATAAGCCGATAACATGCCCATGGTGTCGTTCTCATGGAAATTGTACTGGTGATAGAATACATCAAACCCGCCAAGCAACAAGATGGAGATGATGAATAGTGTGATATTGTCTAGGATTGGTTTAAGTATCTGTTTCATAACTTACGATTTAATATTAGGCAGTTGTAGGCCGTAGCCTTTCTGACGGTTGACGTAGAACATGGCAACAGCAATGAGGGCTGCGCCAAGGGCTGTAAAGCCGAAGATAAGCATGGAAGTGGTGTAGGAAGAATCAGTCTCATTGGCCTTTCCTACAAACATGGGAATGATGGCACGTCCGAAGTTCTGGATGAAGAAAATCATGGAGTACGCTGTGCCTAGACATTTCAATGGGATGATTTTGGGCACGCAGGGCCATAGGGCGGCTGGCGCCAGAGAATAGCCTATACTGAGAATCACCATTAGGGCAATGGCTATGGTGCTGTTGTGCAGAGGCAATGAGAAGCCGAAATGTACGCATGTCAGCATGAGAGCTCCCGTGATAACAAGAGTCACGCCTTTGCCATAACGGTCATTTATCAGTCCGAAGACTGGTGTCATCATGATAGTACCGAAGGGTGCTATCGATGAGAAAAAGCCTGCGATATCTGTGTCAACGCCATACTTTATCACCATCAGTTTCGTAGAGAATTTCAGGAAAGGAGACACAGCAGAGTAGAAGAGTACACAGAAAAGTGTGATCAGCCAGAAACCAGGATTGCGCAAGGTTACTCTGATATCGCTCCAATGGAATTCTTCACTATTAGTTGTTTGTGACGAAACCGATGAGTCCAGTTTGCGATCCATGACACAGAATACAAGGAATGCCAGCAGGCCGATGATGAGGAATGCCAGAGAAACGAGTAGTGGCATGGAAAGTGTGAAGTGCCTTGCTATTGGCGCAGAGATGCTCAGTGCAGCAGCTGTACCTAAGCGAGCCATTGCCAACTGAATGCCCATAGCTAATGCTAACTCATGGCCTGTAAACCAACGTACCATTGCCTTAGAAACGGTAATGCCAGTCATCTCATAGCCAACGCCAAAGATAGCAAAGCCAAGCGAAGCCACAGCTACAGACATGGGTAGCTCGAAGCCGAAGAATGATACCATATCTGAGCCGAAGTCGACCATAACACCATAAAGCTTCAGCAGGGTTCCGAGAACCATCAGACTACATGCCAGAATACCTGTGAATCGGATGCCCATCTTATCGAGAATCAGTCCCGAGAAGAACAGCATCAACAGAAAAACATTAATCAGTCCACTGGATCCGGAAAAGAATCCGTAATCGCTAGGCGTCCATCCAAGGCCGCCCGCCTCCCTGGGCATTTCCAACAACGTCTCTAACGGAGACATTACATCGTTTACGAAGTAGCCCATCATCATAGCTGTTGCTACAATGAGTAGTACGGTCCATCGTGCAACGGGCGAGTCGTTGAGTCGTTGTCGGATAGCCTCAGTCACGATTCTTACTATTTCTTTTTAATGGGATCGCAGGTTAGGTTGCAGCCAAGTTTCTTGAAGATCTTACGGTCTACTTCTGAGAGCATTACTGTAGTGTGTACTTGACAATCACGTAGCTTCGGAAGCTGAGCTAATGCCTTGCGACAGTTCTCGTCATGGGTTGAAAGTACACTTAGGGCTACAAGAACCTCATCGGTATGCAAGCGAGGATTCTTTCCGCCCAGATACTCAATCTTCGTCTTCTGAACGGGTTCGATAAGACTCTGTGGAATAAGCTTCGCCTCATGGTCGATTTCTGCCAGATATTTGGTCGCATTAAGCAGAAGGGCAGCGCTACAACCCAGAAGTGGTGTTGACTTGGCTGTAATGATGGTGCCATCTTCAAGTTCGATGGCTGCTGCCTGAAGTCCTGTTTCCAGTTTCTTTTCGTAGGCAGCTGTTGTAACAGGACGGAAAGCAGTAGTGATCTTTGCCTGGTTGAAGAGCATACGGATTTTGTTCACCTCACTTTCGTTGTCTGCTCCATCAGCCATCTTGTTGGTTGCATCGTAGAAACGGCGGATGATTTCATCTTTTGAAGCCTTACAACATACTTCGTCGTCGCTGATGCAGAAACCAATCATGTTAACACCCATATCTGTAGGCGACTTGTAGGGATTCTCGCCATAGATGCCCTCAAAGAGCGCATTCAGTACAGGGAAGATTTCAATGTCGCGATTATAGTTAACGGCAGTCTTGCCATAGGCTTCAAGATGGAAGGGGTCAATCATGTTCACATCGTTGAGGTCGGCAGTCGCAGCCTCGTAGGCAATGTTGACAGGATGCTTCAATGGCAGACTCCATACTGGGAAGGTCTCGAATTTCGCATAACCTGCACGGATGCCGCGCTTGTTCTCATTGTATAGTTGTGAGAGACAGGTTGCCATCTTGCCGCTACCAGGACCTGGCGCAGTTACGATAACGAGTGGACGAGTGGTCTCCACATAGTCGTTTTTGCCAAAGCCCTCATCGGAAGCAATGAGCTCCACGTTATGTGGATATCCGTCAATGGGGTAGTGGATATAAGATTTGATACCCTCGCGCTCCAGACGGTGACGGAACTGATCGGCGGCATGCTGTCCGTTATAGTGGGTGATGACGACGCTACCTACCATGAAGTTGCGACTCATGAACTCATCGCGCAGACGGAGTACGTCTTCGTCGTAGGTGATTCCCAGGTCGGCACGTATTTTATTTTTTTCGATGTCCTCAGCGCTAATCACGATAAGAATCTCGATGCTGTCGCGCAGCTGGGCCAACATGCGGAGCTTTGAATCGGGCTTAAAGCCTGGCAACACACGTGAAGCGTGGTGGTCGTCGAAGAGCTTGCCACCTAACTCCATATACAGTTTACCGTCAAACTGGGCAATACGTTCTTTGATATGCTCAGATTGTATCTTGAGGTATTTATCGTTATCGAAACCTATCTTCTTCATTGTTGTCTTATTCGGTTATGTTGGGTAATTCCAGTCCAATTCCTTTCTTGCGATCCACAACTTTCAGTACGAAGCCGAGAATCAAAGCGGCTACACCCAGCGATGCGAGCATCACAAGTGGTGCGGTATAGTTGAAGTGTGTGGGATCAGTAACACCAGGATTCGTCTTGTCGAGCACTTTGCCGATGAGCAGAGGGAACAGCCAAAGACCGATGTTCTGAATCCAGAAGATCAGGGCATAGGCAGAGCCAATCACCTTGGCATCAACCAACTTGGGTACTGATGGCCACAATGAGGCAGGAACCAATGAGAATGAAGCACCCAGCACAAGGATGGTGGTATAGGCAATGATGATGCCGCCAACAGCATTGCCCTTGAACAAAGGAAGTACGAAAGCGAATGTCAGGTGACAGGCAATCAGCAGAATGCTACCCAAGACAAGCATCGAAGCCGCCTTACCGTGATGGTCGAGATAGCTGCCAAGGATTGGAGTAATCAGTACTGCGAGCAGTGGGAAGACAGCAAAGATACTCTCAGCCGACTGACGCATGTAACCCATATAACAGTAAGTAATGAGTGCCACGATTGAAAGACCGAGAAGACCATATTTCAGATTAGCCTTTTTCTGGAAATTGCTGGCGAAACCAGCGGCGGCAACAATCAACATGATGATGTACTGTATGATGGTCACACTCGACGAAGCCCAGAATGAATCGGCGTCGGGAGCTGTTAGTGTCAGATTGCACTGAAGCATGTTCACGGCGTATTTCTGGAATGGGAAGATGGCAGAATAGTAGAGTACACAGAGTAAAGCTACAATCCAGAATCCTGTATCGGTCAGAATCTTTCCAAGGTCTGAGATTTTGAACGGGTCGTCCTTCTCTTCTGCCTCGCCAGTCTGGCTGTCGAGCTTCTGATCCATGAAGAAGTAGACGATGGTCATGATCAGGGCGATACACATCAACACTACGCCAAAGGCAACGCTACGACTAACGCTCACCTCGCCACCCAAACGGGCGAAGAACGGCGAGAAAATCATACATGTGGCAACACCCAGACGGGCCAGCGCCATCTCCGATCCCATGGCCAGAGCCATCTCGCGCCCCTTGAACCACTTCACGATTCCTCTTGAAACGGTGATACCAGCCATCTCGCAGCCGCAACCGAAGATCATGAATCCACAGGCAGCAAACTTGGCTGATGCTGGCATACCCTCATAGAAAGGCGATACGCCCAATTCGTCGAAGACAGGGATATAGTTCAGATTGTTGTTAAACCAAGTCTCGAGTCCTGTACCCATGAAGCTCTCGCTCACGGCATACCATTTTACGCAGGCTCCGACTACCATCACAGCAGCAGAAAGCACAGCAGTGAAACGTACACCCATCTTGTCGAGAATGATACCTGCGAAAATGAGGAAGAACACGAACACGTTGAGGAATACCTCTGAACCCTGCATGGTTCCGAATGCCGTAGAGTCCCATCCGCGAGTCTCCTGCATCAGGTCCTTGATAGGTGAGAGGATATCCATGAAGATGTAGCTGCAGAACATCGCCATAGCGAGCAGCAGCAAAGCGGTCCACCTCATTCCAGCGGAGTCGCGTAATGTTTTTTGAATTGCTTGAGTCATTATTCTAATTTCTTTGTATTTTGCTTCTATATGTTTACTCCGACTAAAGTCTCATTTTACTCCGGGTAAAGTATGGGTCTACTCGGAGTATACCTCCGTTTTATTTCAACCAACGGTCGAGCCAGTTGAAGAATGTGCGCTGCCAGAGTACACCATTCTGGGGTTTCAGTACCCAGTGGTTCTCGTCGGGGAATATCAGCAGTTCAGCTGGGATTCCACGCAGACGGGCGGCGTTAAATGCGCCCATACCCTGATTGTAGACGATGCGATAGTCTTTCTCGCCATGGATACAGAGGATAGGTGTGTCCCACTTGTCTACGAACTTATGTGGAGAATAGTTGTAGGTGCGAGTGGCATTAGCTGTCTGATCCTTGTTCCAGAAGGCATCATCATATTCCCAGTTAGAGAAGAACACCTCTTCTGTGTCTGTATACATCGACTCGAGATTGAAGGCGCCATCGTGAGAGATGAAAGCTTTGAAACGCTTGTCGTGATGACCAGCCAAGTAGTAGACACTGAACCCACCGAATGAGGCGCCCACAGCACCCAGCTTATCCTTGTCGACATAAGGTAGATTCTTTGCCGCATCGTCGATGGCTGCAAGATAATCCTTCATGCACTGACCTGTCCAGTCGCCGCTGATTTCTTCAAGCCACTCCTGTCCGAAACCTGGCAGACCACGACGGTTGGGGGCTACTACAACATAACCGTTGGCAGCCATGATCTGGAAGTTCCAGCGATAGCTCCAGAACTGAGACACAGGACTCTGAGGACCTCCTTCACAGAAGAGCAGGGTGGGGTATTTCTTGTTGGGGTCGAAGTTTGAAGGCAGGATAATCCATGTCAGCATGTCCTTGCCGTCGCTTGTCTTCACCCAGCGCTGTTGTACCTTACCAAAAGAAAGTTGGTCTGTGATATGCTTGTTCTCGAAAGTGATCTGCTGAACGTCAGTCTGCTTCTTGCCAGGTGTGACAATGTAGATGTCGTTAGGCGCAGAGATGCTCTGACGGATGGCGAGCAACTTATTGCCGTTGTTGGCGTGAGCGATGCTTACCCAGTCAGCCCAGTCTTCTGTCAGTTGTTTGATACTTCCTTTTTTATCAACAGCATACATATTCACGCAACCGTGCCATACGCCGATGAAATAGAACTGTGCGTCTTTGTCTTTTGGCTTAGCCCATACGAAAGCATCGACGTTAGAGTCAAAGCTCTCTGTCATGTATTTCTTCTCGCCAGTAGCTAAGTTGTACATACACAGTCGGTTGCGGTCGGCCTCGTAACCATCTCGCTTCATCGAGGTCCAAGCCACATACTTGCCATCGGGTGAGAACTGAGGATTCTGGTCGTAACCGACATTGTTAACGAGATTTTCTTCTGCATTAACCTTCTGATACTTCATGGTCTTTGTAGGATCCAGTTCTGGCTCCACATAATCAGCGGGCTTACAGAGATTCTTTGTCTCACGCGTACCTATATTATATAGGTAGATGTCTGAATCGGTAGAAATGGCATATGCTCTGCCAGTCTTCTTTCTACAGGTATAGGCAATTGATTTAGAGTCTGGGCTCCAGGCTAACTGCTCAATACCGCCAAACGGCTCCATCGGGCATTCGAAAGGTTCGCCTTCCAGTATGTCGATGCCGTCCTTGATACCGTCCTCTGTCACTTCTGCCACGAATGGGTGCTGAATGCTCTCCACATAGTGATCCCAATGGCGATACATCAGGTCTGTCACCAGACGGCCTGATGCCTTTGGAAGATCCTCAGGATTCTTCTTGATAATCTCATTGAAGTCGAGGCTGTGAAGCAGAATGACTTTGCTGCCATCTGGTGAGAACTTAAAGCCCTCGATATCTTTGCTTGTCTTGGAAATCTGCTTGCGGTCAGAACCATCAGCGTTCATTGTCCAAATCTGGCCTCCGGAGAGGAAGGCTATCTTGCCTTGGAACCAAGTGGGATCGGTCTCGCTTTTAGAGCCTGTGGTCAGCGTTGTGTTTCCAGTGCCATCAGCATTGATGATGGCAATCTTCTGTTGGCTCTTGTTGGCCTTTACGCTATAATAACCTACCTGATAGACAATCTTGCTACCGTCGGCATTTGCCTCGGCAGCTCCGATTCGTCCCATGGCCCATAGTGCCTCTGGGGTCATCAGGTCGCTCTCGAGTTTGATATTCTGCTTTCCGATTTTCACGTCGTTATCTGCATTTACGCTACCTGGCAGCATCAGAGCTACTAAGGCAACAATGGTTGTTAGCTTCTTCATACCGTTATCGCTTTTGATTCATACGCTGACGCTGCATTTCCTCTGCCTGCTTCTGCATGGCTTCAAGGCGCGCAGCTAGTCCGCTTGTTTTCTTTGAAGGATTATTCTTGTTTTTCTGATAGTTGGCTTCCAGAATGGCAAGTAACTTCTCGTCGTTGGTCGTCTTGCGGAGCACCCACATGATGGCTGCCGAGAGGAACAGCGAGATGAAGTAGTAGAAGTTCAGACCAGAAGAGTAGTCGTTAAGCAGGTAGAACATGAAGAGGGGCATGAGGTACATCATCCACTGCATCATCTTCATCTGCTCGGCTTGCTGACCCACCATCTGGTCGCGCTGCTGGCGCATGGTCATGTAGCTGTAGAGCACGTTGGCCACACAGAAGAGAATACAGGTCAACGACAGATGGTCGCCAATACCCCAGATATGGGTGCTCCATTCCACGATAGGATCGTAGGTTGAAAGGTCATCGATCCAAAGGAAAGACTGACGGCGCAACTGGATAGCGTTTGGTACGAAGTTGAACATCGCAATCCAGATTGGCATCTGAATCAGCATAGGCAGACAGCCGCTCAGGGGTGATACGCCATACTGAGAATACATCTGCATCATGGCCTGCTGCTTTTTCATCTGATCCTCTGGCTTGTCATACTGTTTGGTGGCCTCGTCGAGTTTCGGTTTCAGCACACGCATCTTGGCAGATGACATGTAGCTTTTCTTCACCATTGGGAAGGTAATAGCCTTCAGCAACAGGGTAATCAGAATCAGTACGATACCCATTGAGAAGCCCCATGACGTGAGCCAGTCAAACACGTAGATCGTGAAGAAACGGTTGATATAACGGAACAAAGGCCATCCGAGATATACCAACTGCTCCAGATCGAGATCCTTTCCAAAAGTACTCTGTTCCTCAACATCCTTAATCAGTCGGAAATCGTTAGGACCAATATACATTTCAAATTCTGACGGGCGCATGCCTGAGGGGTCGAATGCGGTTTTCATCTTAGCATTAAACTGCTTCAGATAGCCTGAGCCCTTCTGCTGAGGGATGCTGGTCATCAGAGAATTAGCTGCGAACTCGTCTTTGGCAATCAAGGCAGCAGAGAAGAACTGGTTCTTGAAGGCTACCCAGTCGAGTTGCTCATCAATCTTCTCGTCGATTTTCTCAGAAGTCTCACTCAGATAGTCTGTGCTGCCCTTCTTCTCCTTATAGGTCAGGGTAGAGTAGCGGTTCTCAAAAGTAAAGCCTTTCTCCTGCTGACGAATCAAGTCTGTCCATTCAACGTCTATCTCCTTATAGTTAGGAGCGAACATGCCATTCAGACCATTAACCTGCAAAGTGAAGTGGAGCATATAGTCCTGTCCTAGTATATAGTTGAATATGATGCTGCCACCATTGCCAGCCTGAGCGGTCATCGTCACGGTAGAGTCGGTTACGTTAGATGGTGTGAAATATAAATCCTGGGTGATGATATTCTCAGACTTTCCTGCGAGCATGAAGTTCATCTTCTGTGTCTTCTCGTCGAAAAGTGTCACATCCATCTTGTTGTCACGATCCTCAAAGCCCTTGATGACGGCTTTGCTGATAGTTCCGCCTTTGGTGTTGAAGGTCAGTTCTACCTTGTCGTTTTTCAGCACGACAGGCTGGGCGGTGCCGTTGAGCGCTGAGTAGAAGAGTGCCGTTGAGTCTCCTTTTGCGTCTGTCTCAGCCTGAGCTTTTTGTGCAGCCTCTTCAGCTTGCTGCTTTTTGGCAGCGTTATCCTTGATGGCTGTTGCAATACTGTCTTGTTTGCGTGCGGCTTCAATTTCCTCTGCCGATGGCTGATTATACCAGCTGAAGCCGATGAGAACCAGCGCAATAAGCACAAAGCCGATGATAGTGTCTTTGTTCATTTCTGTTTATTTTTATTTTTTATATTTGCTTTATTAATTAAAGTTCACAATAAATCAAGGTGCAAAGGTACAAAAAAATCTGCTAATTCTGCGAAATCTATTATAAATTTTGTATCTTTGCCACCAGTTATGAGAAAAAACATATTATTCATCGCGGCAATTTTTGCGCTCAGCGTAAAGGCCGCCCAGCCAAACGACAGTGTCGACGGACGATATTATCGCCTGTTTGCACCGATGACGTTCTACCACAATGTAGCTGATAAAACATTGGACATAGCCTCTAATGATACAGGTAAGGATGCTGTGGCTGATGCTGTTGACGCTGCGTTGTTGAATATTTATCTGAATCGCCCAGATCTGGTTAGCACCACAGAAACAGAGCTTCAGAAGTCTGGAGAAATCCGTAAGGATGTAGATGCTCCTATAGAGAATAAGGTGGAATTGGTTGAGAAGGTTGAAGAACCTATATTCGATATGCCAGAGGATGTGCCTACCGACGTAATGGTGCAGAAACCTAATTTCTGGACAAAAAAAGGCGATGGCTTCCTGCAGTTCATGCAGAACTATGTTTCTGGCAACTGGTATAAGGGTGGTGAGTCGAACTACTCTGCGGTCGGCTCTTTGACGCTAGAAGCCAACTATGACAATAAGAATAAATGGAAGTGGGATAATAAGCTGGAGATGAAACTCGGTTTCCTGCGTTCTCGTACGGACTCTCTTCACAAGTTCAAGTCAAATGAAGACCTCTTGCGTTTTACAAGTAAGGTGGGACTTGAAGCTACCAAAAATTGGTATTATACTCTCCAATTGCTCACTTATACACAGTTCACTCGAGGCTTGAAATCAAATGATGCCAAAACCTATTCTGATTTTATGTCGCCTTTTAATCTGAATATCGGTCTTGGTATGGACTACAAGGTAGAGTCGAAAAATAAGAAACTGACAGGAACGGTCAACCTGTCGCCCCTTGCAGTGAACTATCGTTATGTGGGGCGTCTTGCTCTTGGACCAAGTTATGGTTTGAAAGAGGGCAAGCACTCGCTTCTTGATTTCGGTTCGCAAGTGACGGCCGATCTTGTCTGGAAGATGAATGATGTTGTAACGTGGAAGTCGCGCTTCTATGCCTTCACTTCTTATAAGCGTGCTGAGATTGAGTGGGAAAACACCTTTGAACTGCGTGTTTCGAAATATATCTCTGCCAACTTGTTCCTCTTCCCACGTTTCGACGATGCCGGAGCTAAGGATGACGATCTTGGCTATCTCCAGTTCAAGGAGTATTCATCGGTGGGATTTACCTATAACTTCTAATTCTTGTTTTGTTATATAGGTAACTACTAGTTAGTCGTAAGGAAACTATGGGTTTGTCGTAATATAACTCATAGTTTCCTTACGACTAACTTTTTCTATAGATATAATTTTTTTCTTTTTTATTCGGTGTTTTTTTGCGAATCTGTCACTTCTTGTTGTAACAGCCTGATATACTGATGTCTAAGGCGGGTGATGGTTTCTTGTTATCTGTCACTTACCTTCACGCCTTGAAAGTAGGCCTTTAAATGTTTGAGAATAAGGATTATACGCTTAATAGACGTCATGCAAAAAAGTAAAACAACTTGTTTTACCTTTGAAAAGACTATCTTTTTCTATGTAAAAGACGATACTTTAGAAAGTAAAACAAGTTGTTTTACTATAGACAAAACCATCTGTGCGCCTCATATGCGTATGAGGCCTGAGTGGTTATTTTGCTTCAGTCATTTCTCCTTCAATATAGAGGCGGGTCATCTCAACGACGCCGTTGGTGCGAACGGTGATAGATTTCTTGAAATGCCCAGGGAATTTACCTGTACCATTATAGGTCACTTTGATCTGACCCTTCTCACCTGGCTTGATGGGTGTCTTGGTGTACTCTGGAACGGTGCATCCACAGCTGGCTACAGCCTGATTGATAATCAAAGGCGACTCGCCTACATTGGTATAGGTGAATGTATAGGTCACAACAGGACTGCTTTCGGAAAAGGTTCCGAAGTCGTGGGTCAGTTTGTCGAACTTAATCTCGGCGGGTTTCTGTGCCAAGGCAACCGTCAGGCCGCACATCAGCAGTAAAGTCATCAATGCAATCTTTTTCATATTCAAGTGTTCTTTGTTAATTTCTGATGCAAAGATAAGCATTTTAATTAACTAAGGACACTAAGGACACTTTTTTTTCATCTTTTTTTGGTTTTTTACTCGCTTATTCGTACCTTTGCACCTCAAAAGGAATAAAAGAATAATAAATATGTATAGAAGTAAGACTTGTGGAGAGCTCCGTCTCTCCGATGCAGGTAGTGTTGTAACACTTGCAGGTTGGGTTCAGCGTAGTCGTAAGATGGGTGGCATGACATTCGTCGACCTGCGTGACCGTTACGGATTGACTCAGTTGGTTTTCAACGAGGCAGATGATGCGGCTTTGTGTGAGCGAGCCAACAAGCTTGGTCGTGAATTCTGTATTCAGGTAAAGGGTGAGGTTAGCGAGCGTCAGAGTAAGAATCCTAAGATGCCTACAGGTGATATCGAGATACTGGTCAAGGAACTGAATGTGCTGAGTGAAAGCCTTACACCGCCGTTTACTATTGAGGATAACACTGACGGAGGCGATGACATCCGTATGAAGTATCGTTATCTCGACTTGCGTCGTAATGCTGTTCGCAAAAACCTTGAACTGCGTCATCGTATGACCATCCTGATTCGTAACTTCTTGGACTCTAAGGAGTTTATTGAGGTTGAGACTCCTATATTGATTGGTTCTACTCCAGAGGGAGCTCGTGACTTTGTAGTCCCCTCTCGTATGAATCCAGGTCAGTTCTATGCATTGCCACAGTCACCTCAGACCCTGAAGCAGTTGCTGATGGTTAGTGGTTTCGACCGCTACTTCCAGATTGCCAAGTGCTTCCGTGATGAGGACCTACGTGCCGACCGTCAGCCTGAGTTCACACAGATTGACTGTGAGATGTCGTTTGTTGATCAGGAGGATGTACTCCAGATTTTCGAGGATCTCGCTCGTCATCTGTTCAAGGAGGTTCGTGGTATCGAACTGCCTGCACTCCAGCGTATGACATGGCATGAGGCTATGCGTCGCTTCGGTAGTGATAAGCCCGATTTGCGTTTCGGCATGGAGTTTGTTGAGCTGATGGACCAGCTCAAGGGCACAGGCACTTTCCCTGTTTTCAATGAGGCTACCTATATCGGAGGTATCTGCGTGCCTGGTTGCGCTAACTATTCTCGTAAGCAGCTCGATGAACTTACCGAGTTTGTAAAGCGTCCTCAGGTAGGTGCTAAGGGCTTGGTTTATGTCAAGTTCAACGAGGACGGTACTGTTAAGTCATCTATCGATAAGTTCTATACACCTGAGGTTTGGGCTAAGGTTAAGGAGGCATGTGGTGCCAAGGATGGTGATCTCGTGCTGATTCTTAGTGGCGACAATGCTAATAAGACCCGTGTTCAGCTTTGTACACTTCGTCTGGAGATGGGTGATCGTCTTGGTCTTCGCGATAAGGATAAGTTCGTATGTCTCTGGATTGTCGACTTTCCACTCTTTGAGTGGAGCGATGAGGAACAGCGCCTGATGGCTACTCACCATCCGTTTACGATGCCTAATCCTGATGATATTCCTCTGTTGGATACTGATCCTGCTAAGGTCCGTGCCGTAGCTTACGACTTTGTTTGCAATGGTGTCGAAGTTGGTGGAGGTTCACTGCGTATCCACGATGGAAAGCTGCAGGAAAAGATGTTCCAGATTCTGGGCTTCACCCCCGAGCGTGCGATGGCACAGTTCGGCTTCCTGATTAATGCCTTTAAGTATGGAGCACCTCCTCACGCAGGATTGGCCTTCGGTCTCGATCGTTTCGTAAGTCTCATGGCTGGTCTCGATAGCATTCGTGACTGCATTGCCTTCCCGAAGAATAACAGTGGTCGCGACGTGATGCTTGACGCTCCTGGAGAACTTGATCCTAAGCAGTTAGAAGAGCTGAACCTTTCGATTGAACTTCGTTCTAGCTCCTCCTCGCAAGACAGTGAATGAATTTCACTGTACTTGCTTCGTTCGCCGCTTGATATTCGTCAAGAATAAGCTGTGTTCTGCCAAAAAAACTTAAATATCAATAACTTGTCTGAATTAATAGTGCTATTTTTGCACTCGAAAAGATGAGAGAGATAAATAACTCAATAAAGAATAAATTATTAAGAACTATGGCAGAAAAGAAAACAACAGCTAAGAAGGCTACTGATACAAAGGCAGCCGCAGCTAAGAAAACCGCAACCGTGAAGAAAGCCGCAGCTCCTAAGAAGGCTGCAGCAAAGTCTGTTCTCGCAGTGAATGCTGAGAATATAGGTTTCAAGGCAGGAGATGTTTATCAGGCACTGGCTGCAGCAGGTAAGGCTCTCACCGTAAAGGAGATTGCTAAAGCTGCAAAGATTTCTGAGGAAGAGACTCTTCTCGGACTTGGATGGCTCTTTAAGGAGGGCAAGCTTGCTAACGACGGAGAGAAAGTTACATTGGCATAAGACAATTAACGTACAATAAAAGAAGGTCGGTAATCGCTTTTACCGGCCTTTTTTAATAGAATGATATACGACAGGCAGATATTAGACATTCTTATGGAGGTCGGTGATAAGGGCATCAGCGTGCAGTTGTTGGCCAAGCATATCTATAATTGTAATTCAAGCCTGTTTTTTACTCCTGATTTGGATGAAATCCGTGCCTATGTTCAGCAATACCTTCTGAAAAACTCCAAGTCTTCTCTCTCTCTGGTTGAGGCTACTGGCAAACGTGGCTGTTATCGATTGAATACTCAGAATAATTCCGATGCCCGCCAACTTATGATAGAGTTTAGCGAATCCCGTCAACAGGAGAACAAAGAGGAGAAGCCTGCTGTTGACCTCTCCTTGAATTTATTTGATTCTTAGATTTGTTTTATGACCTTGGCGGGGATTCCTGCTACGAGAGAGTGGGGAGGGACATCTTTGGTGACAATCGCCCCTGCAGCTATGACAGAGTGGTCTCCTATAGTTATGCCAGGAAGAATAACGGCATTAGCTCCAACCCAGATGTCATTTCCTATGACAACGGGTTTTGTCGATACACCCTGTTCGTCAATTCTTATGTCTGGATTCTCAAATTTATGATTAAGGGCAGTTACTGTGATGCCCTGCGCTAAATTTACATGATGACCAATGGTCACAGGGCCGATAATGGTATTGTGTAATCCTATCCTCGTGTAATTGCCAATGATTACATCTCCAACAGCATTGTTAATACAAGCAAATGATTCAATTACTGAATAGTCGCCAAGCGAGAACTTTCTATAAGGTGGGGTGTCCATCCTGACAGAACTATGAATCACGGAATGTTTGCCACGATGCTGGTAGAGAGGTGATAATATCCTGATAAACCAACGTGGCCTTGTCTCCACCTGATTCATGATAATCCAATCAATGAAATTCTTCCATTTCGGATTCTTCTTAAACATTTCTCTGATGGCTTCGTTATTCATCGCTTTTGTTATTTATGACTACAAAAGTACGAATTATTTTGTATATTAGCAAATTTTTCTCTAATTTTGCAGAAAAATCTGTGAATGATGGACAAACATTACGATTATCTTATTGTTGGAGCAGGTATTTATGGCGCTACGTTTGCTTATATGGCTCATCGTCAGGGCAAGCGTTGTCTGGTCATTGATAAACGCAACCATCTTGGAGGAAACATCTATTGCGAGAATATCGAAGGCATCAATGTTCATAAATATGGTGCTCATATTTTTCATACATCAAACAAAAAGGTGTGGGATTTCGTGAATTCTATAGTTGAGTTTAATCGCTATACCAACTCGCCCATCGCCAATTATAAAGGTAAGCAGTACAACCTGCCTTTCAACATGAATACCTTCTATCAGATGTGGGGAGTTCTTACACCAGCAGAAGCTCAGGCAAAGATAGAGGAACAGCGTCAGGAGGCGCTTGCGAGGATGCGGGCCGATGGCGCTACAGAACCCCGTAACCTTGAGGAACAGGCTCAGGTGTTGATTGGAAAGGATATTTATGAGATCCTTATAAAAGGATATACAGAAAAGCAATGGGGACGTAAGTGCAGCGAACTTCCCGCTTTTATTATCAAGCGTCTGCCCGTTCGCTTCATCTATGACAATAACTATTTTAATGATCGCTTCCAGGGTATTCCTATGGGGGGATATAATAAACTTATTGATGGTTTGCTTGAAGGGGTAGAGACCAGGTTGAACTCTGACTTCTTCGATGATCGCCAGCATTGGGAGTCTATCGCTGACAAGATTCTTTATACTGGTAAACTCGATGAGTTTTATGACTATCGCTTTGGTAAGTTAGAGTTCCGTACTGTTCGTTTTGAGGAAGAAATCCTTGATTTGCCCAACTATCAGGGTAATGCTGTCATGAACTTCACCGATGCCGAAATCCCCTACACCCGTATCATCGAACACAAGCATTTCGAGATGTTTGGTGACGATGTATATAAATGCCCCAAGACTATTATCTCCCGTGAATACTCTACGGAGTGGAAAGAGGGTATGGAACCCTATTACAGTGTCAACGACGAACGTAACATGTCGCTCTATCAGCAATATCGTGATTTGGCAGAACAAGAACCCAACCTGATTCTTGGTGGGCGCCTTGCAGAGTATAAATATTACGACATGGCTCCTATTGTTGAAAAAGTGATGGGGCTGTTTGAATAGATAGGTTGTAAATGAAGATTCTTTTCCTCGTTTATCATGGCTTTTCAGAAGTCAGCGGTATTAGTAAGAAAATCCACCACCAAGTGAAGGGACTTCGTGAGAATGGTTATGAAGTCCACCTCTGCTACTATGGCTATGCCGAGAATGGTCATAAATGTCGATATATTGACGACGAGGTTATTGAAGATTATGGAAAGGGCCTCTTTGCCGGACTTCGTCAGCGTATTGATTATGAATGTATTTATGAGTATTGTAAACTCAATGGCGTTCACCTTGTATATGCTCGCTGTTTCCAGAATGCCAATCCATGGTTGATAAGGCTGTTTAAAAGGTTAAGGAAATTGGGCATCAAAACTGTGACCGAGATTCCTACCTATCCTTATGATGCAGAGTTCGTTGGCTTTCCATTTATAACACGTGTGAATTTGAAAATTGACCAACTGTTCAGAAATCGTCTTTCTAAGCAGATGGATGCTATAGTGACATTTTCTGATGCAGAACAGATATTTGGACAGCGTACTATCCGAATTAGCAATGGTGTTGATTTCGATAGTATACCTTTGCATGATTACCATCCTTTAAGTGACGGAGCAATTCATTTGATTGGAGTCGCAGAAGTTCATTATTGGCATGGCTTTGACCGTCTGATAGCAGGAATGGGAGAATACTATAAGAATACCTCCAAACCAAGATCAATTTTCTTCCATATTGTTGGCGGAGTATGGAAAAGTGAGATGTACGACTCGATGCACGCTCCAGGTTTTGTTGAGTTAATGGATCGTTACGGTATTCGAGATAAAGTATTTTTCCATGGTCAGTTGTTTGGTGAAGAACTTAATCGTGTCTTCAATCAATGTTGCTTTGCTGTAGGTAGTCTGGCCCGTCATCGTTCAGGTATTAAGATAATCAAGACATTAAAGAATCGCGAGTATGCCACCCGTGGAATTCCATTTATTTATTCTGAGACTGATAGTGATTTTGATGATAAACCTTATATTATAAAAGCCTCTCCAGACGAGAGCCCTATCAACATCCAGGAGATTCTTGATTTTATTGATCATAACAAATTCGCTCCCCAGGAGATACGTAAGACTGTAGAAAATTTAAGTTGGAAGATTCAGATGAAACGTGTTGTTGAAGAGGCCTGATTTTTTATCGCTTTAGCCAAAAAACCATACAAGATTTGATTCCGATATATTTTATATAGCCAGATCTTAATGCTCTTCCAAATACACTGAATTTATCTTTGAAAGGTATGATGTGCCCAGTATAGAAAACCTTGCTCAAGGTGTATTTTGCAAATTTGTGGATTATTGGACTCTTTTGCCATCTTAAGAGTTCATCAATGACGGTCAGATAACAGTTTATATTTCTTTTTGAATAATGCTTCCCCATAGTAGAAACAGACCTGACACGATGATTGACGAAACTCTTTTTTAGACAATATATATTATTGCTTTGTAAAGTTAACTTTGTGGTGAAGAGCTCGTCTTCATGGATAATTCCTGGATAAAAGCTGAGCCCAATCCGTTTGAGATAGTCATGTTTAATTAGAAGAAGCCATACTACACAGTTGTGTTTGCTAATGTCTAACATTCTATTTAATAAATTTTCCCCTATAATGGCTTTGTTTTCTTCCCATTCTTGTGTCCTTTGATAGTTCCATGTAAGGGGAGCTGCTCCTTCTTCTTGTATGATATTGCCATCAAAGAAGATAAAGTCAGCATGGTTGTCCTCTGCATAATCGTAACAGATCCTTAACGCTTCTCTATCTGCTAAAATATCGTCGGAGTCCATCATATAGATATATTCTCCACTGGCATGTTGTAAAGCAAGATTGCGGGCAACGGACTGACCTTGATTTGTCTGACTATAGAAACTGATACGAGCGTCCTGTCCTGCATATTTTTTTATGATTTCTTCGCTATCATCGGTAGAACCATCATTAACGGCGATGATTTCAATCTCTTTTAACGATTGATTGATAAGAGATTGGAATGCATCGTCCAGATAAGGTGCAACATTATATATTGGGAGTATGACGCTGACTTTTATCATTTTTCTTCATTCTTGGTGCAAAAATAAGGATTAAATTTGATTTTTCCAAATAATCTCAGTATATTTGCATAAAATATGAGACATTATGGATGACAAGCCTCTGAGAATAGTGTATTGTACACCAGCCTTGTATATGGCTGGAGGGGTTGAACGTGTATTAACACTCAAAGCCAACTATTTTGCAGAGCATGATGGGTATGATATCACTATTATTCTGACGGAAGGTAAAGATAAAGCATTATTCTATCCCTTGTCTGATAAAATCAAGGTTATTAATCTTGATATCAACTTTGAAGAACTGTGGAACTGCTCATTCGCAAGGAAGATATATGTCTATTTGAAGAAGCAGAGAATATACAGGAAAAGACTGACTGCTGAACTGATGCGTATCCGCCCTGATATAACCATTAGTCTTTTGCGACGTGAGATTAATTTTCTGACCAGTATTCGTGATGGCAGTAAGAAGATTGGTGAACTCCATGTCAATCGTAATAACTATCGCAATTTTGAGGTAGAGAATTCTAATGTTTTCAAGAATATCTTCGCAAAGTTCTGGATGAAAAGTCTTGTGTCTCATCTTAAGCATCTAGACTGTTTTGTCGTTCTGACTGAAGAAGACAAGTCTGCATGGTCGGAACTGAATAATGTAGTTTCAATTCCAAATCCTTTAGCTTTTGATATAGATGAAGTGAGCCCATTAACCAATAAGCGTATTATCGCTGTTGGTCGTTATGTCTATCAAAAGGGATTTGACCTGTTGTTGCAAGCATGGTCAAAGGTTGAGAAACAAATGCCGGATTGGTCATTGGCAATTTATGGCATGGGTGATCGTTCTGCTTATGAGAAATTGATGGAAGATCTCAAGATAGATACTAACCGGTGTCACTTATGTGGTCCAACCGATGATATTAAGCATGAGTACTTGAATAGTTCTTTGTTTGTATTTAGTTCTCGCTTTGAGGGCTTTGGTATGGTTCTTATCGAAGCAATGGCTTGTGGTCTTCCTGTCATCTCTTTCGATTGTCCATGCGGCCCTAAGGATATTGTCCGACACATGGAAAATGGTATATTGGTCCCATCTGGCAGTGTTGAGAAATTGGCAGAATCGATGAGAAAGCTGATGTCTGATGAGATCATGCGACATAACATGTCATCATGCGCGTTGGTTGATGTACATCGGTTCCAGATGGATGAAATTGCTGAACGTTGGAGAAGATTATTTGATAAAGCAGTATCTGAAGAATAGAAACGAGGATGCAATACGAAGTAACTATAGGAATTCCAGTTTATCGGGCTGCTGGTTACATTGAAAAGACAATGGAATCAGCTCTTTCGCAGACATTCCCAAACATTGAGTTCTTGGTTCTGGATGATTGTGGAGGAGATGGCTCAATGGATGTGGTTGAACGATTGCAGAAGGAACATCCTCGCGGTAAGGACATCCGTATTCTTCGTCATGAAAAGAATTACGGCATAGGAGTCGCAAGAAACAGAATACTTGATGAAGCAAGAGGTAATTATCTCTTTTTCCTTGACTCTGATGATATAATAATGTCTGATACTATTCAGTTGTTGTTTGATCATGCCCAAAAGATTGATGCAGAAATTGTATATGGGTCTTGGGAAAGAATAGATGTCATTGATAAGAGCCCGTCAGTTCAATCTGTTTATCCTTATATGCTGTTTACAGAACCTGATGGGCTTGCAATGTATGCCTTTAAAAACTATTCAACATTTAGAATCTCTGTATGTAATTGCTTGATGAAAATATCAACTCTTCGTGATGCCCATCTGCATTTTGTTGATGCAATTTTCTGGGAAGATATGGCTTTTACATATGAGATGGTTACTAAAGTTCGTCGTGCCATTCTATTGCCCGAAATTACCTATTATTATATATGTCGTCCGGATTCACTTTCTCATTTCCAAGAGCGTAAAACATTGCACAAGGAAGAAATACTTAAGAACGCATCTGTAGTCAATTATCTTAAAGATAAGTTGGGAGTTCTACGAGGTCATTCTTATGTCCCTTACATGAATTATAATTTGGGAATGAATAGTTTCTATGTAGTATGTTATGTCCTGAAGCATCAGTCAATAATACACCCGATAATCTCAAATTCGGAACTAAGACAGTTAATGCAGATGCCATTAAAGTTTTCTGACATTATATGCCGTCGTGGCAGGTTGATGGGTAATCTGGCGCTTTGGACATTATCTCATATACCAAACTCTTTGTTCGTGCCTTTTGTTCGTATAGCAGGGAAAATAAAGAAAGTCATATAAACGGAGACATATGAAAAAAATAGTGTATTTTGTGGGAGGCCTTTTATCTCCCAACGGAATGGGAGCAATCCTTAGCCAGAAAATTAATTATCTGGCAGAGCATACGAACTACGATCTTTATATGATTTTGACGGAGAAGGCTGGTGCTCCATGGTTTTATGATATCAATCCCAAGGTTAAATGGGTCAACTTTGACATCAACTTCGATGAGTTGGATGTTATGCCTATATATAAGAAAGTCTTGTTTTATTGGTTGAAACAGCGTAAGTTCAGACAGATGTTTACAGACTATCTGATGAAAGTCCGTCCGGATATTACAGTTTCAATTTGTCGCCGTGAAATCAATTTTATTAATAATATTAAAGACGGAAGTAAGAAAGTCGCAGAGATACATTTCGCACGTCCTTTTTATAGAAGATTTGAAAAGCCCTTCTTTCCTAAATTAATAAATGAGTGGATTAGTAATTTATGGGCAGGTAGTTTGATAAAGCAGCTTAAGCGCCTTGACCGTTTTGTTGTTTTGACGAAAGAAGATTCCAAGAATTGGCCAGAGCTGACTAATCTGGTTGTGATTCCTAATTTCGTGTTTTCTAATACTTCTCTAAAGTCGGATTTGTCGTCTAAAAGGGTTGTCGCAGTTGGTAGATATTCTTGGCAGAAAGGCTTTGATATGTTGATAGATGCATGGAAAATTGTGAGTGCTCGTCACCCTGATTGGCACTTGGATATATATGGTAGTGGAGACAATATTTCATATCAGAAATTGGCAGATGAATTATGTTTATCATCATCAGTGACCTGTCATAAGTCAGTGGATCATGTCTATGAGAAATATTCAGAAAGCAGTATCTATGTTTTAAGTTCACGATATGAAGGCTTTGGCTTAGTGTTAGTTGAGGCTATGGGAACAGGTTTGCCAGTTGTTTCATTTGCATGTCCTTGTGGCCCTCGGGATATTATTGAAGATGGTGTGAGTGGTTATCTGGTTGAGGCTGGTGATGTTCGGAAAATGGCAGAGAAAATCTGTTATCTTATAGAGAATAGAGATGTTCGTGAATCAATGGGGCAGGCTGCGATTGCTAGAGCTGGCATGTTCTCAAGAGATCAAGTTATGCATCGTTGGATAGAATTGTTTGAATCACTTTAAAACGATATAGATATGGCATGGTATGATAAGTATTTGTCCATTTATGGCAAGCCGTTTAGTGAAGTTCCCCAGGAAATTATTGATGGAACTCGTGAGCGTTTAGCTGCTTTACAGAGCGACCAACCATTAGCATCTGTAGTCGTGATCGGATATAATGAAGAAACTCATCTTCAAGCGTGCCTGTGGGCTATTAGTGAGATTAAATGCAAGTATCCGCTGGAGATTATAGGAGTTGATAATAATTCTAAGGATCGAACGGCAGAAATTTTTGAAAAATCGGGAATCCCCTATTATAGAGAGTATCAGCACTCCTGTGGGTATGCTCGTCGCTGTGGCCTCCAACATTCAAAAGGACGCTTTTATTTTGATGTCGATAGTGATACTATCTATCCTCCATACTATTATGAGGTAATGCTTGAGCAGCTATTGAAACCTGGAGTCGCTTGTGTTTCAGCTACATGGAGTTATTTCCCTGATTCAAATCATTCTAAGCTAGGTTTGAAGATATATGAGTTAACTCGTGATCTGTTTCTATGGATTCAACATTTTAAAAGACCGGAATTAAGTGTTAGAGGCTTAGTCTTTGCATATAATGCCGACTATGGACGCCAGGAGCCATATCGTGTTGATATTATTCGTGGAGAAGATGGCTCAATGGCTTTTAATCTTAAGAAATATGGTAGAATTGTATTTGTTCGCGATAGACGGTGTCGGGCTATAACGGGCTATGGTACTATGGGACAGGAGCCTCTATGGCAAAGTTTCTTGAAACATATTAAGGTGCAAATGAAAGGAATAACACGTTTGTTCTATAGAGCTAATCATTATGAGGATAATGATGATAATATTGTGCATTGAACAACTCAATCCATCTTTTCATGATTGCATCCATATTGAATAAAAGAGCCTTTTTTCTTGCTTCACTTCCCATTTTCGCACAATCTTGAGAGTGAGTTGCCAACCATAATATCTTCCTTGCGAGCTCTTTGATGTCACCATCCTTTATTAGCAAACCATCTGAGCCGTCAGAGATGATGTCTTCAGGACCATATTCACATCGAAATGCTGCACACGGAATTCCACAAGACATAGCTTCAATTAAAACCAAGCCGAAACCTTCGTAACGGGAGCTAAGTACAAGGAATTGACTCTTTTTGTATTCATCATAGATAGAATTGGAAACTCCCTTCAAGTTAACACGTCCGATAAGGCCCTTCTTATCAATCAGGTCTCTAAGCAGATCCCTATCAATTCCCTGTCCGTAGATATCAATATACCAATTGGGTATCTTGGACGCAATGAGGCTGAATGCTTCTATAAGCAAGTCAAATCCTTTCTGAGCATGAAGTCTGCCTACGGCTATAATACGACTAGGAATCTTCTCAACGTCATCAATTTGATCAGGTATATGAGTTACTGGGTTAGGTATTACTATAACATTCTTGCAATATCTTCTCCAATTGTCTGCATCTCCCTTAGTCAGTGCTACAAGTTGGCTGCAATGACGTAATGGACGAAGATTCCATATATCATAGAACTTTGCCAGGTACCATTTTGCTGATTTTTTAGAAAAATCATTTTGTTTAATAGTTGCCTTGAATGCCAAATGTGATTCTAATATAAGAGGAATACCTGTAGCTTTACATGCACGAGTTGTTAGGCGTATGTTCTTAAGTGGAATAATTGTAGATGTCATGATGTCAGGACGCAGTTCGTTTAAAATAGCGGTCAAACGCCTAATATATATATTCCGCATGAGATGCAGGGAATGAAGCTTCTTTAATAGCGGCAGATTGGTAATAGTAAAGAAACGGGTGTCAAGGTCAACGTGATTGATGGAATGATGCAAAGGAAATACTAGTTCGTGTTGCCCCTGTTCTGATGTTATCAATGTTATTTCATGGCCATGTTCGGCAAGATAATTCATCTTGTCTGCCATCACTCTTTCTTCTCCGCCTTTAGCAGCAAATGATTTTAATAAATATACTATTTTCATCTGAGTAGTTTGTTTTGAATCTTGGAAATAACAGGGACTCTATTGCCAAGGTCTTTCATGCCTGGGGTAAATAGATACACAAATACTGTGTATAATATGATGATGGGAAGGGAGATGCAGATTGCATATAGAAGAATACTGATGAGTGTGAATTCTGCTTTTTGTGAGAGCGCCAATGCAAGGAAGTAATTGCCTGCAAGGCATAAAAGAAGTATCAAATAGTGAATAATAATATGGCGCCAGTATTTTGCGACATGTTGTTTGAAACCATGTCTGTATAGAAAATATGGTTTCCAGATTACTACAAGTAATATCATACTAATAGTTTTACCTAATAAAATACCGATAAGTCCGTAAAAGTATCCTATAACGAGTGTGATTATTAGGTTTATTGCTCCTTCTGTATAGGCAGCCCATACATCATCATATAGTCCGTATGCATTAATAAATAAGTCAACGGAAGGACGCGTGAGCATGATGTACATGTTGAGTAGAACCAAGAAAACAATATGGTCTTTTAAGATATATTGTGGGCCAAGCCACCACCCAATAAATGGATTGATTATAAATGTTAAGACTATGATAAAAATACCAGTAATCCAATATCTAAAGGTTGCGAACTCCCAGAAGACCTTTCTGATGTTCCTTTGATTTCCTTCTGCGACAAGATTGCCAATACTGGCATTCATTCCTGTAAAAACTGTATTGAATAAGCCAGTTAGTCTGCCGACAATCATCATGTAGTTACCGAAACATGTAACCATGCGTAGTGATTCGAATGCGAAAACAAGTATTTCATCGCTTTTAGAAAGAAAGAAATTCTTCATACGATGAATAAAGACTTGTTTCGTTTTCTTGAGTATCTCTGGATATCGTTTTAAGATGAGTTTACCTTTGCTTTTGTCACTTTGAAGCCATGGATACTCTTTGTCAATTACATAATTAACCGCCCAGCATATAAACAGGCAGAAGACGAATTCGACTCCTACAAATATATAGTAATTCTTATAGTAGTATGCTAATAATATCTGAACAATAGTCTTAACTATTCCCCCTGTCTGTATCCATATCGTGTATTTGTATGTCTTTTGATCGCTGTCCAATAGGATATGACGGTAATTGAAGTAATAGCCTATCACATCGGAACCAAGAAATGAATATGTCATGAAAAAGATGATTCCTAGAGGCATCCCCGAATTTGAGAAAACAAAGGGAAAAAACAGGCTGATTATAATACCTCCACATAGAATGATAGTTCCAACAATACGGTATAACCACCCAAAGAGTGAGACGATTTCGTTTATAGTATCCTGATCTCTATTTGCAAGAGGCTTGTATAAGAAATATCCGATACTTGTGGCAATACCCACTTCCGTAATATTAAGAAAACCGAGAATACTTGAGATAGTACCAGTGAGTCCGATAAAGTCAGCGCCCAGGTTGTCCAGAAAAATACGGCGTGAGAAGAATGTCATAATGATAGACGTAAAGTAGAATATGATTCCTACTTTTGCATTCAATAGACTCTTGTGTACTCTTTCTGCCATATTTAATTAATAACAATATTCTCAAAAAAATGTGATGAATATGATTCTATATTGAATCTGGGATCTAACTTGTTGCCAATGTAGCTGTTATAGTTCTTCTTGATCTTAAGTATGGCTTGGGCCAGCTCACTTACAAGGTTGTCATTTTTATCCAGAAGAATATGTTTTTGCCCAACTAATGTTTCAGGTATACCTCCATCGTTTGTCGCAATTACAGGAAGCCCCATAGCTGTAGCTTCTATGCAAGTCATTCCGAGTGCCTCGTTAATGTGAGAAGGAATAATGGCGACATCTGCTGCGGATAAGTAACTTGATAGTTTGTTGTATGGAACAAAACCGGTAAAATGTGCGTTGGCGTTCTTCCCCAAATTATATAGACTTTCTATAAATGGATTTTGATTCTTGCTGTCAGCAAAATTTTCCCCTCCAACTACAATCAGTTTTATATCGGGGTGATCTTTTAGCAATATAAATGCCTCTAAAAGCTCTTTAATTCCTTTGTCAGGAATTAGGCGTCCAGTATATATGGCAACAAAATCATTCTTCTCAATGCCTAATGCCTCACGAATGTTGTTAGGTTTGTTGGGGCTTGTGAAGTTTTCTGTGCATAATCCATTATACACAACAGCAATTCGGCTTGGAATTCCTACGGATTCTATTTGTCTTTTAAGGAAATCAGATACAACAATAAACTTGTCTGTGGCTCTTATAATACTTTTCGTCTTTTCATCAGATGCACATATCATATTGGTATGTAGGTGTGAGACAATGGGAATATTTAGTCTTTTTTTAAGTTTTAAAGCAAAGCCTGGCCGATTTTCAAGAATTATCAAATCGAAATTCTTTCTTTTTAATCTTTTATAGACTTTCTCAAAGAAATACTCGAGTTTGTACGAATAGCATTCGTTCTTGTGGAATTGCGCATATATTCTTGCTTCAAAACGAGCCCAGAGGGACTTTGTATCGATGTATTCGTAATGATTTTCTTTCGCTTGGAGTGCTTTGTTTTTCTTAATCTGAGGGTGGCTAACACTATATATTGTTATGTCGTGAAGGTGATGTTGATGATTGTATTTTAGATAATAATCTATAAGATTCTCTACAGCTCCACCTAAGACTGCAGGAATTGGCAATATTCCAGATGTAATAATTGCAACTTTCATAAAGTGAACATTATCTTTGTGCAAAAGTACAAAAAAAAATGAAGAAATACGATGAATGCTCTGAATTTAACTTAAAGACAAGCATTTTAATGTGAGTTTCTTGTTGAATTCGTTTTTTATTCGTACATTTGCACCATAAGTTATATTTTTTAATATCTAGGCCAAAGATGGATGTCTCAATAATTATTCCTGTGTATAAGGTTGAGAAATACATTACACGTTGTATTCAATCCATAATGAATCAGTCGTGTAAGAATATCCAAATTGAATGTATTATTATTGATGACTGTACTCCTGATGCAAGTATTGATATTGTAAATGGAGTATTATCTGATTATAAGGGAGATGTGAAATTTATAATCTTGCGTCATGAGAAAAACTCTGGTTTGTCTGCTGCAAGAAATACGGGAATAAAAGCATCTACAGGACGTTATTTGATGTTTGTCGATTCAGATGACTATATTACTGATGACGCAGTTTCGAAGCTATGGAATGCTCATCTGACATATCCGCATGTAGAACTGATAGTTGCTACCTATTTTAGTGTTAAAGACTCATGCCCCTTTAATAATGGTATAGATAAACAGACATTGGTTGATGGTAAGCGGCTTAGAAAAATGTTAATGAATTATCAGGTAACCTGTAATGCATGCTGGAGATTAATACCAAGAGAACTGATAATAAATAATAATTTGTTTTTTACTCCAGGATTGTTATATGAAGACATTCTGTGGTGTCATCGATTGTTTGCATTGATAGAATCTGCAGTTGTCTTGCCTGATGTGGTCTATTATTATGAAAATAATCCGAATTCTATAACAAACACAACAAAAGAGAAAGCTATACGCTCTGTAAGAAGTTATGCTTATAACTGTGATGAGATGCTTAAAAAGCCTTATAAAGATGTATATGTAGATCATCAGTTGTATGTGTTGACTTTTTTAATGAGGGCACTGGATACTCGACGAGACTATAAAGTTCGAGGTGAAGTCAGTAAAAAACTAAATGATGTCCGTTTTAGACTTGTGCGTTCCACTTTGTCGGAAGGTAGGCTTCTATTAGGCTTGTTTTTCCTGATTACATACCAGCCTCTTTATTCTCTTTTTAGTTGTCGTTGGTTTCGTTCACATTATTATATGTTGGAATCATTTATACGACATAGGGCTAATTTCTTAGATAGTATATTTCACAGGAACAATTAATAATATATTGACATGATTTCTTTATCGATTATTATTCCAGTCTATAAAGTTGAAAACTATATTCGTCGTTGTCTGGAGTCTGTTATTGCTCAGGAAGATAGTGGAGTTGAGATGGAGTGTATAGTGATTGATGATAAGGGACCCGATAATAGTATGGATATTGTACACGATGTTATTAGTAATTATCATGGTACTATAGATTTTAAAGTCGTAGTTCATGAAAGAAATCGTGGAGTAGCTGCAGGAAGAAATACTGGAGCTAAAATGGCAAACGGAGAATATATCATGTTTATAGATTCTGATGATTACCTGAAGCCTGGATGTGTCAAAAGTCTGCTTGGGGCTTCAAAAGATTATCCTCAGGCGGATGTTATTATTGGTCAGTTCTATAGTGTTAGAGAGCAGAAGCCATCATATGATTATTTATCGAGCCCTGTCTTATATGATAATAAAGAAGAGATTCATAGAAATTTTCTTAGGGTAATATTGGATTGCTTTCCTTGGAACCGGCTACTGCGAAGGAAGTTAATTGTGGATAACCAATTATATTTTCAGGAAGGAACAATCTTTGAAGACGTAATTTGGTCATATCACCTATTTGATAAGGTTAATGCAGTTTTGCTAATACCTGATATTACCTATGTTTATGAGAATAATCCAACATCAGCAATGAACTCGACAAAGGAAAAATCTACGGCTACAGTTCGGAGCTTTGTCTTTTTCTGTAACGAGATGTTAGACCAGCCATACAAGGGTATGTTTGTTGACCATCATCTGTATGTCTTTAATATCTTAATGAAGGCTATAGATACTCGTATGCATGCATGTGTTACTCCTGAGGTTAGTCTTTCGTTGAATCTTGTGAGAAACCGTATTTTCCGTGAGACGTTGTTGAGCGGACGCATCTTTCTGGCGATGTTTTTTCTGACTGCCTTCCCGCCTTTTAATAGTATTCTTCGTTTCTCCTGGTTTAGATGCCATTTCGATAGATTGGGAAGCGTTATTAGATCCTTAACATTAAGGAAGTGAGATTTACTTGAAAGTCTTTATCCATGAACAGAAAGAGAACTTCTCTATAATGTCGGAACTGATAGACGCCATCTCTTCATTTAAGAAATTTCTAATGAGTTCTTCATCTTGATTATCCCAGATGAAGATATTCTTTGGATTGTAAAATTCGTAATTGACAATGTCTTTGCTATTGGTTATTAACTTCTTATGATAGATTAATGCCTCTAGGGCTCGTAGAGTAATTCCTGTTTGTCCATCTTGCAATATTTCAACGATACAATGGCTTTGGCAGACATATTTTATATTCTCTTCATATGTAATTTGTTGCTCTTTAGACTCAGGAACAATACATTTCCCCACTTTCCCTATGTTGGATAGCTTGTTTGTAATTAAACGTAGTGTGTCAATTCTTCCTTTGGGGAAGCCTAAAAAATAGTAGTCGTAGGATGCTATAGATGTATGAGGTATGTCTTTCTTTCTAATAAATTGATCTTTGTATGTTATCTCATATTTTATCGCGTCATCTCTGTCGAATGTTGATATGTTACATCCCAGATCTTTCAACTCTTGAATTCTTTGTTTTTCATTAGTAAATAACTTAGAGACTGGATTCCAAAAGAAAGTATGGAACTTGCAATCCTTGCATATGCTTCTCTTTATGTATTTTATAAGTGTAATATCCGCGATGTCAAAGACAATGATGGTGTCGTTCTTTGATGTCAGGCGCAGAGCAGAAAATCCTGGCATCAATTTGAATAGAAAAGGAAAAAACAGATTCTTATCACGTGCGAATTTCATAAGAAGGTTAAATAGACGGGATTTCAGGTGTTGATCTGTTATCCTAACGAAATGACAGTCGTTAGTTTCACCTAATAATATATTGTCAAGCAAATCTGTACTTTTATAGATAAGGTATCTCATATTATATGAATCGATTCTTTATAGCTTTTAGTGTGCATCGGATATAACGAGAAAAAGAAATGTTATGTTTCTTTCTGGCATAAAACCAAAAACAACTTCTCGAGAAGAATTTCTTACGGATGTCAAATTCTACCATGTCATCTACTTCTCTTTGCTCATATTTCGCAACATCTTGTTTTATAAGTTCTGCAAGACGACTGTCTTCCGGATTGTCAGCGCACTGGCTGGCAATGAAGTTTTTTCGCCATGTCACGGATGTTCTGACGGCTTCGATCTTATCCTCAATACAGCTTAGATCGTGACTGATTGATTGGCCGTTGCCGCGATATTGAAATCCTACTTCTTGAGTGTTAGCCATTCCGTGTGAGGCTGCAGCGATAAAAGCGGTAATATCATCGCTTTGCCATCCATAAGGGAGCTTATAGAAGCCTCCATTCTTTCTGAGCGTTTCTGTTTTAAAAAGAAAATCCCCCAAATGCGAATTCCTGGGATTATACATTAGAGAGTATACGGATTCCCATTCAGGTCGTTCTTCTAATACGCAGACAAGATTTGAATGATCGTCAATAATTTCACTTCTTGCATGATATAGGTCTAGATTAGGATATTTCATGATTAGTTCTGCAAAATCATGGAGACATCTTGGTGTTAATTTATCATCATCACCCATACAAATCAGATAATCTCCTGTTGCATAGCTAAGACATATGTTCCAGTTGTCTACAACATCCTTGGCTCCGCAGTTTTTCTTATTTTTGAAATAGTGAATTCGCTGGTCATCGTATTTGTAAACAATACTATCAAGATCGTATGGAGATGCATCGTTAACAATGATTACTTCAAAATTGTGGTAGGTCTGAGCTAAGACACTATCAATCGCTTCTTTTAAATACCTGTCTTTATAGGCCGGTATTGTAACACTGAATATGATGTCTTTAGTCATTAGTATATTATATTTGCCACAAAAGTATAAATAAAAACCGAATAAGGCAAATTTATTCTTGTTTTTGTTCTTTAATTTGCAAAGAATGTGTATTTTTGCATAAAAAAGTAAGGAATGAAGATAACTTATATCTATACGGCTCTTGTTACAAAAGGTGGAGCTGATCGTGTAATAACCAACAAGGCAAATTGGCTGGCAGATCATGGGTATGATGTTATGATTGTAACGGATACCCAGTTGGGACGAAAGCCGATTTTCCCTCTGTCAGAGAAAGTTGTCTTGCATGATCTTGCAATTGATTTCAGTTTGGAGTATGGTCATTCCTTATTAATCAGAGCATGGTGGTATTTCTGGTTGATGCGTAAGTATAGGAAAGAATTGACATCAGTTTTGCTGAACCGTCATTCTGATGTTGTGATTACAACATTAGGGAGAGATTTGGATTTTCTGACTCGAATTAATGATGGAAGTGTCAAGATTGGTGAATCTCATATAGCCAGACAGTATTCCCGGAATTTCCATTTGATGGAGCAAAAGGGAGGTCTCCACAAGTTGCTGGCTAGGTTTTGGCGGAAGAAGCAAGAAAGAGATGTGAGAAAGCTGGATGCCTTGGTTTTGCTAACGCAAGCTGATGCAGAAAGTTGGAAGGGAGTTACGAAAACATATGTGATTCCCAATCCTACTCCATTTTATCCAAAAAGTTGTTCATCGTGCGAAAGCCATAAGGCAATCTGCGTTGGTCGATTAAATGAGCAGAAAGGCTATGAGTATCTGATTGCTGCATGGACAATTGTGAGCAGACGTTTCCCTGACTGGGTGCTTAATGTTTATGGGGAAGGCGAGATTAGAGAGCAACTTCAAGTTTTGATAGATAAGAATGGAATTACTAATACCTTTATTTTGAATGAACCGGTTTCTCAAATCGAAGACAAGTATTTGGAAAGTAGTATTTATATTATGAGTTCGAGATTTGAGGGGTTCCCGATGGTCTTATTAGAAGCAATGTCTTGTGGACTTCCTTGTGTCTCTTTTGATTGCCCCAATGGCGCGAGAGATATGATTCAAGATGGACAGAATGGCTTTCTAGTTGATTATCTTAACGTAGAAATGCTTGCAGATAAAATCTGCGTGCTTATGGGTAATGAAAGACTTAGAGTTGAGATGGGGAAAAGAGCTAGAGAGTATGTCGCAAAATATGACAATAATCAGATAATGATATTGTGGGAGAATCTGTTTAACGATTTGTCTAAGATTGGAAAATGAAAGTATTAGAAGTTATACGTCAAGGTCAGATAGGGGGAGGTGAGTCTCATCTGATAGATTTGGTCTCTTTTCTTGATAAAAAGAAGATTGAACCTGTGTGCCTTTCATTTTCTGGAGGTGAGATGATAAATCGTCTGAATGAGATGGGTATTATTTGCTATGTGCTTGAAACGCAAAGACCTTTTGATCTGCGAATTCAGAAACAAATTATAGAACTGATACGTGACAATGATATTCAACTTGTTCATGCTCATGGCAGTAGAGCAGCTTCGAATATGTTGTATCCTGTTCGCAAATTACATATACCTTTTGTGTATACTGTTCATGGATGGAGTTTCCATGATGACCAGTCTTTCCTGGTAAAGAAACTTCGTGCTTGGAGTGAAAAACTGATTTGCCATTATGCAGATGAGGTGATTTGTGTCTCTCAAAGCAATGCGGATACTGGGCGTGAATTGTTTGGATTGAAAATGGCTCACGTAATCGATAATGGGGTTAATCTAGATAGGTTTAATCCCCAGAATAGTCTAAAGGACCTCCGACCTGAATTTGGATTTGACAAGGATGACTTTGTTGTGGGGTTTATCGCACGTTGTACGATTCAGAAGAATCCGCTTCTCTTCTTGGAGTCGCTTCAGTTAGCGCATAAGGTGTATCCCGAAATAAAAGGTCTCTTTGTTGGGGAAGGAGATATGGATTCCCAAGTAGATGAATATATTGCATTACATCAGATGCAGGATTATGTCTTTCGCTCTCCTTTCCGTATTGACGTGCCAGATATATTAAATTGTATAGACGTCTATTGCCTTCCAAGTCTGTGGGAAGGTCTTTCTATTGCATTGTTGGAAGCTATGGCTATGAGCAAGGCCATTATTGCGACACCAACAGATGGAACTAAAGAGGTGCTTCGAAATGAGGAAAACGGTTTGCTTATACCTGTAAATGATATATCTGCCTTAACGGATGCGATTCTTCGATTGCATGACGATTATTCTTTAATGGAAAAGTGTAGAACAAACGCTCGTATGTTTGTCTCAGAACGTTTTAATGCCAATCGGGTTGCAGAATCTGTATCAGCAATATACTCAAAATATAAATAAACTATAATTCTGATTATATCGTAGTAGTCTTCCCTATTAAACAAAGTGCCCGCTTTTTTGCCCAAAGAATGATTGGGTAGAGGAGAGTACAGATGAAAAGAGTGCAAAGAAGGGCTGTATACCAATGGTAGTTGGGAGTGGCATTGGTTATGAAAAGATGACTTATTACATAATTTATCACACTAATAGTTGGGGCGTGAAGGCCGATAACGACCAAGGTGCCAATGCTGAGATTTGTAATGATAGGGGATTTGACGCCATTGAGAACTTTGCATCCATACAGTATTCCAAAAAGAAATAATATGTTGACGGGGTAGAAGAGAGCTATATGTAACATGTGTTCTCCTGAATAGAAAGTTTGCATATGCCATTGGAAGAACAAGATGCTTATTGTTATGAATAAGATACAGAGAACAGCACTTTGCTTCTTGTTGAGGCTGAGGAAAGATTTATTTACCCCCATGACATACCCGATATAATAGAAAGGCAAACGGCTGATGATGCCGATGAAGGTAAGATTAGATAGAAAAGCATATTGCTTATTGGCTGCGTATACAAAATAGGATGCCGCGCAAAGTGTTACCATGATGTGGTGTTGGTAGCGCGTTTTTCTGCACAAATCAATAAGAACGTGCATTGCCAGGATGGCTGGCAGATACCAGAGAGGACCATTGAGTGACTCGCAGAATATATTCTCATGTTCAAAAAATAGAGCCCCAAAAACTGGTCTCAAAGCAGAAAAACAGTCTGGCGCTTCTCCGTTAAGCATAAAGTATTTTATCAGCCAATAGGGATAGGCGATGACGTTATAAATTAAATAAGGTATAATAAGCGCATGCCAATACTTTCGCCAATTCTCATGAGTGCTTCCTCTGTCTTTCTTCAGGTAGCCTGAGAAGAAAAAGAATATGGTGATAATTGTAGTTTGTAGAAATCGGTAATAGAACCACTCTTGCGATTGAGGCATATGGCAGAACACCACGCAACAAACGGCGAGTGCTTTTCCCCAGTCAATCCAGTTAATCCGTTCCTTCATGCTGCAAAGATAGCAATTACTACTCAAAAACGCAAATTAATTTGGCATTTTACGCACTTATTCGTATCTTTGCCAATGAAATGGCAAGTCGGCGAATAGAATACATTGATGCGATGCGAGGATTTACGATGATTCTCGTGCTCTTTGCGCATGTGTGCTATTTTTGCATGGACGATCCTAAGATGGGATATAATGCTGTGTTTTTCCTCTTTCGCCTGCCTTGCTTCTTTATGATCAGCGGTTGGTTGTTCGAGCCAATAGCCCAACATCCGTTTAAAATCGTGGCACGTCATAAAGCGATGGTTCAGTTGCTTCCGACTTTCATTTTCCTGCTGCTTTTAGCTCCTCCACCAGAGTTCTTCCATCAGTTAGGAGCTGTGAAGGGAGGCTATTGGTTCACGTTTGTATTGTTTGAGTTCTTTATTCTTTACATGTTGATTGTCCGTCTGGGCAGGAAGTGGGCTCCTTGGATGGCATTCTTGATAACTTTCTCGTCATTTGTTTATGCGCGGTATTATGATTGCATCCAATCATCTGCAGTGGGTTTTCAATCTATGATAGTCAGTGGGCTTGGCTTCCTGAGTGTCACGTTGTGGCGCTTCTTCTTATTTTTCTATATTGGCACTTGGATGCGGAGAAACTTTGATACATTCATTCGCTGGACCAATAAACCTATAGTTGTTCTTGTTATTGCCTTCTTGTTTTTGGCTATTGCATCTTCACCTCATCTTGACCTCTTGTGGTATGAGATACTCAGATTCTATGTAGGTGGAATAATGGGAATGTGGCTTGTTTTTACATGTTTTCGCCTTTTTGGCTCTTGGCTTAAGAAGCTACATCTGTCTCGTCCTTTGCAGTATGTAGGAACACGTACGTTGGATATATACCTGTTACACTTCTTTTTCTTGCCCCGTTTTCTGATGCCTTATGCAGATCAGCTGAGAACTTACGATAGTCGGATTGTTGAGTTCTTCGTCATTCTCGCTATCGCTCTCGTCGTATTGGCCATTACTTTATTAGCAAGTTATCTTATTCGTCTCAGCCCATTTCTTGGACATTATCTCTTTGGCGTGAAGTATGAACGCTACAAATAGATTATCACAAAGAAAGAGGCAAGCCATCCAAGGATACAGAACTGGATAAAATGATCCTTGACGAGCGACTTCGTTGGGGAGCCACTGAGGCCATAAACAATCATATTTTGCAGATAACGAAGCATTCCTGCCAGCACCCAGCCGCTTGTCAGGTAGACGTAGCGGGTTCCCATACGGGCAATCACTTCTTCCGACATCGTATACATGATGTAGCAAACGAGTGTGACGGAGGCGATTATCGCCGTAGCCTCATTAATAAAAGTCTTATTGTAACCAGTAATGGAAACGCGTGGTTTTATGCCTGTCTGTTCATAGATGCGATAGTCGTCATTACGTTTGGTAAAGGCTAGGAACAGTGCGATAAGGAATGTCATCATCACCAACCAATGTGATATCCAGATGTTTGAGGCAACGCCTCCGATAAGCACTCGAATTACGAATCCAACGGCTATAATCGCCACATCAAGGATGGCATATTGCTTCAGTTTGATGCAATATGCTATGTTCATCAGCCAATATGCGGCTAGAATGATATATAAATAAGGTATGTTTACACTGTTTGAGAAAGGTAGCAACATATAGGCTCCTACCATTGAAAGTACCATCATTGCATATCCACCCTTAACGGATACTTTTCCTGAGGCTATCGGACGCTTGCATTTCTTGGGATGCTGGCGGTCGGCTTCTACATCTCGCAAATCGTTGAAGCAATAGATAGAGCTTGAGATTAAACAGAACGACGCAAACACCACAAGCGTAGGCCACAGCAAATCCCACTTCAACAGGTTATTGCTGAAGAAAATGGGCGCAAACACGAATCCGTTTTTGAGCCACTGTAGTGGGCGGAGCAACCTGATATAATGTATCATTGGGTGCAAAGGTAGTACAAATCGAGTGAAATGCAAAACAATTAGGGATTTATTTTCATTTCCGTGGTATGGTATACCATCAAGTGTCCAGATGTTTGTTTCCATATGTTTCGCTAAAGGGAACTGATAGTTTCCTCCGAGGAAACAACCTGTTCCCAACGTGTAAACTATCAGTTCCCTTTATCGTTACTATAACAAGGAACTATTTATAATAGGTCTTTTCTATTATTTTTGTTTGGATAATATTAGGTCATATCTTTGAAAATTGCTATATTTGCAGAGTTTTATGGATATTAGAAAGAATATAGGAACTATATTGTTCTTGTTATTATCAGTCATTGCACAAGGACAAAAGGAATATCGCCTGGTATGGAGCGATGAGTTTGATGTGGATGGACGGCCTTCGAAGGATTGGACCTTTGAACGTGGATTTGTTCGGAATCAGGAACTTCAGTGGTATCAGCCGCAGAATGCTTTCGTAAAGGATGGATGTCTGGTAATCGAAGGTCGTCAGGAACATCGCCCTAATCCGGATTACGAAACAGGTAATGGTGATTGGCGTAGGAATCGTGAATATATAGAATTCACATCCAGCAGTTTGACTACTCGTCTGAGCCGGCAATTCCTTTATGGCCGTTTTGAGGTGCGTGCTAAAATCCCTGTAGCTTCAGGCTCATGGCCTGCCATCTGGCTTTTGGGCAATAAATGGGAATGGCCTCTGAATGGCGAGATTGATATGCTGGAGTATTATATTAAAGACGGCCGGCCTTCAATTCTTGCCAATGCTTGTTGGGGGGCATCAGAGCGATGGCATGCTATATGGGATTCTGTTGTTACGCCTTTTACTCACTTTACAGAGAAAGATCCTGACTGGGCAAATAAGTTCCATATCTGGCGTATGGACTGGGACAAAGACTTCATCCGTCTCTATCTGGATGATGAACTTCTGAACGAAATCGATCTCAAGCAGACTTTCAACGGAGGCTATAACGGCAATACTGAGAATCCGTTCTCAAACAACGTCCCTGGTTTCAAACACTACATTCTCCTCAATCTCGCTATAGGTGCCAATGGGGGCGAACCTGATATCTCTCAGTTTCCCCTGCGATACTATATCGACTATGTCAGGGTGTACGAGTAAAGTAAAAAGTGAATCAAGATGAGAATTCTGTATATCACAGATGCATTAGCTGTTTGGGGCGGTATTGAACGCGTCCTTAGCAATAAGATGAATTATCTTGTTGAACACTTTGGTTATGATGTGTATGTAATCACAACTAATCAAGGGAAACATGTTGCCCCTTATCCACTAGACAGTCGAATACATGCGTGTGATTTGAATATTCAGTTTCATCATCAATATAGGTATTGTGGATTGAAACGTATTCTTGTTTATACGAAACTGAATCGGTTGTTTCTTAAACGCCTTAAAGCTGCTATAAACGAGATAGAGCCGGATCTGATGATATGTATTCGCATGGAATTTGTTGGTTTAATCCGTAAAGCTGATAAAAGAATACCTTTAGTTTATGAGTCGCATTCCATGTGTAATAGTTATTTATATGAAAAGCTATCCTTGTTGAGAAGAATTCGCCAATATTTTGATAGGAGAAGTGTAAACAGGGCTGATTGTGTTGTGTCGTTGACAAACGGAGATGCTGATGACTGGCGAAGGTATAATGATAATGTTTATGTTATACCTAATCTGGTGAATTTTAATCCTTTAGGAAAGCATAGTGGATTGCGGTCGAAGAATGTTATATTCGTTGGAAGATTCTCAGAGCAAAAAGATGTATGGAGTTTGTTGAGTATATGGCAATTAGTCCACCAACGTCATCCTGAATGGAAACTCAACATCTATGGTGAGGGTGCCTTAAAGAACAACTTTTTAGAAGTGATAAAGGATGAGGATTTAAATATTGAGGTATTTCCGCCTACAGATGAGATTTTGGATAGATATTTAGAATGCTCATTATTGATCATGACATCACGCTATGAACCGTTTGGCTTGGTATTGCCAGAGGCAATGAGTTGTGGCTTGCCCGTTATTGCTTTTGATTGCCCATATGGCCCTGGTGCGATTATCTCAGATGGACATGATGGATTCCTTATTGGAAAATATAGTAAAGAACTGTTTGCAGAACGAATATGCCAATTGATAGAAGATGATTCGCTTCGTCTGTATATGGGAACTAATGCTGTAAGTTCTGCCAAACGTTATAAAAGTGATAGTGTTATGCTTCAATGGAAGCAACTGCTTGAGAGGTATTCATGTTAACCATGTTGAGTATGAATGAAATCCGTGTTCTTGCGATCCATGTGGAGAATATTTCTGAACATGCGTAATACAAGTCCAGGAATTGCTAGTGCTTTGCTGAATGAGCGTATTCGTAATTGCCTTGGGATGGAGATAAAGAGAGAGAGAGAAAGGACTGCCAGAAGAATCCACCACTTTTCACTCCATTGAGGAACGATAATCGTCATCAGGATGGATATACCTGTCAATAAGACAATAAGGATTGAACGGGGAATCAAAGCCTGTTGAATCGTCTTATCGATGAAATTAATTTTGCCATGGATGAGGGCTTCAGGGATTTTGGGGAGATTACTAAACAGACTCTGTATCTGAGCCGTCATCCAACGCATGCGCTGACGTTGGAAACTCTCTTGACTGTTAACTTTCTCATCAAATACGTGAATATCCGGAGCATATTTGATAAATATCTCTTGATGGAGTAAGAGCGCTTCTAATTCGCGATCTTCTCCTGCGGTTTTTAATTGGAATACATTCTTTTTAAATAGTTCGTAGTTGAAACACATACCAGAACCGATTAATGCTGATGCCAAACCTAATCTGTTATGAGCTTTGCGGAAAATGGTGTTGTTGATTTCTTCACTAGCGCCATCAAGAACAGCGACGCTGTTATCTGCGTTCTTGGCGCAGCGGTGGCATTGAATGGCATCGTAAACACTGCAGAAAACATTCAGTTGCGATAGGAACTCTGGTCGTACAACGTTATCAGCATCTAAGATGACGACATTGTCGAAATCACCTTGTACTTCGTTGATGGCATATTGCATAGCTTTAGCCTTTGAACTCTTCTCAAAAGTCGGTGTAAGAAGGGTAATAGGTAATTTGCGAAGATGTTCATTCGTTTCTGATTGCATGTGATCAGATATGACGACAACAGTATAATGGTCTTTGGGATAATCTTGTTCAAGAAAACGCTCTACGGCATTTATAATTACGCGATCCTCATTATAGGCTGGGTATAGAATGAGAAATTTTGCCATTCTATTGTGGAGGGCAGCAGCATGGATGGCAATTCTGTCTTCTTTTTCATAAAAGAGAGATATAAAGGTAAAGAATGCTACATATGCTACAGAGCCAAGGATAATCACCCATAGCGTAATGTCTATGATATGTAATATCTGCCACATCATCGTATACCTTTTTTCTTAAAGCTTAATCCCAAACTCAATAATTTTGTACTGATGATCCCCCATAGCGTAACAAATGGAGATCTTAGAAAGGTCTTATCCCACATCTCATCGACTAGATAATCTGGTGTGGCTAAAGCAAAGATGAATAATGCAACGAAACCAATAATCCACCATTTTATAGCTATAGTTAAGTAAATAAATGGTAGTATGATACTCATTAACATAATGATTCCGACCATTGAGGTGCGCGGCATTAACATCCATTGTATGATTTTGTCTGCCAAGTCGTATTGTTTCTGGAATATTGCTCCTGGTAGGAATTTGATGTTCCTAATGAGATTCTGTAGTTGCTGATAAGCCCACCGTTCGTGTTGCTCATTCATTTTAACTGTTGTACGCATTTTCTCACCATATACCAGGATGTTATCAAAGTAATCGATGAAATATCCCTGACGCAGCAGAAGTGCTTCCATTTCTTTATCTTCACCAGCAGTTTTAGCTTTCATGACATTGGTCTTAAACCAGTTAAAATCATAGGCTGTACCGGAACCGGCTAATGCGGATGATACGCCAAGATTGATATGACCACGACGGAAAATAGCGTTGTTGATTTCTTCAAAGATAGATCCCATGCGGGCTGCTGCAGTGTCACGATTGCGTGATATGCGATGTAACTGAATTGCTTTCGTGGCAGCGGTTTCGAAAGCATCATTGACATTGGTCAGAAAATCTTGGTCTACAATATTGTCAGCATCCAAGATAAGGGCAATGTCGTAAATCTTAAATTCAGGTAAGTTTAAGATTGCATACTGGAGTGACTTTGCCTTTGTGCTTTCTTCAAAGTCAGGTGTAAGGAGTGTAATAGGATATTGGGCCAACTTCATGTTTGTCATCTCACTCTGATGGTCTGAAATGACAACAACATCAAACAAACGTTGAGGATATGCCTGTCCCAAAATAGAAACAACAGTATGCTCAATTACCTCATCTTGTTTGTGTGAAGGAATCAGAATCGCAAAACGTTTCTGAGTCTTTGCCTTATTGATAACCGTATTCTTTCCAAATAGGGAAGCAATGGCATACACACCTAAATACAAGACAGTGCAAGCAACAAACGCATAGAGTGTCCAATCGATAATATATAATATGAGCCAAAAATCTAAATTCATATTCTGATTATAGTTTATAGTTTAATGATGAAATCCTTCAACCCTCTCAATATCGGAATTGTCAGACTGAATTTCCTTTGTAATAAATACTTGGTGATGTCGCGGGGTATAACTATACCTATTATATATATATAGGAAAGATATCTAGTGACTCCCTGTCGGTTACGTTTAATAAAAAGGAGACGATTGCGAGTGAGGTAGTAAGCACGTAATTTGCTATTCCGTCCTGTACTCTGGCTTTCCTTGTGATATATAGTACAAGCAGGCTCATACCATATCTCATAGCCAGCATTAGTAAACATCATCGACCAGTCTAATTCCTCATAATAGAGGAAAAAGCATTCTGGCATCAAGCCGACTTTCTCAATGGCTTCACGTTTGATAAGCATAGCTGCTCCATGAGCGTATGGAGTAGGGTGGGCTGTTTCATACTGCCCATTATCTTCTTCTCCGAAACCTATAGCTTGATTGCGGATCGTTATCTTGGATAGCGGTGTATATCCTGCAAACTGAATTGGATGGTTGCCCCAGTCAAAACGAATCTTGGGACATACTATGCCAATAGATGACGATGACTCTATACGGTCTATTAATACCTGAATGTTGTAATCTTTAAAGACTGCGTCATTATTAACAAGAAAAAGATATTTGCCTTTTGCTTGTTTAATACCTATGTTATTTCCGCCAGCAAAGCCCAGGTTTTGCTCACTTTTAATAACCTTAATCTGTGGATAGCGTTCTTGAATAACGCTTGCTTCGTTTCTTTTTGATGCATTATCTACTACAATCACCTCTGTATCGTCTGTGAAGGTGATACTATCAATTAGTTCACAGGTATCTTGAAGACCGTTGTAATTGACTGTGATAATAGATAATTTATACTCTTGATGCAAGTTTCTTTTCTAACTTTATACGTTTCCTTTCTTCTTGTTTAGCCAACAGTTTTGCTTCATATTCAATCCATTCATTCTCAATATATGGTAGGATGTATACAACACTGATGGCTCCATAGAAGACCAATCCGTTAGGGAACTGCATGAGTACTTGGTTTCCGTATGCTCCCAATTGCTGGGATACGAAAGCACAGCACATTCCTGCCCCGATACCTCGTAGTGAGGGACTCTTAAGTTTAAAGAATACAATGCGACATGCCCCTAAAAGGATCATTATTGTGGTTATTATAAAGATCGTAATTCCAATTACTCCAGTATGTAACCATATAAATACATATTCAGAGTCGGGCGCAATAGTTGCCATTCTTCTATATTTATTATTGGCTGGCACATTATCCATTCCCATACCAACTCCAATCCCCCATGGAGCGTCTCTCATATACTTCTTCATGGTTTCTTGGTTGATGCTTCTAACATTTGCGGAAGCATCTGTCTTGTCAAATGCACTTCTCATACGTCGAATCTGCTGGTTGCCATTACCAATATTTGTAAAGACAAGAATAAAGGCTCCCAAAGCGAACAGTATTGTGAATGGGATTGCGATCTTGAAAGATTTTGATAAGAAAATGTATAAAATGAAACCAGCTCCAACACAAGCTATTGCTGTACGGGTTCCAGATGGGAACATGCCCCATATGCATAAGATTCCGATGAATAAGAAGATATATTTGAACTTCTTTATTTTTGAAGTAATACCGAAAATTATAAAAGCAACACCAGTTGATGCCATCGCAATGCCATAATTAGCAGCATCACTGTAAATGGACCAGTATCTTATAAGTGTTCCTGCTTGTAGTAGGTGAGTGTTACCTCCTGGGCCATAATATAACCAACCGTATTCATATGTTGTTAAACCTATGTTTTGTTGTTTCCATGCCCAAAATACGGCAAATAAAGCCAAGGCTCCCCAGAAAAACAAATATTGGACTAATATTTTCGGATTTGAAATGTATATGCAGAAAACAAGGAAGATGTATAGCATTTGAAATGCAAGCATACGTGCTCCTGTATACCATGCTCCTATATTAAATCCCAGTCCGCAGGTGTCATTTAACATCTCTAATGTACAGAAGCCACACCATATTAAAAGGGCAAATAGCATTATATTGCCCGTTCTTTTGAAGTTACTATCTTTAATATCAATGAGTGCTATGGCCAGAAGTAGAATCTCCAGAATCTCATTGGGAAGCGATCTTGGTCCAGGCAGAGAAGGAAAGTCTTGCATTTGATTAAAGTAGTTCAAGAAAAACAATAACCAAAACAAGAACATTCTGTACTTGAATGAGATAATAGTAACGACAACGAATAAAGGTATTAGGCATACAATTGCGAATGAAGTGTAGCCTGATGAATAGAATTCATAGATTGCCAGCAAAAATAGAAGGAAAAGTAATAATACTCTTCCTCCATTTTCTTTGGAATATGTTGCTAAACTATTCTGCATTATTTAGCATGACTGTTTTCAACGGCAGTCAATCCCATCTGAGAAATACGATATACGAAGTTGTTAAACTTAGTATATGGTGGTAATTGACCAACGAATTCCTCTACTGCATAGCGTTGACATTCTGTCAAGTACATATAGAGTGTGTTCTGATCCTTCAGTTGTGATTGTAGTTCTTTCAACGACTTCTGATCCACATCTTTCCATGTACGATTAGCTCGTGTGACTATCAAGTTGATAGTTCCCATATTGAGTAGCCCTGATGGAATGGAATTATCGTCCAGATTGGGATATTCAACAATCGCGATCTCATTTGGCAGAATGTCAGGACATATGTCCTTGATATCATTAGCCATGATGAATCGACTGTCTTCTGCCAGGAAATCCTCATCGTAGGTCAAACGACGAACTTGTAGACCAATGGAAATCCAATAGTTCTCCAGTTCCTGGGCAATGTAACTCTTTCCGTTTGCCGCATCTGTAGAAAGCAAATTCAGAACATTTTGCTGACCTTCCTTAAAGTGTGGCAGTAGAACCTTACTTAGTTGGCGCAAGGCCATGTCGGCGATAGTCTTGTTAAAACGGCGATAGCGCAAAGTGCTTTCTTTGGGGAAGCAGCCCATGACAGGTATCTTCGTGATTTTCTCAGAACGCATACGGTCACGAAGTGTTCGATCCAGAAGTTCGATAATGAAGAAGTACATAGCTGTTAACATGAATGTCAACAGGAAAGCTCCTAATAGAATCATCATACGATTAGTGGGCTGGGCATTCATTGGGAACATTGGTGGGTTCAGTACACGGAGTGTCGCTGTGGTCATTTGCAGATTCTTTTGACGGAGGCGGGCAGAGTTAAGTGCCTTTAACATCTCCATGTAATTACCTTCAATAAAACCGATATGCCTGTCTTTTCGATTAATTGTAGCACCAATGGGGGCATAGTATAGAATTTCTTTATCCAATTTCTGGCGCATAATATCTTGGGCACTCTCGTGAGCTTTTGTTTTCTCCAAAAGTAGAACCTGCTCAAGCCATTTGCCAATCATATCGTTAGCTTTTACGCCAGTTTCTGTGCTATAAGTACCAGCCTCGATATCCTTAACAAGTCCTCTAACATTGGCTGTGGCATCTTGCAACATGCGTTCGGCTTTTGCTAATTCAAGTTGGGACTCCACACCACTTCCACTACCTTCACTACTCATGAGTCGAAGATTGGAAATTCGAGACTGGATACGAGATATGTCTGTGATTTGGTTTGTAAACTCCTTATTTGCTTTGATGATTTTTGCACGGTCACCTAATTGACGTTCCAAATAGTCCATCAATGCACGAGTCGTTGTCTTATCAATGAGCAGCGAGTTATCTGATACTTTCTGGTTCGCATCCAGCGCTGATAGCTGTTTGGTTTGTTCACCATAGTTTATGATTCTCTTTTCAACATTATATCGGATCAGGTCATCTTCAGCATTAGTCAGAATACGATACAGACGAGCGACCTCACGTTCAAAGAACTTGATAACATTATTGGTTTCACCATAACGCAACAATGCGTATTGGCGTGCAAATACTTCATTTAGGATATCCAATGTGTTATAGGCAATTCCTGCATCATTGGCTGAATAGCCAATATCTATGATATCACTCTTCTGAAGTTGTAATACCTTCAGACGAGCTGTAATGCTATTAACTCCAAACCATGGGTGATAATTCGTTAATCCAAAAAGATAATTCTCCGCAGTAGGCTTTTCGTATGCCTTAAGATTTGCATATGTCGCATTCTCACTATTGTGATTAATAAGCGCTTTGACTTCAGCTGGTACACTGTTATTCAGCTGTCTGAAGTGTTCAGCAGAGATGTAATTATTGTCTTTGTTGGGATTACCATACATCATACAACGCGCAAACAGCCTTAGAGATACTTCGTGAATCGTTGCGTCGGTTGTAATCAATAGTATCAGGTTCGTCATGTTCGTCTGTGATTGTCCACCGGCAGTCCCGACTCCTCCTTCAATATTATAGCCGGTAATCATACCCGTATAGATTGTAGTATTAGTATCATATACGCGCTCCATATTGCGAGTTAAGAACCACGCTACTATTAATGCAATTAATGGTAGGATGATTAAATACCAACGTATTTTATATAAGAACCTGACAATATATCTAAATAAATCCATAATATTCAGAATTTAGTTGTTATTTTGTTTTTTGGCAGCTTTGGCTGCGGCTTTCTCTGCTTTTGCTTCAGCTTTTTCCAATTTCTTTTCTTTTTTGTCTTCTTCCTTTACGGCTTTCTTTATTCGCTTTTCTACAGATTTGTTTTCTTTTGCGATCTCTTTATTCGATTTATGCGTCTTTTCATCTAATGTAATCTCTGTCGTTGAGTTTGTGATGATAGGCGTATGTGTTAGTATTTCTAATGTGATGATGTCTGTAGTGATTTCTGTCTGAAGCGATTGATAGCCTTGAACCACACTAATCTCGTGTAATTTGTCATATGCATATCCGCTAATATCCATATTACCGTTTTCAAAATCTTCACGATTCAAGGCACCTGCTCCTTGATATGCTGCGGCAGCCTCTCCTGATGTCTTCAAAGCGACTAGGTTGTTGGTGATCTTAACATATAAAGAGGCAATATGTTGTTTCAACTGGTCATAGGCGATGTCTTTTGCAATGACAGCCTGGTCAACTTCCAGTCTTTTGCGCTTTACTGCTGCAGTCAAGTCCAAGATGTCTTCTACAGGAAGTGATAAGTTAACACCAATGTTCCAATAATTCGTTTCTGTCCCTTGGTATTGCATAAGCATAGGGGAGTAAGCGTTACTGGAGCTTCCCCACATGTCACCTTTTCCCCAACTATAGCTCGCATGTGCTGTCAAATATGAGAAAATATGACGCTTTTGTTTAGCAACTTCTGCCTGGGCTATCTCTCTGGCTTTCTCAAGTGAAAGAATCTGGGGCGTTGTTTTTGCATTCTCCAGTAACACAGATAACGGAGGCAGGTGGAATTCCGAGAAGTTAATGTCCTTCTCTTTGCTGGAATCGAAGAAACCTGCAGCGATACCACTCTCGTCGAATTGAGCAAAGGCGTTGGTGCCTGCTCCTGCAATGGCTACAACCAGTACGAGTCGTTTTATCTTGTTCATTGCTATGGGTTTAGGTTAATACCTTATCTTTTATGTTCTTATACGTTGTCTTTCTGAACAAAAGCCGTTAGTGTACGGAAGATAATCTGCATGTCCAACTTGAAACTGTAGTTACGACCGTACTCGATGTCCAACTGCTTGCGCTCCTCAGCAGACATCATGCCACCTTTGCCACGCTCCTCAACCTGCCAGAGACCTGTAAGTCCTGCAGGAGCCATGAAGCGGTCGATGCTCTTGTCTGCTGTAAGCTTTTCTGCTTCGTAGAGGGGAAGGGGACGATTGCCGACAATCGACATGTCACCCTTGAGAATGTTGAAAAGTTGTGGAAGCTCGTCGATGCTGTATTTGCGAATGAACTTCCCCACTTTGGTAACACGGGGGTCGTTTTCAATCTTCACAAAAGCGCTTTCAATCTCTTCCTTCTTTTCTTTGGCATAGTCGCTTTCTGCTACGACATAATCATCGCCAACGAGCATCACCTCGTCGTCGCTAATCATCATGTCAGACTCCATGCCCATATTCATCATCATCATTTCAGCCTCAGTGCCGAGCGGCGCTGTTATGGTATGTTCGTCTTCTTGTGACTTTTCTTCTTGCTTATTCTCCATATACTGGTTGCCGGCTTCTTTTGTCACCTCCTTCAGACGCTCTTCTGCATCGCAGTACATAGAGCGGAATTTAAGAAAATCGAAGATGGTGTAGTTGGTTCCGACGCGCTTCGACTTGAAGATGACAGGACCTTTGCTTTCCAAGCGAATGGCGATGGCTGTCAGAATAAATACGGGTGACAGCAGGATAATGGCTAATGCTGAGAATACAATGTCGAAGAGACGCTTCCAAACTGGAATCTTGAACTTCAGCATCCGGTAGCGTGGGGCTGCGTCGTCGAAAAGTTGTGCCTCCCGATCGGCAATAAATGTGATTTTCTTGTTGAGTTCTGTGATGGAAGCACCTGCATCAAGGGTGTCGTTAATGCCGCACTTCTGATACATCTTGCGATCGTCCATCGTCAGCTGATGGGTGAGCAAAATGATGTAGATGCTCTTATTGTGTTTTTTCAGATAGGTGATGGCCGTGATGTCCTCGGCTTGTACGCTCTGCTCGAAGAACACAATGAAATGCTCATTGCGAACATGAGTAGAACAAGCTGCTGCGGCTTCTTTGTAATTCTTTGTGTATTGAACCAGACGGCCAGGGATATATTTCAGTCGTTCCTCAGTCTTCGGGTTACTACCAAGATATACTACACCTAACATATTATATATAAGTGCTTATGGGATAATTTTCTTGACTCGGATTTTTAGCTCCATCGGGTTGAAGGGCTTTACAATGTAGTCCTCTGCGCCAATCTCCAGCAGACGGATACGCTCACTGGTGGAGTCTTCGCTGGATAGCATGATGACGGGAATGTGTTGGAACAGTTCGTTCTGCTTAATCCACTCCAGAAAGTCATCGCCTCTCATGCCTGGCATGCGTATGTCGGAGATGATTAGGTCGGGAGTGTTGCCTGCTTGAAGCCATTTGACTCCCTGCAGCCCGTCTGGCAGCCACTGAACATCGTAGTCGCTCATCAGGTAAATAGAGAGGACCTTTGCAATGGTCTCCTTGTCGTCAAGTATTAGTATTTTTTTCTTCATATATGAATTTAATTAGTCTGGGTAATTACGTTATTCTAAAGTGCAAAGGTAAACAAATTATTTTAATTGTGCCCAAAATAACGTAAAAAAATCACTTTTTCTAAAAAAAAAGTTGTTAGAATGAAAAAAAAGGGGGAAATTTGCAGTATAAACGTACTATAAGTAGACGCTAATTAAATAATTATATGGCAAATAGGTATCTATTAGGTTTTGATGTCGGTAGCTCGTCAGTGAAGGCATCGCTTGTTAATGCCGATAGTGGCAAGTGTGTAGCAACAGCATTCTACCCTGAAAAGGAGGCTCCGATTCTCGCCGTAAAGGCAGGTTGGGCAGAGCAAGATCCTCAGATGTGGTGGGAGAATGCTAAGTTAAGTTTGAAGAAGATCATGGCCGATTCTGGCGCTACTGCAGAGGAGATTAAAGCCATCGGTATCTCATATCAGATGCATGGTCTCGTTTGCGTGGACAAGAATCTGAAGGCGCTTCGCCCTTCTATCATCTGGTGTGACTCTCGTGCCGTTCCTTATGGCGAGAAGGCTTTTAAGGATCTTGGTGCAGAGCAGTGTCTCGGTCATCTGCTGAACTCTCCTGGTAACTTTACGGCCGCAAAACTGGCATGGGTAAAGGAGAATGAACCCGACCTTTATAATAAAATATATAAGGTAATGCTGCCTGGTGATTATATCGCCATGCGACTCAGTGGAACGGTGAATACAACCGTAAGTGGACTGAGTGAAGGAATGTTCTGGGATTTCAAGAATAATCAGGTGGCCGACTTCCTGATGAAGTATTACGGATTCGATCAGAACCTGATTGCTGATATCGTTCCAACTTTTGCTGAGCAGAGCGTTGTAAGCGCTGAGGCAGCAGCCGAGTTGGGCCTGAAGGCTGGCACTCCGATTACATATCGTGGTGGTGATCAGCCAAACAATGCGCTCTCTCTGAATGTGCTGAATCCTGGTGAAATCGCTGCTACGGCAGGTACGTCAGGCGTGGTTTATGGTGTGCTCGGTGAGGTGAATTATGACAAGCAGAGCCGTGTAAACACTTTTGCCCATGTGAACCATGCTGCTGATCAGACTCGTCTGGGTGTGCTTCTCTGCATTAACGGAACAGGTATTCTGAATGCATGGACACATCGCAACATTACTCCTGAGGTGGGCTATGCCGAGATGAATGATCTGGCTGCTACTGTACCCATTGGTAGTGAAGGTGTAACCATCATTCCTTTCGGTAATGGCGCTGAACGTGTACTGGAGAACAAGGAGATTGGTTGTTCTATCAATGGCTTGAACTTCAACAAGCACAATAAGGCTCATCTGGTTCGTGCTGCTCAGGAGGGTATCGTCTTCTCATTCTGCTATGGTATGGAAATCATGCAGCAGATGGGTATGGATATTCAGAAGATCCACGCTGGTAAGGCTAACATGTTCCTTAGCCCCCTGTTCCGCGATACATTGGCTGGCGTAAGCGGTGCAACCATCGAGCTCTATGATACTGACGGCTCTGTAGGTGCTGCTAAGGGTGCAGGTATTGGTGCTGGCATCTATGCCAACGCTGATGAGGCTTTCGCTACACTCGACAAACTGCAGGTAATCGAGCCCGACGAGAAGCATCGTGCTGAATACCTTGCTGCTTATGCCGCTTGGAAAGAAACACTTAAAAAGAACATTTAATCATAAACACTTAAACATTTAAAAAGATTATGGCAAAAGAGTATTTTCCATTTACAGGTAAGATTCCTTTCGAAGGAAAGGACAGTAAGAATGTAATGGCCTTCCACTACTATGATCCCGAGAAGGTCGTTATGGGTAAGAAGATGAAGGATTGGCTGAAGTTCGCTATGGCTTGGTGGCACACACTTGGTGGCGCTTCTGCTGACCAGTTCGGTGGACAGACCCGTTCTTATGAGTGGGATAAGGCAGGGGATGCCGTACAGCGTGCTAAGGATAAGATGGATGCCGGCTTCGAGATTATGGACAAGCTGGGTATCGAGTACTTCTGCTTCCACGATGTCGACCTCGTAGAAGAAGGTGACACTATCGCAGAGTATGAGGCTCGCATGAAGGCAATCACTGACTATGCTCAGGAGAAGATGAAGCAGTTCCCCAACATCAAGTTGCTCTGGGGTACAGCCAACGTATTCGGTAATAAGCGTTATGCTAATGGTGCCAGCACCAACCCTGATTTCGACGTAGTGGCTCGCGCTATCGTTCAGATTAAGAACGCTATCGACGCTACCATCAAGTTGGGTGGAACCAATTATGTGTTCTGGGGCGGCCGTGAAGGTTATATGAGTCTCCTGAACACTGACCAGAAGCGTGAGAAGGAACACATGGCTACTATGCTGACTCTGGCTCGTGACTATGCTCGCGCTAAGGGCTTCAAGGGCACGTTCCTTATTGAGCCGAAGCCCATGGAACCTTCTAAGCACCAGTATGATGTCGACACTGAGACCGTTATCGGTTTCCTGAAGGCACATGGTCTGGATAAGGACTTCAAGGTGAATATTGAGGTGAACCACGCTACTTTGGCTGGCCACACCTTCGAGCACGAGCTGGCTTGTGCTGTTGATGCTGGTATGCTGGGCTCTATCGACGCTAACCGTGGTGACGCTCAGAATGGTTGGGACACCGACCAGTTCCCCATCGACAACTTTGAACTGACTCAGGCTATGATGGAGATTATCCGCAACGGCGGTCTTGGCAATGGCGGTACAAACTTCGACGCGAAGATCCGTCGTAACTCTACCGACCTTGAGGATCTCTTCATCGCTCACATCAGTGGTATGGATGCTATGGCTCGTGCACTGGAGAATGCTGCCGCTATTCTTCAGGAGAGCGAGATTCCTGCCATGAAGAAGGCTCGCTATGCTAGCTTCGACAGTGGTATTGGTAAGGACTTCGAGGATGGCAAACTGACTCTCGAACAGGTTTACGAATACGGTAAGAAGGTAGAGGAGCCCAAGCAGACTTCTGGAAAGCAGGAGAAGTATGAGACCATCGTTGCTCTCTATACCAAATAAGATAACAAAGCAACGTGATTTATATCCGAGAACGGCCCTCGCTATAATTTAGCGAGGGCTATTTGTATGCAATCCTTTATACGTAAAAATATATTCCCGAAAAAACGTCTCTCAGTTTTGCTCATTCTAGAGCAACGGGAGGCGCTTTTAAGGTTTATTACCGACAGGAAACGGGTTTGTCGTAAGCAAACTATGGGTTATATTACGACAAACTTAGGGTTTCCTTACGGCAAACTTAGGGCCTTTTCAGGTAAAACAAGTTGTTTTACTTTTGTGGAGATTGTCTCCAAAGGTGGAAGAGATAGTCTTTTCGAGGACAAAACAAGTTGTTTTGTTGTGAAAGAAGCTATCTTAACGAGTGCTAAGAATTATCTTTCTGTGTAACAGTCATGTTTTCAGCTGTTTATAAAAACGGTCCAAAACTCGCGTATTTGCGACCTTTGGACCGTTTGCTGACTACGGCGCGATTCTCATGAGACCGTTTGTCAATAAATTGTCTAGAACATGTCATGGAGTATGACTAGTCTCTCATTGGCATTGCAGACTTGACTTGTACCATTCAAATAGTTTCTTGACGCCGTCCTCGATTTCTACCTTGTGCGTCCAACCGAGGGAGTGGAGCTTTGATACGTCGATGAGCTTGCGCATGGTTCCATCGGGCTTGGATGTGTCAAACTCTACTGTTCCTTCGAAGCCAACGGCCTTGACCACTAACTCTGAAAGTTCGCGGATAGTGAGCTCCTTGCCTGTTCCAACGTTGATGTGGCAGTTGCGGATCTCTCCTAACTTGGGGATGGCTCCACCGCGACCAGTTGAGTGGTTACGGTCTACGGCACCATCGGTTGAGGCACCATAGTGAACACTTGAGTATTTCTCGATGCCGATGATATCAGAGAAGTTTACATTCAGAAGCACATGTACGCTGGCGTCTGCCATGTCCTCGCTCCAGAGGAACTCGCGCAAGGGTGTGCCCGTTCCCCAGAGTACTACCTTATTGTCGAAGATGCCGTACTTGGCAAGAATCTCGAGAATCTTGTCATGGCTGGCATCGCCAGTTACGCCCTCAACGGGGCGTTTGTTCAGGTCGATGGCAATCTTGTCCCAATCACCGTCGTGGATGAGTTTAGCCAGGTATACCTTACGCATCATGGCTGGCATGACATGAGAGTTTTCCAGATGGAAGTTGTCGTTCGGCCCATAGAGATTGGTTGGCATCACTGCTATATAGTTTGTGCCATACTGGAGGTTATAGCTCTCGCACATCTTCAGGCCGGCAATCTTGGCGATGGCATACTCCTCGTTGGTATATTCGAGTGGTGATGTCAAGAGGCAGTCTTCCTTCATGGGTTGAGGCGCGTTCTTGGGATAGATGCAGGTAGAGCCTAAGAAGAGCAGTTTCTGTACACCGTGGGCATAGGCCTCGGAGATGACGTTGCACTGAATTTTCATGTTCATCATGATGAAGTCGGCACGATAGAGCGAGTTTGCCATAATACCGCCTACAAAGGCTGCAGCGAGTACCACGGCATCAGGACGCTCTTCATCGAAGAACTTCTTGACAGCAACCTGATCTGTAAGGTCAAGTTCTTGGTGACTACGACCTACAAGATTGGTATATCCTCTATGAAGGAGATTGTTCCAAATAGCAGAACCCACAAGTCCGTGATGCCCGGCTACATATATCTTACTATCCTTACTGAGCATCGTCCATGTGGGCTTTAATGAAAAGCTTCTTCACAAACTTCATGTCGTGCTGAACCATAATCTTCACCAAATCCTGGAAAGAGGTCTTCTGGGGATTCCATCCCAACTTGGCCTTGGCTTTGGCAGGATTACCCAGCAGCTGGTCAACCTCAGCAGGGCGGAAGTACTTAGGATCAACCTCGACAAGCGCCTTGCCTGTGGCCTTGTCGTAACCCTTCTCGTCAACGCCGTCGCCACGCCATTCGAGCTCGATGCCTACCTCCTTGAAAGCGAGGGTAGCAAACTCGCGTACGGTGTGATACTCACCTGTGGCAATCACGAAGTCATCGGGCTCTGGCTGCTGTAGGATGAGCCACATACACTCGATATAATCTTTGGCATAGCCCCAGTCGCGAAGTGAGTTCAGGTTACCGAGATAGAGCTTGTCCTGATATCCCTGAGCAATGCGGGCTGCTGCCAACGTGATCTTGCGGGTAACGAAGGTCTCACCGCGGCGTTCGCTCTCGTGGTTAAAGAGAATACCGTTGCAGCAGTACATTCCATACGACTCACGATAGTTCTTCATAATCCAGAAGCCATAGAGCTTTGCTACAGCATATGGAGAACGGGGGTAGAATGGGGTGGTTTCTGACTGAGGAACTTCCTGAACCTTACCATAGAGCTCAGAAGTGGACGCCTGGTAGATGCGACATGTGTCTGCCAGACCGCAAATGCGCACGGCCTCCAACAAACGGAGTACACCGTTGGCATCAGTATCTGCGGTATATTCAGGTACGTCGAACGAAACCTTTACGTGGCTTTGGGCGGCGAGGTTATAGATCTCGGTAGGACGAATCTTTGAGATGACACGAATCAGCGAAGAAGAATCTGTCATATCGGCCCAATGAAGGTTCACAAGGCGTGCTTTCTTCATATCACGTACCCACTCGTCGAGATAAAGATGTTCGATGCGAGCGGTATTGAAAGAAGACGAACGACGCATCAGTCCGTGAACTTCATAGCCTTTCTCAATAAGAAATTCTGCCAGATAGGAGCCGTCCTGTCCGGTAATACCTGTAATAAGAGCAACTTTTTTATCCATATTTTGTTTCTTAATTATTTCCAGAGAATTGTTTGATTCGCTGTTCTTCTGATAGCTTGCATATCAATAGCGTGTTGTCCTTCTCGGCAATGATATATCCGTCAAGTCCTTGTACAACAACCTTCTTCTCCTGAGTGGTGTGTACAATGCAGTTGTGACTCTCAACCAGACTGATGTCCTGCCCGATGCTGACGTTGCCATATAGGTCTTTTTTGCTTTGCTCATGTAGAGAACCCCATGTGCCAAGGTCACTCCATCCAAAGTCGGCTGGACAAACGAAGATCTCCTCCGCCTTCTCCATGATGGCATAGTCTACAGAGATGTTCTCACATTCGGGAAAACGCTTGTTGATTTCTTCCTGCTCCTTGTCGGTGCCATAGATGGGCAGCATCGACTCGAATATCTTCGACATTGAGGGCTGGTAGATGCGGAATGCGTTCACAATGGTGTTTACGTTCCAGATGAATATGCCTGCATTCCAGAAGAAATAGTTTTTCTTGATATATTCTTGAGCGGTTTCGAGGTTAGGCTTCTCTTTGAAGGCATCAACACGATATATTTCTTTGTTTCGCAAGGAACTGGTACTGAGGTCTGCCTGAATATAACCGTAGCCTGTCTCTGGGCGGTTAGGCTTCATGCCTAATGTGACGATTGCGTCGGTTTCGCTTGTGAATTGCATGCATTCCTTGATGACACGCTGAAACTCGGTTGTATTTGTCACAATATGATCGCTGGGGGTCACTACGATGTTGGCTTTCGGATCTTTCGATTTAATGCGCCAGCTGACGTAGGCAATACATGGAGCGGTGTTGCGACGGCATGGTTCACAAAGAATATTGCCCTCAGGCATACTGGGTAACTGTGTCTTCACGATGTCTGCATATTTCTGATTGGTTACTACCCATATGTTCTCGGGCTTAACCAAATTGCCAAACCTTTCTACGGTGAGCTGGAGTAGGGTCTTCCCTACACCCAGTACATCGATGAACTGTTTGGGATTCTCTGATGTGCTCATAGGCCAGAAGCGGCTGCCTACACCGCCTGCCATGATAACCAGATGATTGTTTGTCCTTGCCATAACTAACTAAATGCTGATAATAATCGGCAAAGTTAGATAAAAAAAAGGAAAAGAGCAAATAAAATGATAAAAAATCCCTTTTACGCCCGATTATCTTGCTTTTTCTTAGCTTTATTCTTTATAACGAAGTAAACTACGGCCACAATCAGAAGTACGAGAATGGCAATCTTGATGTATTCTGCATATTCGCTTATTTTCTCATTCAGCTGATCTTCTGGTACGATGGCGTGGAGATACCAGCCCATAGCAGCCAACACACTATGCCAGCCACCAGCACCGATAGTCGTGAAAAGCAGGAACTTCCCGTAATGCATCCGAGCGAGACCCGCAGGGATGGAAATAAGGTGACGAATCACAGGGACAAATCTGCCAGTGAGTGTGGCAGCTATGCCGTGGTCGTCAAAATATTTCTCGCTTTTCTCAACTTTCTCCTGATTCAACAGACACATCTTACCCCATTTGCTATTGGCAAAGCGGTAAACCACGGGGCGTCCTACATAAAGCGCCACAAAATAGTTGATGCTGGCACCGATGTCTGCACCAAGTGTGGCAAACAGAATAACCAGAAAGACATTCAGTGAACCTGTGGCTGCATGATAGGCGGCTGGAGTGACGACGAATTCTGAAGGTACGGGTACAACAGTACTCTCCAATAGCATCAGAACGAAGATTGTTGGATACCAGCCAAGGCTGTTCAGGATATTTGTAATCAGATTCATGATTTCTTCTTTTCGTTAATCATATACTCATAATAGTCTTTCGACTTGATGTCTTTTGGGAATAAACTTCCTAAGACCCGTCTGGCTTCTTTGGGATTCTTCTCGCATGCCAGTTTAAGGTATTCCATGAATTCGTCATCCTTTTTCAAATCCTTACAGCATAGTGCCATGTAGGAATAACCGTCTTTCCAATCTTCATCAACGTGTTTCAGAAAGTTCTTTAGTAACTGGTATGAGGCCAGAACCAAGTGGTTGTCGTAGAATGAAACGATGATGCGGAGCATGACCTTTGGTGAACTCCCCGATAGACTGAGTGCTTCTGCAAAAGCAGATTCCGCCTCTGATACCATCTTGTTGGCCAGATAAATGTGACCTTTAATAATCTTGATATTGATATGATCGCACTCTAAATTGTCTGTCTTGTCGAGATAGTAGATGGCTGTCCCAGGCTTTTCTAAATCGCAATAGGCGAAAGCCATCTCCTGATAAATGTCAGGCAGATGTGGAGAGTTCTTGTCGGCAACTTCCTCTGCCTTCTCCAGCATAGAGATGGCCTCTTTAAGGCGCCCTAAGTTCATTAAGCAGGTTCCCTGATGCATTAAGCCGAACTCGTCGTCTGGCATCTTCTCAGAATATTTCTTGTAGTAGGTGAGAGCCATCTCGTAGTTTTCGAGATTAAAAAGACTATTTGCCTTTGACAGAATACTTTCTGCATCATTCGGGTCGATGGCAATGGCATATTCGCTGCTGGTGATAGCTGAGCTGTAGTCTTCCTGCATGAATTGCGTACTGGCCAATGCATTCCAGTAACGGACGGAATAGGGATTATGGTCTATTAGTTCGTTGAATATACGTTCGCTGTCCTGGAATTTCCCTAACCCGAAGAGTGTTCTGGCCATCAGCTCCTTAAAGTCGTCAGAGTTGTCACCCTGCGATCTGGCTGCCCATTCAAAGGCTTTGTCATAAATGTTGTAGTCAGAATAGATGCTTGCAACATCGAAAACATAATCCATCAGCTCATCGGGCATCACCTCCTTCATGTGTTCTCTATACAAGTTGTCTGCTGCTTCTTCCTTGCCTTCGCTGATAAGAATCTCGCCTTGCAGATAGAGAGCTTCGACTGCGTCAGTTGCTTCTATCCGTTTGGCGTATTCTCTAGCTGTATCAAAGTCTTTGAGCGACATGGCTTCTCTGGCTTTGTAAAGCAGAGGCCCTACGGCTTGCGGATTATAACTCAGAGCCAGATCGATGGCTTGTTCCGCTTCTTCCATATGCCCGTTGTACTGATAATAATCAGCGATATCAGCCAAGTCATCGGCATCCATATAAGCTGGATGCCCTGACTTGGCCGACTCTTCGTATTTACTTAGGATTTTCTTGAACTCCTTAGTGTTGAAATATTCGAGATTATCTGCCATTATTTAGCTTTTCAGTCCTACGGTCTTGTTGAAGATAGGCTTCTCGGGGGTAGAATCTGAATCAGGTGTGAAATATCCGATACGCTGGAACTGCAGGTATGTGAGTGGCTTCATCTGAGCGGCAAATGGTTCGATATAGCATTCCTTCAACACGTTCAGTGAGTCGGGATTAATCATTTGCTTCATGGCTGTAACAGCATCGCAGCCTTGTCTTTCGCGGATATCGGCCATCTCGTCACGTGGATTCTCTACTTTCCAAAGACGCTCATAAAGACGTACCTCTGCCTTGACGGCATGCTGGCAACTAACCCAGTGCAGAGTTTTTCCCTTAATCTTACGGTTTGAGCCAGGAAGGCCACTGCGCGACTCTGGGTCGTATGTGCAATAGATGGTGGTGATACGGCCGTTCTCATCCTCATCGCAAGGGTGCTCCTCGTCGCACTTGATGATATAGGCGTTTTTCAGACGTACCTCTTTGCCAGGAGCCAGACGCATGAACTTCTTCTCGGCTTCCTTCATGAAGTCATCGCGCTCAATCCATAGTTCACGACTGAACTCAACGGTGTGCGTTCCGTCGGCCTCGTTCTCAGGATTGTTGATAGCTGTCAGTTGCTCAATCTGTCCCTCAGGATAGTTGGTAATAACTACCTTCACAGGGTCGAGAACAGCACTCACGCGGATAGCACGGCTATTCAGATCATCTCGAACTGCACTTTCCAACAACGCCATCTCGTTGAGAGCATCGTAGGTGGTATATCCAATCTTATCAATGAACTTGATGATACTTTCGGGGCTGTAGCCACGACGACGGAACCCACAGATGGTAGGCATACGAGGATCGTCCCAACCATCAACCAAACCCTCATTCACCAATGCTAGCAGATTGCGCTTCGACATCAGTGTGTAGCTCAGGTTCAGTTTGTTGAACTCTGTCTGACGAGGGCGGTTGTCTTCAATATTATCTGTCTCACCTTTCCATTCTTTCATCCAGGTCACGAATAAATCGTACAAGGGACGGTGTTCTACGAACTCCAGTGTACACCAAGAATGTGTAACCCCTTCTAAGTAGTCGCTTTGGCCATGTGTGAAGTCATACATAGGGTATGCGTTCCACTTGTTGCCTGTACGGATGTGTGGAATGTTCAGGACGCGATAGATTAGCGGATCGCGGAATAGCATGTTTGGATGAGCCATGTCAATCTTCGCACGAAGAACCAGTGTTCCAGGCTCACACTTGCCACTGTTCATATACTCAAACAGTTTCAGGTTCTCCTCTACAGGGCGATCGCGGAATGGACTGTTAGTACCTGGGCTCGTGGTGGTACCCTTCTGCTGGGCAATCACCTCGGCACTCTGTTCATCCACATAGGCACGACCCTGCTTGATGAGCCATACGGCAAAGTCCCACAACTCCTGAAAATAGTCGCTGGCATAGTATATGTTTGCCCACTGGAAGCCTAACCACTTAATATCATGCTCAATGCTTTCGATGTATTCTGTATCTTCCTTGATGGGGTTGGTGTCGTCGAAACGGAGGTTACACTGACCACCGTATTTCTTGGCCAATCCAAAGTCGATAGCGATGGCTTTGGCGTGTCCGATGTGCAGATAGCCATTTGGTTCAGGTGGAAAACGGGTCTGCATTCTGCCTCCGTTCTTGCCTTCTGCCAAGTCGTTAATCACCTTCTGTTCAATGAAGCTGACAGACTTTTTCTCCTCGCTTTCGTTTACTATTCTTTCTTCCATTTTTATATTGTCTTTTTATTTGTGGCTGCAAAATTACAAATTTATCCTGAAAATCCTGCAAAAAAGCCCTACTATTAACTATTTTATACCCCTCTCGTTCAGTGCCTTACTATATTTTGCAGCATTTCTCAGGTGTTCCGAATATGTCTTTGCAAAGTTATGGGTACCCGAAAAGTCTTCTTTTGCACACATATATAGGTAGTCGTGATCTACTCTGTTCAGTACGGCATCGATTCCTGCAATAGATGCAACCTTGATGGGGCCGGGAGGCAAACCTGTGTTCTTATAAGTGTTGTAGGGACTATTATAAAACAACATATCGTGATATATACGGCGCAGGGCGAAATCCTGTAGGGCAAACTTGATCGTCGGGTCTGCCTGAAGTGGCATGCCTACTTTTAAACGATTCAGATACATACCCGCAATCATTGGCTTTTCTGCATTGTTTGCCGTTTCCTCGTCAATGATGCTGGCTACAGTACAGATTTCGTTGGGTGTAAGTCCAAGTGCCTGAGCCTTTGTTAGTCGCTCTTTGTTCCAGAAGTGCTTGTGCTCTTTCTGCATACGTTCCATCAGGTGGTCTATGCTGGTGTTCCAATATACTTCATAGGTGTTGGGCACAAACAAGCAGACTATTGTAGCAGTATCATATCCCCAACGCTTGCAGAAAGCTGTGTCTTTTAAGCAAATAGCCAGAGCAGTACTGTCTATCATAAGCTTTTTCGATAATGCTCCCGCCAAACGATCCGTTGTACGACTCTCGGGAATTGTAAGTTTTACGGGCTCCTGGTGTCCGTTCTTTAGATGGCGGAACACAGTGATGGCGCTCTCACCTGGCGCTATGGCATATCGTCCGCTCCGAATGTTTTCTGCATAACTGCTGTGGCGTGCCATCGTTGTAAAGGCCATGATGGTATGCTCGGATGCGATGTCGTTCAATTTGGCACTTACGGAGTCGATGTTGTCGTTATCGTCAATGTAGATGTACTCAATCTTGTCTGATAGTGACAGACTGCTCATAAAGAAGTAGTAGCCCAACCAAACGATACCAAGCAGGCACAAGGCAATTGGTATCAGATAATACTTTCTTTGAATCTTCTTCATTTTCATCATTTCTTCTAAAATTGGTGCAAAGTTACAAAATTCTCTTAATTCTTCACGATTAATATTAATAATTTTGTACCTTTGCATGAAAATCATAGTTTATGAAACTAAAGTTTGCCATTCAGTATGGCACCAAGTGGGGCGAAAACCTCTATGTGTGCATCACGTACAGAAGTCAGGATGGAACAGAAAGGGACGATCGTCTGATGATGCTCACTACCGATGGGTGGCAGTGGGAACTTGAGACGTCAGCCCTTGAGTCTCGCCAACACCCCATAACCTCTTTCTCTTATTATTATCAAGTAGAGGATGCTGATGGCAACGTTCTTCGTAGGGAGTGGACCGCAATCCCGCGAACTTATTATTTTGATTCAACAAAAAACTATGTGCTGGCTGATTTGTGGCGTGAGGTGCCCCTCCAGTATTATCTCTATAGCAAGGCCTATCAGACTACCACCCATCTGTCTCTTGACGAGGAGGTAAAGGCGCTTCGGGTGCCACTTTATCGCAAAACAATTATCTTCCGTGTCTCGGCTCCTCAGCTTCAAGAAGGGCAGTCGTTGGCTATCATTGGCAATCATCCCGCCTTGGGCGGTTGGAATCCTGCTCGCTACCTGAAGATGGAGTGTGTAGGGCGCTGTGAATGGTTATTATCTGTGAATGTCGACGCAGTATTGCTGCCTATCGAATACAAATATGTAATTATTGATGATGCCACCCATACTTTGATGACGTGGGAGGAGGGTGATAACCGTACTACAGATGGGTTGATGCCTTCTGAGCAGAACGCCGTTCCTGATGGTACTGTTCTGGTAGTTTATGGTCAGATCTTGAGGGTCAAAGAGCATACATGGCGAGTTGCTGGGGTTGTAATTCCTGTATTCTCGCTTCGTAGTAGTCGTTCATATGGCGTTGGAGACTTTGGTGATTTGCGTCATTTTGTCGATTGGGTTGTGAAGACGGGCATGAAGGTTATACAGTTGTTGCCAGTCAACGATTCCACTGTGTCGCATGGATGGAACGATTCCTGCCCATACAACATAGTCTCAGCCTTTGCGCTCCATCCGCATTATATTGACTTAGAGGCTCTTGGAACCTTGAAAAACAAGAGCAAAATGATAGCCTTCCATCGCCAACGTCAGGAACTTAACAACCTGAGCTATAGTGATTATGAGGCTGTAGATTGCGTAAAGATGGCTTATGTTAAGGAAATTTTCGCTGAACGAGGCCAACAGACCCTCGACTCAAAAGACTTTAAGGTCTGGTTTATTGATAATAAAGACTGGCTTGAACCCTATGCTAAGTGGACGTCTGATGATGTTAATATAATTTACTATCTTCAGTATCACCTTCACATTCAACTGAAGGCAGCCTCAGACTATGCCAGAGAGAAAGGCATTTTCATCAAAGGTGATGTGCCTATTGGGGTAAATCGCGAAAGTGTGGAAACAGCTACTCATCCTGAGTTATTCCACATGAATACGCAGACGGGTGCGCCTCCTGATGCCTTTTCGCAGAACGGGCAGAACTGGGGCTTCCCTACTTATAATTGGAGCGAAAGTTCGTTAGTCAGTTGGTTCCGCAAGCGCATACGTTGGATGGAACAGTATTTCGATGCCATCCGAATAGACCATGTATTGGGCTTCTTCCGCGTTTGGGAGATTCCCGGTGATGCTGTCTATGGTCTTTTGGGACATTTTTCTCCAGCATTGCCAATGACTGTGAGCGAAATCGAGTATTTCGGCCTTCCGTTCCATAAGGAACTCTATACCCGTCCGTTTATTAACGATCGTGTATTGAATCGCCTTTTTGGTATGCATGCTCCTTATGTTAAGGAGACTTTTTTGGTGAGTCGTAGTTATGGATTCTATGATTTGAAGGCCGACTATAACAACCAAAAGAAAGTGCAGGAAGCTTTCGAGGGGAAATGCGATGAAAACAGTCTTTGGATTCGTGATGGCCTTTATCGCCTTATCAGCGGAGTGCTCTTCCTCGAAGATCCAGAACAGCCAGAGATGTATCATCCTCGTATAGGAGCGTTACACGAACCAGTATTCGATGCTCTGACAGCAGAAGAGAAAGATGCCTTCATGCGTCTCTATAATAATTACTTCTATCAGCGCCATAATTTTTTCTGGGGTAATCAGGCTATGAAACACCTTACTCAGGTGTTTGGCGACACTCGTATGCTCTGTTGTGCAGAGGATCTGGGTATGTTGCCCGATTGTGTGGCGCCTGTGCTCGACAGCCTTCGTATCCTGTCGCTCGAGATTCAGTCGATGCCCAAGGAGAGTGGATTTGAGTTCGCTCATCTCGATGCAAATACTTATCCAAGTGTGGCAACTTTCTCAACCCACGACATGTCGCCTTTGCGCCTCTGGTGGGAGGAGAGCCCTGAGCGCACCCAGCGTTATTATGTTACCATGCTTCAGAAACAAGGGCGAGCGCCTGAGCATCTGCCAGCCCACATGGCAGAGGAAATCATTGCGCGCCATCTCTATTGTCCGTCAATGCTCTGTGTGCTATCTTTGCAGGACTGGCTTGCGATGGATACAGAACTCCGTTCAAAGAATCCGCGCGAAGAACGTATCAATGTGCCTAGTGATGCCTTTCATCGTTGGAGATATCGCATGCACCTCACTATTGACGATCTGATGAAGGCTGATAAGTATAATAATAAGGTACATACCATGATAACAAGAAGTAAAAGATAAAAAAGATAGGAAATGTATTCTACATATATATTTGATTTAGACGGGACACTGCTCGACACGCTTGGCGACTTGGCTGCGTCTGTGAATTATGCGCTCCGCATGCATGGCATGCCTGAACATACAATCGACGATGTGCGTCATTTTGTTGGTAATGGGGTGCGCCTTCTCATGGAGCGTGCTATCCCTGATGGGGAACAAAACCCTGATTTCGAGGCTACATTTGCTACCTTCCGACAGCATTATATGGAACATTCGCTCGATACCACCCGTCCATACGAGGGTATTCCTGACGCCTTGAAAGCACTCAGGGCTCAGGGCTGTCGCTTGGCTGTGGTGAGTAATAAGATGATGGCTGCCACTCAGGAGCTCTGTCAGCATTTCTTTCCTGATACTATCGAAGTGGCAATAGGTGAAAACGAGGCTGCTGGCATCCGCAAGAAACCTGCGCCAGACACTGTGTATGCTGCTTTGAGGATGCTAAACGTGGGACAGAAAAACGCTGTGTATGTGGGGGATAGCGATGTGGATGTTGAGACGGCAAAGAATAGCGGCTTGCCTTGTATCAGTGTGCTTTGGGGCTTCCGTGACAAAGAATTCCTGATACGACACGGAGCGAAGACTTTCATCTCCGCTCCGTCAGAATTGTTATAGTTGAGGGCCTATAGGCTCTGCAGCCTTGCAATATATTTCCCTAAGATGTCGAACTCGAGGTTGACAACGGAGCCAACCTTAATGTCGCAGAAGTTGGTGTGTTCAAAGGTGTAGGGGATAATCGCTACCTGGAATGTGTTTGAAGTAGGATTGCAAACCGTGAGCGATACGCCATTCACTGTGACTGAGCCCTTATCCACGGTAAAGTAACCCTTTTTCGCCATTTCGCGGTTCTCTGGATATTCGAAAGTGAAGTATATGCTTCCGTCAGCATCGTCTGTGGCGATACACTTGGCCGTCTGGTCTACGTGACCTTGTACGATGTGACCGTCCAATCGTCCGTTCATGAGCATCGAACGCTCCACGTTCACCTTGTCGCCTATTTTCAGCAATCCCAGATTCGTTCTGTCGAGCGTCTCCTTCATGGCTGTCACCACATATGTGCCGTTCTCAATTTTCACGACTGTGAGGCACACGCCATTATGTGCCACACTCTGGTCGATTTTCAGTTCGTCGACAAACGAACATTTCAGAGTGAAATCTATATTCTCGCGATCCTTATTGATTGCTATAACAGTAGCAAACTCTTCGATAATTCCAGAAAACATAATACCTAATTTTCAATGATAAACAAAAAAGCGGGTTCGTGCCGATGATTTGGTGAAAACTCCTGTTTCACACGATGTGGGTGCTCCCTGCTGTTGTAATCCACCGGCATTGCTGCTCTCCTCGTGGAGGATCATTGTGGCCCGCCATTGGCAAGGGAAACGGTCCCGATGATTTAATTAATGTAGAGTATCCCGATCTATGCGGCACGACCCGTATTCTGAGTGCAAAGTTACTAAAAAAAATCCGAATAACCTAATATCTTGCGGATTTTTTTCTATCTTTGCACCATAAAAAATATAGCTATGGATAAGACGATATGTATTCTTGCAGGAGCAAGACCGAATTTTGTAAAAGTTTCGCCTTTGGTGCGTGCCATTGGCCGTCGTAGTGATGCTAAGTGTTTGCTGGTATATGCGGGATGTGAGGACGATCCTACGCTGGAACCCTCGCTCTTTGACGATCTTCAGATAGAACGCCCTCAGTTTTTCCTAGGTGTTTCGTCTACAAGTCTTAACGAGATAACCAGTCAGGTGATGGCCGCTTTCGATAAGTTTCTTGACGAGCATCCTGTCGATGTGGTCATAGTCGTCGACGATCTGGCTTCTACGATGGCTGCCGCTATCGTCACTAAAAAACGTGCCATCCGTCTGGCTCACCTCGTTGCTGGCACGCGTTCCTTTAATATTAATATGCCTAAAGAGATTAATCGTCTGGTGATTGATGCACTGAGCGACTACCTCTTTACCGCTGGAGTGAAGAGTACGGGTGTTGCCACTCGTGAGCAGAGCGACGCTTCACAAACTTATATGGTAGGCAACATCCTGATGGATACGCTCCGATTTAACTACGATCGTCTGAAACGACCTGCCTCGCTGCCCGCCTCGGTACAGGAGGGTGACTATTTGGTTTTCACCCTTAATCGCAAGGCTCTCTTGGCTGATACAGACAATCTGCAGAAGATGCTACAGGCGATGGTTGAGGCTGCTGGAGATATCCCCGTCATTGCACCTTTGCGTGGGTTGGCCCGTGATAAGGTATGCGAACTGAATCCTGATATTCTAATTATTCCGCCTTTGAGCTATCTTGAGTTCGGATGGCTCACTGCTCATGCTAAAGGTATCATTACCGACTCGGGCAACGTGGCTGAAGAGGCAACGTTTAACAGTATACCTTGTATTACTCTCAATGACTATACTGAGCATCAAGAGACTGTTTCTGTGGGCTCTAACGTTCTCGTGGGCGAAGACCCTGTAAAACTTTCCGCGTCTGTCGCTCAGATGGTGCGTGGCGAATGGAAGCACTCTGCGCTACCAGAACGTTGGGACGGGCGTACTGCCGACCGCATTCTTCAAATCCTTCTATCATAAAAACTCCCCTCCTGACTCAGGAGGGGAGCTTGTTTTAATAATTCTCAGCCTTGACCTGGAAGTAGGCCTGCGGATGGTTGCAAACGGGGCACATCTCGGGTGCCTTCTTGCCAATTACTAAGTGTCCGCAGTTAGAACACTGCCAGATAACGTCGCCGTCTTTTGAGAATACGCGTTCCTTCTTCACGTTGTCGAGCAGCTTGCGATAGCGAGCCTCATGCTCCTTCTCAATCTTTGCCACGCCCTCAAACTTGATGGCAATCTCTTCAAAACCTTCCTCGTGAGCCTCCTTGGCCATGCGGTCGTACATGTCGGTCCATTCGTAGTTCTCACCAGCGGCAGCTGCCTCCAGATTCTCCTCTGTGCCCTTAATGCCACCGCCCTCCAAGTATTTGAACCACAGCTTTGCGTGCTCCTTTTCGTTGTTGGCAGTCTCCTCAAAGATGGCTGCTATCTGTACGAAACCGTCCTTCTTTGCCTTTGATGCCCAGTAGGTATACTTGTTACGTGCCATGCTCTCGCCTGCAAATGCTTCCAGCAGGTTCTTCTCTGTCTTTGTTCCTTTCAAATCTTTCATAAATGTACTTTGTTTTAGTTTTGCGCAAAATTGCATTGTCACGTTGCAAAGATAAGCAAAATCCTCCACTCTGCCAAATAATTCAGCCAAGTAAATTCTTAAAAAACAATAATGGAAGCACAAAGGGACTTTCCTCGGAGTAAAGTCCTGCTTTCATTTGGCGAAACCCATGCTTTCCTCCAGACAGAATCTTTTTATCCGTTGCAGTGTTGCAACGCTGCAACGGATTTTTGGGGAGTAAGACGAAAAAAAGTTGTGATTTCGTTTGGTGATTTCGGATATTTTTCGTAAATTTGCAATTAATATATACAATTTATGAACCTAGAACAAAAGAGCGTATGAAAAGACTGATTTTGATGCTGATGATGGCGATAGCTTTCTCGGTAAACTCCGATGCCCAGGGATGGTTGGGTAAGCTCAAGGACAAAGCTGTGGATGCAGCGAAGAACGCTGTGGAGCGTAATGTAGAGAGAAAGGCCGATAAGGAGGCTGATAATGCTTCTGACAAGGTGCTTAACGGTAAGAAGCAAGGCAAGAAAGGGAAGAGCTCAAAGTCTGACAATGATAGTGATGAAGAGGTTGATGACACTCCTAATGCCGTAGGTCAGAACCAAAAGAGTGACTTCGTCCGTGGTAGCGTGATTCTTTTTGAGGATGACTTCGCAAACGAGCAGATGGGTGAGTTCCCATCCAAGTGGGATATCAGCGACGGTAGTCTGGAGGTGGCGTCTGTCAACGGCAAGAAGTATGCGCATAGCAATGCTTCAGGAGGTACTATATTCTCTCCTCTGATGGAGAACATGAGGTCTTATCTGCCTGATGTCTTTACCCTCGAGTGGGAAGAGTTTATGTGCAAACCCGGTGATATAGACCAGATGGCATGGCATATCTATTTCTATCAGGGTGACGACGAGCTTGGCAATATCTATAAGATGTTCCGTCCAGGTAGTCCGGATGTCTACGGAAACTATTCGTTTAAGAAGGGTGGCGGCGCTTCAGGCAATGTGACTGGTGATTTGAAATGGGAAGATATGGAAGAATGTGTTAAGTTTGGACAGTGGAACCATTTTGCTATCTCGTTCAACAAGCGTGCTTTCAAATACTATATCAATGGACAACGTGTCATCAATCTGCCTAATGTGGCTGCTCCCAGTCGTTTCGAATTCCATGTCCAAGACGGATACCCGTATCGTGGCGTGGGCCATGTGATTCTCGCCAAGGGCGCTGTAGAGCTCTATCAGCGTCAGACCACAGATCTCAGTGCCGTTGAGAAGGCTATAGCAGAGACTGGAAAGTTTGTGACGAATAACATCCTCTTCGAGACGGGCAAAGCTACGCTGAAGCCAGAGTCGATGGAAGAGATTCAGAAAGTTGCTGACTATATGAAGAAGAACCCTACGGCTCGTTTTGAGGTGCAGGGCCATACGGACAATCAAGGTAGCGACAAAATTAACGATCCGCTCTCGCAACAGCGTGCAGAAGCTGTGGTTAAGGCGTTAGAGGGATTAGGTTGCGATGGCTTCAACCTGCGTGCTGTAGGTAAGGGTAGTCATGAGCCTGTAGCTGACAACAAGACTGACGAAGGCCGTGCCAAGAACCGTCGTGTGGAGTTTATTAAGAAATAAGAGTAATATTATTAAAATAAAAATCCCCTCTTAAAAAGTATGAGGGGATTTTTTTATACGGAGATTTCTCCTCTGAGACTCTGACTCATGAATTTGCGAACTGTTTCTGGATCGTCGGGATAGTGGCTTTGTAGGAACATGAGTTTAGTGACTGCGCCCTCTACTGTAGAGTCGCGCCCGCTGATAACGCCTGCCTCCTGAAGATGCCATCCACAATCGTAACGACTCATCTCTACGGCTCCCTGCATGCACTGACTGATGTTTACAATCACCTTGCCGTTGCGTGTGCCTTCTCTCAGGGCCTTGAGTAACCATGTTTTCTGAGGCGCGTTTCCTGAACCAAATGTACGCATCACGATGGCCTTTAGGTTGGGCGTATGGATGATATGGCGTATCAAATCTTCGCGGATACCTGGGAAAAGCGAAAAGATTATCACGTTGTTATCTAAGCGGAAATGGGGCACCATTGGTTTCGAGAAGTCGGGTTTCAGGATACGGTCGCGATGGTAAGTAATGTTGACACCGGCTTCTACCAGGTGAGGGTAGTTGAACGACTCGAAAGCGTTAAACTCTTCAGCGCTCTGTTTGGTGGTACGATTGCCTCGAAGCAGATGGCCGCCGAAATAGATACCCACCTCGGGCACCATAGCATGACCCTCTTCGTCCTTGGCTGCTGCTATCTCTACAGCAGTGATGAGGTTTTCCTTGCCATCAGTACGAAGCTGGTCAATGGGTAGTTGCGAACCTGTGATGACAACGGGTTTTGTCAGATTTTCCAGCATGTAGGAGAGGGCCGACGCAGTGTAGGCCATCGTGTCTGTACCGTGAAGTACCACAAAACCATCATACAAATCGTAGTGGTCAGCAATGCAGTGACTCAGGTCGGTCCACATGGCTGGTGACATGTCACTCGAGTCGATGGGGGGATTGAACTGATATGTATCTATCTGTATATCAAACTGTTTTAGCTCTGGTACATTTAGTAATAGATGCTCAAAGTCGAAAGGCTCAAGGGCACCGGTCTGCGGATTTCGGTTCATACCGATAGTACCTCCAGTGTAAATGAGTAGTATTCTGCTGCGCATAGAAAACGTTTACGTTTTGTTTTTTGTGCAAAGTTAGTGTTTTTCTGCGAATAATTTAGTATCTTTGCACAAATTTTTAAAGAACCGATAAAACAAACTATCAAATTATGAAGCAATTCAACGACGATAACTTTGTTCTTGAGACCCAGGTGGCTCAGGACTTGTATCACAACCATGCGGCTAAGATGCCCATTATCGACTACCATTGCCATCTGATTCCGGAAATGGTGGCCAAGGATCATAAGTTTAAGAGTATCACTGAGTTGTGGCTTGGTGGTGACCATTATAAGTGGCGTGCTATGCGTACCAACGGTATAGAAGAGAAATATTGCACGGGCAAGGATACTACCGATTGGGAGAAGTTCGAGAAATGGGCTGAGACGGTGCCTTACACTTTCCGCAATCCACTGTATCACTGGACACATCTGGAACTGAAAACCGCTTTCGGCATTACCAAACAGCTCTCTCCGAAGACTGCTCGCGAGATTTTCGACGAGTGTAACGAGAAACTTCAGAAGCCAGAATTCTCTGCCCGCGGACTGATGAAGCACTACAACGTGGAGTGTGTCTGCACCACTGACGATCCTATCGACGATTTGCATAGTCATATAGAGTATGCAAAGCAGAAGGCTGCCGACGATCCTGTTATGCTGCCTGCATGGCGTCCCGACAAAGCCATGAACATCGAGAAGCCTGAGTTCTCGAAATATATTGAGCAGCTGAGTGAGGTTTCGGGTGTGACCATCACCAAGTTTACTGATATGATAGACGCTCTTCAGAAACGTCATGACTTCTTCGAAGAGCAGGGATCTAAGTTGTCTGATCACGGTATCGAGGAGTTCTATGACGAAGAGTACACCGATTCGCAGATTGAAACCATCTTCGAGAAGGCCATGCGTGGCTTACAGCTCTCACAACTTGAGATTCGTCAGTTCAAGAACTGCTTCCTTACGGTGATGGCTGAAATGGACGCGGACGCAGGATGGACACAACAGTTCCACTATGGAGCCATTCGCGACAACAATACTGCGATGTTCAACCAACTTGGTCCTGACACGGGCTTTGACTCTATCGGAGAGTTCAATACCGCCAAGGCTATGTCGAACTTCCTGAATAGACTGAACTCGAAGGGTAAGCTTACGCGTACCATATTATATACGTTGAATCCTTGTGCCAACGAGGTGATTGCTACCATGCTGGGTAACTTCCAGGGTGGTGAGCCTGGTAAGATCCAGTTTGGTTCAGGCTGGTGGTTCAACGACCAGATGGATGGTATGGTTCGTCAGATGAACGCCCTCTCCGTATTGGGATTGCTGAGCCGCTTCGTTGGTATGCTCACCGACAGTCGCTCGTTCCTAAGCTATCCACGTCATGAATACTTCCGTCGTATACTCTGTAATATGCTTGGTAATGATGTGGAGAGAGGTCTGTTGCCTTGTGATATGGATATTTTGAGTCGTATGGTAGAGGATATCTCGTACAACAACGCAAGACGTTACTTCAAGTTCTATTAAGCAAGAGCAGAATCATGCTTGCACGAATTCTGCCGAGCGTGTAAGAACTCGAGCAAAGTTCAAGTTCTACTAATAAAAATAACCGCAGATTTCTTTGAATCTGCGGTTTTTTTATTAATTTTGCACCCAATATGAGATATAACGCAGGATATAATCGTGAGGGCGACTACGAACACTATACTGTGTCGGAGCCGATGCCGCTATTGGAGTGGCTGTTGAAGAACGTACCACAGACGAAGACCAAAATCAAGGCCACGTTGCAGGGTAGGGGAATCAAGGTGAATGGTAAGACTGTGAGCCAGTTCGACTTTCAGTTGGAGCCTGGAATGAAGGTTGCTGTGAGCAAGACCAAGCGCAATCAGCAAGGATTCAAGAGCCGCTATGTCAAGATAGTCTACGAAGACAAGTGGCTGATTGTGATTGAGAAGGCTGTTGGAATTCTCTCGATGGCTGCTGGTCACTCTTCACTCAACGTGAAATCGGTGCTTGACGATTATTTTAAGAAGTCGCGTCAAAAGTGTACGGCCCATGTAGTGCACCGTCTGGATCGCGATACCAGCGGACTTATGGTTTATGCCAAGGATATGGAGACGGAACAGATATTGGAGCACAACTGGCACGATATTGTCTATGATCGTCGTTATGTGGCTGTCTGCTCTGGTGAAATGGAGAAGGATGAAGGAACTATAGAAAACTGGTTGAAAGACAATAAAGCCTACATCACTTATTCTTCACCTGTAGATAATGGTGGTAAGCTGGCTATTACGCATTTCCATGTGTTAGATCGTACTACTGAGCATTCGTTGGTCGAGTTCAAACTCGAAACGGGGCGTAAGAACCAAATACGTGTTCACTCTGCTGACATGGGGCATCCTGTGTGTGGCGATCCCAAATACGGCAATGGCGACGATCCAATCCATCGTCTTTGTCTGCACGCTTGGTTGCTCTGTTTCCATCATCCTGTAACAGGTGAGCCCATGGAATTTGAAACTCCAGTTCCTACGGATTTTAAGAAACTATTCAAATAATGGATAATATAGGATATTATATCTTTGTGCTTGTGGCACTGATTGTGGCTTCCCTTGTGGTGAAGAAAGTCGCATCGTGTCTCATCAAGTCTGCTGTTCTGATAGTGCTGGTAGTGGCTTTGGCCACCATTTACTGGCTCTACTTTATGAAATAGAGATTTCTTCAGCAAATATCTGGTCGAATATTTCGCGGAGTTTCTTGGGTTGTTCAATCATGTTCTGCAACTCTGCAAGTTTTTTTGCGTTGGGCGAGTTCGGAATCCATAGCTTCATATAGCCATCTTTCGAGTATTTCTCGTTCATGTGGTCCATGAAGCGCTTCCAATGTCCTTCCTTGTCGAGTTCTGGATAGTTAGCCATGCCAAACTGAATGGTGCGACGGATAACTATCTGAGGATCAATGTCACGATCGGCCTCGGCTACAATCTTACCATAAATGCTACGAGGAGCCCGACTGGCAGAAGCGCGATGATCCTCTACGGCCTCTTTCATAATCTTTATCTGTTCAGGTGAAAACCATTTTTTTAGGCGGGCGTCACGCTCAAGAATCTTTCCTCCTATGATATGATGGCTGGCTCGATGACCACTCATACCTAGGTCGTGATAGGCTGCAATAGTGTAGGCCATATCGATGTCGGCTCCGGTAATCTTCACTAGTTCAAGCGAACTTCGGATGACACGAGTAACATGTTCCATGTTGTGGGCACGGTCAAAAGCAGCGTATTGCGGAAGTATCTGCGTCTCGATAAACTCAACTAATTCCAAGTTTGGGGTATTGTTAATCATAAAAAGTCTTTATTTTTGTTTGCAAATTTACGAAAAACTATGTACTTTTGCAAATAAAAATAGAAAAAATGATGTCTGAAGAAAGAATTATTAAGACAGATTCTGTTAAGGCGTGGCTTTTGGCAGCACGTCCGAAAACCCTTACGGGTGCCGCTGTTCCTGTAATGATAGGGGTGGCTTTAGCTTGGGTTGATGCCAAGCTGTATGATGGTGAGGCATTCAACTGGGTGGCTGCTTTGCTTTGCCTGTTATTCTCATTTTCCATGCAGATTGATGCAAATTTTATCAATGATTTCTTCGATTTCGTAAACGGTACTGACGATGTTGAGACGCGCCTGGGACCTCGCAGAGCTTGTGCTCAGGGATGGGTGAGACTCGATTCTATGAAAAAAGCCATAGCCCTGACCACTTGTACAGGTTGTATGATAGGTCTGCCTCTGGCTTGGTTTGGTGGAATGGAGATGATTCTGGTGGGGGCGCTCTGTGTGGTGTTTGCCTTCCTTTATACCACTTTCTTCTCATATCAGGGTTTGGGCGACCTGCTGGTGCTTTTGTTCTTTGGCATCGTGCCCGTTTGCTGCAGCTATTATGTGCAACTTCACACCATTACGTGGCAGGTATTCCTGGCTTCATTGGCATGTGGACTTGTAATCGATGCTTTGCTGATAGTGAACAACTTCCGCGATAGGGACAACGATTCCCTGGCTGGCAAGAACACCATCATTGTTAAACTCGGAGCTCAGGCTGGTCTTCAGCTCTATTTGGCTGTAGGTGTTGGCGCATTGATACTAGGAGGTACATTTTTGTTGAATGGCCATCTGCTGGCTTTTATCCTGCCATTCATCTATTTCATGCTTCACATCTTCACGTTTTTGAAGATCAAGCGCATCTATCAAGGAAAAGCGCTGAATCTCTGTTTAGGAGAAACAGCGCGTAATATCTTCATCTATGGGCTCTGTGTGAGCGCAGGTTTGTTGCTTAGTTGAAGAACGGCCAAGATACGCCAAAGTGGAGTACTGAACCATTCACGGGATAGTGGGGCGTGAGGAATTTCATGTGGTTACCAGCTCCATTAAGTACGTTGGTCATTACAAGAAAGAAACGTACGCCTTTCAATGACATGTTGGCATAGACATCCATGAATGGATAACCACCCATTTCCACGCGACTGTCTTCGTTCTGCTGAATGGCAAACTGATTGAGTCCTGGACAGAAATCGGGGGCGTTATACTTGGTGAAATATGTTACGTCAGTTCCTAACTCAACACCCAATACCTTAGCTATGCGGAATTTTAAGTAGAGGTTAGAGAAGAAGTTCCAAGTGGGCAGAGGAAGCACCTCTGACTTACTGCTGTTCTGATAGGTAATCACGTTTTCCCAATTCAGAGGTCCCAAGCGGAAGTTCTGGTGCAACTGAGCTATCAAGACGTTGATGTTGCTTGATTCCTGATAGGTGCTGGCTGTCATGTGTGTGCGTCCGCTGGTGGTTGCATCGTAGCTCATACCAAAATAGGTATAGTTCTTGATGTTGTCCATTGCCACACGGATCTGGGTGCTAGTCTTGGAATAAGAGAAAATTCCCTCAATGCGGGTGCGCGTCTCCCGTTTCATATCATCCTCTAAATCCCACCAGAAGTGTTTGGAATGATATTTCGACACAAAGAAAGCTGGCCCCACTTTATGCATATAAGCTTTAGCTGCCAGTTGAACGGAATCTCCAAATAAAGGGAAGTTGAGGTCGGCATTAAAGTCGAGTTTCAAGTCACCGCTATTAGGACCTCCAACCCAAGCTTCTGCTTCAGCGCTGAAATGTAGAATCTTGCCTTGGGTTTTGCTGAATACACCACCCACGCTGAGATCGTTTTCCGTCCATTTTCTTATCCTAGATATCTTGGTTCCCTCTACAAGGTCTGGCATCTGGTAAGTGCACATGTCGTAGCTGATAAAACCTTTCAGTCCTGCCTTTACGTATTTGTTGAAGCCTTCAAGCAGAGCAATGCCAAAGGTATTCTTGATTTGCGTGAATTTTGTCTGGTCGTATATGGTATCGTTGCCATACTTTGTGCCTTGGTCGTAGTAACGCCTCAGATAGTAGTCCTCTGGAGTGTAATACGACTGGTATATATGATCGTGTTTGTTCAACTCAAAGGTGTGGATAAAGCTAGTTACAGGCACGTATTCACGCTTCATCGTGGCATTGATGGAGTCTTGAATGGCTTGCAAACGATTCAGACTGTCAATCGCAGCCTGACCATTTACCTGAATGCGGGTACTATCGGTGGTGGCCATATTGAGTGAGTCTTTCTGGGGTTCCTTGCCCATGACGATGGCACCGTCGGGGCGACCAGTAGGCGCTTTGATTTCCTTTCGCTTACTATCACGACTAGGGGGCGTGCTGTTGCCGTCTTGTTTGTTTAGTTCATCTTCTTCATGCTGTTTTCTCGACTCCTCAGCAAATTTACGAGCCTTGATTTCCTCGTCAGTCATCTTTACCATGCGATAGAAGCCAACGTTGTAGCGATGACTCAGATAGAGGTGCTGATGGTTATTACGGTTCCAGTTGGATGAGAGCACGGTAGGAATTTCGTTTTCTGCATAGTTGTCTTGGAACGACTCAGGATGGGTGACATATTCGTCATTGGCGATACCGCCATTCTCTGCCGTTTTTTGATGGGCGGCATTGAAGAAGAAATGCATCTGGTAACGATCACCTCTATAAGAGGAAAATAACGTACCATTGAAGTGGGAAACGCTCTGATTGCTGTAATAGCCGCGTGCATAGGCATAGTCGAGATCGAAACCAAAATTCAGACGTTTGTTTGCATTGACAGAGAATTTTGCATCGATATGGTCTTCACCATTCTGTTTGTTTCCACAATTGTCGTAAAGCACACTAGTGTATGGCGACAATGTGTTGAAGAACAGGAAGGCTTCAGGCTCCTTAGCCACGAAGCTATAGGGCTGGGTGAAGAAGAAATTGTTAAACTCGGGTCTGTCAACGAAGATACGACTCTCGCGGGCAGAATAGTTATTGCCTATGGTGTTGTAGTCGCCATAGAAACCTGTATTCAGCGTGGTGTTAGGAAATAAGTGTGGCAGGGTGTCTGGCTCAGCGGGGATAATGTCGCCAAGTCGACGATCGATGTTCCACACATAGAATCCCTTAGGAATCTCCTTGTGCTGCTTGGTCGTGTCGTTGTTGTGCTTGTTGAAATTGTTATTCTCGCTGCGCTGGGTGATGGTGCCGTTCTCGTCTATCTGATTATAAGTACGAGTATTTTGCGCACTGACCTCTGTCAATACCAGCATCAGCAATAGTAGCGTAGATAATGTTTTCCTCATATATTACTTGATCATGCGTAGTGAGGACTCGGCTATTTTGAAACACATTGAGATGAGAATGATATAGGTGCCAATAGTCCTGTCTTTGGTGAGATAGTATATCACACCAACAATTGCTCCAATCATGAAGATGATGTTGAGCAGGTTACGAATCTTATCCTTGTTCATTGATTATTTTTCGTTCAGGAGTGTTTCAAACTTCTTAAAAATGAAATCTTTGCGATCGATAGTCTTACGACGGAACTTACCAGAGATAGGGTAGAGCTTTGTGTGCTTCTTGTTCACTGCATATTGGTCGGTAATCCATTCCTCGGCCTTGTAGTGAATTGGTTTACGGTCTGTATCATAGTCGTAAGAGATACGGGTTATCTTTACGTCTGCCTGACCGTCGCTACAATTAACGAGAATCTGGAAGTTAAACTGGGTCTGATCTATAGACAAGGCGGTGTTCTTGAATACCAGCCACTCGTGGTAGGCAGCTCCAAGCTCATGCTTCTCTTCGTTCTTAACTGCTACAATACTGTTGGCAATCTGATTGGGCTCCTTGGTCATCTTCTCCATCTGTTTGAGCAGAGTCTGATAAATCTGGTTGGCGTTCTTTCCTGGAGCTTGAATGGTAGTTGTGAAGCATACAACACCGTCAACTTCTGGTACAGCGTTCTTTACCAAATACTTAGCGTCAGGATTTTCCTTTTCAACAGGTTCCTGTTCTATTCTCTCCCAAGTATTGTCCTGAGCCGTTGCCAGCATGGGCATCAGCATCATGAGGGTTATCAAAACCTTTTTCATCTTTACTTAATTTACAATAGATGGGTGCAAAAATACATAAAAAGAATGATATAATAAAGGAAAGGCCTTTACTTTTTTACTTTTTTACCTTTTGAACCTTTTACTTCATCTCCAGTTCTTTCTGTAAACGGATGATTTCATCGCGATATTGGGCGGCCTGCAGGAACTCGAGGTTCTTGGCGGCCTCTTTCATCAGACGAGTTGTCTCGGCAATACTCTTCTCCAATTGCTGGCGCGTCATGCGCTCCACAATCGGGTCTGCTGCCATCATACCAGTAATTGCACTATCAGCCGCCATACTAGAAGCGCGTTTCAATTCCTTTACATCTGCACGGTCATCTTTCTGCAGGGCGTTGAATGTCAGGTTCTTCACAATCTGTTTCGGAGTGATGTGGTTCACCTCGTTATAATGCATCTGCTTCTCACGTCTGCGGCGGGTCTCATCTATTGTGAGTTGCATTGATGTTGTTATGGTATCAGCATACATGATTACTTTACCATTCACATTACGGGCGGCCCGTCCTGCAGTCTGGGTCAGACTGCGATGGCTACGCAGGAAACCTTCCTTGTCAGCATCAAGGATAGCCACCAACGATACCTCTGGCAAGTCGAGTCCTTCACGCAAAAGGTTGACACCGACAAGTACGTCGTAAACTCCTTGGCGGAGGTCGCTTAGTATTTTCACGCGATCCAATGTAGCCACGTCGCTATGAATATAGGCGGTGTTGACGCCATGATTCAATAAGAATTCGCTCATTTCCTCAGCCATGCGTTTGGTCAAGGTCGTAACTAATACGCGTTCGCCTCTATTTCTACGGGTTACAATCTCGTCGAGTAAATCGTCTATCTGGTGTTCGCTGGGGCGTACTTCTATCTCGGGGTCAAGTAATCCTGTAGGACGGATAACCTGCTCGACCACAATGCCTTCTGCCTCATCCAACTCGTAGTCGGCAGGGGTTGCGCTCACGTAGATTACCTGACTCACTTCCGCCTGAAACTCCTCAAACTTCAAGGGACGATTGTCGAAAGCCGCGGGCAGGCGGAAACCATATTCCACCAAGTTCTGCTTGCGACTTCTGTCGCCACCATACATGGCATTAATCTGAGGCACAGATACGTGGCTCTCATCGATGAATAGCAGATAATCGTTAGGGAAGAAATCGAGTAGGCAATAAGGACGTTCACCAGCCTGACGCCCATCGAAATAACGGCTGTAGTTTTCAATGCCAGAGCAATGCCCTAGTTCCTTGATCATCTCCATATCATACTCCACACGCTCTTTGATGCGTTGCGCCTTGATGCCATCACCCATCTCCTCAAAGAATGCCACCTGTTTCACTAGATCGTCCTGAATCTGGCGGATGGCAATGTCTGTCTGCTCCTTGGATGTCATGAACAGGTTGGCGGGATATAGTTTGTATTCCTCGAAGCTGGCCAGACGATCGAAGGTCACGGCATCCATCTCTTCGAGGGCGTCAATCTCGTCGTCCCAGAAGGTAACGCGGAGAACCACCTCGCTGTAGGCCATTGCAATATCTATCGTGTCGCCCTTCACACGGAAGTTTCCTCGTTGCAGGTCAAGGTCGTTTCTGATATAGAGAGACTGAACTAATTTTCTTAACAACACGTTGCGGTCTATCTTCTGCCCTACGTGAAGTTCTATCACGTTCTCCTGTAAGGCAACTGGACTTCCCATACCATAGATACATGAGACAGATGATACGACGATGACATCGTTTCTTCCAGAAAGCAGGTTTGATACGGCCGAGAGGCGCAAACGGTCTATCTCGTCGTTGATGGCCAGATCTTTCTCGATATAGGTGTCTGTCGTAGGAAGATAAGCCTCTGGTTGGTAATAGTCATAATAGCTGACATAATACTCGACGGCGTTTTCCGGGAAGAAGCCTTTCATCTCTTCGTAAAGCTGGGCGGCAAGCGTCTTGTTGTGACTTAGAATCAGTGTAGGACGGTTGCGGTTGGCAATGACGTTAGCCATCGTAAACGTCTTACCAGACCCCGTAACACCTAACAGCACCTGTGCCCGGTCTCCACGTTCCAATCCTTCAGTCAGTTGTTGGATAGCCTCAGGCTGATCGCCTGTTGGCTTATAGTCAGATGAAAGTATGAATTTACCCATATCAGGGCGCAAAGATACATAAATATTTCAAAATTACCTGCGCGCAATTCATAATTTTTATAAAATACTTTGTTATTTTGCCGAAATGTCGTAACTTTGCACCCCGATATGAAGAAAGGTATCATTATACTCTCGTGTGTCGTTTTCCTGATGAGCGGTTGCGCATCAGAATTCAATGCTGTATATAAGTATGGCGACACTGATGTTAAGTACGAATTCGCCAAAGAGTGTTTCGCCCGCGGCAAGTATCAGCAGGCTGTCACTCTGTTGGAGGAACTCGTCACCATCAAGAAGGGTAGCGACGAAGCTCAGGAGTGTCTCTATATGCTTGCTATGGCTCAGTATTGCAACTTTGACTACGAGGCAGCCTCGGAGACGTTTAAGAAATACTGTTCAAGCTATCCGCGTGGGGTCTATGCTGAGCCTGCTGCTTTCTATGTTGGCCAGTCACTCTATCAGAGTGCCCCAGAGCCACGTCTCGACCAGTCGCCCACCAATGGTGCTATCACGGCTTATCAGCAGTTTATCGACCTGTATCCCGACTCGAAGCTCAGACCGCAGGCTCAGGATAAGTTATATGAACTGCACGACAAACTCATCCAGAAAGAATTGCTCTCTGCAGAACTCTATTATAATCTCGGTGGTTACTTCGGTAACATCAATTCCAACGAGGAAAGCAACTATACTGCTTGCATCGTTACAGCTCAGAATGCCCTTAAGAATTATCCCTATTGCACTGAGCGCGAGCAGTTTATGCTACTCATTATGAAGAGTAAGTTCCAATTGGCCGAGAATAGCTCAGAGGAGAAACGTTTGGACCGTTATCGCGATGCAGAGGATGAGTGCTATGGATTCATCAATGAGTTCCCTGAGTCGAAGAATGTAGAGACAGCCGAGAAATATATCGTTAAATGCAAGAAAGTTATTAAAGATTAGAATATGGATTACAAGAAGTCAAAAGCACCGGTAAATACCGTTACACGTAACATCATGGATCTCTGTGACGATACAGACAATATCTATGAGAGCGTAGCCATTATTTCAAAGCGCGCTAACCAGATTAGTTTACAGATTAAGGAAGATCTGTCTAAGAAGCTGGCAGAGTTTGCTTCATATAGCGATTCTCTTGAGGAGGTATTTGAGAACCGTGAGCAGATAGAGATCTCACGTTACTACGAGAAGTTGCCAAAGCCAACACTCCTCGCTACTCAGGAATTTGTTGAGGACAAGGTTTACTGGCGTGATCCTGCCCGTGAGAATCAGGAGAACTAAACCGTTATGATTCAGCGTAAGCAAACCCTATATCTCTTGGCGGCCATCGTGATGACCGTCATTTGTCTTTGTATGCAGATAGGCTCTTTCAAGGCCGCAGGTCTTGAGGTGGCTCGTGTATATAATCTGTGGTTCACCGATTCATTTGGCAAGCATCATTTCGATACGTGGCCTCTCTTGGCTGTCCTGTTGCCAACGGCCGTATTGGGAACCTATGCCATCTTCCTTTATCGTAATCGCAAGATACAGGCTGTGTTCTGCCTGTTTAATGCCTTACTCATCGCAGGATGGTATGTCTGCTACTTCGTGGTTGGTCAGACTGTTGGCGATAAGTCGTGGGGTATGGTGTCTTTCCGTCCAACATGGCCCGCTGTTCTTCCAGCCATTGCCTTGATCCTCTACATGATGGCTCATCGCGCCATCAAGGCCGATGAGAAGCTCGTCCGCTCAATGGATCGCATCAGATAGGATCATATAATATCCAAGCAATTCAACACCCCCGCCCACATCAGTTGTGGGTGGGGGTGTCTTTTTAACTGGTCCTGGTCGTTGGCACCAATAGTGCAGATCGTTGGCACTCCGAGGTTCAAACGTTGGCACTCGGAGTATACATAGGTGGTACCCGGAGTACCAGACATTGGAACAAAAACTGGAAATGTTTATTCAGCGCAGGATAGGTTGGATGAAAAGAAGTGTGGGGAAAAATAAAAAATTAACTCCCCGTCAAATTAGCGGGGAGTTAATTGATTTATTTATTTCTGAGTGCTGCGATGCTTTCTTTCAGGGCAGCAATCTTTTCTTCAGAGTCGCTCTGCTTTTTGCGTTCGAGAGCTACTACCTGTTCTGGGGCGTTGGCTACGAAACGCTCATTGCTGAGTTTCTTCTTCACACCAGCTAGGAAACCTTCGAGGTGCTGGAGCTGAGCCTCCATCTTGGCAATCTCTGCCTCAACATCAATCATATCACCAACAGGAACAGCGAACTCGTCGGTGCCTACCATGAAGGCAGAGGCGGTGGCGTCCTTTTCGGCTACCACGTTGATGGCGTTCAGGTTGGCCATCTTGATGATGACGGCGTTGAAAGCCTCATAATCGTTCTTGCCAACAACCTGCAGGTCGAGCTGCTCCTTAGGAGCAATGTTCTTCTGGTTACGAACCATACGAACACCAGAAACAATCTGCTTTACATTCTCAATCTGGGCGGTCAGCTCGTCGTCGGCCTTGGTGGGCGCGTCGAGCTTCAGGCTTACTCGCATGATGCTCTCACCTTCGTTGCGATCGTAGAGATGCTGCCACAGCTCCTCGGTGATGAATGGCATGAACGGGTGGAGCATTTTGAGCAGAATTTCGAAGAACTCGAGAGTCTTGTCGTAGGTCTGCTTGTCGATGGGCTGTGGTTCACCATTGATATAAGCAGGCTTCACCATCTCAAGGTACCAGCTTGAGAACTCGTCCCAGAAGAGCTTGTAGACAGCCATCAGGGCTTCTGAGATACGGTACTTCTTGAAGAGGTCGTTCACCTCGTCGTTGGTCTGACGGAGCTTGGCCTCAAACCATCTGGTTGCCACCTTGCCAGCCTTGGGCTGCTCGATGTCGGCCACCTTCCAACCCTTAACCAAACGGAAGGCGTTCCAAATCTTATTGTTGAAGTTACGTCCCTGTTCGCAGAGGGCCTCGTCGAAGAGAATATCGTTGCCTGCGGGGGCTGAGAGCATCATACCCATACGCACACCGTCGGCACCGAACTTCTCGATAAGCTCGATAGGATCGGGCGAGTTACCCAGTGACTTTGACATTTTACGACCGAGCTTGTCACGAACGATACCAGTGAAGTATACGTTCTTGAATGGCATATCACCGATATACTCATATCCAGCCATAATCATACGGGCAACCCAGAAGAAAATGATATCCGGACCTGTTACGAGATCTGAGGTTGGGTAGTAGTACTTAATCTCCTCGTTGCCGGGATTGTTTATACCGTCGAAGAGCGAGATTGGCCAAAGCCATGAAGAGAACCAAGTGTCGAGGGCGTCCTCGTCCTGACGCAGGTCGGCATCGGTCACCTTCGGATCTTTCTGCTGTGCCAGCTTCAGAGCCTCCTCACGAGTTTCGGCCACTACATAGTCGTCTTGACCGTTATAATAATAAGCGGGAATACGGTGCCCCCACCAGAGCTGACGTGAGATACACCAATCTTGGATGTTCTCGAGCCAGTTCTTATAGGTGTTCTTGTATTTGGCAGGATAGAACTTCAACTGATCGTTCATTACTGGTGGCAGAGCGATGTCGGCGAAGTGCTGCATAGAAAGGAACCACTGCATAGAGAGACGTGGCTCGATGGCGGTATCAGGATTGCGCTCTGAATAGCCCACCTTATTAGTATAGTCTTCGATGCGCTCCATCAGGCCAGCTTCCTGAAGGTCCTTGCTGATCTGCTTACGACAGTCGAAGCGATCCATGCCCACGTAGATGGGGCTCTGGTCTGAGATGGTTCCATCGGCATTAAAGATATCGATGGTCTCCAGCTTGTGGCTCTTACCCAACATATAGTCGTTGGTGTCGTGGGCAGGTGTTACCTTCAAGCAACCTGTACCGAACTCGATGTCTACATAACGGTCTTCGATGACGGGGATGACACGGTTTACCAGAGGAACAATAACCTTGCGGCCCTTCAGCCACTGGTTCTTCGGATCCTTGGGGTTGATACACATAGCGGTGTCGCCCATGATGGTCTCAGGACGTGTGGTGGCTACGACTGCGTAGTAACCTTTCTCGTCTTTGTGGATGATGTTGCCTTCGGCCTTCAGGGCTTCCTCTTTGTCGAGGGCCTTCAAACCGTCTACATAATATTTAAGGTGGAACAGATGGCTCTGCTCCTCTTTATAGATGACTTCCTCGGTAGACAGAGCGGTGAGAGCCTTGGGGTCCCAGTTTACCATGCGCAGGCCACGATAGATGAGGCCTTTGTTGTAGAGGTCGACGAACACTTTGATGACACTCTCAGAACGCTTCTCGTCCATAGTGAAGGCAGTGCGGTCCCAGTCGCAGCTGGCACCTAGTCGGCGGAGCTGCTTCAGAATGATGCCACCATGCTCGTGGGTCCAATCCCAAGCATGCTCGAGGAACTGCTCGCGAGTGAGGTCGTGCTTCTTGATACCCTCGCCAGCCAGTTTCTTCACCACCTTGGCCTCGGTAGCGATAGAGGCATGATCGGTGCCTGGCACCCAACATGCATTTTTGCCCTCCATACGGGCACGGCGTACAAGAATATCCTGAATGGTGTTGTTGAGCATGTGGCCCATGTGGAGCACACCTGTTACGTTGGGGGGCGGAATCACGATAGTGTAGGGTTCGCGTCCGTCGGGTTTACTGGCAAACAGCTTGTGGTCAAGCCAGTATTGATACCACTTCGATTCGACCTCTTTTGGGTCGTATTTACTTGCTAATTCCATATATATGTTTAATAATTTCCAAAAATCGCTGCAAAATTAGTAAAATTCCATCGAAAAGTCGTATCTTTGCCCCAATAATTTGAGTTTTATGCATACAAAAGAGGAAAAAATGCAGGCTTTTGGCCGTTTTCTTGACGTATTGGATGCGTTGAGAGCAAATTGTCCATGGGATAAGAAGCAGACGAATGAGAGCCTGAGACCCAATACAATAGAAGAAACTTACGAACTCTGCGACGCTCTGATCAAGAATGATATCCCAGATATCTGTAAGGAATTGGGGGATGTGTTACTGCATATCTGTTTCTATGCCAAGATTGCAGAAGAGAAAAGCCAGTTTGACATGGCTGACGTGTGCAACGCATTGACAAGGAAGATGATTACCCGTCATCCGCATGTTTACCACCCGTCGCAGGTTGACGCCGAGGACCCTAAGCCTCTGCCATATGTGCCTGACGACTCTTCTGCGGATGCTCCTAAGGTGTCGACTGTGACACAGGTGCTTGAGAATTGGGAACAGATTAAACTGAAGGAGAAAGATGGTAATAAGTCGGTGCTCTCGGGTGTGCCCGATGCTCTGCCAAGTCTGATTAAGTCCTATCGTATTCAGGACAAGGCCCGCAATGTGGGTTTTGACTGGGAAGACAAACAGGATGTATGGAAGAAAGTGCGTGAGGAACTTGACGAACTGGAAGTGGAACTGCGGAAGGATGATAAGGAGAACTCAACGAAAGAATTGGGCGACTTCCTCTTTTCGGTCATCAACGCAGCCCGTCTATACAAACTGAATCCTGACAATGCGTTGGAGATGACCAACCGTAAGTTTATAAACCGCTTTAACTATATTGAGGCGCATAGCATCAAGATCGGTAAGCCTTTGAAGGATATGACACTGTCAGAAATGGATGCTCTCTGGGAAGAAGCGAAGCGAATAGAAATAGAGAACAACTAAACCCCAAAACCATATGAAGAAAATAATCTTTCTTGTATTGATAATAGCTGTGGTGTTTATGCTGGGTTATTGTGGAAGCGGAAACTCACAGCAGCAGACGATGATGGAAGAGGATTCGGCTTCTGTTGAGAACATACTTCCTGTTGACCGCACAATCTATGGCTTGTGTGGGTCAGGAACAGCTATGAATACCTTGGAACTGATAACAGACAATGGTGATACGCTGAACCTGTCGCTAGTGAATGCCCAGGAGAATGAACGTGTGCTTGGCGGTCTGCAGGCGGGCGACAGACTGGCGGTGATGACTGATTCGAAGAAAACGGAAGCTACAGAGGTGATAAACCTGAACACGCTGTTGGGCGACTGGGTGATGCCCGATCCGATTGACGGTAGTGCCGAGGTGGGTATTCGCATTAAAGAGGGCGGAATCGCAGAAAGTATCGAAATGACTAATATCCTCTATCGTACATGGAAAATCGTGAACGGAAAGCTAGAGATACTCTCCGTACGTGAAGGGGGCGGTGATCAGGAAGAGCTTAATCTGTATGAGATTCTGACGCTGGGACCCGACACCTTGTCGTATAAGACGATTGACAAGGCGAGCGATGAGGAGGAGACATTTGAATATACCCGTTATAAGGATAATAAAAAGACTGACCTGCGTGGTCTTCAGCTAGAAGATACACAAGACGAGTTTAATAAGATTTGATGGCAGAACCGTTTAAAGTACATATATTGGGATGTGGCAGTGCGCTTCCAACCCTTCGTCACCATGCCTCTTCACAGGTTGTTGAGGTGCGTGAGAAAGTGTTGATGCTCGACTGCTCGGAAGGCACCCAGATGCAACTTCGCAAGTGTAGGGTACGTTTTACTAAACTGAGTCATGTGTTTATCACTCATCTTCATGGCGACCATTGTTTCGGCCTGATAGGTATGATATCAACCTTTGGACTTCTAGGGCGAACGGCTAAACTTCATGTCCATGGTCCGAAGGCTTTGGGGGCAGAGCTCAAACGTCAGATAAAGTTCTTCACCCATGACTTGGGGTTTGAAGTCGTGTTCTATCCTGTGGATACTACACAACGACAAGTGGTCTACGAGGATCGCAGTATTACGGTGGAGAGCATCCCGTTGGAGCACCGTGTGCCTACCTGTGGCTATCTGATCAGGGAGAAACAGTCGTTGCCCCATATTCGTAGAGACATGATGGACTGTTACCAGATTCCTGCCAGTCAGGTTGGTAATATTAAGAATGGCGCAGATTGGATAACGGCAGATGGTGAGGTTATTCCTAATGCCAGACTCGTAAAACCTGCTGATCCTGCCCGTTGCTATGCTTATATCTCAGACACCCGTTATATGCCCCAGTTGCATGAACAACTGAGAGGGGTGACAACACTCTATCATGAGAGTACGTATGGTGAGGATAATATGCAGAATGCAGAGAAATACCATCACTCAACAGCCCGCCAGGCCGCTTTGGTGGCACGTGACGCCGGGGTGGATAAACTGTTGCTGGGTCATTACAGTTCGCGATATGAGGATGAGACAGTGCTGCTTGAAGAAGCAAAAAGTGTGTTTGAAAACACCTTTTTAACGAATGAAATGGCTGTTTTTAATGTCTGAACGTTTATAAACCCGCCTTTTTTGCATAAAAATTTTGCTATTTCAAAAGATTGTTCTACCTTTGCACGGACGATAATAGAATTGCTTATGAGGAAAAGTGTACTCTCGCTATTGTTTTTTACCATGCTGTCGATGCCAGTTCTGTCGGTTCCTGTGATGATGGAATTGATGGCTGTGGATCAGATGGATGGCGAGGTGACAATTGCCGCAGAGGGACGTACTATTATCGTGAGCGGCGCCGAGGGGCAAAAACTTGAGGTGATATCCCTGACGGGCCGCAAGGTTGCCGAATATCAGATAAATAGTCCTGCCCAGCGTATTGAGTTGGATTTGAATAAGGGCTGTTATGTTATTAAGGTAGGCAAGGTCGTGCGTAAGGTCTCCATACACTGATGTACGATGATTGAAGATCAGCAGATTTTTCAGTTGCTTTCTGATGCCTCTACTCAGCGTAGGGGCTTTGAATTGCTGGTCAGAAAATACAGCGAACAGCTTTATTGGCAGATACGTCGTATCGTCTTGACCCATGACGATGCGAACGATGTGCTTCAGAATACCTTTCTGAAAGCTTGGAACGGCTTGGAAAACTTTCAGGGCGATGCAAAAATAGTTACTTGGCTATCACGTATCGCTATCAACGAGAGTCTGGATCAGTTGCGTCGTAATAAACATATGGTCTCAGGTGCTGATGAGGATCTTTCGGTAGCGAATATGCTTATGGCCGATTCTTATTTCGATGGCTCTGAGGCTGAAGCCCTGCTTCAGGAAGCAATCGCATCTTTGCCTGATGTGCAGCGTACGGTTTTTCAGTTGCGCTACTTCGAGGATATGAAATATAGTGAGATGAGTCTAAGGCTTAATACCTCTGAGGGGGCCTTAAAAGCTTCGTATCACATAGCCGTCAAGAAAATCTCAGATTTTTTTAAGGCGCGTGATTAAACCTTTTGAATATAGATACGTCATATATACGATGAAAGAAGAAAAGTACATAGAAGACATGGTTGGGAAGCGAAATGCGTTTCGCGTTCCTGATGGTTATTTTGACAACTTTACAGCTCAGATGATGCAGCAGCTTCCAGAAAAGCCTGTTGCTGCAATGAAGGAGTTGAAGCCTCGCGCAAAGTCTATCTGGTTACGCCCAATATTCTATGCGGCAGCCAGTGTGTGCGCAATTGTTATCAGTGCTACGATTTGGTTTGCCATGCCATCGGAGCAGTCTGCTACTACTCAGGTTCAGGCGCAGAAGGTCTTGCAGCAGGATGAGGCAGATACCTATATTGATGAAGCTGCTGACTACATGATGCTTGATAATCATGATATTTATGCCTACTTATCAGAGAACTAAACGCTAGAATGAAATGAGAAGATTTTTTTTAAGTGTCGTCGTAGTGTTGCTGTCAATAGTGGCAGCTTTTGCGCATGATCCTCAGAAGTTCTCACCTGAGAAGTTCCAAGCCGATTTGGAACAGTTTATCACCAAGGAGGCTTCTCTGACTCCTGAAGAGGCAGCTAAGTTCTTCCCCTTGTACAGAGAGATGCAGCACAAACAACGGGTGGTATGGCAGAAAATGAAGGATTTGGGTAGAAACAAACCCGCAGAAGAAGCAGCATGTAAGTTAGCTGTACAGAAGCGTGACGAACTGGAGTTGGAACAGAAGGTAATCCTACAGACTTACCATAATAAGTTCTTTAAAGTTATTCCTGCCTCGAAGGTCTATGATGTAATTATCGCGGAGAATCGTTTCCACCGCTTTGCCATCAGGAGCTGGGGACAGAAAGACAGGGCTCAGCCCAAGAAATAATCTTTTTGTGAAAAAAATCAGTAAAAAACAAGAAGTTTTTGGATAATAATGACTACCTTTGCAACTCAAAGGTCAATCCATGTTACGTTATCTGATTAAGAACTTATATCGAAAATATCGTAATCTCATTCTTTATGGGATTATTGGAAGTTGTTCTTCTGGACTGGACTTCCTTCTTTATACATTGTTCGTCAATGTATTTAATTGGCATTATCTGTTTTCAAATTGTGTAAGTGTGCTTGCAGGTATCACTACCAGTTTTACTTTAAACCGGACATACAATTTCAAGGTGAAAGATCAGACTATTAAACGAATGCTGATATTCTTCACAGTGGGTTTGTGTGGTATGTTGATGAGTAATCTGATTCTGTATGTCTGTATTGATTGTTTGGAGATGAATAAGATTGTTTCTAAGCTGCTGTCAATAGGATTGGTGGTTATCGCACAATTTGTTATTAATAAGTATATAACTTTTAGACCTACTTCGGCATGATTAATAATTTGTATATTGTGATGCCTGCGTATAATGAGGCGGAGAACATTGAAACGACTATTAAGGAATGGTATCCTGTGGTAGAGCGTTTGAATAGTAATGACTGCAAATGCCATCTTGTCATTGCGAATGATGGTAGCAAAGACAATACATATCATAAGATGTTGGGCCTACGGGAGTTGTATCCTATGCTGATACCCTTGGATAAACCAAACTCTGGACATGGTGCCACCGTGCTTTATCTATATCGTTATGCTATTGAACAGGGAGCCGATTTCGTTTTCCAAACCGATAGTGACGGACAGACCAATCCCAATGAGATATGGCAAATGATTGAACATGCGGAGGATTATGATTTCCAAATTGGAAATCGTAATAATCGTCAGGATGGAATGTCACGTGTGTTTGTGACTAAAGTGCTGAAGATGGTTGTATGGCTGATGTTCCATGTGTGGGTAACCGATGCTAATACGCCTTTCCGCCTGATGAACGTTGAGCGTCTGAAACGTATCATGGCTGTGATACCAGAGGACTACTTTCTTTGTAATGTGGCCATCTCTGCTATTGCGGTGAAATGGCATGAGCGATGCAAGTGGTATCCTATTACTTTCAAGCCTCGTCAAGGAGGGGTGAACTCTATCAATATGAAGCGCATAGTGAAGATTGGCCGCAAGGCGCTGAACGACTTCTATACAATCAATAAGAATCTGAGACATGTTGGCTAAGAGAATCCTAACGATGATGACCTTGATAGTCTGTGTGGCTGTCATTGCTGTGTTTTCATATAATGCTCTTCGTAATCCCTGGCTGTGGTTCGACGAGTCGGGACAGTTCTGGATATCGAAAGGACTGAATCATTATTCAGAGGTATATGCTGCATCTGGAGGTTTGAGCGATGTGATAGAGAATAATCGTCATTACAATCTCGATCCAGGAGGCTTTTCTGTACTTCTGTATTTTTGGTTACTGATTAATGATAGCAGTACGCTTTTCCTACGTTTGCTTCCTTATCTGTTTTTCCTTGGTTTTGCGAGTGTTGTGTTCCTCTATACCTATAAGTCGAGTAAGAACATTTTGGAAGCAGCTTTCCTGACAACACTCTTGTTTTTATGGGAAGTAACAGCCAATGAGATGGGCGAGGTACGTGGTTATACTATGGAGATGTGTGGCGTTGTGGGAGCCGTCTATCTGATAAGGTTTCATTCGGTTCTCTTGACAAAGCGTTTCCTGCTAGTTTTGGGGATTTGGTTGTCAGTATTCAGTCTCTCACGTTACGATTTCGTTGTTTTTGTCATTGGCGTATCTTTGTGGATCTTTTTGGGCTTGTTGCATGAGAGATTATCGTTTGGTAAGCTGGTAGCCAGATTGGCATATTATGCGGTTCCTTTGATAGTAGTCTTACTGGTTGTGCTGGTTGTGATGCTGATGCATCAGAACCCTGCAGGTTCTGCTGAATCTTATCTCTACTTAGGGTCAAGTGCTCATGCATGGTTAACACCATTGTTCTTATTTGGAGCACTGAATGCCTTATTGGTGATATATGATTATAAGAAAGGTGTGGTGGTGCTTCCCAGTCAATCACTCTTTTTAGTGGTATTTTTGGTATATTGTCTTCTTTCTCTGCTGAGGATATTCCCTTTGGACGTTCGCGGTTCTATGGCATTGACGGTGGTGCTGACTATCGCTCTCGTAGAGCGTTTCTTCCTAATTATTCCAATCCATTCGTATATTAAAGTGTTTGTGCTGTTCTGTTTGATGCAGGTTTGCCGCACGACACCGTTGTCAGAACTTGGTTCGACCAATATTGACACGAAGACTTTTCTGGAATTTACCGAATTGAAACAGAACAGTTCTTACGATAAGTTGTTCGTGGATTATTGGATGAATCCAGACTTCCGTTACCTGTATGAATATGGTGCATTAAGGAATGAGGCACAGAAAGACGGCTATCCCAATCGTTTTGTATTACAAATAGATGATGACGACCCATCGAAGGTTGTGATGCCTGGAGAGGTAGATTGTGATTATTATATTATCACCCGATTCTCGAAGTTCACGAAACAATACGACATGTCGCCCTTCCGTCCTCTTGATGATGAGTCACAGGACATCTATCAGAGAAATTGATTATCCTAATTTAGAGCCCTCAATGAGTTTAGGACAGATATCTTCAAGGCCACACTTTTCACAGTGTGGCTTTCTTGATGTACATACATATCGCCCATGGAGCAATAGCCAGTGATGGGCATCGGGGATATCCTTCTCAGGAATGTACTTGATAAGTTTCTGTTCAACCTTAAAAGGGGTATTGTCGTATTTATCGACCAACCCTAAACGATGGGCTACACGATAGACATGTGTGTCGACAGCGAGTGCCGACTTTCCGAACGCCACGCTCTGAATCACGTTAGCGGTCTTTCTGCCTACGCCAGGCAGGTCGAGTAAAGCATTCATGTCAGAAGGAACTTCGCCATTGTGCTTCTCTACAAGAGTCCTGGCCATTTCCACCAAATGACTTGCTTTTGCGTTAGGATAGGACACGCTGCGGATATAATCTAAGATGTCTTCGGGCTCAGCCATAGCCATGCTTCTGGCATCGGGATAATGTCTGAATAACTCGGGTGTGACTTGATTAATGCGCTTGTCTGTACATTGCGCACTCAGTACGACTGCTACTAACAACTGGAAAATACTACCAAACTCCAGTTCGGTATTCACGTTTGGCATCTGTTCGCGGAAGTATGCCAATATTCTATCGTATCTTTCTTCTTTTCTCATCTTATTGCAAAAGTACGTAAATAATTGCAGATTCCCAAATATTTTTTGTACTTTTGCATCCAAAACCAGCGCTATGGATAGTAAAAGAATCATTAGTTTTCTTCGTCAGCTGATGGCGAATAATAACCGACCTTGGTTTCAGGAGCATAAAGCAGAGTATGAATCGGTTAGGGCAGAGTTTGAACGGGGTATTAGTCAAGCGATAGAACGTATAGTGACTTTTGACCCTGAGATTGCACACCTTACGGTGAAAGATTGTACATACAGATTCTACCGTGATACTCGTTTCTCTGCTGATAAATCACCCTATAAGAATCACTTAGGTGCCTATATTGATGCAAAGGGCAAGAAGGCATTGCGAGGCGGTTACTATATCCATCTGGAACCCGATCACTGTGTGTTGGCAGTAGGGAACTATTGGTTGCCTACTAATATTCTCACTTCGTGTAGGAATGAAATTATGGGTAATACCGAGGCTTGGCTGAAGTGTGTGGAAAACGAAGAGTTTAAAAGGTATTTCAATGATGAGGGACAGGATAATTCCATTGCCTACTGGGACCAGCCACAAGGTTTTGGTTTGGAAAAGTTGAAGACGTGCCCAGCAGGTTTCCCCAAAGACTGGGAATATGTGAAATATCTTCGTTTGAAGAACTACTGTGCCTGGCATGCTGTGCCTGAAGATTTCTTCGTGGGCGATGGCTGGCTCGACGAGATGGAACATATGTTTCGTGTTGCCAAACCAATGATGGATTTTATGAATGCCGTAATCGACGACTACGAATAATAATTAAAACAAAAAGAAAAATGAAAAAACTATTTCTATCAATGGCCTGTCTGGCTGCTTTGGCTGTAAATGCCCAGAAGTTACCCGTATGGCAGGATCCTAATGCAAATCAGCAGAATCGTGAAATGCGTCATGCTCATTTCTTTGCTTACGAGAACATCGACAAGGCTAAAGGTGACAAAGCGCAGTCTAACCGTTTTCTCTCTATGGAGGGAACATGGAAATTCCATTTCGTTAAGAACCATCAGGATGCGCCGAAGAACTTCTTTAGTGTGAAGTACGATGATGCCAAGTGGGTAGATTTCCCAGTGCCAGGTCTGTTCGAACTGAATGGCTATGGCGACAAGACTTATAAGAACGCGGGATATGCGTGGAGTACAACCTTTAAGAATAATCCTCCATATATCGGTGAGACTAATAACTATACGGGGTCCTATCGCCGTACATTCGAACTGCCTGTCAGCTGGAAAGGTCAGGAGGTGTTCTTCCATGTAGGATCTGCCACGAGTAACCTTTCTGTTTGGGTAAATGGAAAATATGTGGGCTACTCTGAAGACTCCAAGGTTGCAGCAGAGTTTAATATCACGAAGTATCTGAAGCCTGGCAAAAATCTTATTGCCATGCAGGTGATGCGCTGGTGTGATGGCTCTTACCTCGAAGATCAGGATTTCTGGCGCTTCACTGGTATCGCCCGTGAAGTGTATCTCTATGCAACCCCAAAGGTTCATGTTCAGGATATCTTCGTGAAGCAGGATTATGTTGATGGAAAGGGACTTCTTGATGTTGACGTGAAGCTTGCCGGTGGCAAGGCCGACGTTGAAGCACAGCTCTTTGATGCTGAAGGAAAGTTGGTGGCCGAGGGGCTGAATACGACTGTTGCTGATGCTAAAGCCTGGACAGCCGAGACGCCTAACCTTTATACCTTATATATATTATTAAAGAAAGGTCAGGATGTCCAGGAAGTTATCAAACAGAAGATTGGCTTCCGTCATATTGAGATAAAAGGAGGACAGCTGCTGGTTAACGGACAGCCTATCCTGATTAAGGGAGCGGACCGTCATGAGCTTGATCCTGATGGTGGCTATATCGTCTCTGTAGAACGTATGATTCAGGATATTAAGATTATGAAGCAGCTGAATATCAATGCTGTACGTACTTGTCACTATCCTGATGATCCCCGTTGGTATGACCTCTGCGACGAATACGGAATCTATCTTACGGCAGAGTCGAATCTCGAAAGTCACGGTATGGGCTATCACGAGCAGACGCTCGCCAAGAACGAGGCGTTTGCCAAGGCGCATATTGAGCGTCAGGAGGGCAATGTCATGACTTATAAGAACCATCCCTCAATCATCGTTTGGTCTCTTGGTAATGAGGCTGGTTACGGTCCTAACTTCGAGAAGGCCTACGATTGGGTGAAAGCCTACGACAATTCACGTCCCTGCCAGTTCGAGCAGGCTCGTCATGACGGAAAGACAGATATCTTCTGTCCGATGTATCTGGGCTATGAAGACTGTGAGAAGTATGCCAAGGGTGATAATCCCCGTCCGCTTATCCAGTGCGAGTATGCTCATGCCATGGGTAACTCAATGGGTGGCTTTAAGGAGTATTGGGACCTCATCCGCAAGTATCCAAAGTATCAGGGTGGCTATATCTGGGATTTTGTTGACCAGGGATTGCGCGACAAGAGCCCTGTCACGGGAAAAGAAATCTTCACCTATGGCGGTGACTACGGACGCTATCCTGCTTCTGACTATAACTTCAACTGCAATGGTATCATTGCCCCCGATCGCCGTCTGAATCCCCATGCTCATGAGGTGGGCTATTACTATCAGAATGTATGGATTACCGATAAGGGACTGAAGGATGGTAAGTTGGAGGTGTATAACGAAAACTTCTTCAAGTCAATCGATGATTTAGAACTAGTGTGGAAGGTTAAGAAGCACAGTGGTACTATCGACGTCAGCGGTATTGCTCCACAGCAGCGTAAGACTATTGTCGACGAAGGATTGGCAAAGATGCTGACGAAGGTGCTTGCTCACCATGCAGATGAGGAGATACTTGTTAACTTCGAGTTCCGCAGCCGTGAAGCTCAGCCGCTCATAGAGAAAGGCCAGGTACTGGCTCGTCAGCAGTTCATTGTCCAGCCCTACAAGTTCCCAGAGATCAAGGCAGAGACAGCTACGGTAGCGAAAGAGGAGACAGAAAGCTATGTGAAGTTTGATGTGGTTGGTACTTCTTTGACCATCGGTAAATGGAGCGGATGGATTGACTATCTTGATGTAGACGGTGAACCGATGTTGCTCGATCGCTGCTCTATCGTGCCTGAGTTCTGGCGTGCTCCAACTGATAATGACTATGGCGCACAACTTCAGAACAGACTGGGCGTTTGGAAGAATCCTCAGATGAAACTCGCTGATTGTCAGGTGAAAGGCAATTCTGTGGTAGCTGTTTTCGAGATGCCTGACGTGAAGGCTAAACTGACGATGACCTATACGTTGTCAGCTGAAGGTGAAGTGATTGTTCGCGAGCAGTTTGAACCATCGTCTTCTGATATCGTTCCTATGTTCCGTTATGGTATGACGCTTCAGATGCCGAAGCAGTATAACACTGTCAAGTACTATGGTCGTGGCCCTGTTGAGAACTATATCGATCGCAACTCATCAGAGTTCATTGGCGTTTATGGCAATAAGGTGGCTGATGAATATTTCTCGTATGTCCGTCCGCAGGAGTCTGGAAATCATACAGATATACGCTGGTTCCGTGTACTCAATGAACAGGGTAAGGGACTTGAGTTCTATTCAAATGCACCAATGGAAGCCAGTGCATTGAACTACCTGATTGAAGACCTCGACGACGGACCTGTGAAAGATAAGGTCTGGGGTCATCACTCTGGCGACCTCGTAGAGCGCCCTCTCACGCAGGTTCACATCCAGCAGCGACAGATGGGACTCGGTTGTGTTAACTCATGGGGAGCATGGCCACGAAAGGAGTATATGGTGCCCTGCAAGGCTTACGATTTCACCTTCGTCATCAAGCCTATCAATTAATTTGCACTCTGAATAGCTCATTCTGTGAGCAAAATGATACCACTTATGGCTTGACTTTTGTCAAAAAGTCGGCCATAAGTGGATATTTTATGAATTTTTTGCCAAAAAGAGTTGGTGTATACCTTATAAATTAGTACCTTTGCAGCGGAAAAAGAGATGATTTGAAATGAAAATGAAAAAGCAGATTACGATTTTGATGCTCGCTTTACTGGCGGGTGCTACTATGACTTACGCAGAGGAGACGAATGTCACCAATGAGTGTGACACCACCTATATTAAGCTCGACGAGAATCTCGAGCCTATTAACTATGTGAATTGGTCAAAAGAAGACCTTGAGAATGAGGTGGGTGAGCTAGAGACCATTCTCGAGACTGATGCTTTCCAGCTTTATGCTGCTGGTGAATATACATACAAGATCGAGAACGGCTATGTTACTTCTATGGCTATTCAGATTGAGGACGAGAAGAACGATAAGGTCGTATACAACCAGATTCTCAACACATTGGCCAAGAGTAACTCTATTAAGGATACTCACAATACTGGTGGTAACTACTATCAGTATGAGAATTTCCAGGTTCAGTTCGACGACTTTGAGGGTTACGAGAAGCTTACATTCTCGGTCATTCCTTTCGATTTGGCACAGTAGTTGACCAAGGATAAAGGGAAGACTTCTTTGCTGGATTGTAAAGAATAGATACATAAAAAAGCGCCTTCTGGTTTGCTCAATCTAGAGCAGCGGGAGGCGCTTTTAATGTTTGTTACCGACAAGAAACGGGTTTGTCGTAAGCAAACTTAGGGTTTCATTACGGCAAACTATGGGTTTCCTTACGACAAACTTAGGGCTTTTTCAGGTAAAACAAGTTGTTTTATGCGCGCTCAAGTAGTCTCCACAGGTGGTGGAGATAGTCTTTTCGGGTACAAAACAACTTGTTTTGTACCGAAAGATGACGTCTGAACAAGGGGCTGAAATAAGGCTTTTCCGTAACGATCACGTTCTCAATGACTTACGGAAACGGCTCAAAACTCGCGTATTTGCGATCTGTGGATGGCTTGGTGACAAAGATGCGATTCTTACGAGGCGCTTTGTCAATAATAATCATGGGCTCTTGAAAAGGCTTGGAACGCAAGGACTTAGTGGAGCGACAGAAAGTAACCAAGGCGATAGAGTTTGAAGATAAGTAGAGACGGGTGGGGGCCACAGAGGTTTCGCCTTTCTATCCTGTGAAAGAGACGATGTCCCAATCGGATGATTGACAGGATGAGGGGGATGTGGATGCCAGAGACCAGTGTCAGCAGTCGCGAGTAGCCTTTCAGCTCAGACTGGAAGGTGTATAGGGTGCGAAGGCCTTCTTCCGTCTTGCTCACGAAGTCGGCATTGGTCTCGAATGTGCAAAATCCCAACGGATTATCGATATGGGTGATTGGTATACGATGTTGTCGGAGAGTCTTTCCCAGCAGCACGTCCTCGTAGCCATAATGGCGGAATCGCTCATCGAAAGGATGCTGAAGCATCACTTCGCGGCGAATGAGCAGGTTGGCTGTGTGCAGATGCTGATAAGGAGATGCCTGTCGCTGGCTCGCGATGTGCTTGTCTTCCTCGGCCTTCTCGTAGAGGTAGCGCAGGTTCTTGCCTTGCAAACGGCTGGAAACCGAGCGATCCTTCAGGCATTCTTCGTCGCCGTGAATGCTCACGCCCCCGCAGATAACGCCCAGGCAGGGACATTTCAGGTAGCGCGTAATGAATTGGTTGTTGAGCACCGTCATGTCGCTATCGATAAACAACAGAAAGCTATATTGGGCTTTCTGGGCCAGGAAGTTGCGGATGGCCGCACGCCCGACGTTCTGTTCACGCAGGATGTATTGGCAGTTGCTGAGTGAGGAAATGGGGAGGTTAGAGGCGATTGTCTCTTTGTTGTCGGAGCCATCGTCGCCTACAAGGATCTCGTAGGGAATGAGAGTCGCCTGCAGAAGCGCCTGCAACTGCTGTACTAACGGCAGACAAACCGTGTTGTAGTTCGGAATCAGTATTGATAATTCTGTGATTTTGCTCATTTCGCTGGCAAAGATACTAAATATTTTCATAATTACTTGTTTATTTGTTATTTTATTCGTACCTTTGCACCCGCTTTTACGAGTTAAGAGCATGAAATTCAAATTTAACAATTAAAAAATTAAGCATTTATGGCAACAAAGATCAGATTGCAGCGCGGTGGTCGCAAAGGTTATGCTTTCTACAGCATCGTTATCGCCGACGCTCGTGCACCACGAGATGGTAGATTTACTGAGAAGATTGGTACTTATAATCCTAACACCAATCCTGCCACAGTAGACTTGAATTTCGACCGTGCGCTTTATTGGGTTGAGACTGGTGCCCAGCCCACAGACACAGTACGTAACATTCTGAGCCGTGAGGGCGTTTACCTGATGAAGCACCTGCGTGGTGGCGTGAAGAAGGGCGCTTTCGACGAGGCTGCCGCACAGAAGAAGTTCGATGCCTGGAAGGCTGACAAGCAGAAGGGTCTCGACAAGGTTCGTGAGGATGAGCTGAAGGCTAAGAAGGAAGCTGCTGCCAACGCACTGAAGGCAGAGAAGGCCGTTAACGAGGCTATTGCCAAGAAGGTAGCTGACAAGAAGGCTGCCGAGGCTGCTGCTAAGGCTGAGGAAGAGGCTGCAAAGGCTGCTGAGGCCGCTGCTGCTGAGGCTCCCGCTGAGGCTGCTGCTGAAGAGGCTGCTCCTGCTGAGGCATAAGCTGACGTTGAAAGAACAACAACTAAGAATTAAGATGAAGGCTGCATGTAAAAGTGCAGCCTTTATTTTTTGCTCCAAGTGTCAATATACTGCTGCGCTACTTTCTTGAAATCGTGATGACGGCGGACGTATTCCTGGCTTTGGCGTTTCAGGTCTGGAATGCGCTCGGGATGCAGTATAAGTTCCTCTATTTCCTGATACACGCTCTCATAATTGGGCTGCACATTGATAACGGGGCGCAGCTCAGTCTCGCCGAGAATGTCATAGTTTTCACTCTCGCCTCCGCCTATGCAGATGATTCCCTTCGACATGGCCAGCAGAGAATTCATCGAGGGGGTATAGCTGTAGAGTTGGTCGAGCAGAATGTCGGCCTCGTCCATCATATTCTGATATTGGGCGAAGGGGACTGACTCTGCTTTAATGAGTTCGAACCGCTTAGGATATTTGTGGCTGATGTCAAGGGCGGCCTGCAACATGATGTCGGTACCTTTATATGCCGAACGTTCACGATTGATGCCAATGAAAGCCTTGATTTTATCGCTTGTGTCACTATTTACCGTGATGCCGTTCTGCTGTCTGATGGGAAAAGGAATATATGTCGTCTTTTGGGGGAAGTGGAAGCGGTAGCACACATCGTATTCATATAGTCCTGTGATAATGCCGTCGCAATCCTCTGCAATATGACGGTTCAGACGCTCCTTGGTTGTGCCGAGCCACTCCTGCTGGTATTTTATAGCCTCATTGTCAGTACGTGGCTCCTCGCCGATGTTGAAATCGCTGTAACGTAAAAGTTTCTTGTACGTACAGGTGTAAACCCAATACCAATCCATACCGAAGCCGCCAAGAAACACCTTCTTGTTATGGCGGCGCAGATAATTATAAAACCAGAATAAACGCTCGGCTTTCAGTTCAAAGAACATAGGGTTGATGAGTTGCACGATATCGTAACCTCTTAGTTTCGGCAATAGTCCGTATAGCTTTGCCATCAGGCAGATACCTCCCCATTTGCCCGGCTTTCGAGCCACATCGATATCTCTGGGGTAGTTCTTCCAGAAATCACCATTGGATACAACGGTCACATCGTGTCCTAATGAGCGGAGCCCTTCGGCAAGCGTGGCGTGTACATTGCTATATTCGCCAACAAGTAATACTTTCATCGTTCTTTGCTGAGCAGTGGTATGAGATGTGTTAGGACAGAACGTCCTGCCTGAGTATTAATCAATCTGCGGAACCATACGTACTTCGACGTATAGTCCTGATTAGGAAGAGGGTAGAGCCCTGCCTGTCGTAGCTCCTCGATTTTGCGCTCGATATAATGGCTCGGACTTTTCAGCCGGATAATCTGGTAGAGATAGTCCATCGTGAGTTGGGCCACACGGCGTTGCAGAGCTGACCGGTCGTCTATTGGAAGTCTGTCGGCTTGAACACTAAGACGCATAATGATGCTCTTCACGTCTTCCAAGCGTCCCAGCCGCTGACGTATGTGATTTCCTGTGCTGATAGAGCCTTGGCGCTGCTGATACAGATAAGCCTGGGCATCGGTCCATATAACTTTCTCTGCCCGTAATAATAGCAAGGGGGTAAATTCTTCGTCCTCGTGACAGATACCAGGGGTGAATCTCAGATTGCCCAAAATGGAACGGGCAAAGAGATAACCGCATGCCGTTCCGCGAATGTTCTGATGGCGCATGAGCTTGCTGCCTTTCTGCGGTTCGCTGTCTGTGTAGTTTGGGTTGTCCGATGGCTTGTGGGTAAAGTCGAACATCACCATCTCTGGCGCGTTGAAGCGAATCAAATCGATACAGTGTTCATAGGCAGGTCGTATCAGCTTATCGTCACTGTCTACAAATTGCAGATAGGTGCCTGTAGCCATCTGTATGCCTGTGTTTCTTGCTACACTTAGTCCTTTATGAGCCTGTCTGATGTAGATGATGTCCTCACCATATTTCGTGAGCTCGCCCATTGGAGCGTTTGCCGAACCGTCGTCTATTACGATGATCTCTCTCTCGAATGCACGAAGCGATAGGGCAAGTATACTGTCGATACACTCGCAAAGCATCCTGGCAGGTAGTTCATAGTAGGCAATGATAAAGCTGATTAGTGGTTTCTCCATACGTTATGAAAGAGTCTGGTGAGTTTGCATAATGATTTGATACCCAATATGTTTAATGCGATAGATTTGAGCTTTTGAATACCGTTGAAATATTTGGGATTCATATGTATATCGGGTAGTATTGGTACTTCGCCAGTCATTTCAAAAACATCTATCTGTATGTTGACCACTTGCATGTAATAGGCTTGAAAGTCCTTGTCACGTCGTTGTGTATCCATGATGATACTCACATGATGATGGAGTAGCATGCGCATGGCCGAATTGTCGGCAGTAGCCGTAATGCCTTTGGGATTATAGCAATAGTAGTAACATCCCGAGTTGATAGTTGCCACGATGCTGGCTTTCTTGAGAAGACAATATAGTGTATAGATGTCTTCGAAAACAACACCCGTAGGGAACCTGACCTCGTCAAAGAGTTCCTTCTTGTATATCTTGTTCCAAGCATAGGTATGCTGGTAAGCACGTCCTTGAAACCAGTATGCCTCCATATTGTTATATACCGTTTCTTCAGGAAAAGCCAGCTCATGATGGTTCGGCGAGCCATAGAACAGTTGTGCGGGATATTCTAAGATGTCTACTTCTGGATTTCTGGCTATATAATCCATTACAGGTGCAAATGTGTGTTCGCCGATATAGTCGTCGGAATCGATGAAGGTTATGTATTTACCTCTGGCTACGTCAATACCTGCGTTGCGGGCGTCACTCAAACCACCGTTTTTCTTATGTATTACGGAAATCTTTTCGCTCTTAAGTGCCCATCTGTCGCATATCTGGGGACAACGGTCTGGTGATCCGTCGTCGACAAGAATCAGTTCATAGTTACTGAAATCCTGATTGACAACACTCTCTATACATTTATTGAGTGTGGCCTCTACGTTATAGACAGGGATGATTATACTTAGTTTCACGGGGCAAAGTTACGAATAAGTGAGCAAAATGCAAAAGAAAAATGTTTTTTTCTTTTCATTTGAAATAATTTGCGTACTTTTGCGTTTGGTTTATTATATGGCTAAAGAATCTAACGAAAGTTATCGGCATATACTGAAATATACAGGTATTTTCGGTGGCGTGCAAGGGCTGAGTATTGTTTTAGGACTTGTACGTACAAAACTTGTTGCATTAATACTCGGTCCATCGGGCATGGGCCTGGCCTCATTGTTTAATACCACAGTAGGTTTTGTTTCTCAGGCTACTAATCTTGGCATATCTTTCAGTGCAGTGCGACATATTTCAGCCCTGTATGATGGAGGCCAGAAAGAAGAGTTGGAACATTTTGTGAAAGTAATCAGAGGATGGTGCCTGCTTACGGCTTTGATAGGTATGCTGGTATGTGTGGCTATAGGGCCGTTGCTGAGTCAGACTACCTTTGCCTGGGGTAATCACAGCCTTCACTTCATGTTACTTTCGCCTGCTGTCGGTATGCTGGCTATTACTGGTGGCGAGACGGCTATACTTAAAGGCATGCGCAGCCTTGGATCATTGGCCGTGATTCAGGTGTTGACGGTTGTTGCTGCTCTTGTCATCTCTGTTCCTATCTATTATGTCTTCGGTGAGTCTGGCATCGTACCTGTCATTGTGCTGATGGCTTTAGCAACCATGTTGCTCACGGTGCGTCAATCCTTCCGCCTGATGCCGCTGATGCTTTGTGGTGCTCGTGGCATCTTGGGCGAGGGAATGGATATGGTGCGTCTTGGCGTAGCTTATACGTTGGCGGCTATCGTGGGTACTGCATCTGAGATGTTTATTCGTTCCTATCTGAACGTGACAGGCGACCTTGATGTACTCGGACTCTATAATGCAGGCTATATGCTAACTATTACCTATGCGGGTATGGTCTTTTCCGCTATGGAAGCCGACTATTATCCTCGTTTGTCAGGGGTTCAGCATGATATTGCAACTACGAACGATACCGTTAACCGTCAAATGGAGGTCTCATTGCTGCTGATATCGCCTATGTTGGCGGGATTAGTAGTTTTTCTGCCAATCCTTGTGCCATTATTATTCAGTCAGCAGTTTCTGCCTGTGGTGGGAATGGCTCAGGTTGCTGCCTTGGCCATGTATATGAAGGTACTGACTCTTCCTGTGGCATATATCACTCTTGCCAGAGGTTATTCGCTTTCCTATCTGTTTCTTGAGACCTCCTATTATGTAGTATTTGTTCTCCTTGTTATTTTCGGTTATCGTCAGTGGGGGCTTCTCGGTACGGGAATTGCCGTTACTTTGGCTCATCTTTTTGAGTATCTGTTAGTCAATGCCTATGCATATAAAAAATACGGTTACCGTAGTTCGGTAACCGTATATAGATATGCTGTCGTTCAGATCGCACTTGGTCTTTTGGCTTATATGCTGACACTCACCGCCGAAGGCGTTCTTTATTGGGCGGCAAGTGCTTTAGTCATATTGCTTAGTATGGGTTTGTCGCTCCAAGTTCTGCGTAGTAAAACTCATCTGTGGCAAGCACTCACCAAGCGCTTCCTGCGTTAAAAGCGGAAGTCTAATTCTATATCTACGAAGTTGTGATTCTTGTGAGCAGCACGCTCGTTTACAAGTGCATACTCTGCATTGAGCTGCAAGTTCTTCGTAAAGAAGTAGTTCAGACCGATCTCGTACATAGTCTTAGCACGATTCCATTCCTTGTTGTCGCGATAGGTCTGGTAACGGGCCTTAGCGTGGAGCTTGCTCTTTACTACAGGCACGATGCCGAAAGCATACCAACCGTCGGCCTTGTCGCCTAGCTCAAGATTTGCACCATAACCTTGGCTATGCAGATACTCAGCACGGAAGGTGTACTCATTCTTGTCGTACTCGGCGGAAAGGGCGTAGCGGTTCTTGCGAGCGCTCTTGATTGTTGTGTTCATGGTAGTTGGATATGGGACATATGCTCCATCTTGGCTGTATACATAACCTGTATAGGTCGCAGCCATCTCACCACGAGTACCAGTCCATCCGAAGGCACCGATGCGAAGTCCCTGAATAGGCATTACCCAGAAACCTCCGATGATATCTTTCTTGTTGTCTTTATCCTTCTGGTTAATACCCTCACCATTGTATACACCTATCTGGTAGTGGAATGTACGACGACCGTTGGCGTTGGGGAACAGGTCTCCCGAGAACTGAAGACCAATATCACGACCGCCTGATGACTTTTCGCCAGTGCGATCGCCGAAACCAGAGAGATTATTGATAACCATGGCGTACGAATACCAACCCTGAGTGATGGGGTGGGTGGGGTTCTCAAATGTGAACGCACGCTTGAACTGACCTGCACGGATCTTGAACTCTGGGTATTTACGCCATTCGGCATAGAGGTCTACCAACTGTACGGTAGGTTCGCCTGGTCCTTTTACGTTGGTACCTTGAATCTGTGCACGCCAATCGAAGTCGCCGATTTTACCGTCGAGGATGAAACGGGCCAGACGCAGGTTGAAAGTGTTGGTATGTGCACCTTCTTTATCTTCGCCCTGATATTGGAGCATGCCATAACCACTAAACTTAATGTTCTTAACCCACTGCGGAACCTCTACAACAGTTTTCTTTTCCTGTTGTACTTCCTGAGCATTTTGTACTTCTGCATTAAGTACCTCTGGTTCTTCTGCATTCATGGTGCCAACGAAACCTGTCATCAGCACGATGAGTAAAAATGTTTTCTTTAACATGATTTTTTTTGTTTTAGGTTATATGGGGGCAAAGATAGGGAAAAAAGTTCAATATTCCAAATATAATCCCCCATATTTCCTGATTATACTATTTTTAACGTTGTTCTAATAATACCACGTTCTCCACATGTGGTGTGTGGGGAAACATATCTACAGGTTGTACGGCAACCACTTTATATGCCTCGTCGAAGTCTTGTAGGTCACGGGCCTGAGTGGCAGGGTTACAACTTACGTAAACGATGCGCTTGGGTGCAGCACGGAGGATGGTCTTTACTACGTCGGGGTGCATTCCTGCACGTGGCGGGTCGGTGATAATCACATCAGGACGTCCGTGTTTGGCAATGAAATCATCGGTTAGAATGTCCTTCATGTCGCCAGCATAGAAGAGCGTGTTGTCGATATGATTTATTTCCGAATTAATTTTTGCATCTTCAATGGCCTCGGGCACATATTCTATTCCAATTACCTTGCGAGCCTTTTTAGCTACAAAGTTGGCTATGGTTCCTGTGCCGGTATAGAGGTCGTATACCAGCTCTTCACCTTTCAAATCGGCCAATTCGCGAGCAACACTGTATAGATGGTATGCCTGCTCGGTGTTGGTCTGGTAGAAACTCTTTGGCCCCACCTTGAACTTCAGATCTTCCATGGTCTCAAATATGTGGTCATTACCTTTGAATACCAATATGTCCTGATCACCGATAGTATCGTTGCACTTCTGATTGTCAAGATATAGTAACGAGCTGATCTCTGGGAATTTGTCGGATATATGTTTCAGTAATCCAAGAGCCTCATCTTTACCTCCTGTCTCGTCATAATGGAACTGAATTATTACCATCCATTCACCTGTGTTGGAATTTCGAATGATAACGTCGCGTAGCAGACCTTTTTGCTGGCGGAGGTCGAAGAACGTGATGCTGTTCTCTATGGCATAGTCGCGAATTTCGTTGCGAATTTTATTATGCAGATCATCCATCAACCAACATTTCTCTACGGGTAGAATTTTGTCGAATGCACCTGTGATGTGAAATCCTATGGCGGGTATGTCTTTTAGGCTTTGACTCTCGTCATTAGGTAGGGTTGCAATCTCCTGTTTTGTTAGATAACGTTTGTTGGCACAACCATAGTCCAGCTTATTGCGGTACTCTTGTGTCTTTACACTCCCTAGAATAGGACGGAATTCTGGTAAATCGACCTTGCCGATGCGTGTTAATTGGTCTTTCACCTGTTGCTGTTTGAACTTTATCTGTTCTTCGTAGGGAAGGTTCTGCCATTTACAGCCACCGCATACACCAAAGTGCTGACAGAAAGGAATCGCGCGTACATTACTATATTTAATAAAGCGTACAACTTCACCTTCAGCAAATGAGTGTTTCTTACGGCGAATCTGCACGTCGCATACATCACCAGGCACACAGAAAGGTACAAAAACCACCATGTCGTTCCAGTGGAACAGGCACTTTCCTTCTGCTGCAACAGCCTCTATCGTTACACTCTCTAAGAGTGGTAAAGGTTTCTTGTTTCTTGCCATCTTTTTCTCTAATTTGGCTGCAAAGGTACAAAATTATCCCTAAAATTCTTCTAAATCTACGTAATCTGTGGCTAAAAAAGTGAAAATGTAAGGTCGACATTACAATTTTTCATTGTTTTTTTTGGATAATACATCAAATTGTGGTATCTTTGCGGAATTAAAAGCAAAAAAACAATTTATCAATTAATAGTTTAACTGACTTATGAGTACAAAAAGAGTTTACCTCTTCGGTAATGGTAAGGCCGAAGGTAATGCAAAAATGCGTGAGGAACTTGGCGGTAAAGGCGCTAACCTTGCTGAGATGAACCACATCGGCGTTCCTGTTCCTCCTGGTTTCACAATTACTACAGATTGCTGTAACGAATATTATCAGGTTGGTCAGCAGAAGATTATGGAACTGCTGAACGATGACGTAATGGCTGCCGTGAAGCATATAGAGAACTTGATGAACTGCAAGTTTGGCGATGCCCAGAATCCTCTGTTGGTATCTGTTCGTTCTGGTGCCCGTGCCTCAATGCCTGGTATGATGGACACCATCCTGAACCTTGGTTTGAACGACGAGGTTGCAGAGGGTATGGCCAAGAAGACAAATAATCCTCACTTCGTGTACGACTCTTATCGTCGTTTCGTACAGATGTACGGCGATGTTGTACTCGAGATGAAGCCTGTAAACAAGACTGATATCGACCCATTCGAGGAGATTATCGAGAAGGTTAAGAAGGAGAGCGGTGTTGTTCTGGATAAGGACCTCTCAGTTGAGGACTTGAAGAAGCTGGTTAAGCTGTTCAAGGCTGCCATCAAGGAGCGCACAGGTAAGGACTTCCCCAACGATCCTATCGAGCAGCTCTGGGGTGCTATCTGCGCTGTGTTCCGTTCTTGGATGAACGAGCGCGCTATCCTGTATCGTAAGATGGAGGGAATCCCCGACGAGTGGGGTACAGCTGTATCAGTAATGGCAATGGTATTCGGTAACATGGGCGATACATCAGCTACTGGTGTATGCTTCAGCCGCGATGCTGCTAACGGTGAAAACCTGTTTAACGGTGAGTATCTGGTTAACGCTCAGGGTGAGGACGTTGTTGCTGGTATTCGCACACCACAGCAGATTACAAAGATCGGTTCTCAGCGCTGGGCTGAGCGTGCTGGTATCTCTGAGGAGGAGCGCGTAGCCAAGTATCCTTCGATGGAGGAGGCCATGCCTGAGATTTATGCCGAATTGAATGGTATCCAGGACAAGCTGGAACACCACTATCACGATATGCAGGATATGGAATTCACCGTACAGGAGGGCAAGCTCTGGTTCCTCCAGACACGTAACGGTAAGCGTACTGGTGCTGCTATGGTTAAGATTGCTATCGACCTGCTCCACGAGGGTATGATCGACGAGAAGACTGCCATCCAGCGCTGCGAGCCTCAGAAGCTCGACGAGTTGCTCCACCCAGTATTCGATAAGAAGGCTCTCTCTGTTGCTAAGGTTATTGCACAGGGTCTGCCTGCATCTCCAGGTGCTGCTTGCGGTCAGATTGTATTCCACGCTGACGACGCTAAGGAGTGGCATGAGAATGGACATAAGGTAGTACTCGTACGTATCGAGACCTCACCTGAGGACCTCGCTGGTATGGCTGCTGCCGAGGGTATCCTCACCGCTCGTGGTGGTATGACCTCACACGCTGCCGTTGTGGCTCGTGGTATGGGTAAGTGCTGCGTATCAGGTGTAGGTGCTCTGAATGTTAGCTATAAGGACAAGACCGTTGAGATCGACGGCGTAACATATAAGGAGGGTGACTTCATCTCTCTGAATGGTACAACTGGTCAGGTATATGCTGGCGAGGTTCCAACAAAGGCTGCTGAGCTTTCAGGCGACTTCAAGGAGCTGATGGACCTCTGCGACAAGTACACCAAGCTGCAGGTTCGTACCAATGCTGATACTCCACACGATGCACAGGTAGCTCGCGCTTTCGGTGCCAAGGGTATCGGTCTTACACGTACCGAGCACATGTTCTTCGAGGATCAGAAGATTGTTGCTATGCGTGAGATGATTCTGGCTGATAGCGTTGCCGGACGTGAGAAGGCACTTGCCAAGCTGCTGCCTTACCAGAAGGCTGACTTCAAGGGTATCCTCGAGGCTATGGATGGTCTGCCCGTTAATATCCGTCTGCTCGATCCTCCTCTCCACGAGTTCGTTCCCCACGATCTGGCTGGTCAGCAGACCATGGCTAAGGAGATGGGCGTAAGCTTGGAGGAAATCCAGCGCCGTGTTGACTCACTCGCTGAGAACAACCCAATGCTGGGTCACCGTGGTTGCCGTCTGGGTATCACATTCCCTGAGATTACAGCTATGCAGACCAAGGCTATCCTCTCTGCAGCTTGCGAGCTGAAGAAGGAGGGTAAGAACCCAATGCCAGAAATCATGGTTCCTCTGATTGGTACTATCAACGAGCTCAAGCAGCAGAAGGAGATCATCCAGTATGCCGCTAAGGAGGTATTCGCTGAGTATGGTATCGAGGTTGAGTTCGAGATTGGTACGATGATTGAGATCCCGCGTGCAGCCCTGACTGCCGACCTGATTGCTTCTGAGGCTCAGTACTTCTCATTCGGTACTAACGACCTTACTCAGATGACCTTCGGTTACAGCCGCGACGATATCGCTTCGTTCCTGCCTGTTTACCTCGACAAGAAGATCCTGAAGGTTGACCCATTCCAGGTACTCGACCAGAAGGGCGTAGGTCGTCTCATCAAGTTCGCCGTTAAGGAGGGGCGTGAGGTTCGTCCTGAGCTTCGTTGCGGTATCTGTGGTGAGCATGGTGGTGAGCCCAGCTCAGTTAAGTTCTGCGCTAAGATTGGCATGAACTACGCTAGCTGCTCTCCATTCCGTGTGCCCATCGCCCGCCTTGCCGCCGCACAGGCAGCTGTTGAGGAGTAGAATACTCATATATAACTGCAAAGGGACCTGTTTTCGCTTGGCAGGTCCCTTTTTTATTTTTATGCCTATACGAGCATATAGATAATAGCATAATAAACAGATAAATCGTAATTTATAAAAGAAAGGAATATTAAATGAGACAGTATGTTGTAGATGCTTTCACAGACTCTGTGTTTCACGGCAATCAAGCAGCCGTTTGTGTTATGGAGAAGTGGCCAAGCGAGGAAATGATGATGAACATCACTCGTGAGAACAATTTCTCTGAGACCGCATTTACGGTCAAAGAGGGTGAAAAGTGGCATTTGCGTTGGTTCACACCTGGGGGTGAGATTGATCTTTGTGGACATGCCACATTGGGAACAGCTTTCGTCTTGCTCAATTATTATGAAAAGGATGCAGATCAGGTTGTATTTACCACTTTAAGCGGCGAATTAATCGTGACACGCAAGGGTAACTTATATGAGATGGAGTTTCCTGCCTATGAATTGAGGCCGACAACCGTAACGACTGCCATGGAGGATGCTTTGGGAGTTTCTGTCAGAGAGGCTTATATTGCCCGTGACTTGCTATGTGTACTGGATGATGAGCAGGCTGTTTTGAGTCTGAATCCTGATTTGGAGAAAATTAAACAGATAGATGGTCTGCTAGTTCATGTTACGGCCAAAGGAGAGAAGGAAGATTGCGTTTCACGTAGTTTCGGTCCGAAGCTTAACATTCCTGAAGACCCTGTTTGCGGTTCCGGCCACTGCCACATCATCCCCTATTGGGTAGACACGTTAGGAAAAGAGGAGTTGGTGGCCTTCCAGGCATCAAAACGTGGTGGAATACTTTATTGCAGGAAAGAAGGCAACAAGATATTTCTTGCAGGCAATGCTGTTTTATATTCTGTTGATGAATTGTATGTAGATGAGGATTAATTGAGTAAAAACGCGCAGAATGTGTCGGATCTCAGGTTTTATGTGATGACTCCATCACGAGAGACGAGGAGAGATCATTTCCTCTATCTCATCGCGATGTTCGAAAAGTGTGCAGCCGCCTGTATGCTCCCATCCGAGTGTACGTGCTGCACGAATCTTCCGGAAGAGTGGCGATTGTAGGGCTTGTCGTATGCCCATCTCGGCCACATTACTATCACTGAAAGGAGAGAACGGACATGGCTCTGCGCTACCATCTGGCCCGATATGGAAGAAACCGCGACCTGAGGCCAGACAGCCTCCAAGAGCTTTTTCGTCGCCAGGGAACGATAGGAAGATGATGTCTTCGTACTCCTCACGGCGGGCTTCAAGCACCTGTTCCATCTCAGCCACATGTTCATCGCTGAATGCCAGATGCTCAGTTCCAGCTTCGGTTGGTACGTATTCAATGTAGAACACGATCTTGCAGCCGTATGAGCGTAGCTGGTCGATAAACTCGGACGAGGTTACCATCTTATAGTTCTCTGTGGTTACCGTGATGCTTGTGCCAAAGAACAGATCTTCCTGTTTCAGCTGTTCCATCGACTGCATGGCACGTTTAAACACACCCTGTCCGCGTCGTTCGTCGGTTCCCATAGCTGTTCCCTCAATACTGATGATGGGCACCATGTTCAGATGCTTGCTAAGGAATTCAATATATGAGGGGCCTATGAGGGTGCCATTGGTGAAAATAGGGAAGATCATATCCTTCACCTTGGCCACAGCCTCCAGAATATCCTTACGCATCATAGGTTCACCACCCGCCAATAGCGAGAAGTTGATGCCCATATCGGCAGCTTCGGTGAAAATTTGCTGCCATTGTTGGGGTGTCATTGTTGCCTTGCGTTCGGTCTCTTGGTCGTTAGCTATACCATTACTGCGGGCATAACAGCCTTTGCAATGCAGATTGCAGGTTGTTGAGATACTGCTAATGAGGAAAGGGGGGACATCTATGCCCTCCTTTTCCTGTACTTTCTTGCGTCTTTTTTCCGATTTGGCAAACAACTGTTGCATGCGGAATGCAAACTTTGCCTCGCGCGGATTCGACAAAACGTTCTTATAGGCCTTTGCCATGATGCGGCTGATGCTGCCGTTCATGTAGGTCGCCAAGTCAATTTTTACTTGTTCCATTCTAATGATTTGTGTCTTCCCTTTTGAATTTCATCCAATTTCTCACCCGATTATATCCTTCGACTCCAAGAATGGTTAGTCCCCCATATTGGCATGTCTTCGCCATTCCAAAAAGAACTGTCCAAAGGATGCCTTTTGCTGCAGCACTGATAGGAAGCAGCATCTGGGCGAAGGACAGGATATAGAAGGGGATGCAGCACAATAGGACGATGACGCCTGTCTTGAACGAAAGGGATTGCAGCCACTGTTTTATTCTCTTCATGCCCACTCGAAATTCTCTTTACCTGCGCCCACTTCGAAATGATACTTTACGATACCCAGATCCAGCTGAGCATAGCCTATCATTGAGAATCCTTTCTTGGCAATCACCTGAGGGCGACCGTTCTTTCTTCCTGCTAATTCAAAGGAGAATTTCTGCTGGTTCACAGCAGTTGGCGCGAGCAGGGCGGCTTCTATGCCCTTCTTGAACCATGATGGAGTCACATCGCTGGCGTTGCTCACTTGCTCAACGGTCTTCACCTTATGGCCTTCCCCCTGCGTCTCTCCATAGCCGAGCGCGATATAGCAGGCAATCTTTTCTCCATCTTCGAGTACGTAGGTTCCAGGCACTTTTGAGTAGCTGAGTCCTACCCAGCAGGTGTTCAATCCTAATGTCTGGGCCAGCAGCACCAGTTGCTCGCCGTAGTAACCTACACGTTCGTTCAAGTCGTTCGACTTTTTTCCTGCCATAACAAAGTAATTGCACACTCCGCTAAACTTACCATATTTAGCCAGTTTCCCTTGGAATGCCTTGGGTTCGTTCAGGATTAGCTGTATATGCAAGTTGCCCAGTTTGTTGAGTTCTGCAATCTTCTCTCTCAGCACTTTGACTACTCCTTCTGTTAGTGGCTGTTCCTTGTAAGCCCTTACACTGTGACGGGCTTCGATAGCTTCTTGTATTGTCATAGTTATTTATTTTTTACAATCGTTATACATTTCTTGCAGTATTTCCAGCCACCTGTCGACCACAGGGCGAGGAATATGAGTACGGGCTGGAAGAAGAGTCGGATGAAACGAGCCTGATCGGTGTCGAGTCCGAAGGCATCGATGTGATTCACATACTGGTTGATGTTGCCAGGGAAGATGAGCACATAGAAGAGTGCGAGCAGCGCACCGACGAGTGCTTTCTTTTTCCAGAGGAATAACATACCCAGTCCGAGGCATATCTCTACTACGCCTGATGCGAGTACAACGAAATCGGTGAACCCATCGCTGAACTGTAGCCATGTGGGTACCTGAGCTACAAACTCCTGACGCGCGATGGTCAAATGGCTGAAACCTGCATAGGTCATAAAGAGACCTAATAGCAAGCGGAAACATAATTTTATATACTTCATTTCGTGTTGGTTTTATTTCTTTAATGTGTTAATAATCGAGTCGAGTTGCAGAGCCAGGTTTTGATAGTCATCGAGTTTCAGCGGACAGGCAGAGAGTTGTTCACCCATGCCGGCTGGAATCTTCGCATAAGCCTGTTCTTCCATCTCTTTGCCTTTCTTTGTCAGGCTGACAATCTGCTGGCGCTTGTCCTGTTCCCCTTTCTTGCGGCTGACGATTCCCTGTTTCTCCATACGCTGAAGCAACGGAGTGACAGTATTCGTTTCTAACAACAGCCGATGGGCGATGTCGTTTACAGGTTGATTATCCTTCTCCCAAAGCACCATCAGCACTAGATACTGCGGATAGGTGATACCCAGTTCCATCAGCATTGGTGTGTAGGCCTGCGTAATCAGTCGCGCTGCCGTATAGAGACGGAAGCAAATCTGATTGTCAAGTTGTAATTCTGCGTGCATAACTTTAAACTTTTAACTCTCAACTATGCCAGCATGGCCTCTACGTCCTTCTCAAAGTCCTTTGGATCGGTAGTAGGAGCATAGCGGTTGATGGTCTCACCATCACGAGAGATAAGGAACTTTGTGAAATTCCAAAGGATATCGCTATCCTTCTCCACACTCTTGCTAAGTTGTTTGAGCAAAGTATGTGTAGCCTTGGCCTTCAAACCATTATACTCTTCTGTAGGAGCCTGAGCCTTCAGATACTCGAAAATGGGTTCTGCTGCAGGACCATTCACGTCACCTTTCTTCATGATTTGGAACGTTACACCGTAGTTCAATTGGCAGAATTCTTCAATCTGTTCATCGTTGCCTGGATCCTGCTCTTTGAATTGGTTGCAGGGGAAGCCGATAATCACCAGACCTTTATCCTTATATTTCTGGTTCAACTCCTCCAGTCCTGCGAACTGGGGGGTAAAACCGCACTTGCTGGCTGTGTTCACAATCAGTAGCACCTTACCCTCGAACTGTGCAAAATCCAGTTCCTTACCTTTGCTCGTCTGAGCCTTATAATCATAAATCTTTGCCATACCTTACCTTTTATTAAATTATATTATTTATATCGTTTGCGATGCAAAGGTACGATTTTTGTTTTATATCGCAAGCGATTTATATTTATCTTTAAGCTTATTTAACAGTAAGTCGCGCGCGATACAATTGGTCTTGAATGTAAAGAAGATCAAGGTTCTCGTTAATTTAAAGTTCGAATGTAAAAGGCACCAGCCGCCATCATGGCAGTTGGATGCTCTTTGTTAGCGTCAGACCGTGAAACTTGAATCCTACAGTTCACTGGTTCATGATCCATGCAACTCGTGACTTCCAGTTGAAAGGAAAATGAAATGAGAAGGGATTAAATAGTTTTATCTTCAGTGAAAAGAGAAATCTTAGCGGGGGGATTTGTAGGAGAAGGGCAATAGTAGGAAGGAAGTTACGAGTTTTGGGATATAGTTTTTCACGACGATAGACTGGATGATATGTATGATGAGATGGATGGAGAAAGCCATGAAGATTGCCAACCATATCTCTGTGGCATACGCCATATTTCCAACTACATATAACGTTTCTCTAAGTAATCTAATAGTTCAAAGGTTCCTGCATCCTCCTCGACATTGAGGTTTGGTACTTTCTCCACCATTCTTATTGTGCCACTTGTTTTATTGACATAGAAATGCACAAAGGAACCAGTATAGCTGCGGAATACAACTTGATATGTAGAGTCCGTCTCTTCGCCCATTTGTACATACATGATATCGGGGTTGTCTTTTGCTACACTCCAGTCATATTCTTTATGACAATAGTTGTTTACGCCCTCGTAAGCCATTTTTTCTGTAATGGTTCTTAGCGTATCTTCTGTTCGTACGTCGGAGGACTGTGTGTCATTCACCTTGTTACTATTGCATGAACATAAAAACAAGGCTATGAATATGAATGTAAAGGCATAATACTTCATCTTATATCACAAAACTTATTTATTTCATCGCAAAGATACACAAATCTCCATGTTTATTTGTATTTTTGTACCCAAGATTAGAATACTTTAAGAAAAATGAAGCATTTCGAGTTGAACCTGCGAGATCTTGGTGGAATACCTTTACAAGATGGTAAGGGCAAAACTCCTCATGGCTTGTATATACGTTGCGGCAAGTTAAGTGTGCTTACTCCAAAAGAATGTGAAGTTCTGTGTCAGAAGTATCACATCGAATATGTCATTGACCTTCGTACACCTATTGAGGCCCAGGAATTCCCTGATCCGCTGCCTGACACTGTTGAATACGAACTGATTTCCCTGCTGAAAGATCCATCCATTGGAATCACTCATGAGATAGGTTCGGATCCTATGGCCATCATCCGAAGTCTGCGTAAACAGCCTGAGAAGCTGAAGCAGATGGTGCCAGATTTTACATCTCTATATGAGCAGATTGTTACTGACGAGTTCAGCCGTAGGCAACTTGACTTGGTGGTGGAACATCTTAGAAAGAATGCAGCAGATGGGAAATGTACGTTGTTTCATTGTACGGCTGGTAAGGACAGAACTGGTCTCGTAAGTATGGCTTTGTTGAAGTCGTATGGTGTAAGCGACAAAGAGATAATCCGCGACTATATGCGAACCAACCGAAATGCTTTCTGGCCGACAATTAAGAAGTGCATAGTTGTTGCTATTCTTACTAAAAACTGCGATTTGGTTAAAACAGCCTACAATTCCTTTTTGGCCGACCACAAGTTGATAAAAACAGCAATAAAACACTATATGTAAAAATGGTACAGCAAATTGAAATAACTCTGAATCCTAAGCGTCGTGGATTTCATTTGGTTACGAGCGAGATAGTGAGCCAGTTACCGAAGCTGCCGAAGACGGGCATTGTGAACATTTTCACAAAGCATACAAGTTGCGGACTAAGCATTAACGAGAATTGTGATCCTGATGTTCGTGTAGATATGGAAACAATATTCAATCGCTTGGTCCCTGAAAATCGTCCTGAGTACGAGCATACTCTAGAGGGTGCCGATGATATGCCCGCTCACGCCAAATCAACGCTGAGCGGTGTCAGTATTACTATCCCTATCACCGATAGCCGGCTGAATCTTGGCATATGGCAAGGCATATACTTATGTGAGTACAGAAACTTTGGAGGTTCTAGAGAGTTGGTTGTAACAATTATGGGGGAGTAATATGACTTTACGTGAACTTATTCTTTTTGTTGACCTTATGTCCAAAACTCTTTCTCGCCTGTCTGTTCCATCTTGCCTTGACATTTTGGGCAGGTGTGTTTATCCCATATCTTGATATTATCACTGCCACATTGCAAACACAGACGGCCTACCTCGCTTCTGTAGGAAGGTGCCACGTCGGCAATGATTCCACCCACCACAATATTCTGGATAGTCTGACAGTCTGGGCACAACACGGCTGTAATTTCCTGACGAAAGAGACCACGCCCCTCGTACACATCGGCTTCGTAGCCGCATTGCTTACAGCGATATTTCAGTTTCCAAGCCATTAGTTATTGTTCGTTCCCCATTTGACTTCGTCTTCGTCCTTTACGACTTGGCCATTCATGCAAGCATGATGGCTCTCGCTGCTCTGTCCAGTCATCTCCTCACCTTGTTTGTCATACTGCTTACGCTTGCCGACAGGAGGCTCTGTCAAGGTTATGCGAACCACTACAGTCCGTTCAAGGCTACGGATAATGGCATCATCAAAAGCGTCCATGTGGTGAGGAAGGAATCGCAGACAGATAGCTTTTAGACCAGCAATCTTCTCTTCGCGATCTGTCACAATCTCTGCCATACCAATGGCTGTTGCCGAACTATACTGTAACGTAAAACTCCCGTCTTTAGGACCAACCGTAGGCGTACATTTGGTAACAGCCGACAGGAATACCGTTGGATTATGTGCTATGCAGTCCAGCTTATCCCCTTCCGAAGCACAATGGAAATAGAACGTTCTCTCATCGGTACGTGCCAATGATAGGGGTAATCCGTATGGAGTCCCGTCTGCTCTAGTCATGCTGATTGTCACATATGGAGCCTTATCCAAAACCTCCAATGCGAAAGTTGCATCCATTTGACGACTCGCCTTCCTCATTCGCCTCTCGGTAAAGCTTGAGCAAGTTTGGCTCTGCTCTCGCTGCTCATTCGGTTCTCTGCTTGCTTTTCTCATAATTAACTCATTATTGTTGTTCCACATCTAAAAGAGTGTAGTTGTTCGCCCATCACGTCTTTCATCACACCAAATATTATGTCGCTAGTGCAATGGCTGGTGTAGAATAGTGTATTAGGGTAATTGACTTTTAGCTTTTGACCCAAAGCTTTTATTTCTTCCTCCGTCTCTTGTCCGTCAAGCAAGTGGAAACCACCGACAACGGTACTTACTGGCCAAGGGCAAGCAGCCAGAATGTTCTCCAATCCACTATGAGCACAGCCAGTAAATAGCAGACCATCGATATACAGAACTAACTCATGACGGAAATCGTCGTGGATATAATTTCCGTCGGTATCCTGCACATAGAGATTCCGATTTCCTTTGGGCATCGGATGAATTTGAGGAATATGGGCAATCACGCAGATGCCAGCTTCTACCTCACAGGTATGCTCTATTGAGATAAGTCTTTTATCATCAATCTCAGGCCATTCCGTCGTAATATTATGAAAGTTCCCTCGTTTAGATAAGAACTTACCATTCATTGCATCAGGTGAGACAATAACCTTAGCCTGTCGATTACATTCAAGCAAATATCGTAAACCTCCTGCATGGTCACAATGTCCGTGAGAAATGAAAACATAGTCCACATCGTTAAGATCTACGCCCAACAGCTCTGTGTTTCGGATAAACACGTTGCTTGCTCCAGTATCAAGCAGGATATTATGTTGCTCCGTTTGAAGAAAGATGGATAACCCATGCTCTGTAAAGAGAGAGTTATCATTACTTCTATTATCTGATAATACAGTCCATCTCATATTGTTATTTCTATTTGGATTCCCTCTGGTCCAAGGATACAACTCTCGTAATAACCGTCCCCAGTGGTACGTGGACCGCTTATTACCTGATAACCAGCGTCGCGTAGCTCGATGGTCTTTGCATCTACAGTTTCCTTATTGCCTAAAGCAAACGAGATATGGATGAATCCGATGTTGGGCTTCGATGGGTCTGCATTGATAGTGTTTGGTTGCTGCATCAGTTCCAGTCGTGCATCACCATTAGGAAACGTGAGAATGTACGTCCGTAGTCCAGTGCGAGGATTATGATACTGCTCGTTACTTACTGCTTTGAAGTAGTCGAGGAAGAATTGTCGCATCTGTTCAAGATTTTTACAGAATAACGCTATGTGCTCGATTCTCATACCTCACTTTATATCTAAATATTCATTCTTCCACCTCGCAATGCAGGAATCCCATTTCCTTAGCCTTTTCTTCGTTCATTAGGAAGTAAATGGCTTCGCCCTCGTTGCAGAGTTCACCCTTCGAATTGGTTATCTCTGCACTGATATGGGCAAGGTTCCGTACTAGTTTCGTGACTTTGGCTCTGATTGTCAGCTCTGGCTCCGTTGTAGGAACAGCCTTGCGGAACTTCACGTTCAGTTGAATGGTATAGCCACTGGTCTGTAGCTTGCGGGTGACCACCCAGCCGCACACTTCATCTATCAGTGTACTCAGAATACCGCCGTGCATTGTATTCACCCAGCCCTGATAGTGGGTACTGGGATGCCAGGTGCTTATGATATAATCGCCATCCTCGTAGAACTCCATGTGCAGTCCTATTGGGTTCTCTGGGCAACAGCCAAAACAGTCATATTCAGGATGATTGCGCCAAGGGTTAATGAGTTTTTTCATACGTTATCTATTACTTGATTTAATTCTTCTATACTATCAATGATATAGTCGGCTCCAGCCTCTTGAAGTTCTTTTCTGCTACCATTGCCCCATGTTACGCCACAGGTCTTGGTGCCGGCATTGGCTCCCATCAGAATGTCTACTGCCATGTCACCCACGACAATTGCCTCAATGGTGTCAAAATGCAAGTCTGCTAACGTTTTTAATACGGGCTCTGGTTTGGGCTTTGCCTCTTTCACATCATCTGCGCCAATTAGATAAGAGATGTAGTCAGCAATACCCATGTCACGAGTGAGTTCTGTAAGAGAATTGTGCGAACGTGATGATGCTATTGTGAGCGTATATCCCTTATGATGTAGGGTTGATAAGGTTTCAACTACACTTGGGAAGGCCGTAGGCTTGATTCGTTTCAGATTGTCATTGAAAATCCGCCTATAAGTCTCTTCAAAACGAGGGACGAGTTCTTCTTGAATATCGGGGAATAAGGTTCTGATGCATTCTGCCAATGGTAATCCTATGGTAGATGCACATTCAGCCTCACTACGTCCTGGCAATCCAATCTCCTTGATGGTCATGCGCATGGTCGTTGTGATATTCCGACGTGTATCACCCAGCGTCCCGTCAAAGTCGAATATTATCAGTTTTATGCTCATTATCACAATTTTATTTGCAAAGGTACGTATTTTTATTTGTTCTTTAAATCTTATTAAAATGGACTGCAAAGATACATGATTCTAATCTAATTTTACTATTTTTGCACCATAGATTAACAATAGTTTTGGAAAATGATAGAAGTTGGATTGAAACATACAAGTGAACTGATGGTAACAGATGCTGTTACCGCTATTCATATGGGGTCTGGCGATATGCCTGTACTGGCTACTCCAGCTATGATGGCATTGATGGAAAATGCAGCCATGCTCGCCGTTGCTGATGAACTGCCTGAAGGCTGTACTACCGTTGGTGGATATATCGCATCGTCGCATCTGAAACCCTCGAAGGTAGGTGATAGAGTTACGGCTACAGCTGAAGTTGTGAAGGTTGACGGTAAGAAGATTGAGTATAAAGTGTCAGCGTATTCTGGTGACGTCTTGATAGGAGAGGGGAGTCACTTGAGATTTATTGTAGATAGAGATCGTTTTATTTCAAAACTTGGCTAGGTAATCATAAAATGAGTAGTACAGATAATAATTTAAAATGGGTGGCCTGTTGGGGAAATGCCACTTCAATAACAAACCGCCAAGAGGCTGTATATGCTAAGAATATAACATTGCGTTATCCCATTAGGATGTGTTTTAGTGGCAGCGCATTGCGTTTCCGTTTCTCTAATCTTACAGGTACCGAATCTGTAACATTGGCTAAGGTGTTTATTGGTCATACTCCAATTACTTTTGGTGGCGAGACTCGCGTGACTCTTTTGCCTGGTAAGGAAACAGAGAGCGATGCCATCGACTATGCAGTTAACCGTGGTGATACGATAGACGTAAGTTTCTATCTTGATGATTATGCACAGATGAACAGTGGAACGCTTGTTACTGGTCCGTTATCCAAGGGCTTCTATGCTTATGGTGATTATGCTGAAGCTGATGAGTTGCCCCTCGACCTGACACGTCATACTAATTGGTTCTACTTCTTGAATACTATTGATGTGCTGACATCGGCAGAGAATCATGCTGTAGTTTGCTATGGCGATTCTATCACGGCTCAGTCGTGGCCCGACTACATGGCACAGCTTGCATTTGGTTCCAATGTCTCAATTATCCGCCGTGCCGTTAGTGGAACACGTATCCTCCGGCAGTACGACTGTATTACCTATCAGGCCTATGGATTGAAGGGGGCCACGCGTTTCCCAATTGAAATGAATGTGGCAGGAGCAACCGATGTCATTATCCAGCATGGCATTAACGATATTATTCACCCTGTGGGCGAAGATGTAAACCCTTTCCGTCCGTGGAGTGACCTGCCAACAGTTGAGGAGATGGAACGTGGTGTAGAAGATATCTATGTAAAACCCGCAAAAGCGATGGGACTGAAGGTATGGAGTGGTACCTTACTGCCTATCTATGGATGGCGTACATATAATGAAAAGCGTGACGCTATGCGACACGCTTTCAATGAGTGGCTACGAACGTCTCCAATCTTCGACGGCTGTATTGATTTTGATGCTGCCGTTCGCTGCACAACCAATCCAAAGGCCTTTGCCGATGGCTTTGATAGTGGTGATCATCTACATCCTAGCGAACGTGCTTATGAGGCTATGGCACAGGTCGCAGCCCACAAACTGATTCGACACATCCCATCAAGATACGATCACGAAGAGTTGTATTAATATTGACGGAGAGCGGCTATAAGTTCGCTGTTTTCGGTCTTTGTTCCGATAGTGACACGGAGGCAGTTCTGACAGAGTTGCACACGATGGCGATTGCGAACAATGATACCCTTGTCTACCAGATAGTTGTATATCTTTGTCGCATCAGTCATCCTAGCTAAGAAGAAATTGGCTTCGGTGGGATATACTTTTTCGCAGATGGGTAGCAGCGCAAAAGCATCCATCATGCGGGTGCGTTCTTGCAGCAAGATCTTTACCCAGTTATCGACCTCGTAGGGATCTTTCAGTGCTTCGAGAGCCTGCTGCTGAGTAAGCTGATTGACGTTATAAGGGTACTTTACCTTATTAAATATAGAGATGATCTCTTTAGATGCGAACGCCATTCCCAAACGGATTGCAGCACATCCCCATGCTTTCGACATGGTGTTGAGAACGATGAGATTTGGATATTTGCCTAACTCAGCGCGTAAGGGCTTTTGAGTAGAGAAATCGCTGTAAGCCTCGTCAACGATGACAATGCCTTCGAAACCTTCAATGACCTTGATAACCTCATCGCGATTCAAACAATTACCTGTGGGATTGTTGGGTGTGCAGAGCCAGATAATTTTAGTGTTCGCATCGGTAGCAGCCAGTAAGGCATTGGCTGTGGTCTGGTAATGTTCATCGAGCATTACAGTACGATATTCTGTGTCGTTGATGTCGGCACAGACCTTATACATACCATAGGTGGGCTCGATAGCTACAACGTTGTCTATCCCAGGCTGACAGAAACAGCGGTAGGGTAGGTCGATAGCCTCGTCGCTACCATTGCCGAGAAAGATGTTCTCAGCAGGAACACCCTTAACCTTAGAGAGCGCAGCTTTTAGTTCAAGCTGCAACGGGTCGGGGTAACGGTTGAATGGCTGATTATATGGATTCTCATTTGCATCAAGAAACACACGTGCCTCGCGGCCTGCGTACTCGTTGCGAGCAGAGCTATATGGAGCCAAAGACCATATGTTCTTTCGAGTAAGTTCTTCTAACGGTTTCATTTTAAACTGTTTATTCTAACTGTCATGGCATTCTTGTGGGCATCGAGTTGTTCGGCTTCCGCCATCAATTCTACAGCGTGGCCGATGCTGTGTATGCCATCAGCAGTAAGATGCTGAAATGTTACTTTTCGGCAGTAGCTGTCGAGATTGACACCACTATAGGTCGTTGCATAACCATGAGTCGGCAATGTGTGATTAGTGCCACTAGCATAGTCACCTGCGCTTTCGCAGGCGTATTCACCGAGAAATACGCTACCGGCATTGATGACCTTGCGCGCCAACTTGTCGTAATCCTTAGTCTGAATGATAAGGTGCTCAGGTGCATAGGCATTAGAAAGGTCGATGGCCTCTTGTTTATTGTGAACAAGCACCAAGCGACTGTTCTCAAGAGCTTTCTGAGCAATCTCCTTGCGAGGCAGTAAATCGAGTTGGCGATTCACCTCGGCCTGAACATCAAGGATGACCTGTTCTGAAGTCGTAATCAGGAAAACCTGTGAGTCAATACCATGCTCAGCTTGTGACAGCAGATCAGCAGCTATGAATTCGATGTTAGCATGCTCGTCGGCAATGACACAGACTTCGGAAGGACCTGCGGGCATGTCGATAGCCACATCGTGGAGGCTCACCTGCTGCTTGGCAGCCATGACATATTGGTTACCTGGACCGAAGATTTTATAAACCTTAGGTACACTCTCTGTACCATAGGCCATGGCGCCGATAGCCTGAACACCACCTGCTTTGAATATCTTGCTGACGCCAGCGATACGAGCAGCTACAAGAATAGCAGGATTGACCCTACCATCGCGTCCTGGCGGAGTGCACAGCACAATCTCCTGACAACCTGCAATTTTGGCAGGGGTAGCAAGCATTAGCACGGTAGAGAAGAGAGGAGCAGTACCTCCTGGGATGTAGAGACCTACCTTTTCGATGGCGATGCTCTTCTGCCAACAAGTGACGCCAGGCTGAGTCTCAACCTTCTTGCCTTTGAACTGTTGTGACTCGTGGAAAGCGTGGATGTTGTAGTGAGCTACCTGGATAGCGGCTTTCAGTTCGGCACCTACCAGCTTCTCAGCCTCGTCCATCTCTTCGGGTGTTACCTCAAGCGATGCAAGATCTACGTGGTCGAATTTCAGCTCATAGCCTTTTACTGCATCGTCACCACGCTTTTTGACATCGGCCAGTACTGAGGCCACAGTCTCGTTGAGTTGTGAAACGTCCAGATGGGGACGCTCCACAAGTGTGCTCCACTCACTTCTTTCAGGATACCGGATAATATTCATCTTATACCTTATTTATATTAAAGGATCATTTTCTCGATTGGTGTAACGAGGATGCCTTGAGCTCCCATCTCCTTGAGCTTTCCGATAATGTCCCAGAATTGCTTCTGGTTGAGCACGGTGTGAACAGAGCACCACTCTTCGTCAGCCAGAGGAATAATGGTTGGACTCTTCAAACCAGGTAGCACGTCGATGATCTCCTGCAGGCGAGCCTTGGGAGCATTCATACGCACATATTTCTTATCTTCAGCATCTTTTACTGCCTTGAAGCGGAAAAGCATCTGTTCAAGAATGAGACGTTTCTCCTCTGAGAGCTGTTTGTTGCCGATGAGCAGTGCCTCACTCCACATCACCACCTCAACCTCGCGGAGGTTATTGCTGACGAGGGTAGAGCCGCTGCTGACGATATCGAAGATACCATCGGCCAAGCCTATACCAGGGCTGATCTCTACAGAACCTGTGATGACATGAATCTCGGCTTTAATACCTTTCTCATCAAGGAACTTCTTTAGAATGCCAGGATAGGAGGTGGCAATCTTCTTACCATTAAACCACTCGACACCCTTGTAGTCAATCTCCTTGGGAATGGCCAAAGACAAACGGCACTTAGAGAAACCGAGACGGGAGATGATATCGGCATCTTCACCGCGCTCTACGAACTCGTTCTCACCAACCACACCGATGTCAGCCACGCCGCTGGCTACACTCTGGGGGATATCATCATCGCGAAGGTAAAGAACCTCCAGCGGGAAATTGGACGACTGGACCAACAGGGTACGCTTCGATGCACTGACCTTGATATCAGCCTCGGCTAACAGATTCATCGTGTCATCGAAAAGACGTCCTTTAGATTGTACTGCAATTCTTAACATATACTCACGTTAAAGTCTATAATTCGGGTGCAAAATTACAAAAAAATCTCTAATCAGCGCAATCTGTGGGCTTAAATTCGTATCTTTGCACTCGATTTTGATTTAGATATCAAGAAATTGAGCCAAGATTGGTATAAATATTCAGTATTTGTAGTGGCTTTGCTATTACTTGTCTCGTGTTTTGAGAAAAAGCAAGAGCCGATTATTGCGCCATGGGGAGCCGTGACGGATACTACGGCTGTAGATGATGACTTCGATCTGCACGATATTCAGACTAGTGGTGAACTGATTATGGCTACCGTCAGTGGACCAGAGACTTACTATGATTATCATGGGCGTCAACTCGGCACTCAGTATCTGTTGTGTCAGCGTTTTGCTGACTCGTTGGGGGTACATCTTAGGGTGGATGTGTGTCGAGATAGTTTGGAGCTGGTTCAAAAACTTGACTCTAGTGAGGTCGATCTCGTGGCGTGGCCTACACCTGGAAACATTGTGGCCGACAGGGAAAAACCTGATTTGGTGGCTGAGTTACAAGCGTGGTATCGCCCAGAACTGATAGATATGGTAAAGAAGGAGGAGGCAGCACTGTTGACTGTTAAGAAGGTACGTCGCCGCATATTCTCACCGATGCTTGACGCCAAAGGAGGTATCATCTCGCATTATGATCAGTATTTCATGACCTATAGTCGCGATATACGTTGGGATTGGCGCTTGATGGCGGCACAATGTTATCAGGAATCGACATTCGACCCCAAGGCTGTATCGTTTGTGGGGGCAAAAGGATTAATGCAGATTATGCCTGGTACGGCCGACCATCTGGGAGTTCCTCGTAGCAAGCTATACGAGCCTGAGGCTAATATTGCCGCAGCGGCTAAATACATTAAGCAGTTACAAAATACATTTGCCGATATTCACGACCATTACGAGCGTACCAATTTCGTGCTTGCCAGTTATAATGGTGGAGCGCACCACATACGCGATGCTATGAACTTAGCCAAGCGTGACGGTAAGAATCCACACCGCTGGAGCGATGTGTCGCCATATGTATTGAAATTGGCAATACCGCAGTACTACAACGATCCTATTGTTAAGTATGGATATATGCGCGGATCAGAAACTGTTGACTATGTTCAGCGCATACGTCAGCGCCACGCAGGCTATCAGGGTGTGAAAACTCCTCACTTGGGTTTCCATGGTGTTGGCAAACCCCGCAAAGCCGAGCGGCGAAAAAGCAAATACGATATAAAGGATTGAATTAGGCACGGATCAACACGGCTTAAAAAGATTAAAGACACGGCTTTCCTTTCGTAAAGAGCCGTGTCCTTATAATAATAAGGCTGTGTTAATCCGTGCCTAAGATAATTACTTCTGTACGGGGATTTTATCCACGCGCTTCTGATGGCGACCACCTTCAAAACTTGCGGTGAAGAATTCGTCCATAATTTTGCGAGCCATGTTATTGTCAATAAAACGACCAGGCATGACAAGCACGTTAGCATCGTTATGCTGGCGGATGAGGTGTGCAATCTCTGGAATCCAGCACAAACCAGCGCGTACTTGCTGGTGCTTATTCAGTGTGATCGAGATTCCCTCGCCACTGCCACAGATGGCAATACCAGGATAAACCTCACCACTCTCAATGCCCTCGGCCAAAGCATGACCGAAGTCAGGATAGTCAACACTGGCGTCGCTCCATGTACCATAGTCCTTAACGGGGTAACCCTTCTCCTCCAGGTACTGGAGTACAAATTGTTTTAAAGCGAAGCCTGCGTGATCGCAAGCTACTCCAACTGTTTTAACTTCCATAGTAGTAAAATTTTAAAAGGCACGGACCTTAATCCGTGCCTTGATTATTATGCTAACAGGGCTTTAACCTGCTTGTAAACATTCTCTCCGGTGAAGCCGAGCTTCTCGTCGAGCACCTTGTAAGGAGCAGAGAAACCGAAGCTCTCGAGACCCCATACAGTACCGTCGGCACCTACCAGACCCTCGAGGTTAACGGGCAGACCAGCGGTGAGACCGAACTTCTTAACACCAGCGGGCAGTACGCTCTGCTGATACTCCTTGCTCTGGCTGCGGAACAATCCCTCAGAAGGAACGCTAACCACGCGAACCTTAACGCCATCCTCGCGGAGCAGCTTAGCACCAGCCTCGAGGGTAGAAACCTCAGAACCTGAAGCCAGCAGAATCACGTTGAAGTTCTCGTCTGATCCAGCTACAACGTAAGCACCCTTGGTAGCTTGGTTGTAGTCGTTGCCCTCGGGCAGCATGTCGATATTCTGACGAGAGAAGATCAGCGCTGTTGGGGTATCAACATTCTCCATAGCCATGCGCCAGCAAACGGTGGTCTCCTCGGCATCGGCAGGACGAACTACCAATACTGAGTTCTTGCCGTGGTGGTTCTTCAGCTTCTCCATCAGACGGATCTGCGCCTCCTGCTCAACAGGCTCGTGGGTAGGACCATCCTCACCTACACGGAAGGCATCGTGAGTCCAGATGAACTTAACAGGCAGTTCCATCAGGGCAGCCATACGTACGGCAGGCTTCATGTAGTCAGAGAATACGAAGAAGGTACCGCAAGCGGGGATAACACCACCGTGCAGAGCCATACCGATACAGCAGCAAGCCATAGTGAGCTCGGCTACACCAGCCTCGAAGAAGGCGCCGCTGAAGTCGCCACGAACCATGTCCTTGGTCTTCTTCAGGAAGCCGTCGGTCTTATCTGAGTTGCTCAGGTCGGCAGAAGCACAAATCATGTTGGGAACCTGCTCGGCGAGGGCAGAGAGTACAGTCGCACTTGCACCACGTGTAGCGGCACCAGCCTTCTGCTCAACCTTGCTCCAGTCGATAACAGGAGCCTTACCGCTGAACCACTCCTCCAGCTGCTTGGCCTGCTCGGGGTGACCCTTAGCCCACTCAGCCTTCTCGGCATAGCGCTCAGCTACAATCTTCTTCAGCTCCTCGGCACGCTTAGCGTACATCTCCTGAACCTCGGGGAAGATTTGGAATGGGTTCTCGGGATCGGCACCCAGGTTCTTCATGGTGTTGATGTAAGCATCGCCACCAAGAGGAGCACCGTGAGTAGCGCAGTTGCTCTCGTATGAGCTGTTGTCAGCCTTACGAGCACCCTTACCCATAACGCAGTGACCGATGATGAGTGATGGGCGATCCTTCTCGGCCTGAGCCTTCTTGATGGCCTCGCGAATCTGGTCAACATCGTTACCGTTAATCTTCTGAACAAACCAGCCCCATGCTTCGTACTTCTTGGCGGTATCCTCGCAGGTAACCACCTCGGTCTTGGTAGAGAGCTGAATATCGTTAGCATCGTAGAACATGATCAGGTTGTCGAGTCCCAGGTTACCAGCAATACGGCCAGCACCCTGTGAAATCTCCTCCTGTACACCACCGTCAGAGATGTAGGCGTAGATAGTCTGGTTCATCACGTTGCCCAGACGAGCCTTCAGGAATTTAGCGGCGATGGCAGCACCTACTGCGAAACAGTGACCCTGACCAAGAGGACCAGAGGTGTTCTCAATGCCACGTGCAATCTCACGCTCGGGGTGACCAGGAGTTACAGAACCCCACTGGCGAAGATTCTTCAGGTCCTCGAGGGTGAACTTGCCGATAAGAGCGAGCTGGCTGTAGAGCATTGGAGCCATGTGACCAGGGTCGAGGAAGAAACGATCGCGACCTTCCCACTCGGGATGCTCGGGATCGTAAACCAGGAACTCACTGTACAGGGTGTTAATGAAATCTGCGCCACCCATGGCACCACCGGGGTGACCAGACTTCGCTTTCTCAACCATTGAAGCAGCGAGAATACGGATATTGTCGGCTGCCATGTTCATTACTTTGTTGTCGTTCATAATAAGCTGTTTATTTATTGTTTAAAATGCTATTTTGCGAAATAATGGCGCAAAGTTACAAAAATATTCCGAAACAATCGACTGTTTCGGAATATTTCTTTCTTTCTGTCCTAAATAAAGGAAGATTGGTCAATCCGTTATTCGGATATCTGTATGCTTACTGCAGTATCCTCTGGTGTTGCAGGCAGTTTGCAACTAACGGTGCGACTCTCACCAGGAGCCAGTGTCAGATAATTGTCCGACCAGTAGGTGGGGCATACGAGCTCGCCTTTCTCGTCCTTGGCTGTCAGCCGAACCATAAATGCCACTTTGTCTGTTGGATTGCTGACTGTTACTTCGTACTTAGCTCCATCCTTCTTAATAGAAAGTTTGCATGACTTAGAACACATTTCGTCGAGCATGGCATAAGAGGCGTACTTCGTGATGGGAGTGTTCACCCAAGAAGTCTTCTCCCAGTTGTAGGTGTCGTTTTCGGTTACTATGAAATACTCATTGGTAGCAATCTCGTCTCCGTTGTTATCTGTCAGCTTCAGGAACAGGAAAGCGGCAGCTGCATCAGTGGTATCGATATCGAAAGCCTTGACTACTGTACCTGGGGCTACCTCTATCTCTTTGCTGTCCTCGGTAGTCTGACCTCCCTTCAGCAGTTTCATCTGGGCCTTTGCCTTAGCCATCTCCAGTGTCTCGTTTACGGCATATACCGTCTTGGTATAGTAATCGTAGATCAACTGAACAGGGGCGTTGGCTTTCTTTACGCCGTAGTAGGCTGCATTGGGCTGTTTGTAGTAGTCGTACAATTGCCAGTAGATGCCGGGACGGGAACCGTTGAGCATCCATTGGATGATACCTGTGGTATGAGGCCAGCGGGCGCGGAATCCCTCAAACATGGCTTTGGTACTCTCATAATTCAGCATGTCGGCACGGCGCAGATATTCATCAATATCCTTCGCATCACCAAAACGGTAGTGGATAACCTCATTCAGTTGCCTGAGCGAATTCATGTCAGCTCCTGAAGCGGTACAGAATATGTTCCAGCGGTCGTCGATAGGGAAGAGCTGTTGGCCCAGCATTTTCTGTAGCGACTCCTTTACAGGAAGCTGAGCGCCAATGCCTGTCTCGGTGTTAAAACCGAACGCGCCACCTGGTGCTTCTGGCAGATACCAGTATTTGGGGTCTACATACTCATAGGGACCCGCCATCTTTGTACCCGAAGGTCCTGATATCTCACTGGTCTGATCCTTGGCCGATATCAGATAGTCGCGGTCATCTTCCTGACTGAGGAATTGCTGATAGCATTTTTCAAGTTCGGGTTTGGGCAACATGTCGCTTCCGACAAACCAACCGATAATTGACGGATGATAGCGTAGCCACATGACCTGATCCTCAAACGATTTAGCAATAAGATCAATGTTCTCTTTGCTGAGAATACCGCCATATAGTTCATCGCATGGCGAGCCAAGGTAGTCGGCCCATTCCCAATGGCAGCTCCATCCTACGAGAATCAGAAGTCCCATTTCGTCGCAGAGGTCGTAGAGGTTCTGAGAGGTACCCCAGAAGCCCTCTAATCGGACGGTGTTCATGTTCATGTCGCGAACGTATTCCAGTTGCAGACGGTTGCTCTCAGGCGTGTCTCGCAGATAGATGTCGTCGGTCCAACCGGCACCGCGAATGAGAATCTTTTTCCCGTTCAGTATGAATCCCCGATAGCCCTCATCGGTCAAGTAGCTTTTTATTTCGCGAATACCAAATCGCACATCTTCGAAATCCGAAATTTTGTGGCCTTCTGCAAACTCAATGTGCAGATCGCACAGTTCGGGCTTGCCCATGTTGTGGCACCACCACAGTTTAGGGTTGCTGATATGTATTTCGGCAGGGCTCGTAAAGCGCTTCTTCTCGCCAGGAGCCAGTTTTACAGGGTAGCTGAACGACTGCCCGTCGGCGGTGCCTTGCACGCAGCCTTCGATAGGCTTGTCTGATAAGTTACGCAGTTCGGTAGCGATGGTCAGCCAGGCCTCGTTAAGCGTCTTGGTGTTTATGCGCGATCGCACAGCCGAATGTGACAGGGCCACGTTGCCGCAGGTTTTTACCCGCACCTCGCGGTAGATGCCCATGTTCTCATCAGCCGGACGCGGATTCCAGTCGGCAAATCCTATGTTAGGCTCGCCTGGCTGTGCACGAAACACCTCTACCTCCAGTTTGTTATCTGTTGCAATCTGCTGTGTTACATCAAACTCAAACTGGCGGAATGCGCCGTACATCTGTTCTTTGTTGGCTATCTGATTGCCGTTAAGCCATACGTTGGCTCGGTAACTGATGCCATCAAAGTTGAGCACCGCATGTTCACCCTCGTTCAGTGAGGGCAACTGGAACGTGGTGCGATACTTCCAGCTTTTCTCAAACTGTGTCTTGTTAATTCTAGCATAGTCGTTGGCAGTCAGCGCTTCGGGCTCTATGCCGTTGGCTGTCAGTGTACCCATTAGGGTGCCAGGCACTTTGGCGGGTATCCATCCGTCGGGTGTTTCTACCTCCCAGTTCATATCCAGTGTCTTATGTTCGGTACATGCCATCAGTAGGAGTGAAAAGAGGCATGTGAGAATCGAAAAGTATTGGTGATGATATGTTTTCATCATTTTAATGTTTAATGTTAATCTTTAATGTTTAAAGTAACAGCGACGCTCCTAGCATTGCTGCGTTCGCTAAGGTTGATGGCTCTATGCGTGTGGCTGCCACGTTCTCTGGATAGGGGAATGTGCTCAGCAGCTGACGCATGGCCTTCTCGTAGAGAGAAAATGCGTTGGCTATACCGCCACCGATGATAATGGCTTCGGGGGCGTAGGTGAAAAGAACGGCTTTGATCAGTTCGCCAATATTCGCTCCAAACTCCTCCCACACGGCGATGGCTTGCGGATCGCCAGCCTGAGCACGCTTGCCGAAGTTGGCTCCCGTGTCGCCATGTAGCTGGCTGAAGAACCGGCTGCTGCAGTAAAACTCATAGTCGGCGTCTCTGAATGGAAGTGAGCCGATTTCGCCAGCACCGGTATTTACGCCGTTATACAGTTTTCCGCCGATGATGATACCCGAGCCGATACCTGTGCCTATTGTCAGTCCGACCATGTCGTTGGTGCCTTGGCCTTCGCCATAGCGCCATGCGCCCAGGGCAAAACAGTTGGCATCGTTGTTCACGGCTACAGGTACGCCAAATTCTTTCTCAAGGATTTCCTTCAGATGTACCTCTTTCCAAGCGGGTATGTTTGCTACGTTGTATACGATACCCTGTTGGCAGTCAACCACCGATGGCACACCCACGCCGATGCCTGTCACTTCTGGTGTCATGAGTTGTGCTATCTGGCGCTTTAGTTGACTGAGCACCACGTCTTCTGCCTCCTTGGCGGGACAGGGCTCTATCACGGTATTGACAACCGTTGCCCCGTCGGTGAGACCAACACGCATGTTGGTTCCTCCTAAATCAATCGCTATCTTCCTCGTCTTCATATTCATCTAGGGTTTTATATCTCATGTTAGCTTCTTTCAGTATGTTACGGTAATAAGCACTCACGTCCTTCCAGTGATAGAAGGGGTAGCAGTCGGTCTTGATGGGGATGGAGGTCTCGTTCTCATTCATGAGGAACTTCACGAGAATATCGTCTGACCCCTGCTTACGGAAAAAGATGATCTGTACGTTGCCTGCCATCGGAATCAGACGGATGATGGAGAACGTATTGTGCAGATTGTCCATGTTCTGAGTGCCGTGGATGGCCTCGTTGACGCCAAGGATGAATGAGAAGGGCAGCACAACGCTGTCGTGACCGAAGCGCAGGCGTACCTGCTTCTCGCCCGAGGCGATTATCAAGTCGGCCTCGTCGAGGAAATTCTTCAGCAGCGGATAGATGGCATAGTAGTTGGGGCGCGAGCCTGGCATAAGTCCCTCCCACAGGCACCAGCTGGCGTTGTAGACGAAGAAGCCGTCTATGAGTTCGTCGTCCGTAAAGAGATCGTTGAACTTCAGCCCGAGTTCTGGCAGACATTCCATATCTGATACAATGTTCCACAGGGCGTCGCAGAACTTATAGCCGTCGATCCAGCCTTCTACGGCCTTCGGGTCCTTGAACAGCAGGGCTATCTGGCGGCGACCGTTCAGTTTCTCATGGCGGAAACTGTCGAGTTTCTCATAGAGCGCGTTGTCGCAGCCCTTTCCCGGGATGAAGATGCTGTCGTTGGGAATGAGATAATACATGTCGTGCTCGCTGGCATCCATCGTGACGTTGAGCTGTGGATTAAGGGCTTTCAGTTCCTGACAGAAGTTGGCCATTGAGAGCATACAGCGGCGGACGGTCGATGAGTTTGCCTTCACCGTGATGGGTTGCATCAGCAGTTCGGGATAGTTCTGACTCAGTCGGCGGGCGATGCCCTGATGCTGGCGTGCACCGAGTCGTGTCAGGTCACCGTCTCGATGCCAGGCGTCAGCGGCAGCCACCTTCACACGGGCCAGAATCTCCTCGCCTTTCTCGGTCAGCCATCCTTTTGTCTGGGCAGAATCCATCTTCCCAATGACATACTTGAAATGTTTCGATCCCGTCATGTAACGTGCGCCGTGACGACCGTAATGGCTCACGTAGAACGGTTCATAACCATCGGGGGCAGGCGTAATCTGTTTCGTTGGCAGTGGATAGTTGCAATAATTGCCACTTGCCAACTCCATGTGTGCCATCAGTTCTGCCTTTGAAGTTTGTGACTTAGCAGGCGTCGCAAACCATATGCCTGCCGTTAAACTCATAATTGTTAGAGTAATAAATCGCATAATGGATAGTAGTTTATGTTGAAAATACGGCTGCAAAGATACAAATAATTCTGTAATAAATGAATAAATCTGCAAGTTTTTTATCATTATAATCCTGCCCGTCCCATGTCGGAGAATATTTGTTTTTGTGTATCATAACGTCGTCTTGTTTGTCAAAGAACGGCCGCTTTATTGACAGAGACTATTCCTTTAATTGCAATTTAGACTAAATTGCTGACCAATTTAATCTATTTTGCTCTGCAATTTAGTCTAAATTGGTTGGCAGGATGTTATGTGTTACAGTCAATCGTAATAACTATGTCATAGTTATAGCCTATATCCGTCAGTAAAAACTTTACCCCCGAAAACACTTTTTTCCCGAAAAAACACGTATAATTCGAAAACTTTTCGTATATTTGCCATCGAGATAAAACTATTAAGCATCGATATATACAATCTAAAGAACCAATTAACAATGAAAAAAGCTACAACATTTATGATGATGATGGCCCTGCCAATAGCGCTGGGCCTGGTATCGTGCAAGGATGATGACAACAATTCAGTCCTTGGCAATGACGGAGTAGAAGAGACGCTGAACCTCACGGAACCTGCTGAGGACCAGATGAGCGTCACAGTGACCGCCAACCTGTCGACCGCCGTGCCTGTGACCTTCGAAGAGAGCAGTACAGGCGCAGCCCTCGTGAAACGACTGCCGAGAGTGACAGCCGCCATCGAGCCCGACACGAAGATGGTACTGCTGCCAGGTAGCGTGTTCGACGCCAACGGAATCAATATCGGCCCGGAAACCATGGCGGCCGTGTTCCGCACTTTCTTCAATGGCGGCTATCTCGCCATCGAGCGGCCTACCAATATGCAGATAGCGAACTTTGTGATCATTATGTTGGCCGAGCTCATAGAAATGGAAGAACTCACCTACGAGGAATTGTATAGTCTGACCCACGAGGAGGCACGAGCCGCAGCAGCCGCTTCGCCCCGCATTGACCGCATGAAGGCCCGAATGGAGAACATGCGCCGCTATGCTACTCGTGCTGACGGCGGTGACGGCCTCGACGACCTGTTTGCCGAAATGGTGATCATGGGCCCCGACGACTACTTCATGCAGGAACCACTCGACAAGCTGACCACCTATATGTACTCTGAAGATAGCGAGGGCAACACGACAACCGCCCAGACCGTCACCTCGACGCCGAAACGCACACAGGCCGTCAGCGGCACTCTGGCCGATGCTGCCGCCGATTGGCTCAACACAGTGGAGAAGGAGAACGAGGAGAAGCTGTACGTTATTGCTGACACCCGTCGCCTCAGTATGACACGCGCGGGCAGTGGACCTATCAACGATCTGATAGACGCCAGCGAGACGTTTACCTACAATGGCAGCATCTGTTGGAAGGACGACGACACGACAGTGCACAACTACTCGAACCGAGTGAACATACGTGTCAGTTCGTGGGGCGTCCACAACATCGAGGCCAACAAGGACTATTACTACCTTAAGCAGAACGTGACACTGAGGATGGGTAATGATAACGGCTGGAAGATATTCTACCCGACAAGCAGTGAGAATAGCTGGTACAAGGCCACCAATTATGGCAACTATAACCGCTGGTACGGCTCATTCCTCTCGCAGTACGAGACGTCGATGAACCTCACGGGTAGCGGCACTATCCATCTGGAGGCAGCGGCGCCCAACACCGACAACAACTCGTCATCTACCAGCGTAACAGTCGGCTCGTCCTCCTCGAGGTCTGAGACCGTGGGCCTCTCGTGGAGTGCAGGCGCCAACATGTCGGGCCCGATGGCATCCGTCGGTGGCAGTTACAGCGTTGGAACTACGCAGGGCACATCCTTCTCGATGGGCATGTCACAGACCAACAAGGAACTGGGCGTGAAGAAGAATACCTCGGGCTCGAAGGTGACGTGGACCTATAAGGGGGCGCTGCCACAGTACTATGAGAACGTGGGCTCTACCATCTACTATTGTCACCAGACGGCGGCCAACATTCTGGTCAACGACGCCGACGTGGCCAACGAGATATGTTGGTCTGTCAGCAACCCCTCGGGACAGTACACAGCCGAAATCACCTCGGTGCCGCAAACAGCCTCCTTGCTCTACGAATATAAAAAAAAGGATGGCTACAAGAATGCGCCGCACAAGTATGAATACTGCACGGCCGAGACAGCTACCTACACCCACACGCTCCTGGAGCCCAGTCGTGCTATGCAGACGTGGCGCATGAACATCACCATCGACCAGTGGGATGGCACGCCAGTCGTCGGAGCGCTAGGCGATCTGGAATCGAATATTCGCAATGCCTTCCCCGACCTTTATGCCAATGTTTTCAAGGTGGCCGACAAGACGCCGACCAGCCTGACGGGCATCACCGCTGTTGTGAACTACACGAAGAGTGTGATGGGCAACCGCCTTGACATCCTGCAGAGCTATGCCCGCTCGTGGGGCATCAAGCAGTTCACCATTCACTGGAGCTGCGACGACCTGAACGTCAAGACTCGGGAGGGCTTCGTCGTGAATATAGACTGAAAAAAGAATCCCGCCAGATAGTCTGGCGGGATTGATGGATATTGGTAAGTTGTAAAGGGCTTACTTAATGTTCAATACAACGAGCGACTTGGCGGGCACTTTGACTGTGAGAGTGCCCTTCTTCAGTTTAGCATCCTTGTACTCCTTGGGAGATACAACGTCGGGATGCTGGAAGTCGTTGTAATCAGCCACGTTCTTTGAGGTTAGGATACGGCCAGAGACTGTCTTAGCATTGAAGCCGGCAAAGTTGAAGTCGATGGTCTGATCCTTGTCGAGGCTCACGTTGGTAATGGCCAGTACTACAGAGCCGTCCTTCGTCTTGGCTGCCGAAGCGGAGAGCACGGGGCAGGGGCGGGTAGTGTTGTCGGCTGTCTTGGCCTTTTCCTTGAAGTATTCCTTGCTGCACTGGATGGTCTCGCTCTCAAGGTCGACGGGCAGATAGGTAGCCTCCTGGAATGGTGTGTACATCTCGAACACGTGGTAGGTCGGGGTAAGCACCATGTGGCCTGTGCCTTCCTGGTCGGTGAGAATCATCGATTGGAGCACGTTCACCACCTGAGCGATATTGGCCATCTTTACGCGGTCGGTGTATTTGTGGAACACGTTGAGGCTCAGAGAGGCTACGAAGGCATCGCGGAGTGCGTTCTGCTGATACAGGTGACCGGGGATGGTGCCGGGCTCCTCGTCCCACCAGGTGCCCCACTCATCAACGAGCAGACCGATGGTGTTCTTCGGGTCTTTCTCGTCCATGATGGCCTTGTGCTTCTTGATGACCTCCTCAATCTCCAGACACTTGCCCAAAGCCCAGTAGTACTGGTCGGTGTCGAAGTTGGTGGCAGAGCCCTTGGGGCCGTTCCAACCTGTGCAAGTATAATAATGTAAGGAGATACCCTGCATCTGGTGGCCGATGTTATCCATCAGCACGGTAGTCCAGTTGTAGTCGTAGTCGCTGGCACCGGAGGCAATGCGATAGAGGCGGTTCTTGCCCTGGTCGCGGAGGTATGTGTTGAACTTGCGATACTCGTTAGAGTAATACTCAGGGCGCATGTTACCGCCACAGCCCCATGCTTCGTTGCCTATACCGAAGTATTTCACATGCCAAGCCTTGTCACGGCCGTTCTGACGGCGCAGGCGTGCCATTGGGGTGTCACCGTCGCTGGTCATATACTCCACCCACTGAGCCATCTCCTTTACGGTACCAGAACCTACGTTGCCGCTGATGTAGGGCTCACAGTCGAGCATCTCACAGAGGTTCAGGAACTCATGGGTACCGAAAGAGTTGTCTTCGATGGTTCCGCCCCAGTTGTTGTTGCGCAGCGAAGGACGCTGATCCTTAGGACCGATACCGTCCATCCAGTGATAATCGTCGGCGAAACAGCCGCCAGGCCAGCGGAGTACGGGAATCTTTAGGGCTTTCAGAGCCTCGAACACATCTTTGCGGTAACCGTTGATGTTAGGAATCTGTGAGCCTTCGCCCACCCAGAGGCCGCCGTAGATGCAGCTGCCCAGGTGCTCGGAGAACTGACCATAGATCTCACGGTTTATCTTGGCTCCTGCCTGATCGGCGTGAACCGTTGCCTTCACGTTCTTCGCTTGCGAAGCGTCTCCTGACGTCGCCGAGCGGTTTGCGGCCATTGCTCCTGTGGCAACGGCCAGCGCGATAGTCGCGGTAAATAGTATTCTTTTCATACTTATTTGTTGGTGATTAAATTATATATTATATTAAAGATTTATTTGCTTGTAGTTCCTATTTTGGTTCTACGTGTACGGCGACATGTGTATCCTCGCCGTAACGTTCTCTCAGTACGTCTTCAACCTCTGAGGCCTTGTCGTGAGCTTCGTTCAGGGTAATACCTCCATCCATCAGGATGTGCAGCTCGATGGCGTAATGATTGCCTATCCTACGGGTTCGCAGATCATGAGGATCAGCCACACCAGGTATTGATGCTGCCAATTGCAGAATCTCGTCTTCCACACAATCGGGTAGCGACTGTTCCATCAGGTCGCCAATGCCATTGCGTAGCAGGTCGGCGGCCACCTTTATGATAAAGACGCCTACGATGACTGAAGCTACTGGGTCGAGTACTGTCCATTGTTGCCCTAAGAAGATAGCACCACCAATGCCAACAGAGGTGCCGACAGATGATAATGCATCGCTGCGATGATGCCATGCATTAGCTTCTACGGCTGGTGAGTTAAGTTTGCGGGCCTTAATCATGGAGTAATGGTAAACGGCTTCTTTTAATACGATTGATATGAGAGCAGCCCAGAGGGCTAAAATGCCTGGAGCTTCAAGTTTTGAACCGTTGGTCCATGCAATGATCTTCATCGTGCCGTGGTAGAGAATGCCTATGGCTACAGCCAGAAGGGCGACGCCTATCATGGTCATGGCAAGTGTCTCGTACTTTCCGTGTCCGTAGTCGTGCGACTTATCCTTTGGCTTGCCACTGATGTGCACAAACACCAGTACGATGATATCGGTGACAAAATCGGATAGTGAGTGAACAGCATCTGCCACCATAGCGGCACTATGGCCTAGGATACCGGCCACGAACTTAAACAGCAGCAGTATGACATTGACTGCTCCTCCAACCAGCGTTACCTTATAGATTTCTTTATTTCTTTCCATGACATTTAAGAACCGCCTCTTCATAGTAAAGGGGCGGTTCTTTTTTGCACAATCACTTACTTGTTGTCTACAGCTGCCTGTTCGATGGGGAGACAGCGCTTGTAGTTCTCAATGTACTTCTCGAAACCTGCTACATCCTCAGCAGTGGGGGCGATAGAGATTCCTGTGTTGCCAGAGAAGACAACGCTCTCGAGATAATCGGCAAGGCTGAGCTTGTTGGGATTATTTACGGCATAGCCAGCCAGCAGGGCAATACCCCATGCTCCACCTTCACCAGCAGTCTCCATCACTGATATTGGGCTGTTCAGGGCTGCAGCGAGCATGCGCTGACCTACGCCTGCTGTCTTGAAGTAACCTCCATGACCCGTGATGCGGTCTACCTTGATCTTCTCTTCCTTGAACAGAATGTCGTTACCTATCTTCAGCACGCCGATGGCACCGTATAGGTGGGCACGCATGAAGTTAGCGAGGTTGAACTTATCGTTGGCAGAACGTACGAACATGGGACGACCTTCGCTAAGACCTGTAACGGGCTCACCGCTAACATAATTGTAGGCCATCAGTCCGCCGCAGTCGGTATCACCTTCGAGAGCCTTGTTGAAGAGCTTACCGTAAATTTCGTTCATATCTACCTTAATTCCAAGAAGTTGCTGGTATTCCTTAAACAATCCCACCCAGGCGTTAATATCACTGGTACAGTTGTTACAGTGAACCATTGCTACGAGGCTGCCGTCAGGTGTAGTTACCATGTCAATCATCTCGTATGGCTTGCTCAGTTCTTTTTCCAATACGATCATTGAGAAACTGGAGGTTCCTGCAGATACATTACCTGTGCGCTGTTTTACAGCGTTGGTAGCTACCATACCGGTGCCAGCGTCACCTTCTGGGGGACATACGGGGATGCCTGCCTTGAGGTGACCAGAAACATCGAGCTTCTTGGCACCTTCAGGTGTCAGGAAACCTGCGCTCTCACCCGCGTTGAGTGACTTTGGCAGAATGTCGAGCAGCTTCCAGGAGAAGCCTTTCGGAGCAATGAGCTCGTCAAACTTCTTTACCATGGTGGCGTCGTAAGTCTTGGTCTTCGGATCAACGGGAATCATACCTGATGCATCGCCTACGCCCAGAACAAACTGACCGGTTACCTGCCAATGCACATAACCAGCGAGGGTGGTGAGGTATTTGATGTCGCTGACATGCTCCTCGTTGTCGAGAATAGCCTCGTAGAGGTGTGAGATGCTCCAGCGCAGAGGGATGTTGTAGTTGAAGAGCTTTGAAAGTTCTGCAGCAGCCTTACCTGTGTTGGTATTACGCCAGGTACGGAAAGGAACCAGAATCTCCTGCTTCTCATTGAAAGCCATATAACCATGCATCATAGCAGAGAAGCCAATGGCGGCAAGGGCTTCGATTTCGCAGTCATATTGTGCCATAACATCCTTGCGGAGTTCTGCATAACAGTCCTGCAAGCCATACCATACAGCCTCAGTAGAGTAGGTCCAGAGACCATCTACTAACTGGTTCTCCCACTCGTGTGAGCCTTGGGCTATGGGCTTATTGTCCTCGTCGATGAGGACGGCCTTGATTCTTGTAGAACCGAATTCGATTCCTAGGATAGCTTTTCCAGCTTGTATCGTTTCTTTTGCTGTCATAATCAATTATTTTTTGCACGGATTAACGCGGCTTTCTATAAAAAAACACTGCTTTTATAAATGTGGCAATAAAGCCGTGTCCTTATTCATGAGACCGTGTTAATCCGTGCCATATTATTTTTATCTCAGCGCCTTGTTAAGCATGTAGTAAACCTCGTTGTTGCGGAGGGTCTGCTTGAAGTCGGCAATGTTGGTCTGCTTGTTGATGCGGACATATTCTATGCCGGTCATCTCAGCAAAGTCCTCCCAGTACTCCTCGTTGATATCGTAAGAGAAGGCACTGTGGTGTGTACCACCGGCAAGAATCCATGCAGCGGCACCAATCTCAAAAGTAGGCTGTGGAACCCACAGAGCAGAAGCTACAGGGAGCTTTGGCATGGGCTGTGGCTCGATGCACTCTACCTCCTGAGAGATCAGACGGAAACGGTTGCCCAGGTCGACAACGGTAGCCTTGATACCAGCACCGGTCTTAGATGTAAATACCAGACGGGCTGTCTGTTGCTTACGGATACCGATACCGAGGAAGTGAACTTCGAGTTTGGGCTTGTCGGTAGCAATCAGCGGACAAATCTCGAGCATGTGGCTCTGCAGACAAGAACTCTTGTCGCCAGCGAAGTTGAGGGTGTAGTCCTCGAGGAATGAGCAACCAGTAGGCATGCCCTGCTGGATGACCCACAGAGTGCGATAGAGACAAGCAGTCTTCCAGTCACCCTCGGCACCGAAACCATAACCCTCTTCCATGAGGCGCTGCGAAGCCAGACCGGGAATCTGGTCGAAACCGCAGAAGTCAGGTGCGTCGATATCGGCATCGCCCAGGTCGTCGAAATTGGTGGTGAAAGCAGTAGCACCCTCATCCTTCAGAACACGGCGAAGAGCGATCTCGGCCTTGGCTGCATTCTTCACCTTCTCCCAATAAACCTGTTCACCGCTCTCGTCAATCTTGATGGTGTAGAGGTTCTTGTACTCCTCAACCAGGGCGTCGGCCTCGGCGTCGGTTACCTTCTTGAAGTACTCCATCAGAGAAGAAACAGGGTAGTAGTCTACGTGATAACCCAAACGCTGTTCGAACTCTACGCGGTCGCCATCGGTAACGGCTACATTGTTCATGTTCATACCGAACATCAAGCAACGTACGTTGTGAGCATCGGCTACACCAGCTGCCACACGAGCCCAAACGGCAATCTGCTTCTGAGCCTTCTCGTCCTTCCAGTAGCCGCAAACCACCTTACGGGCCACACGCATACGAGTACAGATGTGTCCGAACTCGATGTCACCGTGAGCACTTTGGTTGAGGTTCATGAAGTCCATGTCAATCTCACTCCAGGGAATCTCGGCATTATATTGGGTGTGGAAGTGGAGGAGGGGCTTCTGCAACTGCTGCAGACCCTTGATCCACATCTTAGCGGGTGAGAAAGTATGCATCCAAGTGATGATACCTACACACTTCTCGTCGTTATTAGCTGCCAGCATCACCTGCTCTACTTCCTTAGAGCTATTGGCTGTGCCCTTATATACAATCTTCACGGGGATGTTGCCGCTCTTGTTCAGACCGTCAACCATCTCCTTAGAGTGTCCATCAACTGCAACCACTGCATCACCTCCGTATAGAAGCTGTGCACCAGTTACCCACCAAATCTCATAATTATCAAATGCTTTCATTTATAGTATAATTGTTTTCTTAAATATGTAATTAATGCTTTTGTCCCTTCTGTCCGTAATAGGCATTAGGTCCGTGTTTGCGCATATAATGTTTCTCAACTAACAACGGATTCATCGTCAACTTTGGGTTTACCGAGAATGCTATAAATGCCATCTTGGCGCACTGCTCCATAACCTTAGCATTATAAACGGCGTTGTCGGGAGATGTTCCCCATGAGAACGGACCATGGTTTTTGACTAAAACGGCGGGAGTGTGATCGGGATTGATCTTGCGGATGTTTAATATCTCGTCGACAATCACGTTTCCTGTCTCCAGCTCATAGTTGCCCTTGACTTCTTCTTCCGTCATATCACGTGTACAGGGGATATCCTGATAGAAGTAGTCGGCGTGAGTTGTACCAATGTTGGGAATATCTCGGCCAGCTTGAGCAAAGGCCGTGGCATAAGTGGAGTGTGTGTGTACTACACCTTGGATATTGGGAAATGAACGGTATAAAACCAGATGGGTCGGGGTGTCGGATGAGGGATTCAACTCTCCATCGACAACTTCGCCAGTCTTGAGATCAACCACTACCATATCTGATGCTTTCATTACATCATAATCAACGCCAGAGGGCTTGATGACAACCAATCCGTGTTCGCGGTCAATACCTGACACATTTCCCCACGTGAAGATGACAAGGTCTTGTTTCACGAGGTCAAGGTTTGCCTTGAATACTTTTTCTTTCAGTTCTTCTAACATATGTCTTATAATTTAAAATTCGGGTCTTCGTTATAAGCTCGCTTGTTGAATCGGTAGAGGTATGCTCCGCGTTTAGAGCCTTTCTTGTCAATGAGCTCTGTCTTTTCAATGAAGTCCATATCTTTAATACGTTTGCGGAAATTTCGCTTGTCAAGTTCTTCGCCGTTCACAGCCTCATAGAGCCTCTGCAATTGAGTTAGGGTGAACAGTTTTGGAAGCAGACGAAAGCCTACTGGCTCTTGCGAGAGTTTCTGTTGCATCATCTTCCTTGCCTTCCTAACCATCTCGTTATGATCAGAGTATAGCTTGGGAACTTCATTGACGTCCATCCACTCGACACCGTGTGCCTCGCGAAGCGTATCGTCATAATCGCTGACATTGATAAGAGCGTAATATGCAATAGATACCACTCGCTCACCAGGGTCACGGTCGACGTTACCAAAAGCACCGACTTGGCGCATGTATAGGTTCCGAAGTCCGGTTAGTTCGTAAAGTGTACGACTGGCAGCATCGTCAACGCTTTCTTGGGCGTTAACGAAGCCTCCGTAGAGGCTCCATTCGCCACGGCCGGGATCCATCTTACGTTTGCCTATCAGTATTTTCAACTTACCTTCGTCAAAACCGAAGATAATGCAGTCTACCGATAACCAGACCTTGGAATGATCGCCATAGAAATTTGTCATTTCCTTGTTTTTTGATTACCAGAAATAAATATAGAAAGCTACTGTGATAGTCAGGATAATTACCGTATGAATAACATCCCAGTGATTCCAACTGGCACGTGTAGCTGCACGCTGCTCAGGTGTGGAAGTACCAAATACCAGACCTTGGATCTTCTGATTGTCAGGAGCCTCGGTAATCAGTGATACAATGATTACGATGAGACAGCAGACAATTAACATGACTCCGCAGAAGAACAACCAGTTGAAGTCGTAGAACACGGCCTTGAACCAGCTGTCGGCTGCATCTGTAGCGTTGCTGTAGTAAACCTTGGCGCCCAGACGGGTCAGACCAATGATAATACCAGAAAGCAGTCCCCACATACCACCCTTGGCTGAGGCACGCTTCCAACAAATACCAAGAAGGAAAGCTGCTGCGATACCAGGAGCAAGTACAGACTGCACATCTTGCAGATAGTTATAAAGCACGTTACCTACGGAACGCATGATGGGAATCCATAGAATACCGAGAATCACAATTACAACAGTTGCAGTCTGTCCAATGCGTACAAGACTCTTCTCCGATGTCTCCGGCTTCAGACGTTTCCAGAAGTCTATGGTGAACAGCATGGCTGAAGAATTAAACAGAGATGCCAGTGATGACATCAGGGCTGCGAGAATACCACAGACAACAAGACCTTTCACACCTGCAGGAAGAATCTTTGCAACGAGGGTGGGGAAGGCGGCATCGGCATTTGGTGTACCGTCAGCAAGCAATGGAAGGAAACCACCATCGCCGATGTATTTCTGATGCAGGGCAAATGCTATCATACCGGGAATCAGGAAAAGAAATACAGGAAGCAACTTTAAGTATGCACCGAAGATAGTACCACGACGAGCTTCCTTCTCATCCTTACCAGAAAGAACACGCTGTACGATATATTGGTCGGTACACCAGTACCAGAAACCGATAACGGCAGAACCAATCAGTGCACCGAGCCAGGGATATTGTGGGTCGCTGTTAGAACGCATCAGATGGATCATCGTACCTGTGGCTCCTTCATAACTAGGCTTTACATCACAGAGCTGCAGCATCTGATCCCAACTGCCTAAGGCCTTCATGCCTAATACAAGGATGATGAGTGAACCAAGTAAAAGAATGGGTGTCTGGAGGACTGATGTATAGAGTACGGACTTCATACCTCCGAAAATGGTGTAGATAGCCGTAATAACTACCAGTCCGATGGCTGCAATCCAGAAAAAGTCAATTCCCCAGAGTTCTTCGATTCCGAATACCTGCTGGAATACCAGACCACCTGCATATACTGTCACAGCAACCTTTGTCAGCACATAACTGATGAGAGAGATTACAGAGAGAATGGTACGACTCTGTGTATTGTATCGACGTTCCAGGAACTCAGGCATGGTGTACACCATTGAACGAGAATAGAAGGGTACAAATACCCATCCTAAGATTAGAATCATCCACCCCTGAATTTCCCAATGGGCCATAGCCATTCCTGAAGAGGCACCTGCACCTGCAAGTCCGATGAGATGCTCAGAACCTATATTTGACGCAAAGATTGATGCACCGATAGCAATCCATGTTGCGTCTTTACCACCTAAGAAATAGTCTGCAGAGTTGTCGTTCTTCTGTGAAACAACCCATAATACAATGCCGATTAGCGCACAGCAAAAGACGCCAATGACAATCCAGTCTAATAATGCCATGTTAGTTTAGAATTTTATTTATTTTGAGTTATACATTTTATTTCACAGAGAATCTGTATGCAGCGTGACTGTAGTACTTTTCACCAGGATTTAAGGTCGGCTGTACCCAGTTTTTCTTATTGGGTGAGTCGGGATACTTCTGGCTCTCAAGACATACGCTGACATGTTTTGGGTAGGTGATACCATGCTTGCGGGCAATGTCCTTATCAGCACCCACACCTTGGAAATTTCCACTATATACCTGTACACCAGGCTCGTTGGTAAACATTTCCATGAAGATACCCGTTTTGGGTGAATAAAGACTTGCGCATACCTGAGTATCATCGCCCTTGCCATCCTTATAAGTGTTCAGACAGAAGTTGTGGTCATAGCCTGTAGCGTTCTGAATCTGGTCAAACTGTGACAGGATGCTGTCGCCGATAGCATGTGGAGTGCGGAAATCCATTGGAGTACCCTCAACAGACTTGATCTCACCTGTGGGGATATAGAGTTTGTCACTTGGTGTGAAATTATCAGCGTTTACATAGAGTACCATATCATAACCAGGCTGGGTGAAATCACCGCTTAGGTTATAATAATTATGGTTGGTCTGATTGATAATGGTTGGCTTGTCTGTCTCTGCCTCCCATGTCATGTCGAGCGTGTTGTCGGCTGTAACTTTATAGGTGGTAACGGCTAGTACTTTACCAGGGAATCCGTTCTCACCATCAGGTGCAACAATTGTCAGTTTCAGGATAGAGTCACCAATCTGTTCTGCATCAAAAACTTGATGCATCCAGCCAGAGTTACCGCCGCCATGCAGACTATTGGGTCCATCGTTCTTTTTTAACTGATATTCTGTATCTCCGATTGTAAACTTGCCTCCTTGAATACGGTTCGCGTATCGACCAACGCTTGATCCATAGTCACTAGGGGTATTAATGGTGTCTGCATATTGTGCGATGTTATCGAAACCAAGTACAACATCTGTCAAGTTCCCGTCCTTATCTGGCACGCAGAGTGATACGATACGTCCACCATAGTTGGTGATGCATACTTCCATTCCATTCGCATTCTTCAGCGTGTAGAGCTTAACTGGCTTTGACTGGATAGTTGTGTCAAACTTGGCAGGGTTGAGACCTGAAGCTGTCAACTGTGCAGCCTGCTGGTTACCAGCACAAGCAGAAAGTATCAGCGTAGCTACGCCGACACCCATCATTGTCTTTTTTAGTGATTTCATCTTTACTTGTTTTTAGTTGTTATTTATGTTTGATTGTATTTTGGGCGTAAAATTACAACTATTTTCTGAACTAACAAGTAAAAATATAATAAAAATGAGTGGTAAAGTGTAATATTTACACCCTACCACTCTTATTTAACCTTTATAAACACTAGATATGGTGTTTATGTCATCTCGGACTTAGCAAATCTTACGTGATCCGTCGCCAATAACTACATCATATACTTTGGGCTCATGTCCGTATTTAGCGGCAAACTTTTTCTTTGCATCTTCAACAAACTTTTTATAGAGATCGTTGCGTACAAGATTGATAGTACAGCCACCGAAACCACCACCCATGATGCGGCTACCAGTAACGCCATTTTCTTTGGCGATGTCGTTCAGATAGTCCAGCTCTTCGCAACTAACCTCATAGTCCTTTGAAAGACCTTCGTGAGTCTTGTACATCAGTTCACCGACTTTTTCATAGTCACCTTCGTTGAGTGCGTCACAAACAGCCAATACACGGTCTTTCTCTCCAAGTACGAACTTGGCACGTTTGTAGTCTTCCTCACCAACCTCGGCACGAACTTCGTCCAGTTGCTCCCACGTGCAATCACGTAGTGTCTCAAACTTGCCCTCTGGGTGTTTTGCCTGAATATGCTTAACTACGTTCTCACAAGAGTTGCGGCGATCGTTGTATGGAGAACCTGCTAACTGATGTTTTACTACGGAGTCTAGCAGGACAAGTCGATAACCGTCTGGCTTAAATGGGAAGTACTCGAACTCGCGGCTACGACAATCGAGACGCATCAGACATCCTGCCTTTCCAAAGACAGAGGCAAACTGATCCATAATACCACAATTAACACCGCAGTAGTTGTGCTCAGTTGCCTGACCTGCTAATACCATATCCCACTGTGATACTTTATTCTCACCAAAGATGTCGTTCAGACCGCAGGCAAAACAGCTCTCCATCGCTGCAGAAGATGACATGCCTGCACCAAGAGGTACGTCACCTGAGAAAGCGATATTAAAACCTTTAACAGGGACACCCAATTTCTTCATCTCCAAGGCAATACCGTATATATAACGTGCCCAAGAGGCTTTTGGGCCTGCAGGGTCTGAAAGTTTGAAATCAACGCGATCCTTCAGGTCGATAGCATAAGCCATTACGGTATCTTCTGTACCATTGGCACGCATTTCCGCCATAACACCTTTATCTACAGCACCGGGGAATACAAAACCTCCATTATAATCAGTGTGCTCACCTATGAGGTTGATACGTCCGGGAGATGCATATACGCTACCAGTCTTTCCGTCAAAATGCTTGATGAAACGACTTCTTACAAATTCAATGTCCATAATCTTAAGAGTTTTAGAAGTTAAAAATTAATCAACTTTGATATCCTTGTTTACATTCTTACAGCCGATAAGGGCATAGAACAGAATATAGGCCAACATAGCAATAACAAGCCAGTAACTGAAGATTGGGCCAGTAGACTTGGCAATAGCTTCTTGAATTAATGGCATGATGCCACCACCAACAACCATTGTCATAAAGATGCCAGATGCTGCTTCTGTGTATTTGCCAAGTCCTTCAACAGAAAGGTTGAAGATACCGCCCCACATGATTGAGGTGCAGAGGCCACAAGCGGGAATAAGGAAAGCCTTAGCAGGTACGTCATGTCCGCTGAAGCCGATGGTTACACTCTCTGGCATGAAAATGGCAATCAGCAGGAGTAAGATGGCGACAGCACTAACTGTTGAAAGTTGCAGTTTGGTAGAAACCTTGCCAGAAATAGCACTTGAGCATGCACGACCTATCATCATCAGCAACCAATAGGCAGCAGCTAATGTACCGCCTACTGCAGCAGCACCTTCGAAAGGAAGATCTGTCACATAGAAGTTCAACTCCATAGGAATACCGATTTCGATACCTACATAGAAGAAAATAGCGATGACGCCAAGTAGGCAGTGGCGGAAGGCCAATGGACTATGCTCATACTTGGGCTCAACTTTTCCGAGAGTAGGCTCGGGAATTGATACACGACTGATGATGATGAATGAAATGGCAAATACAGCCATACCAATGAACAACAGGGGAGCAACATCGCTCATGCTGGTATCCTTGGTCACTGTACCAACGAGAATACCTGCTAATAGTGGGGTAAGTGTACCTGTCAGTGAGTTCAGTGTACCGCCTACCTGAATGAGTTGGTTACCCTTGTTACCACCGCCACCAAGCAGGTTTAGCATTGGGTTAACTACAGTATTCAGCATGCAGACACAGAATCCACAGATGAAAGCACCCAAAAGATAGATGATCAGATTGAGAGCTACTGGGATGCTGTCGTATGTAAATACGTATGTGCCTGCGCCAACCAGACTTGAAAGATATTGGAACATTAATCCAACAATACCTACAATAAGTGCGATTAGCGCAGTCTTCTTGTACCCATACTTAGTTAGCATTTTTCCAGCCGGAATACCCATGAAAAGATAAGCGGCAAAGTTCATGAGATTACCCCATGCCTTAGCAAAAGGATATTCAAAGCCCCAGATGTTGCCAAATGGAGCACCCATGTTTGTTACGAAGCTAATCATCGCGAAGATGAAGCACATCGTTATTATGGCAATCAACTTGCCATTGTTTTTTGTTTCAGTCATATTGTGTTAAAATTTTAATGTTTGGTTTCTTATTATTCTACTACTCCAAAACGATAAATTGTTTTTTGTTTATACTGCTGGCCAGGACGAAGCACTACAGATGGGAAATAAGGGCGATTGGGGGTGTCAGGGAAGTGCTGAGCCTCAAAACATACAGCAGATCGGCGTGGGAATGTCGCACCATTGGCCCCCTTATAGCCATTTGCATAGTTGGCTGTGTAAAGTTGAATGCCAGGCTCGGTTGTAAATACTTCCATCGTACGTCCACTCTTTGGCTCAATAACCTTTGCGGCATACGAGAGTTCGCCTTCTTCCTGTTTGTTCAGTACATAGTTATGATCAAAGCCTTTACCAAACTTGATCTGCTCATGGTCTGCATCAATATCTTTACCAAAAGCTTTTGGCTTGCGGAAGTCAAATGGGGTACCTTCAACTTTGAGAATCTCACCTGTAGGAATTGCGGTCTCGTCGGTGGGCAGATAGAAATCTGCATTGATTTCGCAAATCTGGTTTTCAATCGTAGGAGTGGGATCTGCTGTACCTGCCAGACTGAAGAAAGCATGATGAGTCAGGTTCACGATGGTCTTTTTATTGGTGGTAGCAAGGTACTCGATGATCAGCTCGTTCAAATCTGTGAAAGTGAATTCAACAGTTACGTCAAGTTCGCCAGTAAAACCTTCTTCACCATATGAAGATACGCGGTGTAAAGCTAACGACCGAGGTCCCATCTGACGAGCATCCCATACCTTGGCATGGAAACCTGTAGGACCACCATGCAGGTGATTAGGTCCATCGTTAAGTGCCAATTGGTATTCTTTACCATTCAGTGTAAACTGACCCTTGCAGATACGATTACCCCAGCGACCAATGAGTGTAGAAAGGAAAGGCTCCTTGCCGCTGGTGAGTTGCTTGATGCTGTCGTGTCCTTGAATCACGTTACCCACCTTACCTTCTTTGTCTGGTACCATAATAGCACAAATGGCACCGCCGTAGTTGGAGATTGCCACTTCATAACCCTTACGATTCCTGAGGATGTACAGGTCTGTTTTCTTACCATTGATTGTGGCCTGGAAGTTTTCTCTCTTCAGACCACACAGATTCGCTGTTTCTGTTGAGTTTACCATATTGAATATATGTTTTTAGTTACTAAAATTATTACTGTCTGCAAAGTAACTAAAAATATATCAAACGGGCAAATGATTCAACGAAAAAAATGTTTTTGATATATTAAAAAAGCCTAAATGCAGTTTTTTAGGAAGTCTGCGACTACATAACTGCTACCTCCGATAAACACAAAGTCGTTATTTTCGGCTTGTTTCTTGGCTGTCTGGTATGCTGTTTCCACGTCAGGATAGCTCTCTCCTTCGAGTCCTTTTTCTTGGGCATATAGTTTAAGAACATTTTCAGAGAGTGCTCGTTTGTTATCTGACTTTGTAAAATAGTAGGTCGCATCTTTTGGCAAAAGTGCCAGAACGCCTTCGACATCTTTGTCCTCTACCATTCCGAATACAATGTGTTTTTTTCGACAGGGTACCTCGCTAATCTGTTTGCTCAGGAATTCCCATCCTGCCACATTGTGCCCTGTGTCACAAATGGTCAGAGGTGTATCTTTTACAGTCTGCCAGCGTCCTTTCAAACCTGTCAGGAAACAAACGTTTTTGAACCCTTCTCTGACCTCTCTGTTTGCACAGATTTTATTTTCGGGGCAACTAACAGCCTGCATATACCCCATTTTTTCTAGCTGCTTTACAGCGCAGAGAATGGTGTTGGTGTTTTTCTCCTGATAGCTACCTGTCAGTTCTCCTGTCAAGATTCCAAAATTCTTTGTGTGGTATTCGATCTTCTTGTGCGTACTGCTTATGGAGCCAATCTCCTGCTGGTCTTCTGCATAGATGATGGGAGCCTTGAGTGATGAAGCCATTGCTTCAAAAACAGGACGTGTTTCTGGTTTTGTTTCACCAATAACCACAGGAATGCCCTGTTTGATAATACCAGCTTTCTCTACGGCAATCAGTTCAAGAGAATTGCCGAGGAATTGAGTATGGTCCATGCCGATATTAGTGATGACTGATAATATTGGCGTGATAATGTTTGTACAGTCAAGGCGCCCTCCCATACCGACTTCAATAACAGCAATATCAACTTTCTTGTCGGCAAAGTATTTGAAGGCCATCGCTGTAACAACCTCAAAAAATGAAGGATTTAAAGGGGCAAAGAATGTTTTTTCTTTTTCAACAAAGTCTACAACATATTCTTCTGAAATTGGCAGTCCGTTTACACGGATACGCTCACTGAAGTCAACAAGGTGAGGTGAAGTGTATAATCCTACTTTGTAGCCACATGACTGAAGTATGGCGGATAACGTGTGTGCACATGAGCCCTTGCCATTAGTACCAGCCACGTGGATGGTGCGGTACTTGCGGTGAGGATGCCCAAAATGCTGATCAAGAGTATGAGAATTTTCTAACCCTTCTTTATACCCGCTGGCGCCCTGTCGTTCAAACATGGGCATTTGGTTATAGAGATATTCACACGTTTCCTGATATGTCATACCTTAATATATTAATTGAAGTAATTCTTGAATTTTTGGAAGATGGAGTCGCGCGTCTGTTTATCGCCCTTGAAATTGTCGCTGTTTTTAAACTGCTCGATAGCTTGTTTCTCTTCGCGGCTGAGAGTTTTTGGAACATACACACTGATATTAACAACAAGATCGCCCTTTCCGCTACCATAGCCTTGAACTGCGGGCAGGCCTTTACCTCTCAGACGGAGTGTCTTTCCTGGTTGTGTTCCATTTTCCAACTTTACCTTTAACTTGGTGCCCTCGATGGTCGGAATCTCGATTTCTCCCCCAAGAGCTGCTGTAGGAAAGTCGAGCAGTAGGTTGTAAATCAGGTCGTTACCATCACGGACAAATGTGTCATGTGGAGCTTCTTCGATAAACACTTGAATGTCGCCGTTGATACCATTATGTTTTCCGGCATTTCCTTTTCCGGGAACATTAACGACCATACCTTCAGCTACGCCAGCGGGGATGTTGATCTCAACAACTTCCTCGCCTTTCTCGACGCCAGTTCCACCACAGTGCTGGCATTTGTTCTTAATCACCTGACCTTCTCCACCGCATACAGGACATACGCTCTGCTGCTGCATCATACCGAAGATACTCTGAGTGGTGTGGGTGATGACGCCAGTACCATGACAGGTCTGGCAAGTTTCTTTACCGCTACCTTTCTCTGCTCCAGAACCGTTACAGTGTGGGCAGTGGATGTCTTTGCGTACCTTGAATTTCTTGACTACGCCTGTATTGATTTCCTCTAATGTGAGTTTTACTTTCAGACGAAGGTCACTACCTCTGTGCTGTTGTGGTCGGCGTTGCCCACCTCCGAAGCCTCCAAAACCGTGTCCTCCAAAGATGTCACCGAACATAGAGAAGATATCGTCCATGTTCATTGATGTGCCGCTAAATCCGCCAAAGCCTCCGAATCCGCCACCCATATTGGGACCATCAAAGCCAAATTGGTCATATTGCTGGCGAGTCTTCGGATCGTGTAGTATGTTATAAGCCTCTGCAGCCTCCTTAAATTTTTCCTCGGCTTCTTTGTCACCAGGATTGCGATCGGGGTGATACTTGATGGCTATCTTTCGATAGGCTTTCTTAATCTCGTCTTCTGTGGCGTTTTTCTGTACGCCCAGTACCTCGTAGTAATCTCTCTTCTGTGCCATTGCTTATTGTCCTACGGCCACTTTCGCGTGGCGGATTACTTTGTCATTCAGCTTATATCCTTCTTGCAGACAGTCGATTACTTTACCTTTCTTATCGTCGCCCATGCCTGGTACCATAGCTACAGCCTCATGCACATCGGTATCAAAGTCGGCGTCTTTCGTCTCGATTTTGCTGACTCCCTGCGCTTCCAGTGTTTTCATGAACTTCTGATGAATCAGAGTCATGCCTTCACGCAGGACTTCAGGATCGTCTGTCTTTGCTCCATTCTCAATAGCACGCTCCATATCATCGATGATGGGCAGAATGGCAGAGATAACCTTCTCGCCACCATTAAGAATTAGCTCTGCGCGTTCTTTCAGGGTGCGTTTGCGATAGTTTTCAAACTCTGCTACAGAACGAAGCCACTTATCTTTCAAATCAGCAATTTCCTCTTTGGCTTTTTCTAAAGGATCCTTCTCTTCCAATTCTTCTTGTGTTTCCTCAGTAGCTTCTTCTGTCTCTTTGTCAGTTTCTTCAATAGGAGCCTCATTCAAAGTCTCCTCGTCTTCGATGTTGATATCTTTTTCTGTCATAATTGCTATGTTTTATTGTCTTTGACAAACCTTATGCAAATTCCGTGCCATTAAACATACATCTTAGCCTTCTGTTCTTTTATCTGCTCATCGTAGATGTAGTCATCGTAAGTCGTCAGCTTATCGATGGTGCCTTTCGGTGTTAATTCGATGATACGGTCGGCTACAGTGTTGATAAACTCATGGTCATGTGAAGCAAACAGAATATTGCCTTTAAACTGAATAAGGTTGTTGTTGAATGCCTGAATGGACTCAAGGTCGAGGTGGTTTGTGGGTGTGTCGAGAATCAGACAGTTTGCGTTCTTAAGCTGCATACGGGCAATCATACAACGCATCTTCTCACCTCCCGAAAGCACGTTTACATGCTTCAGCACATCCTCTTCCTTGAACAGCATACGACCCAGGAACGACTTCATGGTAACCTCGTTACCTGGTCCCCACTGGCTCAGCCAGTCGACCAGATTCATCTCGCTCTGGAAGAACTCGGTGTTATCCAATGGCAGGTAGGCGGTAGTGATGGTAACACCCCACTTATAGGTACCTGCATCAGCTTGACGGTTGCCGTTGATAATCTCGAACAAGGCAGTCATTGCCTTTGGATTGTGTGAGAGGAATACGGTCTTCTGTCCCTTCTCAATGGTGAAGTTTACATTGTCGAAGAGTACTGTTCCGTCGGTATCTACAGCTTTCAGTCCTTCAACCTCAAGAATCTGGGTTCCTGGTTCACGCTCCATTGAGAAGATGATGCCAGGGTATTTACGTGTTGAAGGTGTGATTTCCTCTACATTCAGCTTTTCCAGCATCTTTTTACGTGATGTGGTCTGTTTCGATTTTGCCACGTTGGCAGAGAATCGGCGGATGAACTCCTCAAGCTGTTTTTTCTTTTCCTCAGCCTTCATCTTCTGGTTCTGGGCCTGACGCAATGCCAACTGCGAACTCTCGTACCAGAAAGAGTAGTTACCTGAGAACAGCGTTACCTTGCCGAAGTCGATGTCAACCGTTTGGGTTGATACTGCGTCAAGGAAGTGGCGGTCGTGAGAAACTACGAGTACACACTGCTCAAGGTTTGACAGGTATTCCTCTAACCACTGTACGGTGTCGAGGTCGAGGTCGTTGGTTGGCTCGTCAAGTAGCAGATTGTCGGGATGCCCGAACAATGCCTTGGCTAGCATTACACGTACCTTTTCATTGTTTGAAATTTCAGCCATCTGCTTGTAGTGCTGACTGTCCTGTACACCGAGGTTCTGCAACAGCTGTGCGGCTTCGCTTTCAGCCTCCCATCCGTTCATTTCGGCAAATGCCATCTCGAGGTCAGCGGCTCTTACGCCATCTTCCTCGCTCATTTCTGGCTTGGCATAAAGGGCTTCACGCTCTTTCATGTTGGCCCAAAGGGGCTGATGTCCCATCAGCACAGTATCCATCACGGAGTACTCATCATATTTGAAGTGGTCCTGTTCCAGAACGCTCAGGCGTTCGCCTGGCTGCATCTCAATGGTTCCCTTGTTAGGTTCTAGATCGCCACTGATGGCACGCAGCAGAGTAGATTTGCCAGCGCCGTTAGCACCGATGATACCATAAATGTTTCCACTTGTGAACTTCAGGTTTACGTCCTTGTAGAGGACCTTCTTTCCAAACTGAATCTGCAGATTTGTAACTGTTATCATTTCTTTCTAATACCTTATTTATAATAATTGGGGTGCAAAGGTACAAATAAATTCTGATATTGCCAAATTTTCATCCGAAATCTATAGCAGGCCTTTCGTTGATGGTAACTCGTAGTGGTAGATGTCTCGTCGTATAGCCATCTTCAGTGAACGGGCTAGTGCCTTGAATATTCCCTCTATTTTGTGGTGCTCGTTTTGCCCCTCGGCTTTGATGTTCAGATTCATCTTTGCGGCATCACTGAGACTTTTGAAGAAGTGTAAGAACATTTCGGTAGGCATTTCGCCAATTTTCTCTCGTCTGAATTCTGCGTCCCAAACCAACCATGGGCGGCCTCCGAAATCCAGCGCGACACTGCAAAGGCAATCGTCCATGGGCAAACAATATCCATAACGTTCAATTCCTCTCTTGTCTCCGAGGGCTGTCAGTAAGCACTCTCCCAAGGCAATCGCTGTATCTTCTATCGTATGGTGCTCGTCTACCTCAAGATCGCCTTTTGTGTGGATGGTCAGGTCTATCATTCCATGTTTGCCAATCTGTTCCAGCATGTGGTCAAAAAAGCCAAGTCCTGTCGAAATATCACACATGCCAGTGCCGTCAAGGTTTACTCGGACTAAAATATCGGTTTCCTTCGTCTTCCGACTTACTTTAGCCGTACGTTCGCCAGCAAACAATATTTCCGCAATCTTGTCCCATGACATTCCTTCGTCATTGATAATCAGAGATTTGCATCCGATGTTTTTAGCAAAGGTTCGGTCTGTCTCTCTGTCTCCGATAACATACGAGTTTGCAATGTCGTAGTCTGGGTTTTGCATGTACTTCTCGACCAGACCTGTATTGGGTTTGCGAGTTGGGGCGTTGTCTTCCGGGAAGTGGGGATCGATTAATATCTCGTCGAAAGTAATGCCTTCGCCTTTCAAGGTCTGCAATATGAAATTGTGAACAGGCCAGAAGGTCTCTTCCGGGAAAGCGTCGGTTCCGAGTCCGTCCTGATTGCTTACCATGACAAACTCGAAGTCCAGTTTCTCGCGAATAAAAGCGAGATTGCGAATCATGCCCTTTATGAATTTCAGTTTTTCAAAGCTGTCAATTTGCTCGTCGGCAGGTTCCTCAATCAGTGTTCCGTCACGATCAATGAATAAGATTCTTTTTTTCATAATTTTTCTTATTGAATTCTTTTCTGTCTTTTTCTTGGCAGGCTATCGATGCGTGTACCAGGTGAAAAGGACATATAACTGTTAGCCATACGTATGCTTGTAGGAATCCTGCGATGAGGAATGCACCTATTGAAAGCCATGTTACATAACTGGGCATGCCTACTGGATCGCCGCCTATCACGCCTATCTGCGACTCCCAGTTAGCAGCCATCATAATGATGGTGGGCAATGCTGTAAAAAGTGTCAGCACCGAGACGATGAGCAGACAGACTATTCCAACAAGTATAACCATGCCCAAATGGCGTATCCAGCCATTTATACCAGCCTCCTCTATTGGCTGCAGGAATTGTCGTTTGTGTAAGAGTCTGTTTGCCGTCCACAAAAAAAGTATCACACTAAGCACTTCAAGTAAAAAGGCTGGAAGCACTAATGTCGGTGAGACCAGAACGGGTAGGGCGGAAGCGGTAGCGGTAATGAGTGCAAAAATGATAGCAAGTGCCCATGTGTGGCGGAAGATACGTCTGAAGTTGGCCGTGTAGAGTTGATAGCCGTCCTTGATACAAGCCTGACTACTGCGTATCTTCTTTATGTGGTTTTTTTCTTCTATTTCCATTGTTCGTTTTTTATTTTCGCTGCAAAGTTACAAAATAATTGAGAATTGACAATTGATAATTGATATTTTTTAGTATCTTTGCAGCCAAATATATAAGATATGAGAGTGTTGAAGTGGGGATTCATCGGTTGTGGTGAAGTGACTGAGAAAAAAAGCGGGCCGGCTTTCAGTTCTGTTGAAGGTTCAAGTGTCGTGGCTGTGATGAGTCGCACAGAACATCGTGCTCGTACCTATGCAGTCGAACACGGAATTAATAAGTGGTATACCGATGCTCAGGAACTCATTGACGATCCTGATGTGAATGCCGTTTACGTGGCCACACCTCCATCAAGTCATGCTACATATGCCATCATGGCCATGAAGGCTGGCAAACCTGTCTATGTAGAGAAACCTTTGGCTGCTAGCTATGAGGATTGTGCTCGCGTCAATCGTATTTCCGAACAAACTGGTGTACCTTGCTTCGTTGCTTATTATCGTCGCTACCTGCCATATTTCCAGAAAGTTAAGGATATAGTTAGTAGTGGTCGTATCGGCAAAATCCTGAATGTACAGATACGCTATACAGAACCACTCCGTGATGCTGATGCCGAAGCTATCAAAAATGGCACACCTCTGCCTTGGCGTTTGCAGCCAGAGATTGCTGGAGGTGGCTATTTCTACGATATGGCTCCTCATCAGCTCGATTTGCTTCAGGATATGTTTGGAGTCATTCTTGAGGCGCGTGGTATTTGTGCCAATCGTGGCGGATTCTATGGAGCAGAGGATTCGGTGAGTGCTTGTTTCCGCTTTGAAAATGGCCTTCCAGGTAGTGGATCCTGGTGTTATGTAGCTCACGAAAGTGCTCGTGAAGACTGCATCGAAATTATAGGTACAGAGGGACAAGTCAGCTTTTCTGTTTTCGATTATCTGCCCATTCGCTTACAAACCAGCGAGGGAGATGAGAATATCACGGTGCCTAATCCGCCTTATGTTCAGTATCCGCTTATCAAAAATGTCATTGAACATCTGCAGGGATTGGCAGTTTGCACTTGTACCAGCATATCGGCTACACCAGTTAATTGGGTAATGGATCGTATATTAGGCAAATTCTGATACTAAAGGGATGAGTAGATTGATGCTGGGTTTGGTCTTGATGTTAGTTTGCGCTTCTGTCGCTGCTCAAGATTCGTTGCGTGCCGACGCTCTGCATGCGGAGATGCAGCGCGCTGACATTCTGAACTCCGATTCTTCAATGGGGTCTCATGAGCTGAGCGTCCTCCGCAGTACTATCCGAGGTCTCGATCGCCTACAAAAGGATTATATTGAACCTCAGCATTACGAGTTTACTGTGATGGCTCAAGTCACTCGTACTTACGAGAGCTTTATTTTGGGTAGCAATGGGCAGTCTATTCTGTTGGCTCCTGATGGACAAACAAAAGTTGGACCTTATTTTGGTTGGCGCTGGTTCTTCTTTGGCTATACGTTTGATATCAAGAATATTGGGTTTAGTCAGAATGGTCTGCGAAAGGAGTTCGATTTCAGTATCTATACCTCGCAGGTGGGAGTCGATTTGTTTTATCGTCGAACGGGCAACGATTATAAGATACGCGATGTGAAACTTGGCTATGGTATCAATGGACAACTTTTCGAGGATATGCCCTTCGCAGGGGTTAATGTGGGGATTACGGGTGTCAGTGCATATTATATTTTCAATCATGGCAGGTTCTCCTATCCAGCCGCCTTTAGTCAGTCTACTTGTCAGAAAATCAGTTGTGGTTCATGGTTGGCAGGAGCAGGCTACACTCACAATACACTCGATTTGGATCACGACGAACTCGAAAAAGCGCTTAATAGCCGCATGCCGAAAGGGCAGGAAGTGAAACTTGATAGTGGCATGATGTTTCGCGACATCAAATACAATGACTTCATGCTTTCTGGCGGATATGCATACAACTGGGTGTTTGCCAAGAATTGGTTATTGGCTGTCAGTGCCCAACTCGCTTTGGCATATAAGACTAGTTATGGGAAGGTTGCCGACGAGAAGCATGGATTTGATTTTGAAAAGGTGAATGTCGATGCCATAGGCCGTTTTGGTATGGTCTATAATAATACCCGTTGGTATGCGGGCTGGAGTGCGATTGTGCGGACTAACAATTACCATACTTCGCGTTTCACTGCTGAGAATGTGTTTGGCTCGTTTAATGCCTACATAGGCTATAACTTTATGTTAAAAAAGAAATATAGGAAGAGGAAAGTATGATGCTTCGATTTGTGATTTACATGATTCTCGTCTTTGTATTGGCTCTGCCTACTAAGGCTCAGACTAAACAACTTGCAGTTGATAGCGTCACCGTGTGCCAATTATTGCGAGAGGCTCGACATCTGCCAGCCTCGACAAATTTGCCGCTTTTCTTTGCCCGTAAGTTTATAGGTCGCCCATATGTGGCAGCAACCCTTGAAGGGAATGATCCTGAATGTCTGGTAGTCAATACTCGTCAACTCGACTGTACTACGTTAGTTGAGAACGTGGTGGCCCTTACGCTCTGTGTACAGCGTCGCGACTTTAGCTATTTTTCTTTTAAACATGCTCTCATTGATATGCGCTATCGTGGAGGCATTATCAAGGATTATACAAGCCGTATCCATTATTTCACTGATTGGATTACCGAGAATAGCCGTGCTGGAATTATTCGTGAGATTCAGTCGCCTAATCCGCCATTTTCCGCCCTACAACGTGTTAGTGTCAGCTATATGAGCCAGCATCCGCAGGGTTATGAGGCTCTTCGTCAACATCCCGACTTTATACGCGACATTCGCGCTATAGAACAAAAAATCTCAGGTCGGCAGTTCCGCTATATCCCAAAATCTGTTGTTGGCAATAGTAAACTACTGCGTCAAGCTATTAAGGATGGTGACATCATTGCTATTACATGCAAGAAACCCGGACTCGATATTGCACATCTCGGTTTTGCGGTATGGAAGAACGACGGGTTACACTTGCTAAACGCTTCTCAACTGCATAAAAAGGTTGTTGAAGAACCCATGACCCTCTATCGCTATTTGCAGAAGCATCCTTCTCATACAGGAATACGAATAATCAGAATAAACAAATAGAAACTTAACCAAAACGAAAAAGATGGAATTACCCGATTTTATGAGTTATGCCAGCAAGTTCTCAAAGCCAGAATTTGCAGAGAAAATCTCCCGCATCGCTAAGCGAGCTGGAGCCAAGTTGGTTTATGCTGCACTTATTCTCTACTACACACTACAGAGTGATAAGGTGGCCAAGAGCGATAAGGCAATCATTATTGGTGCCTTAGGCTACATGATTAGTCCGCTTGATGTCATTCCAGATGCTATCCCCATTGCAGGACTTACTGACGATTTGGCCGTTCTTCTCTATGTTTTGAAGAAGGTTTGGACGGGCATTGATCCTGAGATTGTGGAGCAAGCCCGTAAAAAGCTCTCTAAGTGGTTCGACGACGACGAGATTATTGAAGTGCAGAATCTCTTCGATGCAGAAGATTAAGAATATCCCCGTCAGCAATTGGCGGGGATAATTGTGTATAAAAGAAGAAATCCTCACGAAAGTGAGGATTTCTTGCGAGGTGCCTGGCGGATTCGAACCGCCGTAGACGGTTTTGCAGACCGTTGACTAAGCCACTCATCCAAGGCACCAATTGCGATTTGCGGGTGCAAAGGTAGCTATTATTTTCGACACTGCCAAATGTTTTCCCGATTTTTTCGCCATGTAGTGCTCTTTTTCTGCTTCTTTGAGCATTTTTCTGCTAATGCGCAGCCTCTGCAAGCTTCGCTTACATCGGTTAGAACCTTATATATCCTGTATCCTGCATAACTCATCGCTGCAGTTAGGATGATAATTACAATATATAGCTGAAACATAGATGGGCTTAAAGTTTCGTAAGTCTGCGTAGCATCACCTTGTTAACTCTTTGAATTCGTTTACCACGCTTCTCTATGTCCTCACGTACATTATTTATATTATTAAAGAAATCGCTGAAAGCGTTTAATACGGGGTTAGGTTGCCCGTCGTCTTCCGTAGCCTCAGGATTTGTTACAATCTTGATACCGCCAGACTCAATCCTTACATCGATATCTGTGCCCGTCATGATGGGGTCGCCGTCAAAATGAATGGCGCCTGGTTCCTTGCGATGTATGTGCAGTTGCTTTGTGCGGAAAGTTTTTATTTTCGAGTTGTTAGCCAGCGTTTTCATAAACAGGTCAGCTGCTATCTGTGGCGCATCAAGCACGTCGAAAGGCTCCATGATAATCACATCCATCTCTCCGTCCTTCATTGTTGCGCCAGGCGCGATATAAGCATTGTTGCCATATTGCGATGCGTTGGCACATGCTATGAGAAAAGCCTTATATTTCTTTGCCCCTGTCTCGTCTTCCACTTCGTAAGTAGCAGGCTGGTACTTTAGTCCTTCCTTCAAGACATTTTCCACGTAGGTGATAGGACCACGTTTACCTGCTTCCGCAAACTTTAGCGAGATAAATGCGTCGAAGCCCATGCCGCAGGTACAGAAGAAGGGTAGCTCGTTGATAACGCCATAGTCGAAAGCTTCTACTTTATATTGGTTAATAATGCCAATCGATTTTTTTACGTCGAGCGGCAAACACAGATGTCGTGCCAAACCGTTGCCAGACCCGCAAGGTATGATGGCTAAAGCTGTGTCGGTGTGAATCAGTGAGCGAGCCACTTCGTTCACAGTACCGTCGCCACCTACTGCCACCACCACATCATCCCCCTCGTCGGCACACTTCTTAGCTATTTCAGCCGCATGTCCGGCATATTCGGTAAATCGTATGCTGGGCTCATACAATTCTTTGTTGAGCATCTGTTCAATCATGGCAGGTATCTCATCCTTCGAGTGAGTGCCCGATATAGGGTTTAGTATAAATGTGATTTTCTTCTTTTCTGTCATATTCTGAGTGCAAAAATACGAAAAAAGCCTGAAAAAACGCATATTGATATAATAAAAATGCCAAAAAGTGACATTTTTATAAAAAACTTGCACGAATTGCCAAAAATTGTGTAACTTTGCAGCCTGAAAAAAATAAATAATGTAGAATTACCTAATATTAATGGGACAGTTACAAGAGAAATACAAGCATTATCGTGAGCCACAGAAATTCATGGAGGCTGACGTTTACCCTTATTTCCGTGCTATTGAAGGAAAGCAGGGAACGGAAGTGGAAATGGGTGGTCACAAAGTGCTGATGTTCGGTTCAAATGCTTATACAGGCCTTACAGGCGATCAGCGCATCATCGATGCAGCTAAGAACGCACTCGAAAAGTACGGTTCTGGCTGTGCTGGTAGCCGTTTCCTCAATGGAACGCTTGATTTGCATGTTCAGCTGGAGAAAGAAATCTCAGAGTTTATTGGCAAAGACGACTGTCTTTGCTTCTCTACAGGTTTTTCAGTAAACCAAGGTGTATTGGCAATGGTAGTTGGTAAAGACGACTACATCATTTGCGACGATCGTGATCATGCAAGTATTGTGGACGGTCGTCGTCTTTCATTTGCCAAGCAGCTCCACTACAAACACAACGATATGGAAGATCTTGAGCGCGTACTTCAGAAGTTGCCTCACGATGCCATTAAGTTGATTGTTGTCGATGGCGTATTCTCTATGGAGGGCGACCTCGCCAAATTACCAGAGATAGTTGAGCTGAAGCACAAGTACAATTGCTCTATCATGGTAGACGAGGCTCACGGTATTGGTGTCTTTGGTCGTCAGGGTAGGGGCGTGTGCGATCACTTCGGACTCACCCACGAGGTTGATCTCATTATGGGCACCTTCTCAAAGTCGTTGGCTTCTATTGGTGGTTTCATAGCTTCTGATTCAGATACCATCAATTTCCTGCGTCATACCTGCCGTACTTATATCTTCTCGGCTTCTAATACGCCCGCAGCCACAGCTGCGGCCATGGAGGCCCTTCACATTATCCAGCAGGAACCCGAGCGTATTCAGGCCCTTTGGGATGTAACCAACTATGCTCTGAAGCGTTTCCGTGAAGAAGGTTTCGAGATTGGTGAGACTGAGAGCCCCATTATTCCACTCTATGTTCGCGATGTAAACAAGACATTCCTTGTTACTGCTCTCGCTTTCAAGGCAGGCGTGTTCATCAATCCTGTTATTCCTCCCGCATGTGCGCCTACAGACACGTTAGTTCGCTATGCGCTGATGGCTACACATACCAAGGAACAGGTTGATCGTTCGGTTGTTGCTTTGAAGAAAATCTTCGTAGAACAGGGAATTATTAAATAATTCGATAAAAATTTGCGGAAAAATTTGCAAGGGTCACAGAAAATGTGTACCTTTGCACCCGCAAAAACGAGGTGTAGCGCAGTTGGTAGCGTTCCTGGTTTGGGACCAGGCTGTCGCAGGTTCGAGTCCTGTCACCTCGACTTCTTTGTAAAGACCGCTGGATTTATTTGAGTCCAGCGGTCTTTTGCATTTAGTTATGATACCTTAAAATATCTCACACTTCTCACACCTAAATAATCACCCATTAGGTGTGGGAAGTGTGAGAAGTGTGGAATGAAAAGTTTGTATTATAACTATTTATGCGCGGAAGGCTATTCTCATGATATAATGAATATAATAACACGGCTTTTTTAGCCAAAAGCATTTCTTATTCCCAAATAAGTAGCGTTTAATATGAAAAAGTATCTTTATATAAATATAATCATGCGTTATAGTCGGAATTCGTTAACCATTTATATTTCTTCACCCATCGCCAAATGGTGGTACGTGATAAATCTACCATATTATAAATCTGTGAAGTAGAAAGTCCGATACGCATCAGGTAGCAAACCTGCATCTGATGTTCTGTAAAAGTGCCAAGTTCTTTCAGAAGTCTATCCTTAAAACTTGGGTATAGTTCATCTACAGCTTGGTAGAGTTGCTTCCATTCTACAGATGTTATTTCCATCTTTCCTTTACTTGATTGTTTGATGGCTTTGATCACGTCTTCCGCCTTTCCTTCCAGTTCAGATTGGTGGAGCATGGTGATAATTCTCTTGTTCTGGTCAATCTTTTCTGTTAGTTGTGAAGATAGCTCAAGCACTTGTTGTAAATGCTTGTTTTTTCTTCTATAATAGAAAGCATAACCGATACATGCCAATAGTAAAGCAGACAGTGAAACAATTGTGAATCTATTCTTATATTTCTCTTTTTCATCTTTCAGTTCTTGTTCCTTCCTTTGGTCCAGATGATATTTATATTCATTATTCACCGTAGCGGCTAGTTCCTGTCGCTTTCCAAAGTCCATAGAGTCGCTTAACTGCATATATATACCTGCATAATAGTTGGTAAGATAAGTCTCTCCTGCTCTGCTATAAATCCGAAACAGCATCTTTGCCGCGTCATACATACTGTTAATATATGATTTCTCTTCAAGTACACGTTTGCAATAGATAACAGCAGAATCTTGTTTGCCTATTGATTCATAGTATTGCGCAAAAGCCATACACGATATAGACGAAAAATCTTTCAGAGGATTTATGTATATTAACGCCTTACATCTTTTGGCTCTCTCCATATCTTTCATTTCCGAGTACTTATTCAACAAATGTATGAGAACATCTTGAAGATTGGTAATATCATTAGAATGTATGGCGTGCGAATAAGCCGAATCAAATGCCGCTTTTGCTTGCCGAGAACTGTCTACTGCCAGATAAGTAGCTCCGAGATGCATGAAAGCAATTATCTTGTCATTATTATTGTCTTTATTAACTTTGAATTCTTTTTGTGCAGCTTCTAGTGCATTGTTATAATCCTGAACCTGAAAGTATAAGTAGGAAAGATTAGAATATGTATTTTCCAACAGAATTGAATCACATTCTTTGTTGCCTAGGGCATAATCTAACGATTTAAAGAAATGTTCTAATGCCCTTGGTGTGTCTTGTAGGTCACGATACACACTTCCTGCATAGTAATACGCCTCTTGCTTTTCAACTGCAGACCCGTTTTTATCAAAATATTCAATCTGTTTTTTTATCAAACTATCAGAACTGGGTATGTTGTCTGCCTTGTCATTAAGTCTGACGCGCAACAATTCATATTTATGAATGGCATAATCACTTTCTCCCTTGATCTCAGTATCAAGAGAGTCAAGCATGACAAGTGCTTTATTGGGATCTTTATTTCCAATCATCTTGATTTGCTCCATTTTCTCTAAAGAATTGTCTTTAGAACATGAAGCCAGCAATAGCATTGCGAATAATATGTATCGGTTAAAGTAATGGCTCATATTGATATAAACTGGTTATTATTTGAATGCAAAGATACGAAAAAATATAAAAAACAGCGTTTTTTGGAGCTTTTTTTGTTTCATCTTGTTTCATTTGCAGTATGTGAAACAAGATGAAACAATTTTTTTTTGGTTGTTCTATTCAATTTCGCTATTTTTGCCCCCACAATCATAAACCAATAAAATTATAAAATATGTTGAGACTTAAATTTATGTCGATTATGTTTGCGTTCATCACTCAAAGTTCCTTTATATGTGCTCAAAACACTCAAGGAACTTATGTTGAACTTCATAAGATGGATACATCGCAAACAGGGGGCGGTATATTTAAGCCCAAAAAGGCTCCTGCCCGACGCCCTGTAATACCTATAACTGCTTTTTTGAATGAAAGCAGTCATAGTCTTGACTTGTACTCGTCAAGTGATACATTCATCTATTGTATATATGATGAAAATGATGCAGTTGTATTAGAAGGAATCATGGATTTTAGCACATTTGAAGTTTATACTATTGATATGAGTTTCCTTCCAGACGGAGAATATGCTATCATAATATCACTTGGCGGCAGTTCCTATGAAGGAGTATTTATGCTAGAATAAGTTATAATAGTTGAACTAATCAGAATTATTCAATATATTCCGGAAGAATTGAGACAGACCAGACTGGGAAAAAGGAGCGGAAACTGAAAAGCTTTATGAGTAAGTGAAATTATCAATTATGCATTTATGAAGAAAATATTTTATTTAGTTGCAAGCTCGTTTCTTCTGTTTTCATGTTCTGAGAACCAGACGGACATTGCGCCCAATGAAAACCTCGTAGATGAGGTGTCCTTCGAAAACTCTAAACTTAATATGAAGCAAGCTCTGGCATATGCCTCAATGTTTAATGCTGGACTCGAAAAAAATGATACGCCAGAATCTGTCACAAGGACCATAGATCCTATTTCTAAGGTCGTGTCTGATGTGGATTTCTATATTGAAGATGGTGACACTCTTTTGTATGCCATTAACTATATAAATAATGGAGGATATGTGCTTATTGCAGGTGATAACAGTTCATTCCCTATTTTGGCACATTCGAACATGGGAAATCTTGAATTCTCTAATATCTCTGACGATAGTCCGATGGCTATGTATATTTCTGCTTTAAAGAATAGGGTTATAGGCAATATTAATAATCAGTCATCTACCTCAACCGATTATTTTAATAACTGGAAAGATTTGGGGCGTGATGGATATGAGTATGAGATTGTTGTCAATAACAACGAGCCGCAGCCTCAGACACGAGGACGTGAAAATAGCTCAGGGAAGAAGTCTATATATCCATACACAGGAAAGGACTTGGATTATTGGTGTCAGGAAGGTGGCTATAATATGTGTGCGCCTAATCGTGCTTGCATTGGATGTCCTGCTATCGCTACAGGAATGCTGATGTATGATACATCACAAAGAATGCTAGGTAACGTTACTCCCACATATCCGAGTTTTGATTATACTGATATGAGAAATATAAAAGATGTGACTACAGTTACAGAAACTGCAAGAAAACTTCGACAGATTGCTGATAGTATTCCAGAATATGACTGGGGGAAGAAAAAAGATGAAGAAAGCGGTGCTACGCCAGCCAACATTATAAAAGGCCTTAAAAAACTTGGCTATAAGAATGCAAAACTTGCCAGTTACAATTTTGAAACGGTATATAATAATTTGAGTTTCAAAGGCATCAACTATTTTGGTGAAGAGTCAACCTTCAACCGAGGAGTCCTTCTTGGCGCGTGGCATCATGATGCTCCTTGGGCTGGACATATTTGGTTCTGTGATGGTTATTATGAGCAGTCGTATACTGTTACAAAGAAGTTCCTTGGCATTAAAATCAAGTCATGGACTGAGTATGATGACAGATTGTATATGAACTGGGGATGGGGACCGAATAATGGTAATGGCTGGTACTTGGCAACTGATAATGTTTGGTCGTCTTTCGAAGGTAACCCTGATGTCAGATTTAAAGCGAATCCTATGATGTTTATTAATCTGAGTACTTATGTATGGTATTAAAGGATTTATGGGGGTAGTTGCCCTTGTATTGTGCATGGTGTCGTGTAGTAAGGATGATTCATATAGTCCTTTCCATGCTTCTGCCATACATAATGGAGTGTTACTTTCTTATACAGATGCGGCGGGGAATGATCTTCTTGCTTCTGAGAGTGTCGCTGCTACGATTTCTGTTTATGGAGAGCCTTCAGAAAAAAATATTCCTTTTGAAATAGAAAGTATTGCAGTTAATGAAATATCACGTAACTACCTGTCGTTTAATGTGGATTTGCCTGACATTAATGATATGGTCTTTAATGAAGACAAGTCCAATGGAAAAGGTGAATCTATGGTCAAATTGAATATTGGCGAAAGGGTTTTAATGCTAAAATGCAAGTTCGTATTTAGATGTACCGATTCAGAGAGTCTGGGCTCGAATATCATACAACTTGATACTGTTGAATGCAATGGTATTTCTAAAAGTGCGAAATGGAACTCGCAACTGATAATGGATTTGGCAGATTATATCGATTAAGTAACACAAATGTGTGTGTTCCGAAAGGTTTATTTGTTATTCTCGGGGCACATTTTTATTAAAATGATGTTAGATTTGCTGTTATTGATACTGATACCTATGGGATGCTCGATATGCTGTCTCAGATAAAAATAGATATTCTGCCGTTTTACTATAGGGAAACTTGGTAAGTTGCCAATAGGTCTGGCTATTATTACGGAAGATATTCTGTTGAAATGAAATTAATATTGTTTGTAATGGTGATTAGAACCGACATTAGAATCTCTCTCATGGGCAGTTGTTAGCAAGCGTGCTAACACTGCCGTCGGTTCGACGATTTCGCAACATTATCACCAGCATATTTTTCTAATGGGTGATATCCGGTTTACAAAAACGTTTCCATGGTGGTCTTCTGCACATGCATACCCATGTTTCTGTAGAAACTCAGGGCAGGGGTATTACCCTCCCACACATTTAAGGTGATGCTTTGGCAGCCAATAGAACGAGCGTAGGAGTTCACGTGCTCATAGAGCGCTTTCCCGATGTGTTTGCCGCGAGCCGTTTCGTCCACGCATATATCGTCAATATACATAGTCTTGATGTCTTGTAGCAGCTTGTCGTTCTTGACTTCAGTAATCAGACAGAAAGCGTGTCCCCATATCTCACCATCGTCATAAACGAATACGGGTTTGTTGTCTTCACTGAGCAAAGCTTCGAGTTGTTTTTCGTTATACTTGGTTGTATTAGGCTTAAATAAGTCTGGACGTATCACATGGTGTACCATATCTACCTGATGTAACAGTTCAATGATGCGTGTGATATCGTTTTTACTGGCTTTTCTTACCATTCCAGTGTTAGTTGTTTGGTCTGTCATACGATAATATGTTTTTTGTTTTGCAAAAATACTCATTTCAATCAGATTCCTTTGTCGATACCTGTATAATTAACGATTTTTAAAGTATTGTTTTAGGGATGTTTGAGGAATTATGGCTAAATTTGTGGCCGAAATGGGAGAGTAAATTTATGAGTTTTGAATATATGTCAAAAGAAGGCTACGATAAACTCGTGGCCGAACTCCAGCACATGGAGCGTGTGGAACTGCCTCAGGTGAGGGATGCTATTGCTGAGGCGCGTGATAAGGGCGACCTGAGCGAAAATTTTGAATATCATGCGGCCAAGCGCGAACAGTCGCGGTTGCTAGGCAGAATACGCTTCAAGCAGCGTGTGCTTGAAAACGCCCGTGTGATAGACACCTCAAGGCTGAGTAACGATTGTATCCAGTTGCTTAGTAAGGTGGAAATGACTAATCTAGCCAACAACAATCGCATGACCTATACGATAGCAAGTCCGCATGAGGCTAACCTGCGCGAAGGAAAAATTTCAATCAAGTCGCCTATAGCTCAGGCGCTGATGAATAAGAATGTGGGCGATGTGGTGGAGGTGCGTGTGCCGGCAGGTCTGCTGAAGTTGCGCATAGAGAGAATAGAAAGTATTTAAGATCATAGCGATATGAGTAAGAAGACAGTATTAACCTTTTTACTAATCTGTATGATGCTGTCGCCAGTATGGGTGAGGGCAGAGTTGTCGACCCGTTTGTTCAGGAACTACAGTGCTGCTGACGGACTAGCTGACAACAGTGCACAGGTTATCAGTTGCATGCCATGTGGACGACTTGTGATAGCCACGATGGGGCAGATAAATTTCTACGATGGTCAGCGTTTTGAATATATCGACCCTACCGACGAGAACATTTTCCCGCTGAAAAACTATCATGGCAATTACCATCTGTATTTTGACCGTTATGATCATATTTGGCTGAAAAACAAATTATCAGTGACCTGCGTTGACTTGGTGACAGAGAGGTTTGTGAACTCGGTAGAGAGCGTATTCAAAGGATTCGGCATAAAGCAGAATGTGACTGATATGTTTGTTGATCAGGATGGCATTGTGTGGTTGTTGACAGATGGCGGACTATTTAACTCGAAGACAAAGAAGACACTGAAGATTAGGAAAGACCTGAATTTGCAGGATCTTGAGATATATAAGGGCAACACTCTGCTGCTGTTTTATGAGAATGGGTTGGTTGAGATGTATGAGATGCCAACAGCCAAGAAGATTCACGAGAGTTATGCCTATGGTCCGCAAGATATGGACAGATTCCGCTTCTCATCGGTACTGAAGGTGGATGGTAACAAAATCTATCAGATAAGAAATGGTTTCAAGGATGCCATATTGAACCAGTTTGACGTGGAGAAGCGCCAATGGAAAGAGGTGCTGCGTACGCCCTACCATCTGAATAATATGACAGATCGCGATAGTGTGCTTTACATTCCATCAGAGTATGGCTATTGGACCTATGATGTGGTGACAGATAAACTGACACATGCGGACAACTTGAGGCTTGTCAACGGACAGACGCTGAATACCGACATTAACGTAATGGCGTTCGATAATCAAGGAGGATTATGGGCAGGTACCGAGAGACGTGGATTGCTTTATTCTATGCCTTATACACCACCGTTTACGATTTACGACTGGAGTCAGAAACGAGCAGCTGAATTGGGGGCGATGATGGATGGAATGGACAAACCCATCATGTTCAGACATAAGTTCGTGAACACAGTATATAAAGACTCACGCGGATGGACGTGGGTCGGTACATCTCAGGGTTTACAACTTTATAGGAAACTAACCGATATGCTGCCACAGGTAATCACGAAGAAAGATGGCTTATTGAACAACGTAATTCACTCTGTAGTGGAAGACAAACAGCACAATATCTGGGTGGCTACGAGTTATGGCATATCGTGCCTGACGTTCAAAGGCGATAAAATCAGGTATATCATCGGCTACAACCACAACGAGAACTTACCCAGAGAGTCGTTTGTAAACGGTAAGGCGATGTGTCTGCCAAGCGGCGAACTGGTGATGCAGTCGCTTGACCATGTACTTATATTTAACCCCAAAGGGATGAAAACAGTGAGCGGTGAGTTTCCATTTAAATTGTATCCTAAGCTGATTCGTCTACAGGTGAACGGCAACGAGATAGATACTGGCCAAGAGTATGAGGGTGACGTGATTCTGGATAAGGCTTTGTCGTGGACAGAGGAAATCAATCTAAACTATACCCAAAACTCTACAACGCTAGTTTTCTCGGCATTGAATTACTTTCGGCCGCAGCAGACCTGTTATCGGGTGCGTGTAAAGGGACTGATGGACGATTGGCATGTGTATACACGAGCTAATTCGGCTGGACTGATTGATGCCAGAGGTATGTTCCACCTTCCGCTGATGTCGCTCAGCCCTGGTACATACACTATCGAACTACAAGCTTCGATGGTGCCCGACAGATGGGATACGGAACCTCTTCAGTGGGTGGTAAAGATTAATGAACCTTGGTGGCGAACCACAGGCCTGTTTTCGATTCTGGGCCTGCTGCTGCTTGTGTTGACTGTTATTAATACCTATCTTTTCCATCGTAACTATAAACTGAGGGCCCAGAGAAATCGTGGTGAGCAGACCATTATCAGGCGTATCTGTACTATTGCTCGTCGTTTGTCGACACGAGGGGAGATTGTGCTGGAACCAACATCGGAGGAGATGAGAACCGGCGAGTATGCTATTCAGGAGGATATCGATCCGCAGTTTGTGAAAGTGATGGAAAGGTTGGTATCGTTTGTGAACAAGGCCGACAAAAATCAACTCTCGATGAGGGTGCTGAGTTCGGAGTCTGGACTCAATGTGCAAGACTTCTACAGGGTAGTTTCAGATAATGTGTTTAAGAGTCCGAGACTATTGTATAGGAAGATGATGCTGGATCGTGCAACGAAATTGCTGAAGATGAGTAGCAAGTCTGTTAGCGAAATTGCTGACGAGTGTGGCTTTGTCTCGCCAAACTATTTCATCTCCACGTTTTATCGTGTGCATCAGATGACCCCAAAAGAATTTCGCGAAGCGCGGTAAGTCGCCAAGTACGTTCGCCAATACCTTTATAATAAATAAATGCCAGATAACGATTCTCTGTCTGGTAGAAGTTCCCTTCGCTTGGTAGTAATCGAGGTCGACCATTGTTCGGTTTCCATAGGTATTGATATGAATAGTATCCTTGTTTCTGGAGTATCTGAGCGGTGTAGGTACTGTTTTCTTTATCATAGGTCATTATGTAGCTATTAGAGGCCTCGGTTGTCCAATGACCATTGATAATGATATGTCCTTGAGGCATATAGGGCGCCTTGAGGCGATAGTTTACCAATACATATTCGCTCGACGTGTCGTTTTCACGGTTGTCGCTGTTGCGGATGTAGAAGGCTCCGTTGGCATCTTTGTCGTAGATGTAGTTGGGACGAGGTTCATCAAGGAAGGGATAGACTTGATAGTTACTGCCGTCCCATGTGATGTTGTCAATGCCCATTGTAGGGTGGCTGGGATCGAGTATTTCGAACTTGCGATACTCATTGCCGCCCTCGAAAATAAGTTCGCGACAATGATGCCATTCAAGTCCATCAGCATTTGAATAGGTGGGGGACACGCCACGTCGCATGTTGTCTTCGCGCCCGTTTTGCATCACTACAAGCATAATCTGTTCGTCAGGGTAGGTCACCCTGTTGCCCAGATAATTGAGCCTGAGACTGAGCTGCTGATGGCTCTGGTTAGTGTCGATATCGGTATTTGTAGTGGCTTCGAGTGCCAGCGACATTGTTTGCTCCGTTACTAGAAAGTCTATGCTAGCCACTTCTTCATTGCTGTCGTCATCGGTGATATGGAGACGGTAATTACCGCTCATCTTCAGGCGACACCTGTCGTTGGGGATTTGAAACTGATAGTGCGTGTATGGGACGATGGTATTTACAGAGAGGCTGTAGTTTTCGATTAGGCAATTGTTGAAGCCTTCAATCCAGTCGCTCTCAAACACCTCTGAGGCTGTTGTCCAGTCTGCTTCACATCGTTCAATGTGGTAGGTGTAGCGATGATAAGTATGTGAAAGTTCGTCGAAACTGACATAGAGTACATCGTCACTCCTCAAGCGTAGAACGGCTGGTGATGATAGCCAGTTATTGTTGGCGATAGCCTGAAGGGTTTTAATGTGTTGGCTATAGATATGGCTCTCTGCCACAATCTCTCCGGCAAAATCAGAAACTGCAATAGGATAAAGCAGAAGAAATAAGAGGGTGAGAAAGGGCTTCTTCATATTCTTTTTTCTTTGATGATGCCATGACGATAGGCGTAGAGCAGTTCTTTCAAGTCGACTACTTGAGACTTGAGCTCAGTTCCTTTATCGGTATCGGCTACTAGCATGCGGTGGGCTGACATCTCGATGATCTGTGTTGTTGATTTAATGTCAATCTCACGCACGACAGCGTCTTGTTGTGAGGTGAAAGGTTCGTGCTGAACTAGTTGGAAACCGCGTGAGTGATAGACAAGCGTATAGCCTGCAATACCAGTCTCACTATGGTATGCCTCAGAGAAACCACCATCAATCACCATCAGTTTGCCGCCAGCCTTTATAGGGTTTTCGCCTTTAGAAGCGTGAACGGGTACGTGGCCATTGATGATATGACGATTATTCCCTTTAACCTCAAAGGCATCGAGTATACGATCGCACACATCCTCAGAGTCGCGTAGCTTGAAGTAGTTGCCTTTTTCTTCCTTGTATGTTTCTTTATCTTTCAGAAAATAGCGTTCGAAAGTGGCCATCTTCGATTTATCGAAGAGTGGGGAATCTTTGCCGCACCACAGGTAGAGAAAATAATCACGGGCATAGTCGTGAGGATATTCTTCTGTAGATGATTCGGCAGAATTGTTGGAGGTGAATGCCGCGCGGATCATCATGCCTATATTGTGCATGAGGTCCTTACCACAATAGCTGATGCCAGGGTAAATCTCTACCTCTTTCAGCGAACCGTCGTCGTTGAGTGGACAGCTAGCATGAAACAGTAGGTTGGAATTGCTTACGGTGTACATGCAGCCATGTGAGAGCAGTGTTCGGATGTGTTTCTTAAGTTTCTCGCAGATGCGGAACGAGTGGTGGACTTTCATCATGAGGTCAGCCTCGGCGGATGTCATCTTATTGGGCTTCTTTGGGTCAATAGTTGGGAAGTGACAGCTCTTCATCTCATACGCTTTGCCGTCGATGGTACAAATGCCTTGCGTATAGTCGATGTGGTTAAACAGACAGCGTCCGAGCATGCCCCATTCTGGATGACGTTCAAATATCGCTGCTTCCTCCTTGAATTGGATGACAGCAATAGCCTTATGCATCTTAGCGGTGAGTTGACGTTCCTTGTCATCCATCGAATTCCCAGGCAGCAATTTGGGCAGGAATTCCTCGCAGGGGTCATCGCCATAAGTCTCAAGGGCAAAGGTGGCCAAAGGTACCAGGTTGATTCCATACTCTTCGATGGTAGTCAGGTTTGCATAGCGCAGACACAGACGCAGCACGTTACAGATACAGGCATCATTGCCTGCTGATGCTCCCATCCATAGTATATCGTGGTTGCCCCACTGGATGTCCCAAGAGTGGTATTGGCGTAAGGTGTCCATAATGATATGGGCACCTGGACCTCGGTCGTAGATGTCACCGAGAATATGCAGTTGGTCGATGGCCAGCCGTTGGATTACATTACAGATGGCGCAGATGAAATCATCGGCACGGCCTGTAGAAATGATGGTGTCAACAATCACACTGACATAGGCCGCCTTGTCGATGTCGGAAAGGCTCTCGTGGAGCAGTTCCTGAATGATATATGAGAATTCCTCGGGCAGTGACTTGTGTACTTTTGAACGGGTGTATTTCGATGATACATCGCGGCACACCTTTACCAGCTGATGGATGGTGATGCGATACCAATCGCCGAGATCGGCCTCTCTAGCCTTAATGAGTTCGAGTTTTTGTTCTGGGTAATAGATTAGTGTGCATAGCTCTTTTTTCTCCGACTCACGTATGCTGTTGCCGAAGAGTTCGTTGACTTTTCGCTTAATATTGCCTGAGGCATTCTTTAGGATATGGCGGAAGGCCTCACTCTCACCGTGAATATCGGCCAAAAAGTGCTCTGTTCCTTTGGGGAGTGCCATGATAGCCTCGAGATTGATTATCTCCGTTGAGGCCGCAGCGATAGTAGGAAATGATTGTGAAAGCAACTGCAGGTAGTGCATGTCTGCTTGTGTGTAGTGATGATGGCTTGTCATATTTTTAAGTGGTTTGCAATAATTCTGCGTAAATGTTCTGTCTTTTTGTCGTTAATAGGGAGTATAGGCATGTAGCCTTCGTTGAGTCCGGTCTCTTCGCCGAGTACCTGCATGAGCCGACCCGCGAATTCCTTCAGTCCTTTGCTCTCTAATAGCTCAGAAAGGCGTTCATCGTCGATGCTGTCGCGATAGAGTTCACGGGTGAGCTCGATGAGGTGAAGAAGTAAGGGACGCTTACTGATCTGTTTAATCATTCGGAAAACATATTCGTTTTCGTCCCCCTGATAGTCACCGGCAATTTCTTTGATTGGGTGGGGCATTACGTATTTATCAGGAAAATAGGCACTGATTCTGGAGGTGTCAAGCATAGGTGTTGATAGCCCTAGAATGTTAATGCCATAATCCACGTAGTTGCGTATGTTTTCGTGTTCGGCATATACTAATATATGACGCCAATCAGGACTTGTAGTTGGTACTTCGTCGACCCATCGCTGATCACCCAAGATGCCTGCTTTGATGATTGCTTTCAAATATTGATGGGTCAGATTGTCCATCAGACCGAGTGTGTTGGAGTCGAGTATTCGCTGATAGACAGTGAAGGTTTGGGCACACATCTCAATAGGGTTGATGGTGTTGGTAATCACCGCATTATGTATCTCTTCGATACGGCGATTCCAACCTAAATCTTCGAAGTTGCTGCGTTCTAGACGTCCAAAGGTAATAATGGCGTACGTGTGTATAATCGCCTCTTTTAATAGTAAAAGTCTGTTTGCTTTCTCTTGTGTACTCTGCTGATTGATAGTCCATGGTTCTAACTGACCATGAAGAGACAAAACCGTACGTATACCAGCTCTGCGAGCAGAACGAAGGACTCTGGTGAGAAAGAAATGGGTACAGCCGTGCACATGGACAATGTCGGGCTTGTGTCCTTTCATTGCTTGTCGGAAGGCACTGTAGCTGTCTGCGGTATATGTGTCAACGCTCTGTCGTAAGCCCTCATTCAGCATCTGAACATGATGCAGAATGAGGGCATCGGATTTGGGATATACATGCAGGACTTTCATAGGCTTTGATATCTCACTCCGTTACAAGTAGTGTGGTGGACGATCGTTTAATGAGGCTCTGCCATAGAATGCTCAATCGTATGCCGAGAAGCGCGGTCGGGGAAATGTGCTGTTCGAAAAGGTTCAACAGATCCAGAACGTTCTTTTTGTGGATGATGATAAAGTCATATCTTCCCCAAGCATAACTCATGCGTGTGTCACGATCAACAACCTTTTTGAGTCGACGTTCAGCCTTTCTGATGTGACTTGCTGCACTGTCGACAAAAGCAAATGATTGCAGGCGAATGCCTTTCCTTCCGATATATCCAAGAGTTAACTCTGCGTTTTCATCAAGTACTTCACTGATGGCTTTGAGTATGTCTGGAGCTGTAATCGGTCTGTCGATTCTTGAAAACATAATCAGTTCGTTCTTAGCGGCTTTTGTTCCGATGCTAAAGGCAAGCTTCTTCCTGGTGACGTGCCTGTTGGGCTTTGGGAGAAATGTTGTATAAAGGTGTGGATAGTCTTTTTTCAGCAGTTTTAATACATCCTCAGTATTGTCTGTTGATGTCTCGTCGACAACGATGACCTCATAATCTGCCTCATATTCCTGTGAAAGGAATAGAGGCAGGTTTGATTCAAGCTCACGAGCCTGATCGTAGACTGTCATGATGATAGAGATGCCGCGATTGCTTGTGCTCATTTATTTACCTTTTTCTATTAAAACTTACATCCCTTTGCCTTTTAGATTTCGTCGCTCATATAAGCAAGTGGTAGTTTACGGCAGTTGTATTGAGATGCCATGATCTCGCCATAAGCCCCCGCAGACCGTATAGCGAGCAAGTCGCCACGCTTGGTGCGATTGAGATCGATTTGTTTGGCAAAGACATCAGTAGATTCGCAGATAGGTCCTACCACATCGTATGCTTCTGTCGGCTCTTCACTTGTAATGTTCTCAATTTTGTGATAAGCTTGATACAGTGCGGGGCGGATGAGGTCGGGGAATCCAGCGTCGACAATGGCAAACTTCTTAGTGGCACCTTCCTTTATATATAAGGTTCGTGTGATTAGGCTTCCACATTGTGCCACAACAGCTCGTCCCAATTCGAAGTGGAGAGTTTGACCAGGACGTAATTTCAGCTTCTTTGCATAGGTGTCGAAGTAGGCCTTGAAGTCGGGAACAGGCAGACGATTGGGGTGCTCGTAGTCTATACCGAGTCCACCGCCTACATTGATGTGCTCTACACGAATGCGGTGGCTCTCCAATTCGTTCTGCAACTCATTGACACGATTGCAGAGGGCTTCAAAATCACCCATATCGAGAATCTGTGAGCCGATGTGAAAATGCAGCCCCACAAACTTCACGTTAGGAAGTTTCTCTGCCTCAGCAATAACGGTTAACATATCACGCATGGCTATGCCGAATTTATTTTCAGCAAGACCAGTGGTGATGTTTGCGTGTGTATGTGCGCCCACATTGGGGTTCAGACGGAAGGCAACGCGTGCCACCTTGCCTTTCTGGGCTGCCAGTTCATTGATAACCTCAAGTTCGGGGAGACTTTCTACGTTAAAGCAAAAAATATCGTTGTCAAGTCCAAGATTAATCTCCCAATCGCTTTTGCCTACACCAGCATACACGATCTTTGATGCAGGGAATCCTGCCTTGACGGATGCTTCGATTTCGCCGCCGCTGACGCAGTCGGCACCAAGACCTGCCTCGCGAATGATACGGAGCAGACGGGAGTTTGCATTTGCCTTGATGGCATAGTGTACCACGAATCCTTCGTGGTGACTAGCCTCCTCGTTGATAGTGCGCAACGTCTGGCGCAGTAGTTCTGTGTCGTAGTAGTAGAAGGGAGTCTGTATAGACTGAAACCTATCTACGGGGAATATTCCTTTTGCCATTTATTTATTGAAAATCGTATTACTCAGATTCTGAAGCGCACGCTTCTTGTCTTCCTCGCGGATGAGGAAAGAGATGTTGTAGTTTGAACCACCATAGCTTACCATACGTACGGGAATGTCCTTCAGCGCGTCGAGGGCTAAAGTTTCGAAACCGATGTTTGACCAGTCGAGGTCACCTACAACGCAGATGATACACATGTTGGTGTCAACAGTCACGGTGCCGTATTTCTTTAATTCATCAACAATCTCACCTAAATGGGCGGAATTATCGATGCTCATTGAAACGCCAACCTCAGAGGTACATACCATGTCGATAGGTGTCTGATAGCTCTCGAATATCTCGAATACCTTGCGCAGGAAACCTGTGGCCAGTAACATGCGAGATGATTTGATTTTGATAGCGGTGATGTTGTCCTTAGCGGCGATAGCCTTGATTTTACCGTATTCGGTGGCATTGCTAATGGTTGTTCCCTCAGCATCGGGATCCATCGTGTTCAGCAAACGCACGGGAATACCGGCATACTTGGCTGGCTGAACGCATGTGGGGTGGAGAATCTTAGCACCGAAGTAAGCTAGCTCGGCAGCCTCTTCGAAGTGAAGCTGATGGACAGGCTCTGTCTTGTCGACTACACGTGGATCGTTATTGTGCATGCCGTCAATATCGGTCCAAATCTGAATTTCCTCAGCATTGATGGCTGCACCTATGAGTGAAGCGGTGTAGTCGGAACCACCACGCTGCAGATTGTCGATTTCACCATAAGCATTGCGACAGATAAATCCTTGGGTGATATATACCTGTGCACCTTCGTTTTCTTCAAGGCTGGCACGGAGTTTTTCTTTGATATATACGGGATCTGGTTCGGAATTTTTGTCTGTACGCATAAAGTCGAGTGCATTCAGTAGAACAGCCTTGATGCCCTGCTCCTTCATGTAGTTCACAACCATGTTCGTAGAGATAATCTCACCCTGAGCCACGATGCTTTTTTCCTCGAAACTGGTGAATAATTCTTTAGTGAAAGAACGCAGATAGTCGAACTCACTGCGGAGGAACTCGCGGGTAGCGGCCTTTGTCTCCTCTTTGGCGTAAAGATCTTCTACATGCTTGTCATACTTCTGCTCCAAACGATTGATAACCTCGTTGGCACCATCAGGATTCTTCTTGTAAAGGTAATCAGAAATCTCGACAAGAGAGTTGGTGGTTCCTGACATGGCTGAAAGCACCACGAATACAGGGTCGCCTGACTTGGTAACCAGAGCGGTCACCTCTTTCATTCTCTGAGGACTGCCGACGGATGTTCCGCCGAATTTCATTACTTTCATATCGATTATATTTTTATGTTATATCTTCTATGCTTTTCTCACTGTTACTTGTCCCATCTTACCTTCCTGACACTGATAGGCCTTGCCTGGATACTTGTTGAGCAAACCAATGTTATGAGTTGTCATTACAACGGCAGTACCATTTTCGGCAATGCTACACAACAGTTGCATGATATTGTCGGCAGTCTCCTTGTCGAGATTACCAGTAGGCTCATCAGCGATAATCAGTTTCGGGTGGTTCAATATTGCTCGGGCAATAGCTATGCGCTGCTGTTCACCTCCCGACAGTTCATTAGGCATTTTGTCGAGTTTATCCTCTAGTCCTATTTGAGACAAAACCTCATGAATACGTTCATTAATTAACTGTTTGTCTTTCCAACCTGTAGCCTTCAATACGAAACAGAGGTTCTTGTAAACGGTCCGGTCTGTTAGCAGTTGAAAGTCCTGAAACACGATACCAACCTCCTTACGCAATGCAGGAATCTCTTTGCGACGGATAGTCAGCAGGTCATGTCCGAGCACATTAGCCTCCTCAGCTTCGTCTACATCCAAATCACAATAGAGTGTCTTTAGTAACGAACTCTTGCCAGAACCAACTCGTCCGATGATGTAGACGAATTCGCCTTCTTCAACTTGGAAATCCACACCCTCTAGAATCTTGGTGTCGGGCTGCTGGTAGATGTTTACATTCTTATAACTGATCAGCATATAATGATTCTCTTTAGATTACTTCATGATACCTTTAGCCTTAGCCTCGCGGCGCTTCTTGTCCCAGTTGGGATCGTGACGCTTGTGTAATTCGTCGGCCACCTGTTCGATACGCATACCTTTACTAGTGAGCATCACCACGAGATGATACAGCAGATCACTTGCTTCGTAAATCAGGTGATCAGCGGTGCCGTTAGTGGCCTCGATAACAGTTTCAAGCGCTTCTTCGCCAACCTTTTGAGCAATTTTGTTAATGCCGTCCTTGAAAAGTTTGGTGGTGTAGCTGCCTTCGGGCATCTCCTCATGGCGCTGGTTGATGAAGTCCTGCAGTTCCGTGAGGAAAAGCAGGGGATTCTGCTCGTTGTCTTCTCCCCAGCAGGTATCGGAACCTGTGTGGCAAGTCGGCCCGTCTGGAATAGCCTTTACAAGCAGGGTGTCGTTGTCACAATCCACCATGACGTCTACCAGATGGAGGAAGTTTCCTGATGTCTCGCCTTTAGTCCAAAGGCAATTGCGTGAACGACTCCAGAAGGTGACTTTCTTTGTCGCGATAGTTTTGTCGAAAGCCTCCTGATTCATGTAACCAAGCATTAGCACATTCTTGGTTGTCGCATCCTGTATGATGGCGGGGACCAAGCCACCGCACTTTTCAAAATCTATTTTCATATACGTACGTTTATTCCTTCTGATTTTAAATATTGTTTGAGTTCTGGAAGGGGTATCTCGCCGAAGTGGAATACGCTGGCAGCAAGCGCTGCATCAGAATGCCCTTCGATGAAAGTATCACGGAAATGCTCTTTCTTCCCCGCGCCACCGCTGGCTATGATGGGAATTGACAGGTTGTCGGCCAACTCTCTCAACGCCTCGTTCGCATACCCCTCTTTTACGCCATCGTGATTCATTGAGGTAAATAAAATCTCGCCTGCACCACGTTCTTGTGCCTCATGAGCCCACTCAAAGAGTCCCCGTTCTGTGCGTTCGCGTCCACCTTTCAGGTAGCAGTGCCATCCGTCTTCATCCATGCGAGCGTCGATGGCGCATACACATACCTGTGATCCGAAGCGGTTCGTAATCTCGTCAATCAGTTCTGGGCGACGGATGGCGGCACTGTTCACACTCACCTTGTCGGCTCCCGCATATAGCAGACGTTCTACGTCGGCTAGCTCATTAATGCCACCGCCAACAGTGAAGGGAATATTGATTTCTTTTGCTACACGGGTCACCATCTCGGTGAAAGTCTTGCGGCCTTCATATGAAGCAGTAATATCAAGGAAACACAACTCGTCGGCTCCCTGCTCGCTGTAGGCTTTGCCAAGTTCAACAGGATCACCTGCACTTCGCAAATTTACGAAGTTGGTTCCTTTGACGGTTTCACCGTCTTTCACATCCAAACAGGGTATTATGCGTTTTGCCAGTCCCATAATTCATTAAGATTGATTTTTCCTTCATAAATGGCTTTACCGAACACCACGGCAGGAATGCCTGCAGCATCCAGCGCCTTGATATCGTCGAGTGATGATACGCCTCCGCTGGCGATTAAGTGCATTTCTGGATAGGCCGCCATGACTTCTTTGTATAAATCGATAGCAGGACCTGCCAATGTGCCGTCTTTTGAGATCTCTGTGCACAATACATTCTTCACTCCGGCATCAACATATTTTTGCAGGAAAGGCAATAAATCCTCAGCCGAATCTTCTTTCCAGCCATTGATACTGATTTTCCCGTGTCGTACGTCAGCACCAAGAATGATACGCTCTGCGCCGTATTTCTTGAGCCATCCCATAAATAGGTCTGGCTGAGTGACGGCTATTGAACCGATTGTTACCATCGATGCACCTGAGGCAAAAGCCTTCTCGATATCCTCGTCGGTCTTGATGCCACCTCCGAAATCAACGGTTAGACAGGTTTCTGTCGTAATACGGCGGAGTACGTTGTCGTTGACGATATGTTTTGATTTTGCACCATCGAGATCAACCACGTGCAGACGGGTGAAGCCAATTTCCTCGAACTCCTTAGCCACTTCGGCGGGGGAGTCTCGGTATACGGTTTTCTGGCCGTAATCGCCTTTGGTCAGTCTGACGCATTGGCCGTTGATGATGTCGATAGCAGGTATGAGTTCTATCATAATTCAAGGAAGTTTTTAAGGATTTGTTCACCCACCTTACCACTCTTTTCCGGGTGGAACTGGCAAGCATAGAAATTGTCTTTATGCATCGAGGCCGAGTAGGGTTGTATGTAGTCGGCGGTGGCTATTGTGTCCTTACAAGTCGGTACGTAGAAACTATGGACGAAGTACACGTAGTCGCCATCGTTGAGTCCCTTGTAGAGCGGGCTCTTCAGATCATAGAGCTGATTCCACCCCATGCAAGGCACTTTGTCCTCATGCTTCTCTGGCAGAAAACGCTTTACCTCTGCATCAAAAATTCCGATGCAATCTGTATTGCCCTCTTCAGAATGCTTGCAGAGTAGTTGCTGCCCCACACAGATACCGAATACGGGCTGCTTTAATGAGCGGATTACCTCGTCGAGTTTGCGGGCCTTCAAATAATCCATAGCTTCGCCAGCATGCCCTTGGCCGGGAAATAGCACTTTGTCTGCCTTTACCAGTTGCTCTGCGTCGTCTGTCAGCAGGGGTTCGATGCCCAGTCGTTTCAGGGCATTTACCACAGAATAAATATTCCCTGCGTTATATTTCACGATTGCTACTTGCATTACGAGAAGATAATTGTTTTGTTTTTATAGGTGAGGATTTTACGCTGAATGTGCTTCGATACGGCATGTGAGAGCACAATCTTCTCAAGGTCCTTGCCTTTCAGCACCAGACTCTCGGGGGTGTCCTTATGTGTGATGCGGGTCACATCCTGCTCAATGATAGGACCAGCGTCGAGCTCAGCTGTTACATAGTGACTGGTGGCACCGATGATCTTCACGCCGCGCTCATAAGCCTGATGGTATGGCTTTGCGCCGATGAAAGCGGGTAGGAATGAGTGGTGGATGTTAATGATGTGGTGTGGATACTCTGCAATCATCTCGTCGCTGATGATCTGCATATATCGGGCCAGCACTATAAACGAGATATCCTCTTTCTTCAACAGTTCCATTTCTGCGGCTTCTACTTCTTCCTTGTTGCTGTGGTCTTTCTTAATGCTCCACACGTAATAGGGAATGCCAAACTGATCAGCCACATAGCGCAGATCTTCGTGATTGGATACGATACAGGGAATATCGCAATTAAACTCTCCAGCCTTCCAACGGGCCAACAGGTCATATAGGCAATGGCTCATCTTTGACACGAAAATGGCCATTCTTGGTCGTTTGTCGCTGTAATAGAGGCTGAACTTCATCTGGTAGCGCTGTGCATAGAGCGTAGTGATATAATCGTAGATCTTGTCACGTGGAATCTGAAATCCTTCAAGTTCCCATTCTATGCGCATGAAAAACATACCTTCAACCTTGTCTACATACTGGTCAAGGTACACAATGTTACCCTTATTATCGGTGATAAACTTGGTTACTTCCGAAATGATACCCTGCTGATCTGGGCAGTGGAGTAGCAGAATTGCTGTTGTTTCCATTGATTTTTATTATTTCCTTTGAATTATCAAGGCGCAAAGGTACAAAAATAAATGGTAAAACGAGCCTAAAATGAAAGAAATCGTTAATATGAGATTAATTTCTTTAGAAATTATGCATAATTATTCGTCTTTAGCCTCGGCAGAGCGCAAAATTATGCTAGTGGCGCCTAAAGTGAAGAGTGTACCGTCGTTAATCAGACGGCGCTCTTTGGGCGAAAGCTCCACATTGTCAACAAAAGTGCCAGTGTTGCTGTTGTTGTCTTTGAGTGTGTAGTGCAAGCGTCCTTTCTTGTCGCGTGAAACGGTAATCGTGCAATGATTCAAATCTACGCTAGGGTCTACGGTCTCAAAAGTCGCATTCGCAGGATTGCCTTTCTGGTATCTGCCAATCACGTTGTCGCCCATCTGCAAGGGTATCACTTGCTTGTAGTGAAATACATTCTCAATCACCACGATAGAGCCGCATCCCTGCTCGTTGGCCTGTTCGTCGGGGTTCTCGTCTTTCTGACGCTCACGAAGTTTGCTCACACCTATGCGGATGCCAAACTCCTTGCCGCAGTCAGGACATTTGAATACCAACGACTGTCCTGCGGTATATTTTGTTTCATCGAATGTGATGTATTGATCGCATTTAGGACAACGTACCCGTTTCATATCTTTTCACTGAATTTGTAAACCCAGGCCTCTTCAAGTCCCTTCTCCCTGTGTATCTTCTTCAGAGCGTTGTAAGCGTCGCCTTGTGTTTTGAAATTTCCATAAATCACGCGGGTTATGTCTTTGTGGACATATACCTCAGACTGCTCGTATCCCTTTTTCTGAAGCTCTTCGACAAAGGCGTGGGCGTTTTTCTTAGTTACCATACTGGCCAGTACGATGCAATAGCCTTGTCTGGCAGAGTCTTTTCTAACCGTTGTGGCCACCTTTACGCTGTCTTTCTTCAGAATGGTGTCCACTTTTGTCATCGTCTTCTGGATGTCTTGTTTTTTATAGTCTATCGGACTTGTATTAGTGTCCTTCGACATCATGCCAAACAGGATCGTATTATTCAGGTTGCTGATGGTACGCGTCATCATCTCGGTCTTGCCTGTAGGCAGGGCCAGCAAGACGATAGCCAGCAGCACTGCGGCAATGGCTACTGTATTGCGTATCCACGAGAATTTGATTCTTACCACATCATCCTCATCCTCGTCTTCAATAGGCTCCATGCCTATGATTTTAGCCGTGTCAATATCAGCCTGTTCCTCTTGCTGCGCTTTCACTGCTTCTCGCTTCTGCTCCTCCAGGCGTTTCATTTCATAGGCACCCAATCCGTAGAGGGTTGGTGTCAATATGCCGGCCTCGCAAGGGGTGAAGATGTAGTTGCCATCCTCGTTCAGTGCCAGTGTTCCGATGTCGTTCAGTTCGTACGAGCCTTTGTTCTGCAGCCGCATCTTCAGCTCGTTTACCTCGTCTTCAATACGCTGTAAAGCCTCTGGGTAGCTGATGTCATAGGCCTCGACATACGACTGAGCCAGCAGCGAGTCGTTAATCTTGAGCTGTGGGTTGAATCCTAATGTACGCAGAGGAGGAAGAAACGAGTTGTCTTCCTCATCATAGCTCGCATCGACATGATGCGTCATAAAGCCTCCTAAATCAGGCACTATCACGCAGTCGTTGTTGAGCAAAAGGATCTCAATATGTCTCTCTAATTCAATCACGACTGCAAAATTACGGCATTTTTTTGAGATAAACAAATAAAAGAAACCTAAAAATGTTGATTATGTGATTTTTTTGCCGTATCTTTGCACAAAAAATATAAAACATGAATTATATCGAGACTGAAATCGACGGAGTCTTTATCATTGAGCCGAAGGTGTTCAATGACGCTCGTGGTTATTTCATGGAGGCTTGGAAACAAGAAGAGTTCAACCAGCATATAGGTAAGGTCGACTTTATCCAGGACAATGAGTCAAAGTCGTCTTTCGGTGTTCTGCGTGGGCTTCATTATCAGAAGGGTGAAACGTCGCAGGCCAAGCTGGTGAGAGTTATTAAAGGTAAGGTGTTGGATGTGGCGGTAGATCTTCGCAAGTCGAGCCCTACTTTTGGTAAACATGTGATGGTTGAATTAAGCGAGGAGAATAAGCGCCAGTTCTTCATTCCCCGCGGCTTTGCCCATGGTTTCCTAGTGCTGAGCGAGGAGGCCATCTTTACATATAAGGTAGATAATCCCTATTCGCCTTCCACCGACGGCGGCATTCGTTGGAACGATCCCGATTTGGGCATTGAGTGGCCCATCGACCCTGCGAAAGTCCTGACCAGTGAGAAGGATTTGAACCAGCCTTTTTTGAAAGACGCAGAGGTGTTTGACTAAAATGGTAAAAGAAGAAAAATAGTAGATATGAATATAGCAATTGTTGGAACAGGATATGTTGGACTAGTGTCAGGAACGTGTTTTGCTGATACAGGTGCCAACGTGACGTGTGTCGATGTAGATGCTCAGAAGATAGAACGTCTGAAGAATGGTGAAATACCCATCTATGAGCCTGGGCTCGACGAACTCGTGAAAAAGAATGTGGCCGCGGGCCGACTGAAGTTCACTACCGATCTGGCTTCTGTGCTCGACGATGTTGAGATAGTTTTTTCTGCCGTTGGAACACCTCCCGACGAGGACGGCTCTGCCGACTTGAAGTACGTTCTTCAGGTGGCTAAGACCATCGGTGAGAACCTGAAGAATTATGTGGTTGTCGTCACGAAGTCTACTGTACCTGTAGGTACCGCCAAGAAGGTACGCAAGGCTATTGAAGACGAACTGGCCAAGCGCGGCGTTGATATCGAGTTCGATGTGGCCTCTAACCCTGAGTTCCTTAAGGAGGGTAATGCCATCAAGGACTTCATGAGTCCCGACCGTGTTGTGGTGGGCGTCGAGAGCGAGCATGCCAAGAAGGTGCTCACCAAGCTCTACAAGCCCTTCCTCATCAATAATTTCCGTGTCATCTTTATGGATATCCCATCAGCAGAGATGACCAAATATGCCGCCAACTCAATGCTTGCCACGCGTATCTCGTTTATGAACGACATTGCCAACCTGTGTGAGCGTGTGGGAGCAGATGTTAATATGGTACGCGCGGGTATCGGCTCCGACACTCGTATCGGTCGTAAGTTCCTCTATGCTGGCTGCGGCTATGGTGGCTCGTGTTTCCCTAAAGATGTCAAGGCTCTTATCAAGACGGCCGACCAGAATGGCTATTCCATGGAAGTGCTCAAGGCTGTAGAGCGTGTCAATGAGCATCAGAAGGGCGTTCTCTTCGAAAAGCTTGTCAAGGCTTTCGGCAGCAAGGAGGCTCTGAAGGGTAGGACTATCGCCATGTGGGGACTCTCGTTTAAGCCCGAGACCGACGATATGCGTGAGTCGACGGCTCTTGTCATGATTCAGAAACTGCTCGAGGCTGGCTGTAAGGTGCGTGTCTACGATCCGGTTGCCATGAATGAGTGTAAGCGCCGTATTGGCGACTCGGTGGTATATTGCCGCGACATGTACGATGCCGTACTCGATGCCGATGCCCTGCTGCTGCTCACCGAATGGAAGGAGTTCCGCTTGCCTGGCTGGGGCGTTGTCAGGAAAGCCATGAAGCGCCCGCTGGTCATCGATGGTCGAAACATCTTCGATACCGAGGAGCTCGACGAGAATGGCTTTGAGTATCATTGTATAGGAAAGTAAATGAATAGATTCATTATCATAGTATTATCGGTTTTTGCTTTGGTGGCCTGTGGTGGCCGGGAAGGCAAGCCTGTTGCTGAGAATAAGGAGGCCAAGACCCTGCTACAGGGTATCTGGGTCGACGCAGAGAGCGGCGACGTATCGTTCCGTGTCAAGGGCGATACCATCTATTATGCCGACTCTACCAGCCAGCCTGCCTATTTCCGTATCATTGGCGATTCGCTGGTGCTTGGCTCTGGCGCGTCTTACGGCATTGTCAAGCAGTCGCCCCATCTTTTCTGGTTTAGCAATCAGAACGGCGACGTGGTGAAGCTTGAGAAGAATGACGATCCTATCGCCGAGGAAGCATTCGTACATGATACGCCGCGGGTGCTTAGCTATACCCATCAGGTGAAGACCGACTCCGTGGTCAACTTCGGTGCAGAGCGTTATCACTGGTATATTGCCATCAATCCCACCAAGTACAAGGTTGTCAACCATACATACAATGAAGACGGTATGGAGGTCGAGAACGTTTACTTTGACAACATTATGCATATTGCTGTATATCAGGGCTCTCGTGAGCTTTATTCAAGTGACTTCCGTAAGCAGCAATATGCCAGCTATGTACCTGCCGACTTCCTGAAAGAGGCTGTTCTGGGTAATATGGAGTTCAGCCATATCGATGCTGAAGGATTGCACTTCAATGCCACCCTCTGCATCCCGGATGGTGCCAGCTGCTACCTTGTAGAGTCGCTTATAGACTATCACGGCAAGATGACAATGAAGCTCGTTGAATATTAAATAGCAGTTTATCCCCGCTCAACCGAGCGGGGATTTCTTTTCCCTTATATGACCCGAATCAATATAAAACGGCTATTTATTAACTTTCTTTAGCGTTTTTTTTTTTTGATTCACACATTTCTTCGTATATTTGCCCCCAAGAAAGGTAAATCTATCAGTTATGAACATGAAAACTAATATAACGATTTTGGCGGCATCGCTGTTATTCTGTGCTTGCAGTTCCGATAACGAAGGGCAGCAGGAAGACCTTGTGCCAATCACGCTCACGGCTACGATGATTGTGAACTGCCCTCTGGCCACCCGCACCACCAATACCGACCTTCAGTCGTCGCAGTTTGCCAGCGGCCAGACGTTCTCTGCCTATTTCACCAGCAGCAGCGTTGTGCCGCAGAGCACTGTCTTTACCGCCGACGGCTCAGGCGGCGCCACGCCAGCCAGTCAGCCGTACTTCAAGCTCTCAGGCACCACCACCGACGTGCGTGCCTACTATCCCTCGACGGTAACAGAATCGACCACCTCGTTTGTCGTGGAGGCCGATCAGACTAGTGATGCCGGCTATCGCAATAGCGACCTGATGTACGCCTCTGCCACGATCTCCAAGGTCTATCCCGTTTCAACGGGTGAACTGGCTTTTGCCCATAAGATGGCAAAGATCCGTGTGCAGACGATTAACAACGGCTCGAGTGTGAAGTCCATCAAGTTGAAGGGCATCAAGCCCACGGTGGATTTTACAGCCTCTACTGGTGTTATCAGTGCAGCCAAGGGTAGTGCTACTGATATTACTATGTTCAGCAATACAGGTCAGACGTCGGATATCGACTGTGTGGCGCTCATCCCGCCGCAGGCCATGACCTCAGGCACTACGCTGATAGAGGTGACCACTGCCCTCCACAGCTCCTCGCCGCTGACCTACCAGCTGCCAGCCACCATCAGCTTTGCCTCAGGCATGCAGTACATCTTCACCGTCAATGTCCACGAAGAGTCCCTCACCGTATCCTGCAACGTCACTGCCTGGGGTGCAGGCAAAACCGCCAGTACGGCGGTGAATATCCATCGCGATAAAAGATGGAATCCTCTTTATTACGTTGGTGAGTATAACTTGAAGCTGGCTACTGACAATACCACATTCTCCTTTGATCATACAAAAAGCACATCGCAAGGTACGCTGTTCCAGTGGACAAGTACAGATGGCGTAGCCAATCATGGCATCATGGGTACAAAGTGGGTTGATGCGACTCGACGTACAGGTTATGATGGTTATGTAATCCCTTCGAATACTGATCGTAAGCTTGAGGGTGAGTTCTGGCATCTTCCCAGCTTGCAGGAATTTCTGAGCATTACACCTGCAATATTATCGGATCCAATGTCTATTAGAGAGAATATTTTTAGTTCTTCAGCTTTTATTACATCTGGCTTACTTACTGAGCATCCGTGTGTGTTTGGCTACAGCAAGGAAACTAAGACACCGACAGCCTACAAGTCATATTGGGCCAGCTACACAACCGGTGGTGTGCGCTATGCAATTCGCTTTCTTGATACAAACTATTGTTCGGTGTGGAAATATCAGTATGATACAGATAAGTTGGTAATTACCGCAAAACTTATTGATAGAATTGCAAGTACCGATGCTTCTACATTGTCAGCTAAACTGGATGAGATTATGTCTGCCGGTTATGACTGGACAACCCTTGATGATAATATTGGGGAAATATCACGCACGTTTTATGCTTGTGCACGTAACCTGCAGCAGTATCAACAGAGTGCTCCTGGTAATACTAATGCAGGTCTTGGTTATTATTGGCCAGCAACCTATGATGAAATATATGGATTGAGTCTGAGTTTCAGTCGTGGCCGTATATATATAGGAAATGAACATACAAATCTTGCTCATTCTGTGCGTCTTTTCCGTGATTATTAGACATGCGTTGTTTTTGTTTCTTTCCCATGTTTTTCCAATCGCGTTACCGCCTATTGTAGGGAGGGACGACAGGTGAAGACTATCCGAAGTGGTGGCAGATGTATGGCGTGTGTCTGCCATGAAACGGCTTGCTTATTGACAGAGACTATCTCTTTGATTGCAAAATAGACTAAATTGCCGACCAATTTAATCTATTTTGCTCTGCAATTTAGTCTAAATTGCTTTGCAATATAACTTAAATTGCATTTAAAGGAATTATGAATGCCATGACAGATGCCTACGTCTGTCGGACGAAGCACCTGTCATTGACACTAATCTAAAGTATTTGTTTGTTTTATTTCTCCTCTATCCACGCGTCGAGCAACATGCGTGCGATGGATAGTTTCTCGGGGATGTCGGGGAGATTGTCCTTGCGGAACCAGCCGCCCTTGGCAATCTCGCTGGCCTGGAGGTGGATGTCGCCGCTGATATAGTCGGCGTTGAAGCCTACCATCAAGCCACAGGGGTAGGGCCAGGGCTGCGAGGCGAAGTAGCGGATGTTACCGATGGTTACGCCCGTCTCTTCGAGGGCTTCGCGGGCTACTGCCTCTTCGAGGGTCTCGCCAGTCTCTACGAAGCCGGCGACAAGACCGAAGAAGTCGCGCTTAAAGTTCTTAGCACGCACCAGCAATACCTCGTCGCCCTTATGGATGAGCACGATGACGGCTGTGGCCAGCTGTGGCCATATCTCCTTGCCGCACTGGGTGCATTTCTTGGAGATGTCGGTGTCCATGCGCATGGGGGCGCCGCAGACGCCGCAGTACTTGGTGTTCTGGTCCCAGTAGAGCAGTTCCTGACACTTACCGCCCTTGAGGTATAGCGGGCGTGGCAGTTTATAGTAGCTCTGGCGCAGGGGGCACATCTCGAAGCGCTCATCGCCCACAATGGGATTGTCGATGCGGTAGGTGATGACGGGTGTGCCGTCGGCCATGGGTGTGATATCCATCTGGTGGGTCCAGGGTTTTACCTCGGTAGGCGGTTCGTCTCCGAGGGGAATGGTGTAGCTGCCGTCGGCGAGGCGCTCCAGCAGCAGGTCTTCTTTACAGAATACGAAATAATAGGTTTTCATTTTCCAAACAGTTGTATGCGGTCGCGCTCAAGTGCGGGCTTTGCCCACTCCTCAGGCACGAAACGCCAGTTATGGTTGGGTTGCGGGTCGATGCTACCCTGTTTCTTGATTTCCTCTGTCAGGTAGTGGCGCTGGTCGAGGTCGGTATGCCAGATGACACGGCTCTCGAGCGAGTCCTGAGGGATGCCAGCACCGCGTGTGAGCAACTCGCCGCCGCCGTTGGCGCGATAGCTGTTCATCACCACCTTGTACCACTTGTGCTCGTCGAAGGGGTCGCCGTTCGACATGCGCAGGATTCTGACCTTCTGCCCACTAGGCTTGGTGAGGTCGACCTCATAGTCGATGCCTGCGGCAGAGTCGAAGTTGAAGGTGTAGTACTTGAATCCGAAGCGCTGCTGGTCGTCGGTCGACTCGTCGTTGAGCAGCAGAGCGTGGTCGTCGGGCGATGTCATCGTGTTGGCCCAGATGCCGTACGAGAATTCCAGATGCTTACGGATTTCCTCGCCCGTCATGCGGAGCACGAACATGAGGTTTTCGAAGCGATAGAGCTTGAACATATCGGCCTGGCTGACGTCGCCGGCGTTGATTACTGTGTTGAAGGCCAGCGGGGCATTGAAGGATATGTCGGCACCTGAGATCTTCAGCTGCAGGTTGTGGATGAGGTCGGTGAAGGCAGAGTTGCCGAAAAAACTCTCACGGGTATAGATGGGATGCTCGAAGCGGCCGATCTTGCGGTTTACGTAAGTATTCACCTGGTCGATGGCGGGTTGGAAGTGCTGGAGCATCTGGTCGTCGATGGCCTCGTCTTCTACGTTTACGATGGTACCTTTGATATCCTTGCTCACAAGTTTGCCCTTCTTGAACTGAAGTGTAATCTCGGCTTCGGCCACGTTCTTAACGTAGCAGCTGGGGTCGATGCAGAGCACCTGCTGGCCCTCGGTGTTGGTGACCCACTTGTTGTGTACCAGATGGTCGTGGCCGAAGAAGATGATATCGAAGCCCGGCACTTCGCGGGCTACAGATTCGGTGGCGTCTTCCTCGTACTCGTCGGTCTTGATGCCGCCGTTGAATCCCGAGTGGAAGAGGCCGAATATCAGGTCGGGCTGCTCGTTCTCCTTGACATACTTCACCCATTTACGGGCACAGCTTACCATCTCTTCAAACTCAATGCCTTTCCAGATGGACTTGTTGAGCCAGTTGGGAATAGCAGGGGTGAGCATGCCGATGATGACAATCTTCGCCCCGTCGGCATAGTGGACGGAGTAGGGCTGAAGCCCCGTATAGATGTTCTTGGGGTTGGCCTCGGCGTTCTTGCGGTCTTCCTTCACGATGTTGGCTCCCAGCAGCGGGCAGCGTACCTCGCGAATCCATTTGTCGTAGACCTTATGGCCGGGCTCAACGTCGTGGTTGCCCACGGTCTCGGCGTCGTACTGCATATAGTTGACTACCTGAGCGGCCAGATTCTCGTCTTCGGGCATCACATAGTTTGTCCAATAGACACAAGGCTGCCCCTGCAGGATGTCGCCGTTGTCGATGAGCAGCAGGTTGTCCTTTCCGTAGAGCTCGCGCTGCTTCTTGATATAGGTATTTGCACGGGTTAGCGTACCCTTGATGGGACGGCCCTCCATAAAGTCCCATGGGAAGAAGTGGCCGTGAACGTCGCTGGTCTCGATGACTTTCATCTTGACAGTCTTCGTGCCTTTTGCCGAGACAGGAAGCGTGGTTGCTAGCATAGCGAAAAATATGAAAATGTATTGTCTCATGATTCCTATTATATTATTATGGGGGGCAAAATTACGAAAAAAAACTGTGATGAGCAAATATCGGCATGGTTTTTGCTGTATTTTTAATGCAAATAGATTAGAAGTAAGGAGGATAAGATTATGGCATTTATAGACTATTACAAGATTTTAGGCGTAGATAAGACGATAGCACAGAAGGATGTGAAGAAGGCATACTTGAAACGAGCCAAACAGTTTCACCCCGACTTGCATCCCGACGACCCCAAGGCTCAGGCTAAGTTCCAGGCTTTGCAGGAGGCCTATGATGTGATTGGCGATCCTGAGAAGCGTGCCAAGTACGACCAGTATGGCGAACAGTGGCGTCAGGCCGATGCCTTCGGTGCAGGCGGCTATGGCGGCGGTCAGGCGGGCGGCAATCCGTTTGGCGGTTTCGACTTCTCGAGTTTCTCGGGTGGTGGCGGCTTTAGCGATTTCTTTGAGAATCTCTTTGGGCGTAAGGGGCATCAGGGCGGCGGCTTCGGCGGGTTCCAAGGTTTCTCGTCGGGCGGTTCTGGTTTTGGCAGGCAGCCCCGTACGTATTCGGGCGAGATGAATGCTAACGTGAGCATCGACCTGTATACGGCGCTGCTGGGTGGCGAAGTGATGCTCACCCTGTCGAATGGCCAGAAAGTGAAGATGAAAATCAAGCCTGAGACACAGCCAGGCACGAAGGTGCGACTGAGAGGCAAAGGCTATGATCGGGGAGATGGTACTTTCGGCGACCTGATTATAACCTATCAGGTGAAATTGCCTACCAACCTGACAGAACAGCAGAAAGAACTGCTAAGACAAATGAAGGGAACGAGTTAAGACGTTCCCTTCATTTTTGTTTATTGCTTGGCGAGGAAAGCCTCGGCACGGGCGAGGTCCTCGGGGGTGTCGATGCCTACGGTCTCAATGTCGGTGAGACCTACACGGATGCGATAGCCGTTCTGCAACCAGCGCAACTGCTCCAGACTCTCGGCTTTCTCTAGGCTGCTCTGTGGCAGTTGTGTCACCTCTTTCAGAACCTCACGCCGATAGGCATAAACGCCCAGGTGTTTTAGGAAGGGATACTGGCCAAACCAGTCGGCAGGCTCTATACCTCTTATATAAGGTATGACGCTGCGGCTGAAGTAGAGAGCGAAACCCCGATTGTCGGTGACAATCTTGGGCGAGTTGGGATTCTCTACCGCCTCTATCGAGTCAAAAGGCTTGCCGAGGGTGCCGATCTGAGTCTCGGGGGCATCGAAGAGTTGCATGAGCGTGGTGATCTGCGACGCCTGGATGAATGGCTCGTCGCCCTGTACGTTGATGATGACATCGGCATCAGAGCCGATTTTCTCGGCCGCTTCCTCTATACGGTCGGTGCCGCTCTTGTGGTCGGCGCGGGTCATGACGGCTCGTCCGCCAAACGACTCCACACACTCGAAGATACGCTCGTCGTCGGTAGCCACATATACTTCGTCGAGCAGACTGCTCACCTGCTCATATACTCTCTGAATGACAGTCTTTCCGCCGAGAACTGCCAGCGGTTTGCCCGGAAAGCGCGTAGAAGCGTAGCGGGCAGGGATAATAGCCATAAACTTCATAACGGCTGCAAAGATACGAATAAGTGAGAAGAAAACCAAATTTTACGATGAAAACGTAAAAACATATAAAATAGTTTTAGATTATTTGCTGACTTCGGGAAAAATGCCTATTTTTGCAAAATAATTAAAAACAAGAGAGACAACAATGCGAATAAGATTATATACCACTACTTTATTATTTGCGCTGATGCCTGTTATGGCGGGCGCACAGAAAATCACCCTCGGATCGGTAGCCACAAAGGATGGCGGACAGTATCAAGGGGAGATGATGATGGGGAAGCCTCACGGTAAGGGTAAGGCCAGCTATAAGAATGGTAATATGTATGAGGGTGAGTATGTGAAAGGCAAGCGACAAGGCTTTGGCACATATACATTCTTCGACGGAGAGAAATACGAGGGAGAATGGTTCCAGGATCAGCAGCATGGGCGTGGAACCTACTACTTCTCAAACAACAACCGTTATGAGGGCTTGTGGTTTCGTGACTATCAGCACGGACATGGTATCATGTACTACTTCAACGGCGATAAGTATGACGGCGAGTGGAAGCAGGACAAACGCTCGGGCAAGGGGGTATATACCTTTGCAAGCGGTGCCTTCTACCGTGGTGAATGGGTGAACGACAAGAAGAACGGCAAAGGTTTCTTTGACTGGGGCGACGGCTCGACGTATGACGGCGACTGGAAGGAGAACATGTGCTCAGGAAGGGGCACCTTCAAGTATGCTAACGGCGACGTATATATCGGTCAGTGGCTCGACGACGAGATGAATGGCCGCGGTATCTATAAGTTCCAGAATGGTGATGTGTATGAGGGCGATTATGTTCGTGGAGAGCGAACCGGCTCAGGCATCTTCCGATATGCTAACGGCGACAAGTATACAGGGCAGTTTCAGAACGGCGATAAGCACGGACAGGGCACCTTTGTATGGAAAAGCGGCGACAGCTATGTGGGACAGTGGAAGGCCGACAAGCAGGATGGCCGCGGCAAGCTGACTAAGAAGAACGGTGACACCGTAGAGGGGATGTTCAAGGGCGGGCAGCCTCACGGCGAATGTATCGTGCGATATGCCGACGGCGCCAAGTATAAGGGCGAATATAAAAACGGTAAACGAAACGGTGCTGCCATTGAGGAAGATAAAGACGGCAACCGCTTTGAAGGTACCTATGTAGATGATGTTCGCGACGGACGTTTCGTAGAAAAAGACCGTAACGGCAACATCAAGGCACAGGGCAACTATACCCGAGGACACAGACAGGTGAGATAGAAGTTAAAAACAGCAACTTAAAAATATTAATCGTTATGATCATTGATACACTTGACAATTTAAACAAATATGCGGCTCTGAACCCATTGTTCACCGATGTGATAGAATTTCTGAACAGTCATGACATCCAGACTTTGGAGGCAGGCAAATATCCTATCAAGGATAAGGATCTGTTTATGAATCTTCAAGTAGCTGCGGGTCGCAGTAAAGAGGCAGCTTTCTTAGAGACTCATATCGAGATGATTGATATTCAGATACCTATTTCCTGTGCGGAGACATTCGGTTATACGCCTTTGTGTGATTTGCCAGACTTTGAATATAACACAGAGAAGGATATTACGAAGTACGGCGACACGAAGCCTCAGACTTATGTCACCGTTAATCCCGGACAGTTTGCCATATTCTTCCCACAGGACGGGCATGCTCCCTGTATTACGGATGAACCTGAAATCAGGAAGGCCATCTTTAAGGTGAAGGCATAAAGCATAAGGGGCTAAAAACATTAAAACTATGACAACAAAAAAAGACACAAAGAAAAAGCCCGCAGTGAAAAAGGCGGCAACTAAGAAAGAACCCGAACATATCGGCTTGGTACGTAACGACTCGTGGCTGGAACCTTTCGAAGGGGCTATCCGTGGGCGGCATGACCATGCCATCTGGAAGATGAACCAGCTGACACAGAATGGCAGGAAAACCCTCAGCCAGTTTGCCTCTGGTCATCTCTACTTCGGTCTGCATAAGTTGGCTAAAGGCTGGGTGTTCCGCGAGTGGGCGCCTAACGCTACCGATATTTATCTGGTTGGCGACTTTAACAATTGGCAGGAAAACGAGAAGTACCGTTGCAAGCGCATCGAGGGTACGGGCAACTGGGAACTGAAACTGAGCGAAAAAGCCCTGAAGCACGGTCAGCTTTACAAAATGAAGGTAAAGTGGAATGGAGGAGAGGGAGAACGTATTCCCGCTTGGTGCCGCCGTGTGGTGCAGGATGAGAATACCAAAATATTCTCTGCTCAGGTGTGGAACCCGGAGAAGGGATATGAGTTCCAGAAGAAGTCCTTTAAACCAAAGAAGAATCCGTTGCTCATTTATGAGTGCCATGTAGGTATGGGACAGGATGCCGAGAAGGTGGGTACCTATAAGGAGTTTAAGGATAACGTGTTGCCACGTGTTATCAAGGATGGTTATAACTGCATTCAGGTGATGGCTATTCAAGAGCATCCTTATTATGGCTCGTTCGGCTATCATGTATCATCGTTCTTTGCGCCTTCAAGCCGTTTCGGCACACCTGAGGAGCTGAAGGAACTTATCGATACCGCCCACAAGAACGGTGTAGCCGTGATTATGGATATCGTACATTCCCACGCCGTGAAGAATGAGATTGAGGGCTTGGGCAATCTGGCTGGCGATCCGAACCAGTTCTTCTATCCTGGCGACCGTCATGAGCATCCCGCGTGGGATTCGCTCTGCTTTGACTATGGTAAGGACGAAGTGCTTCACTTCCTGCTCTCAAACTGCAAATACTGGCTCGAAGAGTTCCATTTCGACGGTTTCCGTTTCGATGGCGTGACTTCGATGCTGTATTACTCGCATGGATTGGGCGAGGCTTTCGGAGGTTATGGTGACTACTTCAACGGACACGAGGACGATAACGCCATCTGCTATCTTACGCTGGCTAATAAGCTGATACACGAGGTGAATCCTAACGCCATCACTATTGCCGAAGAGGTATCGGGTATGCCCGGACTCGCAGCTAAGTTCGAGGATGGCGGCTATGGCTTCGACTACCGCATGGCGATGAATATTCCCGACTACTGGATTAAAACCATAAAAGAGGTGCGCGATGAGGACATCAACGTGTGCTCCATCTTCTGGGAGGTTAAGAACCGTCGTCCCGACGAGAAGACTATCTCATATTGTGAGAGTCACGATCAGGCGCTGGTTGGCGACAAGACCATCATCTTCCGACTTATAGATGCCGATATGTATTGGCACTTCGCAAAGAAAGACGTGAACGATATTGCCCAGCGTGGTATCGCCCTGCATAAGATGATCCGTCTGGTGACGGTAGCTGCTATTAACGGTGGCTATCTGAACTTCATGGGTAACGAGTTCGGACATCCTGAGTGGATCGACTTCCCGCGTGAGGGTAATGGCTGGAGTTATAAGTATGCCCGTCGACAGTGGAACCTCGTGGACAACAAGGACCTCTGCTATCATTGGTTGGGCGACTTCGACCGCGAGATGCTGAAGACTATCAAGAGTGTGCGCAACTTCCAGAACACACCTGTGACAGAAATCTGGCACGACGATGGCGACCAGGTACTCTGCTTTATGAGGGGCGACCTCGTCTTTGTGTTCAACTTCTCGCCGACACGTAGTTATACCGACTATGGCTTCCTGGTGCCTACTGGCAGTTATCAGGTTGTGCTGAACACCGACTCGAAGGACTTCGGCGGTAATGGCTTTGCCGATGATACCGTTACGCATTTTACAAACTACGATCCGCTTTACGTCAAGGAAAGGAAAGAGTGGCTGAAACTCTATATCCCCGCACGTTCAGCAGTTGTGTTGAAGAAAATATGATGTTGACATATAATGATATGAAAAAGAATAATAGCACCATGGGTATACGCCTGATGTGTGCTATTGTTTTTGTGATATTCTCTGTTGGCTGGCTGTATAGCTTTCAGCCCGACATCATGACGATGTCGCAGCATGTATTGAGTAAAGGACTGACGCATTATAACCCTGTCATAGGGTGTGTGTGTATCACACTGATACTGATCCTGCTTCAGTTCTTTGTCGCAAAGTCTTCCCGCCTCAGAAGTAGCGCCTATGCCTTAAGCTATTTCCCGTCGATGTTGGTATTGGGACTACTTACTGCCGTGACGGAAAATGCTGACGGTGGCATTTATTTCGACTGCCATTGGTTGGGAATTGTTCTCGTGATTGCTTTGTGGATTGGAGCCGTGTGGGTGGTCCGACAACTGCAAGGCGTGTTCCGTCCTACTGAGGTTCGTCTGTTCTCGCGTCCTGTATGGCTTAATATGCTCATCATGTCACTGCTGATGATATGCACCGTATGGATAGGTAACACCAATGCTGTGTTTCATTACCGTATGCGGGCTGAGCAATGCCTGACAGACGGAGATATGAAAGGAGCGCTTATGGTGGGGAGAAAATCGCTGGAGGGTGATGAACATCTGCTGATGCTGCGTATGTATGCGTTGGCCCGTGAGAATGCTTTGGGCGAACATCTTTTTGAATATCCGATAACGGGTAACAGCAGTCAGATGCTTCCCACAGACAGCCTTTCGTGTATGATGTTCTATCCGCAAGACAGCTTGTATAAGTTTATTGGTGCCCGTCCTGCTTCCAGAATGTCGCCTATGCGTTATCTGGAACTTGTTCAGCAGCGCGATAGTCTGCCTAATAAGACTGTGGCCGACTATCTGCTCTGTGGCTATCTGATAGACCGGCAGATAGACGATTTTGTAAAAGAGCTGGGTAAGTATTACCATATCGACGACAGCTTGCCCAAGCATTATCGTGAAGCCTTGACGCTTTACACCCATACGCGTTCCCGTCCGCTGGTAGTCTATCATCATGCTGTGATGGATGAAGACTATGATAACCTGATGCAGTTGGAGAAACAGTATCCCGACAAAAGCGAGCGCCGGGTGAAGGTAGAAGAACAGTACCGCGGAACTTACTGGTACTATTATAAATACGAAAAATAAAGAAGGCCATCCTGACAGGGTGGCCCTCTTTATGGTTATGTGTAAAGATATCGTTTGATTGATTTCTTTGGTGTCTTTTCAAACTCCTCCTCGTGAATCACAATCTCACTGATCTTCTCGTAGGCGGGAATCAGCTCGTTCAGTCCGCTGAGGTTCTGATCCATGATGCTCTTCAGGTCGTCGATCGAGAATCCCATGTTCTTTGCCTCTTCCATATCGGGGTGAACCAGAGCTACGAGCTTCGTGTCTCTCTGTACAACGATGCTCTCCATCACCATCGCCATAGAGTTGAGTTTGTCTTCAATCTCCTCGGGATAGATGTTCTGTCCGTTAGGACCGAGAAGCATATTCTTTGAGCGTCCGTTGATGTAAACGTTGCCATCCTGGTCCATCGTGCCCAAGTCGCCTGTGTGATACCATCCTTCGCTGTCGATGGTCTCAGCTGTGGCTTCTGGATTCTTATAGTAGCCCAGCATCACGTTAGGTCCCTTGGTCAGAATCTCTCCGGGGATACGTCGTGGGTCGGGTGAGTCAATCTCAACCTTCTGGTTTAGGGCTGCGCGTCCGCAAGAGCCTTGTGCAAACGTGTGCCAGTCACGATAACAGATAATGGGGGCACACTCAGTTGCACCATAGCCCACAGTGTAGGGGAAGTCGATCTTCTTGAGGAAATGCTCTACCTCATGATTCAGGGCGGCACCGCCGATAATAACCTCGTACATGCGGCCGCCGAAGGCTTTCAGCACTTCCTTACATATCATCTCGCGTACCTTCTTGTTGATAACGGGCATTTGAAGCAACAAGCGCATGCGGTTGTTCTGAATCTTCGGGAATACCTTCTTGCGGATAATCTTCTCGATAATCAGCGGTACGGCAATCACGATGACGGGGCGAACCTCCTGCAAGGCCTGAGCGATGATAGCTGGCGAAGGAATGCGGTTCAGGTAGTACACATGACAGCCGTACAGGAATTCGAAGATAAACTCGAAAGCCATACCGTACATGTGAGCCATCGGGAGCATCGAGATGATAGGGTCGCCCGCCTTGAGCTGCTTACCCAGAACACTCACGGCAAAGTCGTAGTTTGACCGGAGTGCACGATAGGGCAGCATGACACCTTTTGAGAAACCTGTTGTGCCGCTGGTGTAATTGATGACAGCCAGTTCGTCGGGATTCTCTTCAAGATAGTAGTTCACATGTTGTTTGCGGAAGTATTTCGGGAACTTCTTACCATAGAGTTCATTCAGATGTTCGCGAGCATAGGTCAGCTTGTCTGTGCGGGAGATCATCAGCGAATAGTCGGGGTTATTGATGATACCCTCCAGCGTAGGCATAGCCTGCGGGTCGATGATCGTTGCCACATGGTCGCCTACGAAGAGCAGACGAGCCTCTGAATGATTCACGATGTTGTGTATCTGTTCCGCATTGAACTCATGTAGAATAGGTACAGCAATAGCACCATAGGTAAGCGTAGCGAGGAAGGCTACGGCCCATTGAGAGGAATTGCGGCCGCAAAGGGCAATCTTGTCTCCCTTCTGTATACCGCTGTTTTCAAAAAGAATGTGTAATTTTTCGATTTTTCTGGCAACATCGTGGAACTGCAGCGTCTGTCCCTTGAAGTCGGTCAGCGCATCACGGTCCCAATTGTCGATAATACTCTTCTGAATGAGAGCGTTAAAACTTCCTATTTGTCCCATATGCATCGATTAGATATTCTTATATAAGTAGCGTTTAATACTCTTCTTTGGTGTCTTGGCAAACTCTTCGTCCTGAAGCTCGATTGCTGAGATGCGGCTATATACGGGCAGTTGCTCGTTCAAGTCCTTACGGTTCTGCTCCATAATGTCAACAAGCTCTTCCTGACTGAAGCTTACCACCTCGTCTTTGTCGGGATGAACCAGAGCCACGAGTTTGTCGCCCCGCTGTATGACGAGACTCTCCGATACCATCGGCATCGTGTTGAGTTTGTCTTCTATTTCTTCAGGATATACGTTCTGTCCGTTAGCGCCCAGAAGCATGTTCTTCAGGCGTCCGCGAATGAAGATATGGCCAGAGGGCGCCATTGTTGCCAGGTCGCCTGTGTGATACCAGCCTTCTTCGTCGATAGCCTCTTTGGTGGCCTCTTCGTTCAGATAGTAGCCCAGCATCAGGTTGGTGCCTCGGGTTACAATCTCGCCCGCAATGTTTTCCGGGTCGGCACTCAGGACCTTCACCTCCATGCGTGCTACAGGGGTGCCGCACGAACCGCCGATGAACTTCTTATGGTTGCAATACGATATCAGCGGTGCGCACTCTGTGGTGCCGTAGCCCACCGTGATGGGGAATCCGATAGAAATCAGGAACTCCTCAACCTCTTTCGAGAGTGCTGCGCCACCCACGATCACCTCATACAGGTTGCCGCCGAAAGCGTTGTATACCTCTTTACATATACGTTCCTTTACCTTCTTGCTCACAATGGGCATAGACAGCAGCAAACGCATACGGTTGTTCTGTATTACGGGGAATACCTTCTTGCGGATGATCTTCTCGATAATCAGCGGTACCGTGATGACGACCGCCGGCTTCACCTCAGCGAAAGCCTCTGCGATGATGGCAGGACTCGGCAGACGGGTGAGGAAGAACAGATGGCATCCGTTACAGAATCCGAACAGGAATTCTATCGCCATACCATACATGTGGGCCATGGGTAGAATGCTCAGCATGTTGTCGCCGGGCTTTACGTGTTTCCCCAGCTCACCCATGATGAACTCAATGTTTCCCCATAATGCGCGATAGGGTAGCATCACGCCTTTCGAGAATCCTGTCGTACCGCTGGTATAGTTGATCAGCGCCAGCTCTTCTGCCTCGTCTTTGTGATAGTCTACGTGCTCAGCGCGGAAGGCTCTGGGATACTTGCTGCCAAATATCATATTGAGATGTTCGCGTGCGTAGGTTACCTTTTCTGAACGAGATATCAGCAACGAGAAATCGGGTATGTTGATAATCGCTTCAAGACCAGGCATAGCTTCCGGATCGATGGTCTTCACGGCATAGTCGCCAATGAAGAGCAGCTTCGAGCCTGAGTGGTTCACGATATTCTGTATCTGTTCGCCGTTGAACTCGTGCAGGATAGGCACGGCAACGGCTCCATAGGAGAGGGTAGCCAGGAAGGCAACAGCCCAATGGGCTGAATTGCGTCCACAGATGGCAATCTTGTCTCCTTTCTCTACGCCACTATTTTCAAACAATATATGAACCTTCTCAATCTTTCTTGCTACGTCGTGAAACTGGAGTGTGATACCCTGATAATCGGTAAGCGCATCCTGGTTCCAGTTGTTCACTATGGCCTTTTGGATGTAAGCATTAAAACTGCTGAAATTTTCCATTAAAATTGCACAATCTTTAAAATTTTGTGCAAAGGTATATTATTTCCTGCACATTTCAAAAAAAAATGTGCAATATTTTATGTTTACTTATAAAAAATAACATATTCGGGGAGATATCGAACAATAATTATTCGTATCTCATCGATTTTGCGGGGTGAATATGTGAAATCAGGTAGCTGGGTGCTATCAGCACGAAAACGCATATCAGCAGTGTTGCCACATTGATGGCAGCAACCAGCGGCAGGTTCAGTTCCATAGGTGCCTCGCTCACATAATAGGTCTGCGGGTCGAGTGTTACGAAGCCTGTATATTGCTGGAGCAGCACGATGCCTAAGCCTATCACGTTGCCCCAGAACAATCCTTGTCCGATAATGAATACCGAGAACCACAGGAATGTGTGGCGTATGGTTTTGTTTCTGGCTCCGACAGCTTTCAGGATACCGATCATCTGCGTGCGTTCCAGTATGATGATGAGCAGCCCGCTGATCATGGTGAATCCTGCCACGCAAACCATCAAGGCGAGGATAATCCATACGTTGATGTCGAGCAGTTCGAGCCAGGAGAATACCTGCGGGTAGAGCTCATAGATGGTTTCTGTCGTCAAGACGTTGCCTTGCGGATCGATGCTGCGGTTTATCTTCTCAACGAACCTGTCTTCCGTCAGTTGTAGCTGTTCAAAGTCTTTCACCTTTACCTCGACGCCCGTCACTTCGCCATTCAGCCAGCCGTTCAGTCTGCTGGCGGCATAGAGGTCGATGAAACACAGGTTCTCGTCGAAGCGTGTCATATTGGTCTGATAGATGCCGCTGACGGTATAGCGACGGGTTCTCACATCCTGTCCGTCGATGAAGTAGGCAAACACCTTGTCGCCAGCCTTCAGTCTCAGCTTGTCGGCTATCATCTTCGACATCAGCAGTTTCTGCTTGCTGGTAGAGTCGCTGAACTCGGGCATCTCTCCTTCTACGAGATGGCTCTTCAGAAACGTCATGTCGTATTCTGGTCCCACGCCCTTGAAGGCCACGCCCAGAAAGTCCTCGTCGGTCTTCAGGATGCCTTGTGTCATAGCGAATCGCTCTACGTGGCTCACGCCGTCGACGCTGCCTATCATCTGCATCATGCTGTCGTCTATGCAGACAGGATATTGGTCGTTGCCGTTATACGTCAGTACGTTGTGAACCTGGATATGGCTTCCGAATCCTACCACCTTGTCGCGGATGGTGTGCTTGAATCCTAATACCACGCTCACCGTTACGATCATCACGGCCAGTCCGATGGCCACGCCAACGGTGGCTATACGAATGGCAGGGCGACTCACTTTCCGTTTGTCGCCCTTGTCACTATAGATTTTCTTCGCTATGAATAACGGTAGGTTCATTCGTCAACTCTTCCCGGATAAGCCTCAAGTGCTTTGCGCAATACGACGAGCGCACGCTCCAGATCTGCCTTTTTCAGAACGTAGGCGATACGGACCTGATTGATACCGGCACCAGGGGTTGTATAGAAACCAGCGGCAGGAGCCATCATCACGGTCTCGCCCTCATACTCAAACTCCGACAGGCACCAACGGCAGAACTCCTCGGCATCGTCGACAGGCAGTTTGGCTACCGTGTAGAAGGCGCCCATGGGGATAGGCGAGTAGACGCCGGGGATGCGGTTCAGTCCGTCGATCAGACACTTACGGCGCTCCACATATTCGTCGTACACGTCACGATAATACTCCTCGGGGGCATCGAGCGAAGCCTCGGCCACGATCTGTCCGATGAGTGGTGGTGAGAGGCGGGCCTGACAGAACTTCATCACGGCCTTTCTTACCTCAGCGTTCTTGGTGATCAGCGCACCGATACGGATACCGCACTCGCTGTAGCGCTTCGACACCGAGTCGATCAGGATCACGTTCTGCTCGATTCCCTCCAGGTGGCAGGCTGAGATATAGGGCGATCCTGTGTAGATATATTCGCGATACACTTCGTCGGAGAAGAGATACAGGTCGTACTTCTTCACCAGGTCGCGTATCTGGTTCATCTCGCGGCGGGTATAAAGATAGCCGGTAGGGTTGTTGGGGTTGCAGATCATGATGGCTCGTGTGCGCTCATTGATCAGCTCCTCGAACTTCTCGACCTTAGGGAGCGAGAAACCCTCCTCGATGGTTGTCGCTATCGTGCGGATCTTAGCGCCAGCCGAGATGGCAAACGCCATATAGTTGGCATAAGCAGGCTCGGGCACGATAATCTCGTCGCCGGGGTTCAGACAGCTCAGGAATGCAAAGAGCACCGCCTCGCTACCTCCGCTGGTGATGATGATATCGTCGGCTGTTACGTTGATGTTGTATTTCGCGTAATAGTCAACGAGCTTCTCACGATAACTCAGATAGCCCTGCGACGGAGAATACTCCAGGATCTGGCGGTCTATCTGTTTCAAAGCGTCAAGGCCCACCTGTGGGGTAGGCAGGTCGGGCTGACCGATGTTCAGATGGTACACCTTCGTACCTCTCTTCTTAGCTGCGGCGGCCAGAGGTGCGAGTTTTCGGATTGGCGACTCGGGCATCTCGTGGCCACGAACTGATATTTCCGGCATCTTTTTTGTCTTTTACCTTTTTACTTTTTACAAAAATCGCTGCAAAGGTACTGTTTTTTTTTGTTAATCTGTGTAATCTGTGGCTTTTTTTTAGAAATAATGAGTACTTTTGCCCAACAAATTGAGATACGTGATGAATTTCGAGGAATTGTTGGAAACCCGCGACGCCCGTAAAACCACGAAGGTTCGTCTGCCTTACGGTTATTTCTACAAGCGTCTGATAGACGGGAAATATTCAAACTTTGTGGAGTTTCACGATGAGGTGGCCGATCATGTTGCCTTCAGCAGTTGTGTGCGCCGCGAGGCCGAGGAGATGTCGAAGCTCGACGACCGCCGCCAGCTCAAGTTCACGCCCAACGAAGGGGGCGACGGCGTCTACGCCATAGCCGTCGAGGTGGGGCATTACCTCACTTTCGAGCAGCTGCTCAATGAGAATCCAGCTATCGTGGCCCGTAAGAATTTCATCAGCTCAACGATCAGCGACCTGGTTGATCTCACCACGCAACTCAATGACAAGAACATTTTCCACGTATGCTTCGCGCCCTCTAATGTCTTAGTGCGCAAGAGTGGCGCCAACGTCCGTCTGCTGTGTCACGGTTCCTATTATATGAAGCTTGAGCAGGACGTGCTCTACGACGGCGTAGAGGATTTCGTGGCTCCCGAGGTGTTTGCCGAAGGTACCGTCGATGCCCGCACCGATGTCTATTCGCTGGGCAAGTTCGTGGCCTGGCTCTACCAGTCGGGCGGCATTCCCTTCGAGCTCAAGGGTGTTCTGGCCAAGGCTACGGCTCAGTCGCCCGACGACCGCTATGCTTCTGTCAAGGATTTCCATCAGGCCCTGCTGGCCCGCCAGAGCATGCGTCGCACGGGACTCGTGGGCGTTGCAGCCCTGCTGATTGCCCTGCTGGCTGTTGGCTGCTATTTCTATCTGCTGCCCACTCCCGAAGTGATAGAGTATGTGAAGCCCGTCGACGAACCTATTCCCGACGACATGGTCGACGATGAGTCGCTGTTGCTTGATATCGGTGCCGATGCCGACTCGGCTACGATTGCCGCTGCCGTTCAGCAGCAGGCCTATCTCAACGACTCGCTGAGTGTGGACGAGCGCAAGATGCGCGAATACCAGGCCAAGGCCGAGCAGATTTTCCGCAAGCAGTTCACCCGTGCCGCCGACCAGATACTCTCGAAGATCTATAACAACGAGAAGATGAACCTCACCGAGAAGGACTTCCTGGCGCGCAGCAGGGCTATGACCGAAGAGCTGGCCAAGAAGGAGGCCGAGCTCGCCAAGGAGGCCAACCTGGGCAACGACCGTTCTCAGCGCATCGCCTCTGAGATCATCGACCAGCTCACTTCCAAGAAGATGAAGGAGCTCGATCCCGACTATATGGGCATTCACAAGAAGCCCTCCGACGACGATAAAACAATTAATACAACAGTTAAAAATAAGAAATGAGAAGTAGAACAGCAATTTGGTTTGAATGCAAGATCCGTTATGAGAAAGTGATGGAAGACGGCTTGCAGAAGAAAGTTACAGAATCTTATGTAGTCGATGCCCTCAGCTTCAGCGAGGCCGAGGAGCGCATCATCGAGGAGATGTCGTCTTATATCAGCGGCGAGTTCGACGTGGCCGATATCAAGAAGGCTCCCTATAAGGAAATATTCTTCTCTGACGACGAGATGGCCGACCGCTGGTATAAGGCAAAGCTCCAGTTCATCACCATCGACGAGAAGACCGAGAAAGAGAAGCGCAGCTCTGTCACCTATCTTGTTCAGGCAGGCACCTTCAACGGCGCTGTGAAGAACATCGACGAGGTGATGGGCGGCACCATGATCGACTATGTCATCGCTGCTGTCAACGAGACCACGATCATGGACGTCTATGAGTATGCTAAGACGAAAAAAGACGACAAACCTGAATACGAACAGTAATGTACGACGTTAAGGGAAATCTTCATCAGGTTCTTGATACATTGCCACAGGGTACGCGCCTTGTGGCAATTTCAAAGTACCATCCTGCCGAATACATCATGGCTGCCTATGATGAGGGCCAGCGTGTGTTTGGCGAGAGCCACGAGCAGGAACTGCGCCTCAAACACGAGCAGCTGCCAAAGGATATCGAGTGGCATTTCATTGGTCATCTTCAGACCAATAAGGTGAAATATATCGCGCCTTATGTATCTATGATTGAGGCTGTTGACTCGCTAAAGCTCCTGAAAGAGATTAATAAGCAGGCCGAGAAGTGCGGGCGCGTTGTGAAAGTGCTCCTTGAGCTCCATATCGCTGAGGAGTCGACCAAGTACGGCCTGACGCTTGACGCCTGCCGCGAACTCCTTGAGGCTGGCGAGTGGCGCGAGATGAAGCATGTGCGTATCTGTGGCCTGATGATGATGGCCTCGTTTGTCGATGACAAGGAACAGGTACGCCGCGAGATGCAGACCGCAGCCGACTTCTTTGATGAGGTGAAGGCGAAATATTTTGAAACTGACGACGCTTTCTGCGAACGCTCCTGGGGTATGAGCGACGACTATCTCGTAGCCCTTCAGACCCGCTCTACGATGGTCCGCATCGGTACCACTATCTTTGGTCCCCGCGTCTATTAAAGAAGTACTGTCCGCGCTTCCTGGTTGTCTTACCGTAGTTGATGGCATGTGTGGGACAGTAGTGATAACACGCCATACAGCAAGTACACCGCTCGTTGTGAATCCACTCGGGCGGTGTTCCTTTTATATTCTCCACAGGGCACACCTTGGCGCATTTGCCGCACCCGATACACTTCTCGCGGTCGACCGTGAACTTCCTGTCGTGAATCATCCGCTTGTTGAAGTAGCCGCCAATCACGTATGAGTAGAGTCGGGGGGTAGAGCCTTTCACCAGCTCCTCCACGCCTGTGCGCTTCTCACGGATGCACTCTGCGATATGCGGCAACTGGGCTTTGGCGGCGGAGATTTTCTCCTGCTCCCTCTCCTCGGTGTCTGTGTACATGAAAGGCAGACAGACATACGTCTCAGGCATCACCACCGAGAAGACGGCCGTGGCCTGTAGCGGTTTTCCGTTGGTTTTCAGACGGTCGTTGGCCGCCAGGTCCTTGTTCAGTATCGTCATCGTCTCGCCCACATTGTCGCCGCAGGTGGTCAGCGACCAGCAGAAGGTGTCTGGCTCCAGACCGTTTATCCTGAGCTTGCGGATAAAGCCTCTCACGATTCCCGGCACTTGCCATCCGTGCGTCGGAAAGCAGAATCCTATCCGCTCGCCTGGCTGTAGGGAGAACTCGTAGCTGCCTTTACTGATCAGTTCCGGGATGAACAGCAGTTCGTCGCCCACGGCCTCCGCAATCTGCGTTGCCGCCCATCTCGTGTTTCCTGTGCCTGAGAAATAGAAAATCATCGTTCGTTCCTGATCCAGTTAATGATGGTTTCGAGCACCTCGGGGGCGATGGTCTCTTCGATCTGCTGATACTCTTTGGTCAGTCCCGTCTGACAGTGCTGGAACATGTGGTTCAAGCCCTCTACCGCCACGGTCTTGGCCGAAGGCAGTCCGCTGCGCAGTGCCTCGAGGTTGGCCTTGTACTCCACCTGCATGTCCTTGGTGCCGTTCAGTGCCAGCACGGGACACGTGATGTTACCGATGAACTTCCTCGCGTCGAGCGTCATGAAATATCTCAGATAGGGATACATCAGTTGCAGCATCGTACTCTTGTAGTCCTGTTTCAGCATTGCGGGCAGGTCGCGGTTGTCTATCGACGGCACGTTCTGTCCTGCGACGCGGGCGTCGAACGCTTCATTCAGTATCTCGCAATATGCCTCGACCTCAGCCTCTGAGAAGCCTTCGTAGGGCAGCATCGTGCGGTTCTGCCACACCAGTGTCTCCTTGCCCGAGATCACCATTCCTGCCAGACTCACCACGAAGTCGGTCTTTCTCTCCGAGGCCAGCATCAGTCCGATGGTGCCGCCCTCGCTGTGGCCTATCACGCCTACGCTCTCGAACCGTTCGCGCAGCAGGTCGATGCCCGCGGCAGCGTCGTTCTTCAGGTCCTCCGTCGTACAGGTCGCCGTGTTACCCTTCGACTCCCCGAATCCGCGGTCGTCATAGCGCAGGGTGGCAATGCCCTGTCGGGCCAGTGCGTCGGCTATCACCGCAAAGGGCTTGTGCTCGAGTATCTCCTCGTCGCGGTTCTGGAATCCGCTGCCCGTCACCATGAGCAGCACGGGCGTCTTCCTGTTGCAGCCCTCAGGCAGCGTGAGTGTACCTCTCAGTATGGCGTCGCCGTTCTTGAACTCCACCTCTTCCGTGGCGTACGGGTAGGGCAGCTTGGGCGTCTGCGGGCGGTTGGCTATCTTCTCGCCGGGCTTCAGCGTGAGGGGAAACGTCGTGCCGTGCTGGGTGAAGGTGCCCGTGATCTCGTCGCCTGCGAGTCGTCCCTGGTACTGACCGTTGATGGTCGGAATCTTCATCACGATACTGTCTCCTGTCGGGCGCTCCACGGTGAGCTTGATGCCTCGTGCCCCTTGTGCGGGCGAGTCGATGGTTCCTTCGCTTTCACCGATGCGGAACACCAGCTGTAGTTTCATGCCCTGCACACTCAGGTCTCCCGACCATGTGCCTGTCTGTGCCATGCATGCCATAGTCGCTACGGCTGCCATGATTGTCATGATAATCTTCTTCACTTTCTTTGATTCTGATGGTTGTTTGTCTACGTGTGCAAAGGTACGAAAAATATTTGAGATATGCAAGAAAAAATGAAGATAATTTTCAAAGAAAATTATTTTTTTTCTGAAAAACTTTTTTCGCTCCCTTTTCTTGGTCGTCTGCGGAATATTTCATACCTTTGCGCCTAGAATTTTTTTTGCTGAATTAATCGGCCATAGTAAACTTAATTATCATTAATCAAAAAAAGTAGTGTAATACGATGAAGAAAAAGATTGTTTTCTTGCTGTCGTGGACTCTGATGTCCATGCAGTTGTGTGCACAGGTGAACCCGAAACCGGGTTTTGTTATCACGAACAATGGCGATACCATCAGGGGCGTCATTGATTTCCGTACAAACGAGCGACTGGCGAAGCAGTGCGACTTCTGGGCTGCCGGGGAGACGAAGGGCGAGACCTACAAGCCCGGCGACATCGAGGGATTCAGGTTCGACAACGGGGGAAAGTACTTCGTGACCCGTCGACTGAATGTGACGGGTACGCCCGAGCTCTACTTCGCCGAGTTCATGGTTCAGGGCATGATGAACCTGTATTGCGTCGCCTATAATCAGGACGAGTACTTCTTCTTTGAGAGAGAGGACGGCGAGATGGCGCAGCTCACCAAGCGTGCGTTCTTCACCTCAGCGTCGATCCATGAGCAGAGCAGCAGGGTGGAGGAGCAGCGTGAACAGTACGGAAAGGTCAAGCTGCTGCTGAAGGACTCGTGGAAGGCTGCCGAGGAGATAAAGGGCGACGATGTGTCGAGGAAACAGCTCGTGAACGCCGTGCGCGACTACCACAAGGACGTATGTACCGACGGCAGTTCGTGTATGGTGTATGAGTATAACGAGAAGTCGGATGGACCGAAGAACCATTTCAAGGCGATTGCGGGCTATTCGTACTATACGCACGAGCGTACCGCCTACCAGACACTGGAGGACGAGAACTACTCGGGCAGCACTTTCGAGGCGGGTCTGGGCTTCGAGACCGAGCTGGAGCGCGTGACGAAGGGCGGTGCCCTGGAACTGTGTGTCGTCTACTCGCCCCAGGCCAGCTTCAAGCATCACACGATGGTGCGCGGCGGACATGAGTCGTCGTACACGATATATAAGAAGGCCCGCTGCATGGGTTCGATAGGTCTGCTTAAGCGCTACGGCAAGGGCAAGATCGTTCCTCTCATCCGTGTCGGAGGCTTTTATGTGCTGCATCTCGGCAACAAGGAGGAGCGCTATTATATGTCGAAAAAGATCGTCGACAAGGACTGGGAACAGACAAACCACTTCGGCGCTTATATCGGCGGCGGCGTAGAGATGGCACTGGGCAAGCATGCGGCCCGACTGCATGCCGACCTGTTTAAGTCGCTGGAATCTTCAGGTAAAGGCAATATGATGAAGTTCGGTGTCACAGCCGAATACGTATTATAGAACAATTCGAAGCGTTTTTCGGGCGTCTGCGGACGCTTTCGGTCCCCCTCAGGCGGAGGGGGACTTTCTTTTATCGAAAACCTCACTCCGCTCCGTATAAAACTTAAGTCGCTGTCATACAGTCTTATACTGACTATCTCTAAACCTGAAACCTGTTGATTTGTTGCAGTTGTTGCAGTGTTGCAGTTAGGATTGAGTAGCGTAAAAAGTGGAAAGAGAATTCTATATATTATATATATTATATATATATATAAATATATAGACCTTTTTTTTAAGGCGCGGGAGCCTTCAGAACAACTGCAACACTGCAACACTGCAACACGTAAAAAAGAATTTCTGAAAAAGTGCGGAATTTTAAGATTTTAGCTGGCTAAAAATTTGGTGGTCTCATTTTTTTTTCGTACCTTTGCACAGTCTATGAGATACTTCATCACTTTCACTTATGACGGAACCAACTACCACGGTTGGCAGATACAGCCCAACGGGGTGTCGGTGCAGGAAAAGCTGCAATGGGCGCTCTCTACGCTTCTCCGCGAGGAGATCGGCGTGACGGGAGCAGGGCGCACCGATGCGGGAGTGCACGCCCGCATGATGGTGGCACACTTCGACACCGAGGCGAGGTTCGAGGCCGAGGAGGGCATCAACTGCGAACAGCTGGTGTATAAGCTGAACCGTCTGCTGCCACAGGACATCGCCGTAGAGAAGGCAGAGCCCGTGAGCGACGAGATGCACGCCAGGTTCTCGGCTAAGTGGCGGACGTATCACTATTACATCCACACACGGAAGAGCCCGTTTGAGCGAGCCTACAGCTGCGAGATGCACTATGAGCTCGACTTCGACAGGATGAACGAGGCGGGCAGGATCCTGACGGAATATGAGGACTTCGGAGCCTTCTGTAAGGCCGGGGCCGACGTGAAGACCACGCTCTGCAACGTGACGAAGGCCGAGTGGATACAGACATCGCCCACGACGTGGTATTTCGAGATCACGGCCAACCGCTTCCTGCGCAACATGGTGCGCGCCGTGGTGGGCACGCTGGTCGACGTGGGTCGCGGTAAGCTCTCGCTCAGCGACTTCAGGAAGGTGATCGAGGGCAAGAAGCGTTCGGATGCCGGTGAGAGCATGCCTGGCAACGCGCTGTTTTTGGAAAAGATTGTTTATTAGGATATGTGGCTGATATTAGCATTTATGTCGGCAGCTATGCTGGGCTGCTACGATTCGTTTAAGAAACATGCATTGAGAGACAACGCGGTGATTCCCGTACTGTTTCTGAACACCCTCTTCTCGAGTTTGATTTTCCTGCCGTTTATCGTGCTGAGCGGTACGACGACGGTGCTCGACGATACCCTTTTCCACACGGCCAGCGGGGGATGGGAGATGCACAAGTACATCGTGCTGAAGGCACTCATCGTGCTGTCGAGCTGGATACTGGGTTACTTCGGCATGAAGCACCTTCCGCTCACCATCGTGGGACCTATCAACGCCACGCGGCCGGTGATGGTGCTCGTGGGCGCACTGCTCTTCTTCGGTGAGCGACTGAACCTGTGGCAGTGGGTCGGTGTGATGCTGGCGGTGATATCGTTTCTGATGCTGAGCCGCAGCGGTAAGAAAGAGGGGATAGACTTCAAGCACGACCACTGGATATACATGATTGTGGGTGCAGCGATGCTGGGCGCCGTGAGCGGTCTCTACGACAAGTTCCTGATGGCGCCTGTGGAGAACGGCGGCGTGGGACTCGACCGTATGATGGTGCAGTCGTGGTATAACATCTACCAGTGTGCCATGATGGGTGTTATGCTGATGCTGCTGTGGTGGCCTAAGCACAAGGATACGACGCCGTTCCACTGGTCGTGGTCTATCCTGGGCGTGAGTGTGTTCCTGTCGACGGCCGATTTCATGTATTTCTACTCGCTGTCGCTGCCTGAGGCCATGATTTCCATCGTGTCGATGATTCGTCGCGGCAGTGTGATCGTGAGCTTCTTGTTTGGCGCGTGGTTCTTCCATGAGCGCAACCTCAAGGCTAAGGCGGTCGATCTCGCCCTCGTACTCCTCGGAATGGTGTTCCTCTACATCGGCAGCCGATAATTTTTTAGGCACGGATTACACGGATTCTTGGACGAGCCAAGCGGCAAGCCGAGCGAACGCGGATTATTTTTTTTAGGCACGGATTACACGGATTAACACGGATTATTTTTTTTAGGCACGAATTTCACGAATTCTTGGACGAGCCAAGCGGCAAGCCGAGCGAACACATAACTTTTTTTAAAGGCACGGATTACACGGATTAACACGGATTATTTTTTTTAGGCACGAATTTCACGAATTCTTGGACGAGCCAAGCGGCAAGCCGAGCGAACACGAATAAAATTTTAGGCACGGATTACACGGCTTAATATAATTAAGACACGGCTTTTAGCATTGCAACTAAGGCCGTTCCGCCTTAAAATCCGTGTAATCCGTGTAATCCGCGCCTAAAAAAATATCCGCGTTTTTTTTAAAAGCCGTGTAATCCGTGCCTAAAAATTATCCGCGCGTAAATCCGCGCCCAATAAACGCCGCCGCCTTAAAATCCGTGTAATCCGTGTAATCCGTGCCAAATAAAAAGCCGCGTCTTTTTTTAAAAAGCCGTGTAATCCGTGCCTAAAAAAATATCCGTGCTAATGTTTGGTAAGTTCGATTTTTTTGTTTATCTTTGTGGCCAAATTCAACATAAACTTAAACAATGAAAACAAGAGAAGAGAAGCCTAAGTACGTGAAGCCTGCAATGCGGGAGTACGAAATGAGACAGACACCACAGTTGCTGGTGGCCAGTAAACCAGACTACGACCCCGAGGAGTGGTAAACCAAAGTTATGAACCTAAAACAGGAGCACAATGAAAAGAAATCTTATCAATAGCCTGGTTGCTACATTCATAACTGCAGCCCTTGCACTGGGCACTCTGACAGCCTGCTCTGTCGACGATCTCCTGGGTCAGAAAACGATCGTGAAAGAGGCTCCCGTCTGCCGTATCACCCTTCCTGCATCCTTCGATAATGGTGCACAGACTCGCGCCGTGACCATCGGCGAAAAAAAAGCCAGGACCACGTTCGCAGAAACGGACGAAGTATATATGGTGATCGAGCATGACGGCGTCTATGCCATCGCCTATGATCCCGCCGAGAGAAAATGCGTCTCCATGACTGTTACGCCAGGTTCCAATCCCTCGGAAGCCACGCTCAGCGGTGCGCTGAAGTTCTACTATGACGATGGAGACAGAAACCCTATCGCTTTAACGCCGGCCGAGGGTGACGCCGTGTATCTGTTCTATAACATGCGCCTTCCTGATCTGAATCCGGCATATCTGAATTTCAACTATCTCTACCAGACCGGCAGCAAGGATCAGAAAGTCGCTTCTTACTGGGATTATCACTATGGCGCTACCTACCACGATTATGGGCAGGCCAAGATGAAGATTGCGGCGTTGGACGGTGATGATAGCGAGGGATACACGATGTCCCTTGTCCAGTTTGACGACCCGGACAAGAGCGACGTCACCTTCCAGAACGTCGGCTCCCTGTTCCGTCAGGAACTGACTTTTAAGGACAAGAATGGCGATTCCGTAACGCCCACGCTTACCCAATTCGTCGTCACGACGGCGGAGAACAATACCATTTATATGTATTATCCGCTCGCCTCCACCGAGGAGAATCGCTACATCAGAGGCCCCGTTGCCTTGGACCCCCATGACCTGTCGGATGATGGAAACATCTACTTCGCCATGATGTTCGTCGATGACATCAAGAACGAGACGTTGTACATAACGGCTGAAGATGAGGATGGCAATGTATATACGGCCTCCAAGGCCGCACCCGCCGGAGGCTTCGAGAACGGCAAATATTACTATGGCAAGTTAGAGCTGACCTGGCAGAAATGTAAGGCGCCTACCGTCACCGGCACCACTGTCAAGCCCCTCTATGGAAATTACGAGCTCACAGAGAATCCTGTCAACATCACCATCAGCGGCTACAGCGAAGAGTATGAATTCAAATTGGAAAACGGTCAGGGCGGCACCTTTACCCTTGACAACCTGACGGCTACCGGCTACATATTCATCAATCAGAAGCACATCTATCCGGATCCGCAGGGAGACGTCTCTCTGGTCCTGAAAGGTGACAACGCCATTAACGCCAACGCTTACTGGGGCATTCTGCTTTACGGCGGCCTCAAGATGAGCTGTATCGGAGCATCGGCTACGATCACGGTCACGACTACCGCGGATGGCATTTGTGGAATCTCGTGCTCCAATTATAGAAACGATGTCGATTACGACAATCCCGCATACAACCGCAATACGGACGAATCGGAGACGGACGTCACCGACCTGCTGGCCGCTCCCGGCTTCACCGTCACCCGCAGCGCGCCCACTAAAGCCTATGATTCTACCTACGGCCATGAAACCTACACCTACACCTACACCGTGGAGAATCACCTGGTGGATCTGAGCCAGCTCACCGGCAATTATGTGGCCCAGGACGGCGATTGGCTGACGGGAACCCTCGCGGGAGACTACAAGATCTCCGTCGCTGACGGCGCCACCGTGACGCTCTCGGGCATCACCATCAATGGCGGGAACGATTGGGACACGGATTGGGCAGGCATTACCTGCGAGGGCGACGCCACCCTGGTGCTGGCCGACGGCACGGATAATCTGGTGAGGCCTTTCCTTGGAAGTCGTGCTGCCATCAGCGTGCCCGACGGCAAAACGCTGACCATCCAGGGAAGCGGTTCGCTGACAGCGGACTCGCACAGCGATAGTGGAGGTTCGGCCGGCATTGGCGGCGACACCGAAAGTCACTACGGCAACATCGTCATCACCGGAGCTGCCAACGTGACGGCCTACGCTGGTCCCGGCTCTGCCGGCATCGGGAGCGGTGACACAGTACCTGAGTCTCCCGTTGTTGGCGGCGATATCACCATCAGTACTACTGGCACCGTCACTGCTTACGGCGGAGATAATGGTGCCGGCATCGGCGGAGGTATAAGTTCGTATTCGGCCGCTAGCCGTTGTGGTAATATTTTAATTACCAAAGGAACCATCGTGGCTACAGGTGGAACTAATTGTCCCGGTATCGGCGCAGGATATACTATTGATAGAATTAGTACATGCGGCACCATTACCATCACCGACGGCGTCACCAAAGTCACTGCCACAAGAGGTACTACTAATGATGTGGACGCTTGTTGCATCGGACCGAACAATTACAGATATTGCGGCACGGTTACCATCGGCGGAACGGTTTACTGGGGACCCGAAGACAGTGACCCCACCAGATACGAATTCAAGAACGGTGGCGAGTCCTATCTCAAGACGGACATGCTGATTTATGAGCCGTAATGATCCACAATCTTCTAGGCACAGATAATTTTCTAGGCACGGATTACACGGATTCTTGGACGAGCCAAGCGGCAAGCCGAGCGAACACGGATATATTTTTATAGGCACGGATTACACGGCTTAATATAATTAAGACACGGCTTTTAGCATGGCAACTAAGGCCGTTCCGCCTCAAAATCCGTGTAATCCGTGTAATCCGTGCCAAAATAAAAAGCCGCGTCTTTTTTTAAAAAGCCGTGTTAATCCGTGCCTTAAAAAAATCCGCCTCAAAATCCGTGTAATCCGTGTAATCCGTGCCAAAAAATATCTGCGCCGAAAACACTACGGACTATTTCTTGTCTTTGTGCTTGCGCTTCTTCTTGGTCGTGAAGAGGTCGCGCAGGCCGTTGAAATCCTTTTTCATGATGATACCGATGCCCTGAGTGTTCAGACTCGACTTGGTGAAATAACGGTCGTTGGTCTGGTTATACACCTTGAGCGCCAGGTTACCGTTGGGGTAGAGCAGGTATTGCACGTCGAAGTCGCCGATGAACGACGGGTTGGCCTGAGTCGCGTTGTCGCGATAGCCGAACTGTCCGTTGAAGAGCAGACGGTTGTTCAGCATGCGGCCGTTGATGATACCTTCGTACTCGGCGTTGTGCCAGCCCTCGTTACCCGTTGAGATGTTGGCGCCGAAGTTCCAGTTGTCGTTCTTGATAAACTGGTTGAGCAGCGAGTTGATCTGTGTGGAGAGCGTGCCCGAGAGGAAACTCTGCATGGCGAGCGACGTCTGGTCGGGGCGTTCGCTGCCCGTCGCGTTGTTGTTGGCACCCTGGTTATAGAATCGTCCGATGCCGAGCAGATAGACCACCTGCTGGTTCATCTCCTGCTGTCCGTTGATGACCGAGCGCACCATCTGCTGCTCGTCGGCATTCACGGTAGGCATCTCGATGTCGAAGTCAACCTGCGGGGCGTTAGGCTGTCCGCCGATGTTCATGAGACAGTTCACACGGATGCTGTTGTTGCTAAACGAGTTGCCGATGTTGAGGTCGGAGAGGCTCACGCCGTTGACGGTATAGACAGCCTGCAGGTTGAGCGCGGCATTATAGGGGTCGCCACCGAAGACGATAGTGCCGCCACGGTTGAACGTGAAGTTCTTCTTGATGATGTTCTGGATGGTGACGCCGTAAGTGCCGTGGTCGACGGTATAGGTGCCGAACATGTTGAACGGTCCCTTGTTGTGGAACGAGGCGCGGATGGCCCCTTCGCCGTTGAGCGTGATATAGTCCTTCGTACTCTCGTCCATCAGGAGGCGCAGCGTGGCATCGGGCGTACAGTTGATGAGGAAATTGATGTAGATATCGGTATCCGACACGCGGGAATACTGTGTGTGCGACTTGGTGGCAGTCGTGCCTGCAGGCTCTTCCCACTCAATGAACTCCTGCTTGGAGATAGCGTCGGGACTGGCGGCGTTGTAGACGAAGACGGAGCCTGGCTGTGGGGTGACGTTGCAGTCGATGGTCACGTCGTTCCGCCCGTGGATGGCCACATGGCCCGTGGCATAGACGGTGCCGTAGAACGTCGATTCGCCGAAGTCGGTGAAATCATAGCCCAGCAGGTTGTCGGCGTCGACGAAGATATCGTACGTCATATCAGTGAGATGCTTGTGGTGTACGCCGCCCGTGAGGATGCCCTGGTGGCCGTCGCGGTCGGTGACGGTCATGTTGTGCAGCATAATCTCGTCGGGAATCATGATGACGGTATCGTTGCGCAGCTGATAGGTGGTGTTGAGCGGGGTAACGGTGGCCTCACCGTCGACAACGAGCTGTCCTGTGAGGTTGATGTTGTCGAGCGTTCCTGCCACACGGGCCTCGCCGTTGGCCTGTCCCGTGATGCTGCTGAGGAACGAGCTGGTGAAGTTGTGCATGAACTCTATCGACGTGTTCTCGGCGCCGATGGCCAAGTCGATGGTGTTGTGTACGGGCGACACGAAGCCGTTGATGTGCGTCTTGGCCTCGGGACCGTCGTCGGCCACGGCGTGGATGTCGATCTGCTGGAGCTCCTGGTTCCATTCTGCCTTAGCGTGCAGCAGACCCATGCGGCCCTGTTCGAACTTGAAGTCCTCGACGGTGAGGTCGGCATTTGCGGCGAAACGCGAGAAGAGCGACGAGGCACAGGCACGGCCCGAAGCCTTTCCGCTGAACTCCACGCTGTGGAAGTTGACAAGGTCGAGGATATAGCCTACTTCGACTTCGTTCAGGTCGGCCACGAGCGAGTCGGAGGCATGTTTCGAGGCTGTTCCGTCGATGATGATGTGCTGTTGTCCGCGGTGTATGTTGAAATGGTCAACCAGCAGGTAGTTCTCGTGATAGAGAATGCTCGATGGCTCCATGTTCCAGCTGCTGTTATTAAGAATAATGTGTGAGGGCTGTACGCGGATATGGGCCTCTGCCTGGTTGTCGAGGTTGCGGTAAAGCTGCATGATGGTGTTCAGCTGTCCGCTCATGCGCTTCTCAGAGTCGTTGTTGTCCCACGAGAGCGAGGTGTTGAGGTTATTCTGACAGGCTCCCGCGTTTAACTTGACGCTCAGACGATGACCGTTGTCCATCAGTTTGTTGAGTTGTACGGCACACCTCATGGTGTCGGCTGGCGAGGTGATGCGGATAGAGCCGTCGGAGTAGCTGGCGCCGTTGAGCACGAAGCCGGGCAGGTCGCCGTCGAGATAGAGCTCACGGGTGAGGTCGTTGACGCGGGCCTGTAAGGCGACGGGCTGTCGCAGCGTGAGGTCGACGTTGAGGAAGCGGCGCAGCCAGTCGGTCTTGCTCAGAAGAAGTCGCAGACTGAAGTTGTTGTCGGTCTGACGGTTCAGCTTGGGCAGTCCGGGCAGGGTAGGCAGTCGGTGCCCGATGGCGTTGGCCACGCTCTGCGCCAGCGTGCTGTAGTCGAAGCGGCCTTTCAGCTCTGCGTCGGCAAAGTCGCTCTTCAGCGTGAGGAAATGTGTGCCCTCATCATAGCCGGAAGAGATGATGAGGTTGTCGAGGCGGTAGGCGGGCTGCTGCTCGGTGGCGCTGACAGAGAACTGACTGAGTCGCAGACTGCCCTGGGCATCGTTCAGCGTGCGGGCGGTGAAGTCGGCGTCGATGTCGGCTGTCATCACAGCGTCGCCGAACTGGCCGGTCAGCTTGAGCACGCCTGGGGCTATGTGGCCGATGCTGCCCTGTAGCTTCACGGTGTAGGGCTTGTGAGCGTTGGAATCGAGGATTTCATCAGTCAGTTCGCCTTCCAGATGGGCGCTGACGTTAGGGTCGTCGATGGAAAATGTTCCCGAGATGGCACCTCTGATGTAGCTGCCGTTAACGGCTATGTTGCTGTATTCGTAGTCGTTGAAGCCAAACTGCGGAATGGTTCCGTTGACGGTGATGTCGGGCTTCTGACCGTCGTGCAGCTGTCCGCTGACGGCTATCTTGGTGGCAAGACTGCCAAACTTGCTGTCGGCCAGCAGCTGGCGCAGACTGATGCCCTCGGTCGTGATGTTACCGCTGAATTCCTGAGCGGCATTCATGTCGAACCGCATGTCGATGTCGCCGGCACCAGAGCGGATCAGCGCTTTGAGGGCCGACATGCTGTGAGGATTGCGGTCGCAGAAACCGTTGACTTGCAGACTGCCCAGACGGGTGAGCTCGGAGGGCAACTGCGTGAAGGTCTTGGTGAGGAAGTCGAGACTGGTCTCAGCCAGACTGAGTCTGTCAATCTGAACGTGCCAGGCAGGCTGTTTGTCCCAGTCGCTCAACCACCCGTTTAATCGGATGTCGATATCCTTCTCTTGGGTTGAGACGAGCAGGTCGGGTATATTGATACGGCTGTCTGTCCCGGAGAAGGCTGTTTCAAGGGCGATAGGACGTTGGAAGTTCTTGAGTCGATGTTCGAAACATCTTAAATCTGATGGACTTATGCTAGTTTCGTTAATCTTTCCCTTGAAGTTCAGCGTACCAGGTTTAAGGCCCTTCTCGTCGAGCTGATAGCTGGCTTGGAGGGTGTCGATATGCAGCGTGCTGCTGGGCATCTGTAGCTGGAAATTGGCCAGACAGGCCTGTTGGCGACCGGCCTCCAGCTTAAAGGCGAGGCGTGAGAGTGTGAGGCCCGACTGCTCGCTGAATGCCAAACGCTTGACGTTGATGTTCAATGAGTCGTCGGTAAGCGTGCGCAGATTGATGTTCGCGTTGAAATCGCTCACCCGGAGATGGGATAAATTAAAGATTCCATCGGTCTTCGGCTGGTCGTTCTCGTCGTAGCTTACATACGTGTGGCGGATGATGAGCGAGTTGATGCGCAGATAGAGTGGTGTGTGACTTGTGGTGTCCTTAGACGCCAGAGAGTCGAGCACGAACTGGAAGTTGGGCTTCGTCTCGGCATGCTGACGGTATAATGAGAAACGGGCACCGAAAAGCTGGGCCGATGAAATGGATATTTTCCCTTCTATCAGCGGCGCGATGTCGATCTTGGCAGAAAGACGGGCTACACGAACCATCTCTTTCTTCTGCTGGTCGTAGATAAGTAAGTCGTCGATGATGACACGATTGAGGAAACCCAGATCGACGCGCCCCAATGAGACACGGGTACCCAACTTCTCCTCTACCGCATGGGCCACGATGGAGCCGATACGGCGTTGAGCAGCAGGTAAGTGGGACACGCCCATGAGCATCAGATTCAGACCTATGATGCCCCAAATCGTCCAGCTGACGAACCTTTTAAGTAATTTCACGAGGCAAAAATACGACAAATTATCGGTATTTCGGCATTTTTTTTGTATTTTTGTTTTTTATCTGCCTTTTTTTTAGTAATTTTGCCGTCGCTCTTGGCAAACTATTCAATCAAACTTTATATAAATGGCAAATGTAATTAAGTTACGCAAAGGCTTGGACATGAACCTAAAAGGGCAGGCTGAGGAGAAGAAAATCCAGCTGAAGTCAAATGGCAAGTATGCATTGGTGCCTGATGATTTCGAGGGTGTGACTCCGAAAGTCGTGGTCCGCGAGGGCGACAAGGTCAAGGCTGGTGATGCCTTGTTTGTTAACAAGCAGTATCCCGAAGTAAAGTTTGCCTCGCCAGTAAGCGGTACCGTCAGTGCCGTTGTGCGTGGTGAACGTAGAAAAGTACTCTGTGTAAAGGTGGATGCCGATGCCCAGCAGAGTTATGTGGATTTCGGCAAGAAAGAGGTTAGTAAGCTTGATGGTAAAGCCGTTGTTGATGCCCTTCTCGAAGCTGGTATCTTCGGTTATATCAATCAGTTACCTTATGCTGTCTCAACGAATCCTTCGGTAATGCCGAAGGCTATCTTCGTGTCGGCTCTTCGTGACAAGCCCCTGGCTGCTGACTTCGAATTTGAGGTGAAGGGTCAGGAGGAGGATTTCCAGACAGGACTCACAGCCCTCTCGAAGATTGCGAGAACCTATCTGGGCGTTGGCGTAGGCTCGTCGCTCGAAGGAATGGAGCATGTCGAGGTAAACGTGTTCGACGGTCCTTGTCCCGCAGGAAATGTCGGCGTACAGGTGAACCATATCGACCCAGTGAACAAGGGTGAGGTGGTATGGACTATCGGCGATCCTACGGTCGTTCTCTTTATCGGACGTCTGTTTAATAAAGGTCAGGTAGACCTGACACGTACTGTTGCACTCTGTGGTAGTGAGGTTAAGAATCCTGCCTATGTGGATATGCTTGTAGGCGAGGAACTCTCAACGCTGCTTTCAAACAGCTATGAGGCCGACCGCAGCGTAAGAATTATCAACGGTAACGTGTTGACAGGCATACCTACCACGAAGGAAGGTTTCCTGGGAGCCCACACCAGCGAGATCACTGTTATCCCTGAGGGTAACGACGCCGACGAGATGCTGGGATGGATTCTGCCTCGTTTCAAGCAGTTCTCTGTTAACCGCAGCTATTTCTCATGGCTCCTGGGTAAGAAGAAGGCTTATGCGCCCGATGCTCGTGTGAAGGGTGGTGAGCGCCACATGATTATGAGCGGTGAGTATGATAAGGTATTGCCGATGGATATTTATGGCGAGTATCTGATCAAGGCCATCATCGCTGGCGATATAGACCGTCAGGAGGCCCTTGGTATCTATGAGGTGGCTCCTGAGGACTTTGCCCTCGCTGAGTTCGTAGACAGCTCGAAGCTTGAATTGCAGCGCATCGTGCGTGAAGGACTGAATATCCTCCGTAAAGAGAATGCGTAAACGAAATAGTCAAATAGTCAAATACATATGAGCTTTTTAAGAAATTATCTCAATAAGATCAAGCCGAATTTCGAGGAGGGTGGCAAGCTTCATGCCTTCCGCTCGGTGTTCGACGGCTTTGAGACCTTCCTCTATGTGCCTAACGACACAGCGAAGGCTGGTGGCGTGAATATTCACGATTCCATCGACTCGAAGCGCATTATGAGTATGGTGGTGATCGCCCTGATGCCCGCCATGCTGTTTGGTATGTATAATATCGGCTACCAGAACTATGCTGCCGCCGGTACGCTCGCAAGCGCTTCGTTCTGCGAGATCTTTGCCTACGGCTTCCTGGCTGTCCTGCCAAAGATTCTGGTTAGCTACATCGTTGGTCTGGGCATCGAGTTTGCCTGGGCACAATGGAAGGGTGAGGAGATTCAGGAGGGTTACCTCGTTTCGGGTATCATCATCCCGCTGATCATTCCTATCGGCTGCCCGCTGTGGATGCTGGCTCTGGCCTGTGCCTTCTCGGTAATCTTCTGTAAGGAGATCTTCGGTGGTACAGGTATGAACATCTTCAACCCCGCTGTGGCTGCACGTATGTTCCTGTTCTTCGCTTATCCTTCGAAGATGACTGGCGATACCGTCTGGGTGGCTCAGAACTCTATCTTCGGTCTGGGTAACGACCTTCCCGACGGATTCACCGCTGCCACACCGCTCGGTCAGCTGGCACAGAACATCACACCCGATTCGTCGATCCTCGATATGGCCCTCGGATTCATCCCTGGTTCTATCGGTGAGACCAGCCTGATAGCTATCGCCATCGGTGCTGCTATCCTGCTGTGGACGGGTATCGCCTCTTGGCGTACCATGCTCAGCGTGTTCGTTGGCGGTATCGTGCTGGCTGTACTGTTCGAGCAGACTGGTCAGGGCATGACATGGTGGCATCACTTCGTAATGGGCGGTTTCGCTTTCGGTGCTGTGTTTATGGCTACCGACCCCGTCACCTCTTGTCGTACAACTACAGGACAGTATATCTACGGTTTCCTGATCGGTGCGATGGCCATCATCATCCGTGTGCTGAATGCCGGCTATCCCGAGGGTATGATGCTCGCCATATTCTTTGGTAATATGTTTGCTCCTACGATTGACCACTTCATCGTGGAGCGCAATATCTCGAAACGCTTAAAGAGAGGAGGCACCAAATGAAATTGAATACTAATAGCAATTCGTACATTATTATATATAGTGCGATTCTCGTAGTTATCGTGGCCTTCCTGCTGGCTTTCGTCTATCAGGCTCTGAAGCCTATGCAGGATGCTAACGTGGCACTCGATGTGAAGAAACAGATTCTCTACTCGCTCAACATCCGCGACCTTGACGGCGCTGAAGCTGAAGCCAAGTATGCCGAGGTGGTGAAGGAAGAAGCTGAGAAGGACGGTCAGAAGTATTATATGTGTGAGATCGACGGTGAGGATATCATCGTGGTTGCCCTGAAGGGTATGGGTCTCTGGGGCGGCATCAGCGGTTATATCTCTATCCATGGTGATGAGACGCCTACCGTCTATGGTGCTTACTTCAATCATGAGAGTGAGACCGCAGGTCTGGGTGCAGAGATTAAGGACTCTCAGGCCTGGCAGGAGAAGTTCATTGGCAAGAAAGTGTTTGTTGACGGCTCTGATACCCATGATGTGGCACTCTCTGTTGTCAAGAAGGTGGAAGATCCCACAACGCAGGTAGACTGTGTGACGGGTGCCACACTGACCTCTAATGGCGTGAACGATATGATTAAGGCTGGTCTGAAGGACGCAGGTAAGAATGCCGTTGAGCTCTTCTTTAAGATGATGTGCACCGCTCCTGCTGATTCCACAGTTGTTGAACCTAAAGCAGAGGAGGAGTAAACTATGGCATTATTCAGTAAACAAAATAAGGAGGTTTTTACAAACCCGTTGAACGTTGACCATCCAATTCTTGGTCAGGTGCTGGGTATATGCTCGGCGTTGGCTGTAACTTCACAGCTGAAACCTGCCATCGTGATGGGACTCGCCGTTACTGTGATTACCGCATTCTCAAACGTTATCATCTCAATCATCCGCAACACGATTCCTAACCGTATCCGTATTGTGGTCCAGCTGGTGGTTGTGGCTGCGCTCGTAACCATCGTGTCGCAGATTCTGAAGGCTTTCGCCTATGATGTGAGCGTTCAGCTGAGTGTGTATGTAGGTCTGATTATCACAAACTGTATCCTGATGGGTCGCCTCGAGGCGTTCGCCATGCAGAACAAGCCTTGGCCCTCTTTCCTCGATGGTGTAGGTAACGGTCTGGGCTACGCTATGATTCTGGTCATCGTTGGTGCCGTTCGTGAGTTGCTGGGACGCGGTTCGCTGCTCGGCTTCCAGCTCATCCCTGATGCCTGCTACGACTTCGGTTACGTTAACAACGGTATGATGACGATGCCCGCTATGGCGCTGATCCTCGTGGGTTGCGTGATTTGGGTTCATCGTGCTTACTTTTATAAGGAGAAATAAGATATGGAACACGCAATATCATTACTATTTAGATCGATTTTTGTCGACAACATGATCTTTGCCTTCTTCCTCGGCATGTGTTCCTACCTTGCCGTATCGAAGACTGTGAAGACGTCAATGGGTCTGGGACTCGCTGTGACCTTTGTGCTCACCGTGACTGTTCCTGTGAACTATCTGTTGCAGACCAAGGTGCTGGGCCCCGACTGCCTCGTTGAGGGAGTAGACCTGAGTTACCTCTCGTTTATTCTGTTCATCGCTGTGATTGCAGGTATGGTGCAGTTGGTTGAGATGACGGTAGAGAAATATAGCCCCTCGCTCTATGCTGCGCTGGGTATCTTCTTGCCGCTGATTGCTGTAAACTGCGCCATCATGGGTGCTTCGCTCTTCATGCAGCAGCGTATCCTGCTCGACCCAAGCAACTCTCAGGCTATCACCTCAGTATGGGATGCGGTGGTCTATGGCTTCGGTTCTGGTCTCGGTTGGACGCTCGCTATTGTGGCTATGGGTGCCATCCGTGAAAAGATGCAGTATTCAGATGTACCCAAGCCCTTGCAGGGTCTTGGCATAGTGTTTATCACCGTAGGCCTCATGGCTATGGCGATGATGTGTTTCTCTGGCTTAAATATTTAATTTGGTATGGCACAGTTTATAGCATATAGTATCGGGGTATTCCTCATCGTAATACTCTTGCTCGTGATTATCCTGTTGGTTGCTAAGAAGTATCTTTCGCCTTCAGGAAACGTGAATATTGAAATTAACGGTGATCGTACCATTTCTGTGGCTCAGGGTAACTCGCTGATGGCTACATTGAATGAGAATGGCGTATTCCTGCCTAGCGCATGCGGTGGAAAGGCTTCGTGCGGACAGTGTAAAGTTCAAGTGCTCGAAGGCGGTGGAGAGATTCTCGACTCTGAGAAGCCTCACTTCAGCCGTAAGGAAATCAAGGCTGGTTGGCGTCTGGGCTGTCAGTGTAAGGTGAAAGGTGATCTGAAGATTCATGTAGATGAAAGCATCCTTGGTGTAAAGGAATATGAGTGTACCGTTATCTCAAATAAGAATGTTGCTACGTTCATCAAGGAGTTTAAGGTACAGCTGCCTGCTGGCGCCCACATGGACTTCCTGCCTGGATCGTATGCACAGATTAAGATTCCTGCTTTCGACTGCATCGATTACGACAAGGACTTCGATAAGAGTTTGATTGGTGACGAGTATCTGTCCGCATGGGAGAAGTTCGGACTCTTCCCGCTGAAGTGTAAGAACCCAGAGCCGACAATCCGTGCTTACTCTATGGCCAACTATCCTGCCGAGGGTGATGTGTTCATGCTTACAGTCCGTATTGCAACGCCTCCGTTCAAACCTGATCGTAGCGGCTTCATGGAAGTAAATCCTGGTATCGCTTCGTCATACATCTTCTCGCTGAAACCAGGCGACAAGGTGATTATGAGTGGTCCGTTCGGTGATTTCCATCCTCACTTCGACTCAAAGAAGGAAATGATCTGGGTTGGCGGTGGTGCTGGTATGGCTCCTCTGCGTGCACAGATTATGCACATGACGAAGACACTGCATACTACCGATCGCGAGATGCACTACTTCTATGGTGCGCGTGCCTTGAACGAGGTATTCTATCTCGAGGATTTCCTCGGTCTGGAGAAGGAGTATCCTAACTTCCACTTCCATCTGGCACTTGACCGTCCAGACCCGGCAGCAGACGCAGCTGGCGTGAAATATACTCCAGGTTTCGTTCATCAGGTGATGCTCAACACATACCTGAAGGATCACGAAGCCCCAGAGGATGTGGAATACTACATGTGTGGTCCTGGTCCGATGTCGGCAGCAGTCGTATCGATGCTCGACTCGCTTGGCGTTGATCCGGAATCTATCATGTATGATAACTTCGGAGGATAATATACTCTGTAAAGATAAATCAGGTCCCTGCTCTTTCTCCTTTAAGAGCAGGGATTTTTCATAAACACAATAACTGAACTTCTTGTATTGTTATTTTTGGTAAAAAGTTTGCGTAGTTCGGGAATAATTCTTATCTTTGTGGCCAAATAGGCGTCAAACTAAATGTGAGCGAGATTACTCTATATTGCGTTACTGCAGTATTGGGCTCCAACTCAAATCATTTAAGAAAAACGGGTTGAAATGACACTGATTATTGTAATATTGTTGCTGTTGGGCTATGTGGTTATCGCCACAGGGCACATGACTGGTGTAAACAAGGCAGCTATCGCTATCTTCATCGGAACAGTCGGTTGGGTGGTATATGTCTGCTATGGAACAGACTTCGTCATGGCGCGTCACGCAGAAGATTACCTGAGCTATCTTGGAGATGGTAATCATTCAAGTGAAGCGGTGAAATATTACATATATAATAATGTGTTCTTATATTGGGTTGGTAGAGCCGCAAGTATCGTGATGTTTCTCTTGGCCACAATGGGCATCGTGGAGATACTGAATAACAATGGATGTTTTGACTTTATAACGAAGTGGATTCGTACCCGTAACTCGAAGCGACTGCTTTGGACTATTACCATTGCTACATTTATCCTGTCTGCCAATCTTGACAACCTGACTACAGCAACTATGATGCTGGTGATTATGCATTCCATCGTGCAGAATCGCCGTCAGCGTATGTTAATAGGTTCTGCTATCGTCTTGGCTGCTAACTGTGGGGGCTGTTTTACTGTGATAGGTGACCCTATAGGTCTCATCATGTGGGGCGATGGGGCTGTAACGGCTACAAATTTCACATCATACATGGCATTACCCGCTCTGCTGGCTTGGGTTATACCTACGATATTGATTAATAGAGAACTGCCGGAAAGACTTGACACACAATGGTCGCCTATGCCATATCGTGGCGATGATACCAACTTGAACTACTGGCAGCGTTTTGTGATGTTCATCGTAGGTCTCGGTGGGTTGTGGTTTATCCCGACTTTCCATATTATTACAAAACTGTCGCCTTTTCTTGGTGCACTGTGTGTGCTAAGTATTCTGTGGGTTGTTAATGAATTGTTTAACAGAAAACTGATGTCTGCAGATCAGATGTCTGAACATCGTTTCTTCCCTCGTGCATTGCAGTATGGATATATTCAGCAGATACTCTTTGTGATGGGTATCATGCTTGGTATGGGGGTTGTAACGGAAACGGGCGTGTTTGCCGACGTGGCAGTCTGGATAGATGAGAATATCCACAGTGTATGGATATTGGGTATCGTGTCAGGTCTGCTCAGCGGACTGGTGGATACGTTTACAATAGCAATCAGTAATCTTTCTCTCTATCCTGTGGCGGAAAGTGGCGCAGAGAGTGAGTATATTGCTCAATTTGTTACTAATGGAGATTATTGGAAGATTATTGCATATACAACGACGATTGGCGGTTGTATGTTGAGTGTCGGTTCTGTAAGCGGATTGGCATTGATGAAGATGGAACATATTAGACTTGGCTGGTATCTGAAGAATCTGACGCCGAAGGTCTTGGCAGGCGGACTGATAGGACTATTGGTGCTTTGGATGGAGTTGAATTTTATGTAAACTATTAATATAAGGGTAATATGACTAAGATTAGGACTATTGGTATTTTGACCTCAGGAGGCGATGCTCCCGGCATGAATGCTGCTATCAGAGCTGTGACGCGTGCAGGCATTTATAACGGATTTAACATCAAAGGAATCTATCGCGGCTATGACGGACTGATACATGATGAGGTTAAGACGTTTACAACAGAGAATGTATCCGGTATCGTTACCAGAGGTGGTACAATTCTGAAAACTGCACGTTCGAAGGAATTCATGACCCCTGAAGGCAAGCAGAAAGCTTACGAGACTTGTATAAAGGAAAAGATTGACGCATTGGTCGTTATTGGCGGTAATGGCTCTCTTACAGGAGCACGCGACTTTGGTATGGAGTTCGACTTCCCTGTGATTGGTCTGCCTGGAACAATCGACAACGACCTTTACGGTACTGACTCCACAATTGGATATGACACAACAATGAATACTATCATGGAGTGTGTGGATCGTATCCGTGATACGGCAAACTCTCATGAACGCATTTTCTTTGTTGAGGTAATGGGACGTGACGCGGGCTTCCTGGCTCAGAACTCTGCTATCGCTTGTGGTGCAGAAGCCGCTATTGTTCCTGAGGAGGCTACTGATGTAGACCAGTTGGCCCAGTTCATGGGGCGTGGTATCCGTAAGTCTAAGAAATCGTGTATTGTGATTGTGTCGGAGAGTCCGAAGTGTGGTGCGCTGTTTTATGCCGATCGCGTGAAGAAAGAATTCCCCGGATTCGATGTACGTGTATCGATTCTTGGCCATTTGCAGCGTGGTGGAACGCCTTCTGCCCGTGATCGTATTCTTGCGGCTACAACAGGTGTCGGCGCTATCGAGGCAATCAAGCAGGGACAGCGTAATGTGATGGTAGGTATTCGTAATAACGAGGTGGTATATGTTCCCTTCAGTGAATGTATCCGTACGGATAAGCGCTTTGATAAACGACTGATTAAGGTGCTTGACGAGTTAAGTATTTAAGGATAGATGGCAGAGATAAAGAAGATCGTCTTAACTGGTGGTCCTTGTGCTGGTAAGACGACGGCGTTGGTGAAGATTACAGAGTACTTCTCAGGGTTTGGTTATAAGGTCTTTAATGTCCCCGAGGTCCCAACGATCTATAGTACTGCAGGCTGGAACTATCTAACGCCTAACCGTGATCTGTATTTCGAAGGAGAGCGTGCTATTCTTACTACCCAGCTTGCTCTCGAGGATCAGTTTGCCAAATTGGCTGAGGTCTGTACGAAACCTGTCCTTATCGTCTGCGATCGTGGTACGATGGACATTTCTGCCTATATGAAGCCTGAAGAATGGGATACTATAACTGGTATGGCCGGGACTAGTCCCAGTGAGCTCCGGGAACGTTATGATGCTGTGCTCCATCTGGTGTCGGCTGCTGATGGTGCTGAACAGTATTATACCACTGCAACCAATGCTACTCGATACGAACAGGCCAATGAAGAGGGATTGCGCATAGCTCGCGAACTTGATAAGAAAGTGATTAGGGCTTGGACGGGACATCCTCATCTGCGTGTGATAAATAATCATGACGATTTTGATACCAAGTTGAATCGGGTACTGAAGGAGATCTCTACTGTCGTAGGACTGCCTCAGCCTGTACACGATGAACGCATCTTCCGTGTAGAGGTAATTGGTGAAATTCCAGAGTGCTCGGTGAGTGAGATTACTCAGACTTATCTTGTGGCTGAGCCTGGTTGTGAGATAAGACTTCGTCGTAGAGAATGGAGTGGGGGTAAGGTCGTGAATGTGCATCGGTCTAAGAAGCGCATTTCTGATAAGGAGATTATCGAGACAGAGCGTCAGGTGGATAATAACCTGTATGAGCAGATGCTCCAACAGGCCGACCCTTATCGTGCGACCATCAAGAAAAAACGTCAGAGTTTTATATGGAAAGGTCAGTTCTTTGAGATAGATTCTTTTCAATCGCCTGTTGATAACCTTATCATGATGGAGATGAAAGGTCTGAGCGAACAAGAGGAAGTGAATTTCCCGCCATTCATCAAGGTTTTGGAAGATGTAACAGGCAATAGTCAATATCTTAACTATAATATTGCGTTACGGAAATAATAGGGGCTTTTTTGTATAATAAATCTAAATTTCTTCTTTCATTCACAAGAAAATGAGTATTTTTGCAATCGGCTCTAATTAAGTTGAACAATAACAAGAAAAATAACTTAAATATTCACAGCTTATGTCACAAATTGTTGGACACATTTCTCAGATCATCGGTCCTGTTATCGATGTCTATTTCGATACCGAAGGACAAGATGCAGAGAAAGTGTTGCCTAAGATTTATGATGCCCTGAAGATTGACCGTGGTGACGGGCGTGACCTGATTGTCGAGGTGCAGCAGCATATCGGCGAGGATACGGTGCGCTGTGTGGCTATGGATAATACCGACGGACTGCATCGTGGATTGGAGGCAATTCCGCTGGGATCACCTATCGTGATGCCTGCCGGTGATCAGATTAAGGGTCGAATGCTGAACGTTATCGGACAGCCAATCGACGGTATGAAACAGCTCGACATGGAGGGGGCTTACCCTATTCATCGCGAGGCTCCTTCGTTTGAAGAACTTTCAACAAAGAAGGAGATTCTGGCAACGGGTATCAAGGTGATCGACCTACTGGAACCTTACATGAAGGGTGGTAAGATCGGACTCTTCGGTGGCGCTGGTGTAGGTAAAACGGTGCTTATTATGGAGTTAATCAACAACATCGCCAAGGGACATAATGGATTCTCTGTATTTGCCGGTGTTGGTGAGCGTACTCGTGAAGGTAATGATTTGATTCGCGAAATGATCGAGTCTGGTGTTATCCGTTATGGTGAGAAATTCCGTGAGGCAATGGATCAGGGAAAGTGGGATTTGAGTCTCGTTGATCCAGAAGAACTGAAGAAGAGTCAAGCCACATTGGTGTATGGCCAGATGAATGAGCCTCCTGGGGCACGTGCCTCAGTGGCCTTGTCAGGTCTGACTGTAGCCGAGGGATTCCGCGATGGTGGCGGCAAAGACGGCGGTGCAGCCGATATTCTGTTCTTTATCGACAATATCTTCCGTTTCACTCAGGCTGGATCAGAGGTGTCGGCTCTATTGGGTCGTATGCCGTCAGCCGTAGGTTATCAGCCCACACTGGCGTCGGAGATGGGATCGATGCAGGAGCGTATTACTTCTACAAAAACTGGTTCTATCACTTCTGTACAGGCTGTATATGTGCCTGCCGACGACTTGACCGACCCTGCTCCTGCCACGACGTTCACACACCTTGATGCTACAACAGTGCTTGATCGTAAGATTGCAGAGTTAGGTATCTATCCTGCTGTAGACCCGTTAGGCTCTACTTCACGTATTCTCGATCCGCTTATCGTGGGTAAGGCTCACTACGATTGTGCTCAAAGGGTGAAAGAGATTCTGCAGCGCTATAAGGAACTTCAGGATATCATTGCTATTTTGGGTATGGATGAACTTTCAGATGAGGACAAACTGACAGTGAACCGTGCACGTCGTGTGCAGCGTTTCCTCTCTCAGCCGTTTGCTGTGGCTTCTCAGTTTACTGGTCTGCCTGGCGTAATGGTTCCCATCGAAGAAACTATCAAGGGATTCAATGCTATTCTGGATGGTGAAGTCGACGACCTGCCTGAGCAGGCGTTCCTCAATGTGGGTACCATCGAAGATGCTAAGGAGAAAGCTAAGAAACTTCTGGAAGCAGCTAAAGGATAAGGCTTATGTTGCAACTTAAGATAGTATCTCCTGAAAAAATTGAGTTCGATGGCGCTGTTGAGAGCGTTTTCGTGCCTGGCACAATGGGACAATTCGAGATTCTCAATGATCATGCTCCAATTATTTCTACGCTTCAGAAAGGAACGGTGGAATATACCGTTGCGGACGGAAGAGTTCAGTTGGAGATACAAGGAGGTTTCGTTGAGGTACAGAAGAATGTGGTAAGTATTTGTGTTGAAATGGCTTAGGCTTATTCACATAAATGGAAATGAAGTTTAATAAATATGATAGATAATATTGATAAGTTGAGTAAAAACTACATGAAGCAGGGACTATGTCTGACTGTTGCTCTGGCTTTGCTGACTCTTTTGGTGATGCGTGTGTGGTTTCTTGACTTGTTAGCTGCAGTTATAGTCAGTGCCGCTTTTACTCTCGTTGTATGTTGGGCCATAGGCCTGATATGGCGTCGTGTGGCTAAGCATTCACCAGATAGTTTGCCTACTTTTTTTACGGCAGTTTCTGGTTTCCGCCTATTGCTGGCATTAGCTGTCATGTTTGTCTATTATCTGGTTGATAGCCAGAATTCTATGCTTCGTTTCTTCTTGGTGTTTATGGCGTTTTATTTTGCTTCGCTCATACACCATTCCATCTTCTTTGCCAGAGTGTCGAACCGCTCTTAATAAGAACGTAATAGTTTACTAATACAATAGATGAAACATTTAAAAACGATAATCCTCCTGATGATGGTAGCTTTGCTGCCGATGTCCGCTTTGGCAGAAGAAGGTGGTGATGGCGAGAAGATCAATATCCCAGAGATCGTTCTTGAGCATCTGGCTGACTCTTATGAGTGGCACATCGCTACATACCAAGGTAAACATCTGAGCATTTCATTGCCTATCATCATCCGTAGTGAGAATACCGGAGAGTGGCACTTCTGTACGGCTCATAGTCTGCCTGATGGCTTCTTTTTCAGCGAGGAGCATCATGGGAAGATTTATGAAAAGGTTGGTGACGAAGAAGTACGTCCTATAGATCTGAGTATTACTAAAAGCGTAATGCAGATTTGGATTGTGGTGGCTGTACTCATCATCGTCTTCCTCAGTTGTGCTCGCTGGTATAAGAAACACGATGCGAAGGAAGCCGCACCCGGAGGTTTCGTCGGAGCCATGGAGATGATTGTAATGATGATCCACGACGATCTGATAAAATCGTCGATAGGTGAAAAGCATTACAAACCCTACGCACCTTATCTGCTCACGGTGTTCTTCTTTATTCTGACGTGTAACCTCATAGGCTTGATACCTGTATTCCCTGGTGGCGCTAACGTTACAGGAAATATTAATATCACCTTTTTCCTGGCATTATGTACGATGCTTGCCATCAACATCTTTGCCAACAAGGAGTACTGGAAGGAAATCTTCTGGCCTGAGGTGCCATTGTTCCTGAAGGCTTATCCTGCGCCGGTGATGCCGCTTATTGAGCTCTTCGGTGTATTTACGAAGCCTTTCGCTCTGATGATCCGTCTCTTTGCCAACATGATGGCAGGCCATGCCGTGATGCTTAGCTTCACGTGTGTGATATTCCTCGGTTGGTCTATGGGTGTTGGATTTGGTCTTGGTCTGAATGCTTTCAGTATCCTGATGCTTCTTTTCATGAACTTGTTGGAGTTGCTGGTTGCTTTTGTTCAGGCATATGTTTTCACGATGCTGAGCGCGGTGTTTATAGGGCTTGCTCATAAGGAACATCATGCTGAGTAATTGTTCAAAAAGAATAAATAATTAATTTAATAACTTAAAATTAAAAAATATGATTTCAGCTTTATTATTGGCCGCAGAAGGTCTGGCTCAGCTGGGCTGCGGTATCGGTGCAGGTATTGCAACAATTGGTGCAGGTTTGGGTATTGGTAAGATCGGTGGTAGCGCTATGGACGCTATTGCTCGTCAGCCCGAGGCTACTGGTAAGATTCAGACGAACATGATTCTGACATCTGCTTTCGTTGAGGGTTGTGCTCTCTTTGCTATTGCAGCTTGCGCATTCCTGATCTAATAAGTAACGATTCATTCACATTAAGTAAGACTAAAAATTACAGCGAATGGATTTCAGTAAACTGCCAGCAATCCTCACTCCTGATCTGGGACTTCTGTTCTGGATGCTTCTGGCGTTTGCCGTTGTCTTCTTTGTACTTGCGAAGTTCGGTTTCCCTGCTATTACCAATATGGTAGAGGAGCGGAAAAAGTACATTGACGAGAGCCTGCAGAAAGCTCATGAGGCTTCTGAACGACTTGAGAATATCAAGCAGGAAGGCGAGGCAATTCTCCAGGAAGCTCGTGACCGTCAGACTCAGATACTGAAGGAAGCCGCCGAGTCGCGCGACGCTATCATTGAGCAGGCTCAGCAAAAGGCCCGCACAGAAGGCGTCCGTTTGCTTGAGGAGGCTAAGACAGCCATCGAGCAGGAGAAGAAAGCCGCCATTGCCGACATTCGTCAGCAGGTTGCAGCCCTTAGTGTCGAGATTGCCGAGAAGGTGCTTCGTCAGAACCTCCGTGACGATAAGTCGCAGATGGATTTGATCGACCGTATGCTGGATGATATTTCTGCTAAATAAGGTTTACGCGTATGGATATTGGAGTCATTTCAACCCGATATGCGAGAGCGCTGCTTAAGAGTGCCATTGAAGCGAAGTTAGACGGCCAGGTGTATCATGAGATGCTGGTATTGGCCAAGAACTTCATTGAGGTGCCTCAGTTGCGTCATACCATCGACAACCCCATGCTCCCCAAGGACAAGAAGCAGACCCTGCTTGAGACTGCCTCGGGCGAGAATCCCTGTCAGCTCACCAAGTCGTTTATCGCATTGGTGCTGAAGGAGGATCGTGAGAGTGTGGTTCAGTTTATGGCCAACTCGTACGTCACGCTTTACCGTAAGCAGAAGAACATCATCCGGGGCAAGTTGACTACCGCTGCTTGCGTCTCTGCCGATACTGAGCAGAAGATGCGACAGATGGTAGAAAGCCAGACTCAAGGTACTGTAGAGTTTGAGACAGAGGTGAATCCCGATATCATCGGTGGTTTTATCCTCGAATATGACACCTATCGCATGGATGCGAGTGTCAGGTCAAAACTCAACAGTATTCTCAACACCTTGAAAAAGTAAAAAGGTAAAAAAGAACACGCTTTAGCGCTTTTACGAAGCGCAGCGACTAAATGAAAAAGGTAAAACAATGTCAGATAAAATTAAACCAAGCGAAGTCAGTCAGGTGCTGCTCGACCAACTGAGAGGCATTCAGAATGCTGAACAGTTCGACGAAGTAGGTACCGTGCTGACCGTCAGCGATGGTGTGGCTCGCATCTATGGATTGCGTAATGCTGAGGCCAATGAACTTTTGGAGTTCGAGAATGGCACGATGGCTATCGTGATGAACCTTGAGGAAGACAACGTAGGTTGTGTGCTTCTGGGTACTACCTCGGGCATTAAAGAGGGCATGGTGGTGAAGCGCACCAAGCGTATCGCCTCTATCCGTGTCAATGACAATATGTTAGGTCGAGTCATTAATCCGCTGGGACAAGCAATCGACGGTAAGGGTGATATCGACCTGAGCGAGGCTTTCGAGATGCCTCTCGACCGCAAGGCTCCTGGTGTGATTTACCGTCAGCCCGTGAAGGAGCCGCTGCAGACAGGCTTGAAGGCCATTGACTCGATGATTCCTATCGGTCGTGGTCAGCGTGAGCTTATCATCGGCGACCGTCAGACGGGTAAGACCGCCATCGCCGTTGATACCATTATCAATCAGAAGAGTTTCTATGAGGCAGGCAAACCTGTCTATTGTATCTATGTCGCCATTGGTCAGAAGGCTTCTACCGTCGCAGCCCTTGTTTCTACACTGAAGGAGCACGGTGCTATGCCTTACACCATCGTGGTAGCCGCTACCGCTGCCGATCCAGCTGCTATGCAGTACTATGCTCCATTTGCCGGAGCTGCTATCGGTGAGTACTTCCGCGATCGCGGTCTGCCCGCACTCGTAGTCTACGATGACCTGTCGAAGCAGGCTGTGGCCTATCGTGAGGTATCACTGATTCTGCGTCGTCCTTCAGGACGTGAGGCCTACCCTGGCGATGTGTTCTATCTCCACTCACGTCTCCTTGAGCGTGCTGCTAAGATGAATGAGCAGCAGGAAGTGGCTGAGCAGATGAACGATTTGCCCGAATGTATGAAGGGCCATGTAAAGGGTGGTGGTTCGCTTACCGCTCTGCCTATCATCGAGACTCAGGCTGGCGACGTATCGGCTTACATCCCAACCAACGTTATCTCTATCACTGATGGTCAGATCTTCCTCGAGAGCGATCTCTTCAACCAGGGCTTTCGTCCCGCCATCAACGTAGGTATCTCGGTATCTCGTGTAGGTGGTTCGGCTCAAATTAAGAGTATGAAAAAGGTGGCTGGTACACTGAAGATTGACCAGGCGCAGTATCGTGAGCTTGAGGCTTTCTCGAAGTTCTCAAGTGATATGGATGCTGTGACGGCTATGACACTTGACCGTGGTCGTAAGAACAATCAGTTGTTGATTCAGCCTCAATACAGCCCAATGCCTGTTGGCGAGCAGATCGCTATCCTCTATTGCGGTGTACACGGACTGATGCGTGAAGTGCCTATCGACAAGGTACGCGAGTGTCAGACTTCTTTCCTCGATAAGTTGCGTTCGGCTCATTCCGAGGTGATTGAAACACTGGCTAGCGGTAAGATCGACGACGAGACTACTCAGAAGATCGAGGCGGTGATGGCCGACATCGCAGGAACCTATAAAGCCTGATAGCCTATGCCTAGCCTGAAAGAAATTAAAGGCCGCATAGCCTCAGTCAACTCTACGCGGAAGATTACATCGGCTATGAAGATGGTAGCCTCCAGTAAACTCCATCATGCACAGGTGGCGATACAGAATATGCTGCCTTACGAGGAGATGTTGGAGCATATTCTCAAGTCGTTTCTTGCAGCCGAGGCTGAGTCGCAGACCATTTATGACCAGGAGCGTCCGGTAAAGCGTGCTGCTCTTGTAGTGTTCTCGTCGAACTCTTCGCTTTGTGGCGGATTCAACGGCAACATCATCAAACTGATGACCCATGCCGTTGAAGAGTATGCCGAGACCATCGGTCGTGAGAATGTGGAGATTTATCCCATTGGTCGCAAAGTCTATGAGAAGGCTCAGAAGATGGGTTTAAATGTGCAGGGTGAATATTCTGCATTGGCCGACAAACCCAACGTGCAGCAGTGTATTGAGATTGCAATGGAGTTAGGCAAGAAGTTCGCTGATGGTGAAATAGACAAGGTGGAACTCATCTATCACCACTTCAAGAGCGCAGGCTCACAGGTGCTTACTCGTAAGACTTTCCTGCCTATCGATATTGAGTCAGAGTTGCAGGCCGATCATGAGCGCGATTTGACGAGTGTCATCGCTACGAAGGAGTCGCAGGATTATCTGAAGAAGCGTGGTGAGCGTCAACAGGAACAGAAGAGGGAGCAGGTGAAACCGCTCAACGATAACTTTATCGTAGAGCCCGATATGGATTGTGTGCTCTCGCTTCTCATTCCCAAACTGGCTCACCTGATGCTCTATACCGCATTGCTTGATAGTAACGCCTCAGAGCATGCCGCCCGTATGGTTGCCATGCAGACTGCCACGGATAATGCCGACGAATTGTTGCGTCAGCTTAACCTGCAATACAACAAGAGTCGTCAGCAGGCCATCACCAATGAGTTGCTCGATATTGTTGGTGGTTCTGTCAATAACTAAGTTATCCCTCACTTCACACACTTCTTACACCTGAATAGTTCCAACTCGGGTGTAAAAAGTGTGTGACTTTTGTCTTTTGGACTTACTTTAAGGCTCTGCCCGAAGATATTCATGCTCGGAAAAATACAAATTAATTTGGTTTTTCACTTGCTTATTTGTACCTTTGTCCCCAAAAAGAGAATAATTGTGATGAAAATAGGAGATCAGGTAAGATTCCTTAGTGAAATCGGCGGTGGACGTGTGGCAGGATTTCAGGGAAAGAATATTGTACTTGTGGAAGACGAAGACGGTTTCCAGATGCCAATGCTGAAGACAGAGGTAGTGGTTGTTGGTGAGGAAGATTATGATACAAAGCACGTTGTAGAAGCCAAAGCACAGTCGGCTAAGGCTACAATGAAAGGTTCTGATGAAGAAGAGCCGGAAAACGAACCAGCCGATAAACCCATAACATTCAAAGCCAAACCGGAAGAGCGGGCAGGAGGCGATAAACTCAGTGCTTACCTCGCTTTTGTTCCTATGGATATGAAGGAGTTGTCGCAGACAAGGTTTGAGAGTTATCTCATCAATGACTCCAATTACTATCTGCGCTATGTCTACCTGATTGCTGAGGGGGCAGCTTGGTCGGTTAGAGCTGAGGGGGAGATAGAACCCAATACCAAAGAGTATATCGAAGAGTTCGGACGAGAAGACCTGAATACCCTTGAACATTGCTGTATTCAGCTTATAGCCTACAAGCGCGACAAACACTTCTTACTCAAGCCAACAGTCAATGCTCAGGTGCGTGTTGATACCGTTAAGTTCTATAAACTCCATGCGTTTCGTGAAAACATGTTCTTCGAACAGCCTGCGCTTATTTATACAATCATCGAGAATGACGTTCAAAAAGTGAAGTTATGAAATACGGATTTGTGAATGTGGCTGCTGCCGTTCCCACGGTTAAGGTGGCCGACGTTGATTACAACGTACAACAGGTGGAGAGCCTGATTGCCCAGGCTGAGGGTCGGGGTGTTGAGGTTATCGTTTTTCCCGAACTCTGCATCACAGGCTACACGTGTCAGGATCTCTTCAAGGAGCAGCTTTTGCTCGACCGTGCAGAGCAAGGTGTTATCATGCTGCTCGACTTTACCCGTAAACTCGACGTGATTTCCATTGTTGGTGCTCCTGTGGTTATCAACGGTCTGCTTTATAATTGTGCTGTTGTCATTCAAGGCGGCAATATCTTGGGAATTGTTCCAAAAACTTATCTGCCCAATTATGCCGAGTTTTACGAGAAACGTTGGTTTGCTTCGGCGCAAGATCTTAACCCAATCGATCTGTATTTTGCGGGAAATTCTGTTCGTGTGAGTGCCGAACCTCAAGTGTTTGTGACCAGTGACGGCATGAAGTTCGGTGTTGAGATATGTGAGGATGTGTGGGCTCCAATTCCCCCAAGCAATAACCTGGCCTTAGCTGGTGCCGATATCATTTTCAACCTTTCTGCTAGTGATGAACTTATTGGAAAGCATGCTTATCTTAAGTCGCTTCTGGCTCAGCAGAGTGCTCGCACCGTTAGCGGTTATGTCTATGCCAGCTGTGGCTTTGGAGAATCTACTCAGGATGTGGTATATGGTGGCAATGCCTTGATATATGAGAATGGTAAATTACTCGTAGAGGGTAGTCGTTTCTCTATTCAGCCCCAGATACAGATGTGTCAGATTGATATAGAGAAACTGCGTGTTGAGCGTCGTCAGAACACAACCTTCATCAATGCCCAGCGTGGTGCAGTGGCGCGTGAGATCCAGTGCCGCCTCATCACACCTCGCGACTTTGAATTGCTGCGTCAGATAGATTCACATCCATTTATTCCCAAAGAAGAGGATATGCAGAGTTCTTGCGAGGAAATATTGAATATCCAGGTGGCAGGTCTTGCCAAACGCCTTTATCATATTAATGGTACTAAGGCTGTTATTGGCATCAGTGGCGGTCTTGACTCCACTCTGGCTCTTCTGGTTACTGTTAAGGCTTTCGATAAGTTAGCTCTCGACCGTCGGGGAATTATCGGTATCACGATGCCGGGGTTTGGTACTACCGACCGTACTCATAACAATGCGATGAAGTTGATGGAGACTCTGGGAGTCACTATCCGTGAGATTAATATAGCCAAAGCTGTTACCCAACATTTTGAGGATATCGGTCAGAGTGCTAAGGTTCACGATGTGACTTATGAGAATTCTCAGGCCCGTGAACGTACGCAGATATTGATGGACGTAGCCAATAAGGAAAATGCGATTGTCGTTGGTACGGGCGATCTCTCAGAACTCGCTCTTGGCTGGGCCACCTATAATGGCGACCATATGTCGATGTACGGTGTCAATGCGGGTATTCCCAAGACGCTCATTCGTTTCCTTGTTAGTTATGTCGCTGGTGAGATGGCTACCGAGACGTTGCTCGATATTATTGACACACCGATCTCGCCTGAGCTGATTCCAGCAGATGAACAGGGGAATATCAAACAGAAGACCGAAGACCTTGTAGGACCTTACGAACTTCACGACTTCTTTATCTATTATTTCCTGCGCTACGGCTTTAGTCCAAAGAAGATTTTCCTTTTGGCTCAGCGAGCATTTGCCGACATTTACGACGAAGAAACTATCAAAAAGTGGCTTACGACATTCTGTCGCCGCTTTTTCAACCAGCAGTTCAAACGTTCTTGTCTGCCTGATGGTCCTAAGGTTGGTAGCGTGAGTCTGTCGCCCCGTGGCGATTGGCGTATGCCAAGCGATGCCTCGAGTTCCCTTTGGATGAAAGAATGTGAAGAGTTATAATAACAAAAATGAGTTAGCTGAATGCTAACTCATTTTTGTTTTCATTGAGTGTGATATGTATTGTAGCTCCCGGTTTTAGGTCGCCATTCACTATCAGGTCACTGATGCCGTCCTCAATGTAGTTCTGGATGGCTCGCTTCAATGGGCGGGCGCCAAACTGCACGTCATATCCCTTGGTGGCTACAAATTCCTTGGCATCGTCGGCCAGATCAATGTGGTAGCCTATCTGCTCAACGCGCTTGTAGAGGTTCTTCAGTTCAATGTCGATAATCTTTTTGATGGCCTCAAGATCCAGTTGGTCGAAAGTAATAATCTCATCCAAGCGGTTAAGGAATTCTGGCGAGAACTGTTTCGAAAGTGCTTTCTGAACGATACTGCGTGCATTGGCCTTGTCCTTCTCGTCCAGGGCTAGTCCTGTATTTGTCGAAGCACTGAAGCCAACACCACGACCGAAATCCTTCAACTGCCGTGTACCGGCGTTCGAGGTCATGATGATTACAGTATTGCGGAAATCAATGAATCGGCCATTACCATCGGTCATTCGACCTTCGTCGAGTACTTGCAGTAGCAGGTTGAACACGTTGCCATGAGCTTTCTCGATTTCGTCGAGCAACACAATAGAGTAGGGGTGACGGCGTACACGTTCTGTCAACTGTCCGCCCTCCTCGTAGCCCACATAGCCTGGAGGGGCTCCAATCAATCGTGAGGAATTGAAACTCTCAGTATATTCGCTCATGTCAATACGGATTAATGCGTCGGGGCTTCCAAACATGAATTCTGCCAATTTCTTGGCCAAATATGTCTTACCGACACCAGTAGGACCTAAGAACATGAATACTCCAATAGGGTGGTTTGGATCTTTCAACCCTACACGATTGCGTTGAATTGCTTTCACCATCTTGTCGATGGCAGCATCCTGCGCAATCACAGCCCCCTTCAGCTCCTGTGCCATACCCTTCAGGCGGATACCTTCTTGTTCCGCCATACGCTGGGCAGGTACGCCCGTCATCATAGAGATGACTTCTGCTACTTGGTCGGCGTCGACTACCTGACGTTCCTCGTTTTCGCCTTTACTCCAACGCTCGTTCAGCTCCTTCAGATTGGTCTCTAGTTGTGTCTGACGATCGCGGTAACCGGCTGCCAGTTCAAAATTCTGATTCTTTACAGCCTGTTGCTTTTTCTCTTTCACGTGAGTAATCTCTTTTTCTATCTCAGCTATTTCTGGGGGAATCTGTGTATTACTCAGATGTACGCGCGATCCTGTCTCGTCAAGTGCGTCGATAGCTTTGTCGGGCATGAAACGGTCTGTCACATAGCGGTCTGACAATTTGACACATGCCATCAAGGCCTCGTCGGTATATATCACGTGGTGATGCTGCTCGTAACGGTCTTTGATGTTATGCAAAATCTGTAGCGTCTCCTCGTTAGTGGTTGGTTCTACCTGTACTTTCTGGAAACGGCGTTCAAGCGCACCGTCTTTTTCTATCGAGTTGCGATACTCGTCGAGTGTCGTGGCGCCGATGCACTGGATGGTACCTCGGGCCAGAGCGGGTTTCATGATGTTAGCTGCATCCATCGATCCCGGTGTTGAGCCAGCACCGATGATAGTGTGGATCTCGTCGATAAACACAATGATGTCGGGATTAGCCTCCAGCTCCTTCATCAGGGCTTTCAGGCGCTCCTCGAATTGTCCGCGATACTTTGTGCCAGCCACGACGCCCGTCATGTCAAGTGTATAGATACGTTTACCGAAAAGCATCGGACTCGTATGGTGGTTGGCTATCAGCTGTGCCAATCCTTCTACGATGGCACTTTTACCTACGCCAGGCTCACCAATCAGTATCGGATTGTTCTTCTTTCTTCGTCCCAGAATCTCTATGATACGCTGTATCTCTTTCTCTCGACCTACACACGGATCTAGTTTGCCGTCGATGGCACCCTGTGTTAAATCAGTGCCGAAGGTGTCGAGTACAGGTGTCTTCGAGTTCTCTTTCTTTTGAGTGGTAGTGGTCGATTTACCTGTCAATCCCGACTTGCTCGAAGCATCGGTATCCTCGAATTCCTCCTCGTCTTCGTCGGGAAGTCCGATACCATTGGTTATTCCTTTATTCTGCGGAGCGAAAAGCATCGCCATCGCATCTTCGTAGTTTAAATTGTTCAATTCCAATACTTGTTTTGCCCCATTGCTCACTGCATCGTGCAGTATTGCTAACAACAGGTGCTGTTCGTCTACTCTGTTGGCTCTCTGGATACGCGCCTCCAGTACGGCGAGTTTCAGAATGTTACTTGCTTTCTCGTTCAGCACAAGATCGGTTGTATGTATAGGTCTATCTATCTCGTCCTCTCTTACGCGCTGTTCCAGTTCTGTCTTCACGTTTTGCATGTTTAGGTTCAGCCTGTTGAAGAGGTCTATCACCGGTCCGTCCTTGCTTCTGAGCATACCCAATAGCAGATGTTCCGGTCCAACACTCCGGCTGGCCAGTCGTGCAGCTTCCTCACGCGAGAAAGCCAATATTTCTGATACTTTTGGCGAAAATTGACTCGTCATATTCAAACTATTCTTTTATTTCACATTGCAAATATACGAAGAAATAGCAAAAACTGTGCCATTTAATCAAAAAAATATTCAGCTAAAATAGCTTAAAAGGTTTGGCAGGTTGGAAAAAAATGAGTACTTTTGCACAGTTAAAAACGCGCCAGCGGGCTTTAAAAGTGCCTTAAACGCGATTTCGCTTCTAAAGCAGCAAGTAAGAAAGTAAAATAAATAAAAAAGTTTTTTTGATGGATCAGACATTTGACAACGACAGAATCATTAAGATCAACATCGAGGAGGAAATGAAGTCTAGCTACATCGACTATTCTATGTCGGTTATTGTGGCTCGTGCTCTTCCTGATGTTCGCGATGGATTCAAACCTGTTCACCGCCGTATTCTCTACGGTATGATGAACATCAACAACGTTTCAACACAACCTTATAAGAAATGTGCGCGCGTAGTAGGTGAGGTGCTCGGTAAGTATCACCCCCATGGCGATAGTTCTGTTTATGGAGCTCTTGTTCGTATGGCTCAGGACTGGAACATGCGCTATACGCTGGTCGACGGTCAGGGTAACTTTGGCTCAGTCGATGGTGACTCGCCCGCAGCCATGCGTTACACGGAGTGCCGCCTCTCAAAGATGGGTGAGCACATTATGGACGACCTGGAGAAGGAAACTGTTGATATGGCACCTAACTTTGACGACTCGCTCGAGGAGCCAACCGTTATGCCTACCAAGATTCCTAACCTGCTGGTTAACGGTGGTAACGGTATCGCCGTAGGTATGGCTACCAATATGCCTACCCACAACCTGAGTGAGGTTATCGATGGTTGTTGTGCTTATATCGACAATCCCGATATTGATACCGAGGGCTTGATGCAGTATATCCCAGGCCCAGACTTCCCTACAGGTGCTTATATCTATGGCCTGCAGGGTGTGAAGGATGCCTACGAGACTGGTCGTGGCCGTATCGTGATGCGTGCCAAGGCTGAGATTGAGAGCGGTGAGACTCACGATAAAATTGTTGTGACCGAGATTCCTTACGGTGTAAACAAGGCCGACCTGGTAGCCTACATCGCCGATCTGGCCAACCAGCATAAGATCGAGGGCGTAGCTAATGTGAATGATGAGTCAGGCCGACAGGGTATGCGTATCGTTGTAGATTGTAAGCGCGATGCTAATGCCAACGTACTGCTCAACAAGCTGTTTAAGATGACTGCCCTTCAGAGCTCATTCTCAGTTAATAACATCGCCTTGGTAAAAGGTCGCCCACGTTTGCTTACACTCAAGGAGTGTGTGAAGTACTTCGTTGAGCACCGTCACGACGTAACCATCCGTCGTACCAAATATGATTTGCGCAAGGCTCAGGAACGTGCACACATCCTCGAGGGCTTGATCATCGCCGTTAACAATATCGACGAGGTCGTTCGTATCATCCGTAACAGTGAGACACCTTCTGACGCACAGCGCAATCTTGAAAAGCGTTTCGAACTCGATGAGATCCAGTCGAAGGCTATTGTAGACATGCGCCTCAGTCAGCTGACAGGTCTGCGTGTTGATCAGCTCCATCAGGAGTTTGAAGACTTGCAGAAGCTCATTGCAGACTTGCAGGAGATTCTTGATAATCCTGAGCGTTGCAAGCAGGTGATGAAAGACGACCTGCAGGAGGTGAAGGAGAAGTATGGCGACGAGCGCCGCACCGAGATTATCCCCTTCGACCATGAGTTCAATGCCGAAGACTTCTATCCCGATGATCCTGTTGTCATCACTATCTCTCACATGGGTTACATCAAGCGCACACCACTTAGCGACTTCCATGAGCAGAGCCGTGGCGGTATGGGTTCTAAGGCAGCCCGTCATCGCGACAACGACTTCACCGAGTATATCTATCCTGCCACAATGCACAACACACTGCTGTTCTTCACCCAGAAGGGCCGCTGCTACTGGCAGAAGTGTTACGAGATTCCTGAGGGCGACAAGAACTCTAAGGGTCGTGCCATCCAGAACATGCTCAACATCGAGCCCGACGACGCTATAAATGCAGTTCTGCGCATCAAGAACTTCAACGACGAGGAGTTCCTCAAGTCACACTTTGTGGTATTCGCTACCAAGCAGGGTATCATCAAGAAAACTTGCCTCGAGGCTTACTCACGTCCACGTGCCAACGGTGTGATTGCCATCAACATCAACGAGGGCGACCAGGTAGTAGGCGTACGCCTTACCAACGGTCACAACGAGCTGCTGCTGGCTAACCGCAACGGTCGTGCCGTTCGTTTCGACGAGAACGATGTCCGCACCATGGGACGTGTGTCTACTGGTGTGATTGGTATGCGTCTCGATGGTGGCGACGACGAGGTTGTAGGCATGGTTTGCGTCAACGATCCTAACGAGGAGACCATCATGGTTGTCAGTGAGAATGGCTATGGTAAGCGCTCTGAGGTTGAGGACTATCGTAAGACCGCCCGTGGTGCCAAGGGTGTGAAGACCCTTGCAATCACCGAGAAAACAGGCCGTCTGGTTGCTATCAAGGTAGTCACCGACGAGAACGATCTCATGATCATCAATAAGTCGGGAGTACTTATTCGCTTGAAGGTGGCTGACGTTCGCGTTATGGGTCGTGCTACTCAAGGTGTTCGTCTCATCAATCTCGCCAAGAAGAACGATGTTATTGCCTCAGTATGTAAGGTGATGCACTCTCAGGCTGAGGACGAGGATATAGAAGAGGCAGAGGTTGTGAACGAGGAGGCTGATTAAACCTTCTTGGCAGAATCACGTCAAAACAATAAATCAATTATATAACATTCAACCAAATTTAAAGGCTTATGAAAAAAATGATGATGATGGCAATGATGCTGGTAGCCAGTGCTACCGCTTTTGCCGGTGACAGCGACGCTTTGAAGGCTATCCTCAAGGCAAAGACCTATGCTGAGGCTGATGCGCTTGTAAAGAGCAGCCTTGCTTCTCTTGCTAACGATGCCGAAAAGGCCAAGGCTTATAACAAGCTCGTTGATCTGGCCATGGACCAGTTCCTGGCTCAGAGCACTATCCAGACTGAAAATCAGCTCGCCAAGCAGATGGGTAGAGAAGAAAAGCCCGTCGATGAGAAGCTTATGGCAGAGATGGCATACAATGCACTGCTGGCAGCTCAGGAGTGCGATAGCTACGACCAGAAGCCCAATGAGAAGGGTAAGGTGAAGCCACTTTTTGCTGAGAAGAATGCTCAGCGCCTCTGGGTGGCTCCTCGTAACTCCCTCGTTAACGCAGGTCAGGAAGCTCTTACTAACAAAGATAATGCCACAGCGCGCAAGTTCTGGCAGATGTTCGCTGAGAGCGACACATTCCCTCTGTTTAAGAACTGCGACCGTGAACAGCAGAAGCCTTACTTCGGTCAGGTTGCCCGCTTTGCTGCAGTCTTTGCTTATCAGGACAAGGATATGGAGAAGGCTCTCCAGCTCTCTGACATCGCAATGAAGGATCCTCAGGAGTATGAAAATGCCCTCAACTTGAAGCTTGAAATTCTGGGCTCAGAACTCAAGACCAAGGAAGACTCTGTAAAATATTGCAATCAGTTGAAGGATATCTATGCAGAGCATAAGGTTGACGGTGTGATGGAGAAGCTTTACAATGTTATGCAGGGTTTGGGCGACGAGACTGCTGCCGTTAAGATCCTTGACGATGCACTCGCAGAGAATCCTAACAACTTCGTAGCTCTGGCCGACAAGGGCCTCGCTCTGTTGCAGGCTCAGAAGGCTGCTGAGGCTATCGAGTACCTGAAGAAGGCCTACGAGGTAAAGCCCGACAACGCAGTTATCGCCACCTATGCCGGTACCGCTTATAGCTTGGAGGCTCAGAATACCGAGGATCCAGCCAAGCAGAAGGCTCTCTATAAAGAGGCAGTCACCTTCTTTGACAAGGCAAAGGAACTCGATCCTGACCGTCTGCAGAGCAACTGGGGATATAACCGTTGGAGTGCCTATTACAACTACTACGGTCCTGACGCCCCTGAGACACAGCAGGCCGAGGCAGACAGCAAGTAACAGAATCTGTTAAAAAGAGAAAAATAGTTTGCAGGTGCAAAGGGAAATAATTACCTTTGCACCTGCTTATATGTCTTAAATATAACTAAATGATTAGAATCAGGAGAGCATTCACCATCATGCTGATACTGTTTGCACTGCTGCCAGTTGCAGCACAGCGTAAACAGATAGGCGAGGCAAAGACCATCTTGCTGCGTGGCAAGGACTATGCTAAGGCAGAGAAGATGATGACCGACCTGCTGAAGGATTCATCAAATCTGTACAATAAGCGCATATACGACATCTGGCTACAAGCTGTCGAGAAACAGTATGCCCAGCTGAACGAACAGATGTATCTGAAACAGAAGGTGGACACGGTGAAGCTGTTCGACTTGACAAAACGCCTGTTTACCGTTGGAGAGCGTCTCGACTCGATAGACATGATGCCAGACAAGAAAGGTAAGGTAAGCCTGGAATACCGGAAAGACAATGCTCAGCGACTGACGAATTATAGGCCGAACCTGTTCTTCGGTGGTGCTTATTACGTGAGAAAGCAGAACTTTGCTAAGGCTTTCGACCTGTTTGAGACATATATTGACTGCGACCGACAGCCGTTGTTTGACGGATACGACTTAGCAGACAAAGATCCCCGTATGGGTGAGGCGGCCTATTGGGCTACCTATTGCGGTTTTCGTTGTGCAGACCCCGTGCTGACATTACGTTATGCCGATTTAGCGCGTCGCGACACAGCCAAGCTTGAGAATACGCTGCAGTATATGGCTGAGGCGTGGCGCAAGCTGGGCGACGACTCGCTCTACAGGACGGTGCTTTGGGAAGGCTTCTGCCTGAACGTGAAGTCTGCCTACTTCTTCCCAAGACTGATGGACAGCTACACCATGAAGGGAAATTATAAAGATGCCAACAGGGTAGTGGATCAGGCGCTGAAAGTCGACAGTCTGAATGAGCTGTTCCTCTTTGCTAAGTCGACGGTGATGCTGAATCTGCAGCGCTATGCCGACTGTCTGCGCTATTCAGAACGACTGATAGACGTAAATCCGCAGAGTGCCGATGCTTATTACAATGCCGGTATCGCCTGTGTGAACATAGCTCAGAGCATTGACCAGCGTAAGAACAAGAAACAGGCGAAGAAGATGTATCAGCGGGCGCTGCCCTATATGGAGGCCTACAGAAGGCTTGAACCAAACGGGAAAGACAAATGGGGCCCCGCCCTCTATCGTATCTACTTCAACCTGAATATGGGTAAGCAGTTCGACGAGATAGATAAAATCTTAAAGAAATGAAAAAGTTATGGCATTGTAGTGGGAGATTCCAGAATAATGCCTAACTTTGTGATATAGAATATAATTCAAACAATCTAAACGTAGTGAAGATTATGGCAGATAATGCACAACTCATTGCCCAGTGTGAGGCAAAAGCAAAGGAATGGCTTGCTCCGGCCTTCGACGAGGAGACAAGAAAAGAAGTACAGGCTATGCTCGACAATGCTGACAAGACGGCGCTGATCGATGCCTTCTATCAGAATCTGGAATTCGGTACTGGTGGTCTGCGCGGTATCATGGGCGCAGGAACCAACCGCATGAATAAGTATATCGTGGGTATGGCCACTCAGGGCTTTGCCAACTATATTCTGAAAGCTTTCCCTGGCAAGCAGAGTTCGGTAGTCGTAGGTCACGACTGTCGTAATAACGGACGTATGTTTGCTGAGACAGTAGCCGACATCTTCTCGGCCAACGGCATCAAGGTGTATCTCTTTGAGAGCCTTCGTCCTACGCCTGAGATCTCGTTTGCCATCCGTCAGCTGGGCTGTCAGGCTGGTGTGAACGTGACGGCAAGCCACAACCCTCGTGAGTATAACGGCTACAAGGCATACTGGGACGACGGCGCTCAGGTACTTGCTCCACACGACAAGGGTATCATCGACGAAGTAAATAAGGTAAAGATTGAGGACGTTAAGTTCGAGGGTAACAAGGAGCTCATCGACATCATCGGTGGTGAGATGGACTGGGACTACCTGCAGGCAGTGAAAGAGGCTATGGTCGACCAGGACGTTATTCTTCGCCAGAAGGATCTCAATATCGTTTACTCACCGATGCACGGCACGGGTCGTGTCATCATTCCTATGGCCTTGCGCTCTTGGGGCTTCCAGAACATCCACGTTGTACCCGAGCAGATGGTCATCGATGGAAACTTCCCAACGGTTGTTTCGCCTAACCCTGAGAATGCCGAGGCTATGACGCTGGGCATGAAACTTGGTACACGTCTGAATGCCGACCTCGTAATCGCTTCCGACCCCGATGCCGACCGTCTGGCCATCGTATGCCGCAATGCCAAAGGCGAGTGGGAGATACTGAACGGAAACCAGACTTGTATGATGTTCTGCTGGTATATCATTGCCAACAAGAAGAAGCTAGGTCAGTTGAAAGGCAACGAGTTCCTCGTAAAGACCATCGTTACCACAGAGGTGATTGCTGAGATCGCCAAGAAGAACGGCGTAGAGCTTCGTGATTGCTATACGGGCTTCAAATGGATTGCCAACGAGATTCGCGTCTCTGAGGGCAAGCAGAAATATATCGGCGGTGGCGAGGAGAGCTTTGGCTTCTTGCCGTTCGATAAGGTTCGCGATAAGGACTCCCCAGCATCTATCTGTCTGATTTGTGAGATTGCCGCCTGGGCAAAGGACAATGGCATGACCCTTTACGATCTGCTGATGAACATCTATGCCGAGTATGGCTTCTCAAAGGAGGTGACCATCAACGTGGTTCGTCCTGGTAAGACAGGTGCCGACGAGATTAAGCAGATGATGACTAACTTCCGTGAGAACCCTCCCAAGGAGTTGGGCGGCTCGAAGGTATGTCTGTGGAAAGACTATCAGACGCTGGAGGCCAAGAAGGCCGACGGCACGGTAGAGAAGCTAAACATGCCAGACACCTCGAACGTTCTGCAGTGGTTCTGCGAAGACGGCACCAAGGTTAGTGTCCGTCCTTCAGGCACAGAGCCCAAGATTAAGTTCTATACCGAGGTGAAGGATCCAAGCTTCAAGTGTGCCGGCTGTTATGAGCGCTGCACCAAGGCAGCCGAGGAGAAGATAGAGGCCCTGAAGAAGAGCCTGAATCTCTAAACTCCCTGTGCTTCTATGATAAAAGTAAGAGCCCTGCTAATAGGCGGGGCTCTTTTTGTGTCTCAAATTGGTACTTGAATATGCAAATGAAGGAGACGCTATCTCTCGACAGGGTCTCCTTACTACCTATATAATAATACACGTAATACACTTATACACCCCGCAGCCTTTTACGGCAGTGCGGTTAGTCTTCTCGAAAGATTTCTTCACTAGCGCCAAGACACCCTTACATCGAGGGCGGTCGGCATTTTAACCGTTAAATGGCTGGTCTTCAGACTTTGCTCCACTCCCAAGCGCCTTCTCGAGCAAATGCTCAATGGCTGTTTGTTGCCTGAGAGCCATAATGGAGTTCACTGCTGCGGGACAGTTGGAGATTCACACTCACATTCCCAATTAATCGCGGCTAAGCGAACCATCACGGGCAACACTACAAGTAGTATTGCGGTTGCAAAGATACGAATAAGTGGCATAAAATATGGTAAAGACCCCGTTGATTAACTTTCTTTTACGTTTTTTCTTTTTGATTCACATATTTAATGATTGCATTCTGATGTATGAGGTCACTAATCTCCGATGCTTCGAATGAGTAGAAGTATCCTTGGAATTGTCAAGAAAACATGCATAAAAAAGCGCTTCTTGGCTGGCTCAATCTAGGGCGGCGGGAGGCGCTTTTGGGGTTTCATTACGACTAACTTGGGGTTTGTCGTAATGAAACTTGGGGTTTGTCGGTAGCAAACTTAGGGTTTACTCGGCGTAAAGTCTACCTCTTTTTGAGTAAAACAAGTTGTTTTATGCGCGCTAAAGTAGTCTCCACGGGGGATGGAGATAGTCTCTTCGGGTACAAAACAAGTTGTTTTGTACCGAAAGATGACGTCTGAACGAGGAGCGGAAATGAGACTTTTCTGTAACGCTCACGTTCTCAGCGACTTACGGAAACGGCTCAAAACTCGCGTATTTGCGGCTGAAGGGCGGCTTGCTCGTAAAGATGCGATTCTTACAAGTCGCTTTGTTGCAATATTTCCGTATAAGATAAAGAGGCCTTCCCTTTGCGATTGCAGGGAAGACCTCTCTTGAAAGCTATAGTCGCTATGATAGTTGGTTTAATAGATTATCATGCAAAGTGTGTAGGCCACGATGGTCGAGACTGTCACAGAGATAAGGCCCGGCATCATGAACGAGTGGTTGAGCAGGTATTTGCCAATCACCGTGGTGCCAGAACGGTCGAAGTTGACGGTGGCGATATCACTGGGGTAGTTGGGGATGAAGAAGTAACCGTAGACTGAAGGGAGAACACCCAGCAGCACAGGACCCTCTATGCCCAGCGAGTAGGCCAGAGGCAGCATGGCTACAACCACGGCGCCCTGAGAGTTGATGAGTACCGAGACGAGGAAGAACACTAGGGCGATAGACCACGGATAGGACTTCACGATGTCGGCCAGCATCAGCTTCATCTCAGGCAGGTAGTTTGAGAAATAGGTGTCGGCCAGCCAGGCGATGCCGTAGATGGCTACGACGGCTACCATACCCGACTGCCATACTGGTCCTGAAACGGCCTTCTTCGGCGCGGCCTTGCAGAAGATAATCATCAGGGCGGCTGCCGAGATCATGACAATCTGGATGACGATGTTCATAGCCAGCGGCTTGTCGAACCATTCCGTCATGCCGTTGACGTGGACTTTCGCCTTCACCAGCATGTCGGCCGTCAGCGTGGCGCTCGTGTCGAGTGTGAGGGGTTCGGAGCCCTTTACGGCCCGAAGTGTGTCGTATGAAGGCAGGGCGTTCTGGAAGATAGCGAAGAACACGATGACAGCGAGAGCGCCCAGGAAGATGAATACGGCATTCTTGGCCGACTGCGGAATCTGCTTGTCGAGTGTCGTGGCGTTAGAGCCGTAGATGTACTTATACTGCTCGGGATCCTTGATCTTTGCCTGGAATCTGGGGTCTTCGTCGAGGTCGAGGCCGCGGTGGTAGGAAGCGGTAGCGGCTGCCATCAGTCCACAGATACAGGCAGGGATGGAAATCATCAGTACACGAGGTATGGTGATGTCGAAGCCGTTAGCGTTGGAGATGCTGACGAAAGCCACTACGGCAGCTGCGATGGGCGAACATGTGATACCCACCTGAGAGGCAACGGAAGCCACGGCGCACGGGCGCTCAGGGCGGATGCCCTTTTTCAGGGCAATGTCGCAGATAATAGGCATCAGAGTATATACCACGTGCCCCGTACCCACAAGTACCGTGAGGAAGAAAGTGGTGAGCGGAGCCAGGAATGTGATGCGGTCGGGATGCTTGCGCAAAAGGCGCTCAGCCATCTGGATGAGCCAGTCCATACCGCCCGAGGCCTGCATGATGCCAGCACAGGTGACGGCTGCGATGATGATATAGATTACGTCGGTAGGGGGAGTGCCTGGCTTGAGGCCGAATCCGAAAACAAGGATGGCCAAGCCGATACCAGAGATTGCTCCCAGGGCCAGACTGCCATAACGCGAGCCTACCCACAGCGCTCCGAGTACGATACAGAGCTGCAGAATCATAGTGAATGTAACCATAATAAAAAAGTTCTAAGTTTTTAAGTTATTAATAGAATTCTGTCTGCAAAAATAAACAAATAAATTGAAAAACAATACTTTTTTACCAGAATTATTAAAAAAAACTATTTCCTTTTGCCATATCGAATATTTTTAGTACCTTTGCGCCCCAAATAGAATAAAGGTAAAAAGTAACAGATAAAATAGATGGCTAAACGATTTGCTGAGCATAACGGCCTGAATCTGACTCAGGTAAACAACGACATCCTTGAGATGTGGAGAGAGAAGAACGTGTTCTGGCGCTCTGTAGACGAGCGTGAGGGCTGTCCGCAGTTTGTATTCTTCGAGGGTCCTCCCTCGGCCAACGGACACCCCGGCATCCACCACGTGCTGGCTCGTACCATCAAAGACACCTTCAACCGCTATAAGACGATGAAGGGCTTCCAGGTGAAGCGTAAGGCTGGTTGGGATACCCACGGACTGCCTGTAGAGCTTGGCGTGGAGAAGGAACTTGGTATCACCAAGGCCGATATTGACAATAAGGCTTCAGAGAAGTACATCTCTACTGAAGACTATAATAAGAAGTGCCGCGAGAACGTGATGATGTTCACACAGGAGTGGCGCGACCTGACGGAGAAGATGGGTTACTTCGTTGACCTCGACAATCCGTATATCACTTACGACAACAAGTATATCGAGACGCTGTGGTGGCTGCTGCAGCAGTTCTACAAGAAGGGACTGCTCTACAAAGGCTATACCATCCAGCCGTATTCACCCGCTGCAGGTACGGGTCTGAGCTCGCATGAGCTGAACCAGCCCGGCTGCTATCGCGACGTGAAGGATACCACCGTTACCGCCCTCTTCAAGGCCCTCAATCCTAAAGAGGAGTGGACCAAGTGGGGTACGCCTTACTTCGTGGCCTGGACCACAACGCCCTGGACGCTGCCTTCTAACACTGCCCTCTGCGTAGGTCCGAAGATCGACTATGTGGCCGTGGAGACCTATAATGCCTATAATGGTGAGAAGATCACAATCATCCTGGCCGAGAGCCGACTGAATGCATATCTGGCTCCCGAGGGCAATATGACTGACGGCGAGGAGATGCCTGAATACAACAAGGGCGAGAAGTTCGTGCCTTATCGTATCATTGGTCACTATACTGGTGAGGAGCTGGTAGGACTGAAGTATCAGCAGCTGATGCCTTGGGTGAAGCCTTCGGCTAAACTCGACCAGAATGCGGCCGACTACGTGAAGGCATATGCTGCAGCCCATCCCGAGAAGGTATTTACCGGCGAGAACGGTAAGGACCAGTTTGTTGAGATGGAGAGCGAGGCTTTCCGCGTTATCCCTGGTGACTATGTGACAACAGAAGACGGTGCTGGTATCGTACATATCGCGCCTACCTTCGGTGCCGACGACGCCAAGGTGGCTAAGGATGCTCACATCCCAAGCCTCTTCCTTATAAATAAGAAAGGTGAGACCCGTCCGATGGTTGACCTGCAGGGTAAGTACTACGAGATTGCAGAACTGGATGACCAGTTTGTTGCAAAGTGCTTGGACACAAAGGCTTATGCTCATCACGCAGGCGACTTCGTGAAGAACGCCTATGCACCCGAGTTCAATAAGGATGGCAAGTACGACGAGCAGGCTGCAGCTAAGGCAGAGGATCTGAACATCGTGATCTGTATGGAGATGAAGCAGGAGGGTACTGCTCTTAAGATTGAGAAGCACGTACACAACTATCCTCACTGCTGGCGTACTGATAAGCCTGTGCTCTATTATCCACTTGATTCATGGTTCATCCGCTCTACTGCTAAGAAGGATCGTATGTTCGAGCTGAACAAGACTATCAACTGGCAGCCAGAGTCAACAGGTACAGGCCGCTTCGGCAACTGGTTGGAGAACCTGAACGACTGGAACCTCTCTCGTTCACGCTTCTGGGGAACTCCGCTTCCCATCTGGCGCGATGAGGATGGTAAGGAAATCTGCATCGGCAGTGTAGAGGAGCTCTACAACGAGATAGAGAAGGCTGTTAAGGCTGGCTTCATGCAGAGCAACCCATTGAAGGATAATGGTTTCGTTCCCGGCGACATGAGCAAGGAGAACTATGATAAGATCGACCTGCACCGTCCGTATGTAGATAACATCGTGCTGGTATCAGAGAGCGGTAAGCCTATGAAGCGCGAGACCGACCTGATTGACGTATGGTTCGACTCAGGTTCTATGCCTTACGCACAGATCCACTATCCATTCGAGAATAAGGACCTGATTGACAAGGGCATTGCCTTCCCTTGCGACTTCATCAACGAGGGTGTTGACCAGACCCGTGGCTGGTTCTTCACGCTGCACGCCATCGCTACCATGATCTTCGACTCGGTAGCCTTCAAGAATGTTATTTCTTCAGGTCTGGTGCTCGATGCCAAGGGTAATAAGATGTCGAAGCACGTGGGTAACGTAGTAAACCCATTCGATATGATTGGTAAGTACGGAAGTGATGCCGTACGTCTGTATATGATGACCAACTCAGAGCCTTGGGACAACCTGAAGTTCGACCCAGAGGGCGTTGACGAGGTGCGCCGTAAGTTCTTCGGCACCTTATATAATACATATAGCTTCTTTGCGCTGTATGCCAACGTAGACGGCTTCGATCCTGAGGCTGCTCAGGTAGACTTTGATAAGCGTCCTGAGATTGACCGTTGGATTCTCTCTTGTCTGAACACACTTATCAAGGGTGTTGAGAAAGAGCTCGACGGCTATGATCCCACACGCGCAGGCCGACTGATCGACACTTTCGTGAACGACGATCTGAGCAACTGGTTCGTTCGTCTGAACCGTAAGCGCTTCTGGGGTAAGGAGATGAGCGAGGATAAGCTCTCGGCTTATCAGACTCTCTATACCTGTCTTATGACAGTAGCCAAACTGTTGGCTCCGTTTGCGCCGTTCTATGCCGACCAGCTGTATAAGGATCTGGGTGGTGAACTCGACTCAGTACACCTCGATAAGTTCCCTGTTGCTGACGAGGCACAGATTGATAAGGATCTTGAGGCGCGCATGCAGATGGCCCAGAAGATTACCTCGATGGTACTGGCGCTTCGTCGTAAGGTGAACATCAAGGTGCGCCAGCCACTGCAGGCTATCATGATTCCTGCCGTCGACGAGGAACAGAAGAACCACATCGAAGCCGTGAAGGATCTGATCATGAACGAGGTGAACGTGAAGGAACTTCGCTTCGTAGAAGGAGCCGGCGTGCTGGTGAAGAAGGTGAAGTGTAACTTCCGTACTATGGGTAAGAAGTTCGGTAAGCTGATGAAGGGTGTGGCTGCGGCTATGGATCAGCTCTCACAGGAGCAGATTGCACAGCTGGAGCAGCAGGGCACCATCAGCATCGAGGTAGAGGGGCAGCAGCTGACCGTTGAAGCTGTAGACGTTGATATCATCAGCGAGGATATTCCTGGCTGGCTGGTAGCCAACGAGGGCAACTTGACCGTAGCTCTTGAAGTAGAACTGACCGACGAACTGAAGAACGAGGGTATGGCCCGCGAGCTGATCAACCGCATTCAGAACATCCGTAAGGAGAGTGGTCTGGAGATTACCGACCGCATCAGCGTAGTGCTGGCTCCGCAAGAGGATGTAGAGAAAGCCGTAAACGGCTTTGCAGACTATATAAAGACTCAGGTGCTGGCCGATACTATCAAGGTGGAAGCCAATGACGGTCAGGAGGTTGAGTTCGATGAGTTCAAGCTGAATATCAAGGTGACAAAACAATAATTAATATCAATAACAATAGCTAACATTCCGATAATTATGGCAGAGAAGACACGCTACAATGATGAAGAACTCGAGGAGTTCCGTCAGATTATCAATGACAAACTGGCTTTGGCCAAGCGCGACTATGACCAGATGATGCGAGTACTGACTAACCAGGACTCTAATGACGTGGACGACACATCACCTACCTACAAGGCATTGGAGGAGGGTAGTGTCACCCAGTCGAAAGAAGAACTGATATCAATGGCTGCACGTCAGCAGAAGTTTATCCAGGGACTGAAGGCTGCTCTGGTGCGTATAGAGAACAAGACTTACGGCATCGACCGTATCACAGGAAAGCTTATTCCCAAGGAGCGTCTTCGTGCTGTGCCCCACGCTACGCTGAGTGTAGAGTCAAAACTGAATCAGAAGAAGTGACCTTGAAACGTCCCTTTATCACTAAAGGATGGCTGGCGACACTGATAGTAGTCGCCATTCTCCTTATAGACCAGACTATTAAGATCTGGGTCAAGACATCGATGTCGCTCCATGAGAGTATTCATGTGTTCGACTGGTTCTACATCTCCTTCATAGAGAACAACGGTATGGCCTTCGGTATGCAGTTGGGCAGTAAGATTATACTGTCGGTATTCCGGGTTATCGCCATCGCTGCTCTGGGTTATTTCATCTGGTGTCAGGTTAAGAAGAATGCCCGTACGGGGTATATTGTATGCCTCGCTATGGTGCTGGCTGGAGCTGCAGGCAATCTGATTGACTGTATGTTCTATGGACTGATGTTCAACGAGTCGTCGCCTTACTACGTTTCTTATTTTGTTCCCTTTGGATCGGGCTATGCTCCTTTCCTGCTGGGTAAGGTGGTTGATATGTTCTATTTCCCGCTGATAGAGACGGAGTGGCCTATGTGGATGCCTTTCGTTGGGGGAGAACATTTTGTTTTCTTCAGTCCGGTTTTCAACTTTGCTGATGCCAGTATCAGTGTGAGCGTGGTATTGCTGATTCTTTTCTATCGTGAGGAAATCAGTAAGATATCGTTTTCAGAAATAGAGTCTGCAAAAGAAGAGAAGACGAAATGAAACGCGGAGGAAGACATCTGATGTTGCTGGTACTGGGAATGATCTTATTCTCAGCATGTAAACCCAGTGTACCGAAGGATGTTATCCAGCCAGACGATATGGAAGATATGCTCTATGACTATCATCTGTCGCAGAGTATGGCTCAGAGGGAAAGCGGTAATAGTGACTACACCCGCAGGTTGTATTTCGAGGCTGTACTGAAGAAGTACGGGGTGACGCAGGCAGAGTTCGACTCTTCGTTGGTATATTATTATACCAGAGCCGATCGCTTATCAGAAATCTATCAGCGAGTACAGAAACGTTTGAGTGACGATGCTGTTGTGCTGGGCGCATCAGTCAGTGAGGTGAATCGGTATAATACGCAGTCTCTTTCCGGTGATACGACTGATGTATGGGAAGGTGCTCGCTTCGCAATGCTGATGCCACACAGGCCCTACAATGTGATGCAGTTCTCCCAAAAAGCTGATACTTCCTATCATGCAGGAGACAGTTTCCTGATGACCTTTGGCTCTTCTTATCTCACGCAGAGTGGTAACAAAACGGCAACGTTGTATCTGGCTGTGACATACGATAACGACAGTACGGTGGCGCTGAATACGGTAGTGTCGTCGTATGGCAGCACTACGCTGAGAGTCTCACCATGTAAGGAGAGGGTGAAGAATATCAAGGGCTTCATACTGGTAGGGCAGCGTAAAGAGGGACAAACAACCGATAACATGTATCTGCTCTTCCTTGATCGCATTCAGTTGATCAGGTTCCATAATAAGATGGTTGACGAGCCGGTTGCAGTATCAACAACAGATAGTGTGAATACGGCAAAGCCCGAATCCGTAAAGGCTGATTCGGCCAAACTGCCTGTGCGACGTCGCTTAGGTGACCGCCCGCAGCCGACTATGAAGGCAGAACCTAACAGACCTAAATTGCAATTAAATAAACCAATAACTCGATAAGAATATGAATTTGAAAGTTCGTCTAGCAGTCATGAACTTCCTGGAGTTTGCAGCCTGGGGAGCTTACCTGACTTGTATGGGAGTTTATCTTGGTAATCTCGGCATGGGTGCCCATATCGGTGGCTACTTTGCCATGCAGGGTATAGTTTCAATCTTTATGCCCGCCCTGATGGGTATTGTCGCCGACAGATGGATACCTGCTCAGCGCCTGCTTGGACTTTGCCATCTGCTGGCCGGTATCTTCATGCTGGCATCTGCGTGGTATGGTCACGTAAATGGTACTGAATCTAAATATTTCGTACTTTTCTCGCTCTATAGCGTGAGTGTGGCATTCTATATGCCTACACTGGCCCTTACCAACTCGGTGGCTTATAATGCTCTGACGAAGGCTGGCATGGATACGGTGAAGGCCTTCCCGCCAATTCGTATCTTTGGTACTATCGGTTTCATTTGTACAATGTGGTTCGTTGACCTGACGGGATTCAACCAGACAGAGTATCAGTTTGTTACTTCAGGAGTGGTGAGTCTGGTGCTTTTCCTCTATTCATTTACGCTGCCAAAGTGTGAGGTGAATAAGTCTGAAGGTAAAAAGTCGTTCAGTGATGCTCTTGGCTTGCAGGCTTTCTCACTCTTCAAGCGTAAGGAAATGGCTATTTTCTTTATCTTCTCAGCCCTACTTGGCGCCAGTTTGCAGATTACTAACGGTTTTGCAACTCCATACATCCAGCACTTCGAGACTATGGCTGAATATGCTGGTTCGTTTGGTGTAGAACATGCAACGATTCTTTATTCTATCTCGCAGATCAGTGAGACGTTCTGCATATTGCTCATACCATTTTTCATGAAACGTTATGGTATTAAGCAGGTGATGCTGATTGCCATGTTTGCATGGGTGCTTCGTTTTGGATTCCTCGGCTTAGGAAATCCAGGCGCTGGCATCTGGCTCTTCATCCTCTCGATGATTATTTATGGTATGGCATTTGATTTCTTCAATATCTCTGGCTCATTGTATGTTGACAAGGCTACTGATCCTACAATGCGTTCCAGTGCACAAGGATTGTTTATCCTGATGACAAACGGTATCGGCGCAACCGTCGGTTCGGTAGCTGCCCAGCAGGTGGTAAACGTGTTTACTCATCAAGAGACGATGAATGGCGCTATTTATACCATCGGTAATTGGGGCGCTACTTGGTCTGCATTCTCAGTATACGCATTGATCGTAGGCGTTCTCTTCGCCCTCATCTTCCATCCCAAAAAAGAAATGAAGTAGGATCATGAAGGAAGCCAGATATTTCTATGTTCCTGATGCGGCCAACCAAACGGAACTGCCTGCCGAGGAAGCTATGCATGCCTTGCGTGTGCTTCGATTGAAAGGCGGTGATGAGATTTTCCTCATGGATGGAGTAGGGAATTTTTATCGGGCACAGGTCACTATAGCTGCAACACGCAACTGCTATTATGAAATTCTGGAGCAACTGCCTCAGGAGCGTCAATGGCAGGGAAAGGTACACCTGGCTATTGCACCAACGAAAATGCTCGACCGTATAGAATGGATGATTGAGAAAGCTACGGAGGTCGGTGTCGATGAAGTGTCGTTCTTGAACTGTCAGTTCTCTGAGCGTCGCCTCATGAAGACAACCAGACTCGACAAGATTGCAGTCTCTGCTGTCAAACAAAGCCATAAGGCGTGGAAGCCTATGCTAAACGAGATGGCGTCTTTCAAATCCTTCATTGCCCAACCTATTGAGGGACGTAAGTATATTGCCCATTGCTACGAGGAAGTGCCCCGATCTTATCTTTTTGATGAGTTGAGGAATTCATCAAATATAGAGGATGCTACAGTGTTGATTGGACCTGAAGGCGACTTCTCTATCGATGAGGTTAAGAAAGCCGTAGAAGCAGGATGGAAGTCGGTACACTTGGGAAAGAGCCGCTTGCGTACTGAAACGGCGGGCCTTACTGCTGTCATGATGATGCAGCTTGCAAAAGAATGAATCAATAACGATTAGAAAACTTAAAATATGACTGACGAGAAAATCATGTCAACCATCAAACCGGATGGTGAGTACTGGCAACCGGAAATTGAGACCATGCCAAGAGAGCAGCTGCAACAGCTGCAGGTGAAGAAACTCAAGGAGTCTATTAATGTCGCTTTAAAGTCGCCTTTTTATAAGAAACGTTTGGGCGAGTTAGGGATTACAGCAGACTCTATCAATTCGTTGGACGATCTGCGTAAGATCCCCTTCACCACAAAACAAGACCTTCGTGATAACTATCCTTTCGGATTGGTAGGCGGAGATATGGATGATGCCGTACGTATTCACTCAACAAGTGGTACCACAGGTAATCCTTGTGTCGTTATTTATTCTGAGCATGACATCTGTTCATGGGCCAATATGATTGCGCGTAACCTCTATATGGTGGGATGCCGTAAGAGCGATGTGTTCCAGAATTCATCAGGCTATGGCATGTTTACTGGTGGCTTGGGCTTCCAGTATGGGGCAGAATGGCTTGGGGCAATGACTGTTCCTGCTGCTGCGGGTAACTCTAAACGTCAGATAAAGTTTATTAAGGACTTTGGTACAACTTGTCTTCACGCCATTCCATCTTACGCCATCCGTTTGGCTGAGGTGTTCAAAGAAGAGGGTGTCGACCCCTCAACCACCAAGCTGCGCACCCTTTGTATTGGTGCCGAGCCCCATACCGAGGAGCAGCGCCGCCGCATCGAGCGTATGTTGGGCGTAAAAGCCTACAACTCGTTTGGTATGACCGAGATGAATGGTCCTGGTGTAGCCTTTGAATGTAAGTATCAGGAAGGTATGCATCTGTGGGAGGATAACTATATCGTAGAGATTGTCGACCCCGATACTCTCGAGCCTGTGCCCGATGGCCAGATGGGCGAGATGGTACTTACCACACTCGACCGTAATATGATGCCTATCCTGCGCTATCGTACTCGTGACCTGACCCGTATCATTGCCGAGCCTTGTAAGTGCGGACGCACACACCGTCGTATCGACCGTATCAAGGGACGTACTGACGATATGTTTATTATTAAGGGTGTGAACGTATTCCCCATGCAGGTAGAGAAGATTCTCGTTCAGTATCCCGGTCTGGGCAGTAATTATCTGATTACCCTTGAAACCATTGACGATAATGACGTGATGACAGTAGAGGTTGAACTCGATGGATTGGAGACTGATATCTATCCTGAGATGCAGAAGATGATGAAGGATATCCAGCGTGCTTTGAAAGATGAGATCCTGTTGACGCCTCAGGTGAAACTCGTTAAGAAGGGCTCGCTGCCTCAGAGTGAGGGTAAGGCTGTCCGCGTAAAAGACTTAAGACCCAGTAGAGGATGAAGAAGTTTCTGATGGCTTTTAGCTTTTGGCTTCTGGCCCTTAGCAGTGCATCTGCCCAAGACATGAAAATGCGTGATGTCTTCAGGCAGATGCCTGATTCTCTGATGCCTTATCTTACACATAACAACCGACTTGACTTCATTGACTTTCTTGATTCCAATATGAAGGCCGAAGTCAAGAATTTACTTGGTGGCACTAGTGAGATGACCTCGTTGGCGGATGACAGTTTGTCTATACGTATGAGTGAGACATCAAAGCTTGATCTGTTGCTCTTGCCTTTGCAGCAGCCTGTTGACAGCATGACGCAGGTTGTAGTCATGATAGAGACTTTTGTGGTTGATTCTATCTATGGCGAGAGCCAGATTCGCTATTATTCGCCTCAGTGGTTGCCGCTTCAGCATCAGCCAATGTTAAGTGAAGAACAAGGGAAAAGAATTAACGAACACACTTTGCAAAATATTCTAAAAAGAGACGACGAAGTACTGAACAAACGTTAAAATATCGGTACTTTTGTAATCTTTTTGGTACATACGTTAAGAATTATTCGTATCTTTGCAACTGTGTTTTTCATGGTATTAGATTATTAAGGTTAATTTAAGAATCATATTTATCGAGAGGTAAGTATCGGTTCGACCTCCATTAAAATGTTACAGGTGATTACTTGTAGAATTTTATGGTTAAAAAAAGGGGAACCTGAGAAGGTTCCCCTTTTACTTGTTATTATTCGGACATTCTTTAATAACTTCTTGCAATGATGACACGAGCCTTTGAAGGCTTTCCGCTTACCATATCGATACCCTCTGTCTGTTCTACGCCAAAAGGTACGCAACGGATAGTGGCCTGAGTCTCTTCCTTAATCTTTGCCTCGGTCTCTGCAGTACCGTCCCAATGGCAGAGGAAGAATCCACCGTCCTTTACCTTCTCCTTGAACTCCTCGTAGTTGTCACACTCGTAGATATGAGCATCACGATAAGCCTTAGCCTTCTCGAAGATGTTCTTCTGGATGTCCTCCAAAAGCTGCTCTACATATTCTACGATACCGTCAACTGGACGGGTTTCTTTTTCGAGAGTGTCACGACGCATAACCTCAATAGTGCCATTCTCCAAATCGCGAGCACCCATAACCAGACGAACGGGAACGCCCTTTAACTCGTAGTCGGCAAACTTGAAGCCTGGACGTTTGTTGTCTGCATCATCATACTTCACGGTGATACCAGCCTTACGAAGTTCCTCGATAACCGGAGTCAGGCGTTCTGTGATATGTACGAGATCGTCGCCCTTTGAGATAGGAACGATAACAACCTGAATTGGAGCGAGCTTCGGAGGCAGAACAAGTCCGTTGTCATCAGAGTGAGTCATGATGAGGGCGCCAATCAGTCGGGTAGATACTCCCCAAGAGGTTGCCCATACGTACTCTGGCTTATTATCCTTATTAAGGTATGTTACCTCGAAAGCCTTTGCGAAGTTCTGACCCAAGAAATGAGAGGTACCACTCTGAAGAGCCTTACCGTCTTGCATCATAGCCTCGATGGTATAGGTGTCAAGTGCACCCGCGAAACGCTCTGTCTCACTCTTCACACCTTGAACCACAGGTACAGCCATCCACTCTTCTGCAAACTTGGCATATACCTTCAGCATTTTCTGTGCTTCTGCCTCAGCCTCTTCGCGAGTTGCGTGAGCTGTATGGCCTTCCTGCCACAGGAATTCTGAGGTGCGCAGGAACGGACGAGTACGCATCTCCCAACGCATGACGTTACACCACTGATTACACATCAAAGGCAGGTCGCGCCAAGAGTGGATCCAGTTTTTATACGTATTCCAGATGATAGTCTCTGACGTCGGACGTACGATCAACTCTTCTTCGAGTTTAGCTGTTGGATCAACCTCAACGCCGCTCTTGTCCTCTTTGGCACGAAGACGATAGTGGGTTACTACAGCACACTCTTTGGCGAAGCCTTCTACGTGCTCAGCCTCACGGCTCAAGAACGATTTGGGAATGAGCAGAGGGAAGTATGCGTTCTGAGCACCTGTCTCCTTGAACATCTTATCCAGCTGCTGCTGCATCTTCTCCCAGATGGCGTAACCATAGGGCTTAATTACCATGCAGCCGCGAACAGCACTCTGCTCTGCAAGGTCGGCTTTCACTACAAGGTCGTTAAACCACTGACTGTAATTATCAGCTCTTTTTGTTAGTTCTTTTAATTCTTTTGCCATTGTTTTTTTCTATTTATCAAATTTGTGTGCAAAATTACATAAAAAATATGAAACTCGCATACATTATAATAAATTAATTACTATCTTTGCAAACAAAATAAACGTTTAACGATTAAAAACTGAAAGAAAAATGAAAAGTTTAAAGTCAATTTGCGTGGCACTGTGTGCTACTTTGGTTCTAGCAGGGTGTAACATGAGTAATACGGCTAAGGGTACGGCCATCGGTGCTGGTGGCGGTGCTGCGTTAGGCGCTATCGTCGGTGCTATTGCCGGTAACACGGCCATTGGTGCTGCTGTCGGTACTGCCGTAGGTGCTGGTGCTGGTGCTATCATTGGTAAGAAGATGGATAAGGCCAAGAAGGAGGCTGAGGCAATCCAGAATGCTCAGGTAGAGGAGGTTACTGATGCCAACGGACTTGAGGCTGTTAAGATGACTTTCGATTCTGGTATTCTCTTTGCTACAGGTAAGAGCGATTTGACTTCTGCTTCAAAGGCTTCACTTCTGCAGCTGGCTACCGTTCTGAAGAATAACAGTGAATGCGATGTAGCCATCCAGGGCTATACAGACAATCAGGGTTGGAAAGGCTCTACCGCTGAGCAGAGTGCAGTGAAGAATCAGGCTCTGTCTTTGGACCGTGCCACTTCTGTGTCTTCATACCTTCAGGCTTTGAGCGTTCCCGCCACTCAGATTAAGAGTGTACAGGGCTTTGGGCAGCAGAATCCTGTTGCCGACAATTCTACTAAGGAAGGTCAGGCTCAGAATCGTCGTGTAGAGGTTTATATGTATGCCTCTCAGCAGATGATTCAGGATGCTCAGCAGCAGGCTCAGTAACAATGCATATTATCCTAAAGAAAATTGGGGCCGTCATACGCTGGATTGTGGTAGCTTTTTTGGCTTCCACAATCCTTGCGGTGGTGGCACTTCGTTTTCTCCCTGTCTATTTCACTCCTTTGATGTTTATTCGTTGTTATGAACAAGTAAAGGAGGGCAAGGAGTTGAAACTATCTCATCATTGGGTTCCCCTTGAGAAAATTTCTCCCAATCTTCCTCGTGCAGTCATGGCTAGTGAAGACGCAAACTTCCTGTCACATCACGGTTTTGACTATAAAGCCATTGAACACGCGGCCAAGCGTAATCGTGAACATCCTGAAAAACGTAGGTTGGGTGCTTCAACCATTTCACAGCAAACAGCTAAGAATGTTTTTCTATGGCCTGGACGTTCTTGGGTGCGTAAAGGCTTCGAAGTGTATTTCACGTTTATGATTGAGCTCTTCTGGTCTAAGCAACGTATCATGGAAGTTTATTTGAATTCTATCGAGACGGGTGATGGTATCTATGGTGCTGACGCTGTGGCTGAGGAACATTTCCATACAGATGCTCTTAACCTGTCTAAGGCCCAGTGTGCCCTGATTGCAGCCACTCTTCCCAATCCCCGTAAGTTCTCCAGTAAGTCTCCTTCTTCCTATATGCTCAACCGCCAGGCTCGTATTCTGAGGGAGATGCGTTATGTGTCAGAACTTCCCAAATAACCAGGATAAATATCCTATGTGGCTTTGTGAAGGCTATTGTTTCGAGTCCTTCAGACGCCATCTTCCCACTAGTACAGACGGATTGCTCGTAATTATTTATGTATACCAGCCAGTTCCCAGAAAGCTACGGCTGCGGCAGCGGCTACGTTGAGGGAGTCGACATGGTGGTACATTGGTATGCGGACGGTATAATTTGCATTTCTGATGGTTTCGGATGGAAGTCCGTCGCCCTCGGTTCCCATAATGATGGCTAATTTTGACTGTTGCTTCAGAATGGGATCGGCGAGTGATATGGAGTTATCAGTAAGTGCCATGGCAGCAGTCTTGAATCCAAGAGCATGAAGTTGTGAATAATCATCAAGCCATGTCCATGGAACGAGGAATATCGTTCCCATTGATACACGTATTGCTCTGCGGTTCAGAGGGTCGCATGAACTTCGTGTTAGTAACACGGCATCGATGCCTAATGCTGCTGCGGAACGGAAAATCGCTCCTATGTTTGTGGTGTCGCAGACGGCATCAATGACACATACACGTTGGGTATCTCGTAATATTTCTTCAAGCGCAAGTTCTGGCTTGCGTTTCATGGCGCACAATACGCCACGAGTCAGTGTATAGCCTGTCAGTTCAGAAAGCATTTCGCGGCTTCCTGTGTAGATAGGCATATCGGGGTGGCCCTCTATGATATCCTTTGCATCGCCATCAATATGACGACGCTCGCAAAGTAATGCTATAGGCTGATAGCCGGCTTGCAAAGCTACACGTATTACTTTGGGACTCTCTGCAATAAAGATACCTTGTTGCTGGTTCAGGCGATTACGTAATTGCGCCTCAGTCATCGAGGTGAACAACTTGAGACGTTCGTCGTGTATCGATGAAATTTCGTAAATCATTCGGTATAAAACTTAATAAGACGAGTGAGGGCTTGTTGACAAACAAGACAGAACTCCGGTTCCTCATTAGTACGCATGCGGCAGTTCTCGAAGCCACGCCATACGCCATTGGTCAGATAGCCGCCACCTTCTATAAGATCTGCTTTTCCTTCTTTTACCAAGTTTTCCCATTTACCTACGAAATGTGCCTTCGTCGTCAGATTGGGCTCCCAGGGCTCTGTGTCTGCAAAATACATCGGGTCGTCGTTGCCATAGGCGTATTCGTCGCCTAGTCCTCCAAAAGAATGACCAAACTCGTGTACCACAACTGGCAGGAAGTGCTTGCCGCCTGTATAGCAGAGGTTATATGAATTGTATATACCGCCGCCCCCATAATGATCTGTATTTACGAGTATGATAATATGCTCGTAGGGAGTTCCTGCCAATATATCGTGCAGACGTTTTAGGTGCAGCGTTGTGAGATAGCGATCACTATAGAAAGTGTCGAAGTGAGAAGCCAGTGCCGTATTTTTCCATATACCTTTAGAAGGTTCGCTGGTGCCGCTCTCTTCTGATACCGACTTTACGGCCACGATGTTAAAGCGGTCTTGCATAGCCTTGAACGGCTCGTGACGGAATAGCGATTCTGATGCTTTCTTACAATCGTTTAGGAAATGCTCCATTTCATCAGCAGTATAGCCTTCAGCTACATAAGCAATATGTATGCAGTGATTGGTGTCAGCTGCCTGCTGCAGCGTTTCAAATGGTGTCACCGCTTCAGGTTTCTCTCCTGCCTTGCGTATGAGGATGTCATTTGGATCTACAGTGTGGTGCATGCTGCTGATTATCTTCCCATGGTAGTCGTATATTTCAATGGTAATCTCTACAGGAGTCTTAGGGTAGGGAATAAGAAACACGTTTTCAAATGATTTCTGGACGTGTTTGGCTTCATCGGTAGCCAGCCACTCCTGAAACAGACTAGAGAAAGAGTGACGATAGATTACGTTTCCGCTGTCTTTTGCTTTGACGATAATCTGGCCATTGCCAATGAGAGGCACTTCGGAAAGTCTTTCTCTGCGTCCATGCCAATGGGGTAGACTCACAAGTTCGTCTATGTATATCTGTTGTTGATTCACATCACCCGCAAAAATGTAATCCAAACGCAATGTGCGATCTTCAAAACAATCATCAAACTTCTGAGCTCTCGTACTAATGCATAGTAATAGTAATATGCTGAATATAAGTATTTTTTTCATAATTCATTTAATAAATCCTTTACATAATTTCTGTCCCAATCTCTTAAGTGATATCGTTCATCGTCATATGCTAACAAATCAAGGTCGATTGCCACTATACCATCCTCATTATGTGTTCTGCCTAATCGTTTCTCAACCTCTTTCAATACCTCTTCCAATAGATTGAAACTGAATGAAGTCTTAGCTTTACAGAGCTGATTGAGATATTGTTCCTGTCGGATAGAATGAATAGGCTCCGTCCAGATGGAGGAGGTGAAATATACCTCTTTAAGCAACTGTTTAAGCTGCTCTCTGGCTGCAACCATGTTGGCCTCTTGGTTATAGTTTGAGGCCAGACTGATGATGACTTGATGCTCTTTTTGATTCATAACGAATGCAAAATTACGAAAAAAAGTAAAAAGCAAGAAAACAATAAAGGAAAAAGTCATAAATATGGGGAAATCTTAGTAACTTTGCCGCTGTCTTTATAATATATATAGGTGGTTATGCAATCAGAAAAAGAAGAAAACTGATATGCAGACTTGACAATATGAAAGAAAAAAGAATATTTTCGTGAATTTCTGCTCAAATATTTGGTAGATTGAAATAAAAAGTGTAATTTCGCAGCGTTTTTCAAAAGCAAGGATATAAACCATTATTAAAATAACAATCAAAATGAAGAAGTACAACTTTAACGCCGGTCCCTCGATGCTTCCTCGCGAGGTGATTGAGAAGACCGCTCAACAGTGTCTTGATTTCAACGGTTCAGGTCTCTCACTGATGGAGATCAGCCATCGTGCAAAGGACTTTCAGCCTGTAGTTGACGAGGCTGTAGCTCTCGTAAAGGAACTCCTTAACGTTCCCGAGGGTTACTCCGTGATTTTCCTTGGTGGTGGTGCCAGTCTGGAGTTCTGTATGATTCCTTATAACTTCCTGATTAAGAAGGCTGCTTACCTGAACACCGGTGTTTGGGCTAAGAAGGCTATGAAGGAAGCAAAGCTTTTCGGTGAGGTAGTAGAGGTGGCTTCTTCTGCTGATGCCAACTATACCTTCATCCCTAAGGATTGGACTGTTCCCGCTGATGCTGACTATCTGCACATCACAACAAATAATACTATCTATGGTACTGAGATTCGTAAGGACCTTGACGTTCCCGTTCGTCTGATTGCCGATATGTCATCTGATATCTTCAGCCGTCCTATCGACGTTGCTAAGTACGATGCTATCTACGCTGGTGCTCAGAAGAACTTGGCTATGGCTGGTGTTACAATCGTGATTGTTAAGGACGATGCTCTGGGTAAGGCTCCACGTGAGATTCCTACCATGCTCGATTATCGTACACACGTAGATAAGGGTTCTATGTTCAATACTCCTCCTGTAGTTCCTATCTACAGCGCTCTCGAGAACCTGCGCTGGATTAAGGCCCAGGGTGGTGTAGAGGCTATGGATAAGTTGGCTCAGCAGCGTGCCGAGATTGTTTACGGTGAGATCGACCGCAACAAGATGTTCAAGGGTACAGCTCAGGCCGAGGATCGTTCGCTGATGAACATCTGCTTCGTTATGGCCGACGAGTACAAGGAGTTGGAGAAGGACTTCCTCGACTTCGCAGTATCAAAGGGTATGGTAGGTGTTAAGGGTCACCGCTCAGTTGGTGGTTTCCGTGCATCTTGCTACAACGCCCAGACTATCGAAGGTGTTAACGCCCTCGTAGCTTGCATGAAGGAGTTCGAAGCTAATCATTAATTAAGAATTAGGCACGGATTACGCGGATTAACACGGATTAATAAAAAACAGTGTGAATCCGTGTAATCCGTGCCAAAATTAAAATAAAAATAACTATGAAAGTATTAGTTGCAACAGAGAAGCCATTTGCAGCTGCTGCTGTTAATGGTATTAAGGCAGAAATTGAGGCAGCCGGCAATGAGCTGGTACTGCTCGAGAAATATACAGAAAAGGCTCAGTTCCTGGCAGCCGTTGCTGATGCCGACGCACTGATTATCCGTAGCGATAAGGTTGACGCTGAGGTACTCGATGCTGCTAAGCAGCTGAAGATCGTGGTTCGTGCCGGTGCTGGTTACGACAACATCGACCTCGCTGCTGCTACAGCTCACAACGTAGTAGCCGAGAACACACCTGGTCAGAACTCAAACGCTGTAGCCGAGTTGGTATTCGGTCTGCTGGTGATGGCTGTTCGTGGTTTCTACAACGGTAAGAGCGGTTCAGAACTGCTGGGTAAGAAGCTTGGTATCCTGGCTTTCGGTAATGTAGGTCGCAATGTGGCTCGCATCGCCAAGGGCTTCGGTATGGACGTTTACGCTTATGATGCTTTCTGCCCAGCAGAGGTTATCGAGGCTGCTGGCGTACATGCTGTTTGCTGTCAGGAGAAACTGTTCGAGACTTGTGATGTTGTATCACTCCATATCCCTGCTACTCCTGAGACCAAGCAGAGCATTAACGCTGCTTTGGTTGGCAAGATGAAGAAGGGTGGTGTACTGGTTAACACAGCCCGTAAGGAAGTTATCAACGAGCCCGAGCTGATTAAGTTGATGGCTGAGCGCGAAGACCTGAAGTTCGTTACCGACATCATGCCCGATGCCAACGACGAGTTCGCTAAGTTCGAGGGTCGTTACTTCTCAACTCCTAAGAAGATGGGTGCTCAGACAGCCGAGGCCAACATCAATGCTGGTATTGCTGCTGCCAAGCAGATCAACGCTTTCTTCAAGGATGGCGACACCAAGTTCCAGGTGAACAAATAAATTCTGAAATCAGATAGAAAAAGAAATCCCTCTCCAAATCGGAGAGGGATTCTTTTTTATTTAACTATAAACTTTTTGCCGTTTTGTATATAGATACCTTTTTGGGGTTTGGTAATGCGCTGGCCCTGAAGGTTATAGATGGCACCATCAATATGGGATTCGTTGAAGTGAATGCTTTGGATAGCTGAAGTTTTTGGTGTTGACTCGGAAGTAACGCTGCATCCCCAACCAACAGAGACAGCCCCGGAAACTTCAGTACCATCGGTCTTGATCAGCTTAGCGTCGTTCACCTTGGCTGTCAATGCTGTTCCTTCAAGCGCCTGGAGTGTGATACGCAGTACAGTTGATCCTAGCACAGAGGCATCAAAGTCGAGTGTCGATGTATTAGAACCTGCAGTCAGAGGGATGTATTGCTCCTTGAACTTATCACTGCCATCGGTATTCTTTCCATCTTTGTCACCATAAACCTTAATCTGCAACTTTCCGGAATAGTCATTATCCATCTCTATGCGAACTCCTTTATATTCAGTTAATTTGAGTGTGGATGTACTATTCCAGTCGCCATAGAGAAACAATTCTCCCCACTGACTATTGTAGTTTACCGTATATACGGTCTGAAAGTCGCTGGCTGTGGGATACTTATAACCGTCGGTACTGCCATAGTATGCCTTGATAAGGGTCTGTGCAAGGTCAGCCTGATTGAAGGCTGGTAAATTACGGTTCAAACCATCCGAGAGGCCCATCCAGTAGAAAGTGCCGATGCCTGCTTCTTTTGTCTTCTTGATGAAATAGTCCATGGCGTAGAGGGCTACCTTACGATCAGTAGTGTAATAATCGAGGTCAGCAGGCCATGTGGTAAAGGTGGCATATTCTCCGATGATTACAGGAGCTCTGTTCAACAGATTCGATTTGATATTACTAATCAGGTTGTCGATTTCACTCTTGGCGTTACTTTCACTCTTCCAGTTAGGATAGCTGTGCAGCTGGAAAACGATGTGTCCTGTTTCTTCGGGCAGATCCAGATTTTTCATAGCGTCGGCAGTGCTGCTGGCAGAGTAGGTGTTAACCACCAAGTTACGATCCTTATTATTGCCTCCAGTATTACGAACGGTGGTTACGAAACTCTTGGCATAATCGTTGATAGCCTTATAGCCATCCGTCTTGTCAGCAGGCTCGTTCCAATTGCTTTTCTCATCAAGCATTTCGTTGTAAGCCTCAAAAAGCAGTTTCTGGTCGTAATCCTTGAATGTCTCGGCAATCTGTTTCCATAGATATTCGTACTTCTCCTTGTTGGAAGTGTAGCTATTATTCGAAGCTTTCAGCCACGACTTGAAAGTGTTGCTATCGGCACCGGTATCGTGATGTACATTCAGTATACAGTACATGCCGTTGTCTATCACGTAGTCAACTACTTCCTTTACGCGGTTCATCCATGCTTCGTTCACTTTCCCGTTGCTGTCCATTTCCTGATACCAGGTAACGGGCACACGGATGGCACCAAAGCCTGCGTCTTTCATCATCTTCATCAACTCTGGTTTCGTTACGGGTTGTCCCCAGCAAGTTTCATGCTGACTTGTGCTGGTCCATGTTTTCGACATGTCGTTGGCATCAAGAGTATTACCTAGATTCCAACCCACGCCCATGTTCTTGACGGCGTCTTTTGCGGTTTCAAACTCGGCAGCCTGAATCTGTGTGCAGAACGTCAGGAGCAGCCCTAGGATAGGAGTAAATATTTTCTTCATATTGATTTGGTTTATAATTCTGCTGGCAAATATACTGCTATTTTCTGAGGTAACCAAGTTTAAAGATAAATATCTACAGAAAGATTTTGAAAATCCGAAGATTTTGCGTAATTTTGCACCACTGAAATTATACATTACTTATAATCAATATGGCAACAATTAAACCATTTAAAGGTATTCGACCACCAAAAGATCTGGTCGAGAAAGTAGAATCACGTCCATACGACGTACTCGATTCTGAAGAAGCTCGCGCCGAAGCTGGCGATAACGAGATGAGTTTGTATCACATCATCAAGCCCGAGATTGACTTCCCTGTAGGCACATCGGAGTACGATCCACGTGTGTACGAGAAGGCTGCTGAGAACTTCCAGAAGTTCCAAGACAAGGGCTGGCTGGTTCAGGATACGCGCGATCATTATTATATTTATGCGCAGACTATGAACGGTAAGACTCAGTACGGACTGGTGGTTGGTGCCTATGTAGACGATTACATGAAGGGCAATATCAAGAAGCACGAGCTTACCCGCCGTGATAAGGAGGAAGACCGTATGAAGCATGTTCGTGTGAATAATGCCAACATCGAGCCTGTATTCTTTGCCTATCCCGACAATGCAACCCTCGATCAGCTCATCATGCGTTATGCCGCTACTGAGCCCGAGTATGATTTCATAGCCCCTATTGACGGTTTCCGCCATCAGTTCTGGGTTATCAGTGATGATAAAGACATGCAGACCATCACCGATGAGTTTGCTAAGATGCCGTCACTCTATATTGCCGATGGTCATCATCGTTCGGCTGCTGCTGCTCTTGTCGGAGCAGAAAAGCAGAAGCAGAACCCCAACCACAATGGCACCGAGGAATATAACTACTTCATGGCTGTTTGTTTCCAGGCTTCACAGCTTACGATTCTTGATTACAACCGTGTTGTTAAAGACCTCAATGGGATGTCGTCTGAGGAGTTCTTGGCTGCCCTTCAGGTGAACTTCGAGGTTGAGGATAAAGGAACTGAGATTTATAAGCCACAGGAGTTGCATGAGTTCTCACTCTATCTTGATGAGCATTGGTATAGTCTTAAGGCTAAACAGGGTACTTACGATAACAATGATCCTATTGGTGTGCTTGATGTTGACATCTCGAGTCGTCTGATTCTCGATGAGATTTTAAATATCGGTGATTTGCGTTCATCTCAGCGTATTGACTTCGTTGGTGGACTTCGCGGACTCGGTGAGTTAAAGCGCCGTGTAGACTCTGGCGAGATGCGTGCTGCTTTGGCGCTTTATCCCGTATCTATGCAACAGATTATGGACATTGCCGACAGTGGTAAGATTATGCCTCCCAAGGCTACATGGTTCGAGCCAAAACTCCGTTCAGGCTTGGTTATCCACAAACTCTGCTAATTTTTTATTATTGTATTTATATAGCCGTTCTGTTATAGAACGGCTTTTTTGTTTAACATGTATTTTTTAGTATAAAAAACTTGCATATTTCGGAAATAGTGCTTATATTTGCAGTCAAAGTCTATATCTAACCAATAAGTAATGATGAAGAAGAAATCTATTGCAAATAGATTGAGTCTTAGAATTATGGCTGTGTTAATCGCTTTGTCGGCAGTCATTATGATTACAGTCTATGTGATAACTAAAGATTCTATGGCCCGTGAAGCGGAGTCACGCTACGAGGGTATTATACTTCATGCTAATGAGAAAATACGCGGTGTGCTGTCGGATGTGTATGTGGCGGCCATCAACAACGTGAATATTATTGAGCGTGATATCGATGATCCCGATAAGTTGCAGGCGCATTTGGAGCGAATGGTGAGCCAGAACATGTATATGTCGAGCTGCCGATTGATATTCGAGCCAGACGTCTATCCTGAGAAGGGACATGAGTTTGAAATCTGTGCCTGGCGTGACTCTGGAGAGATGGTGAGAGGCAGACAGATGAACGAGAACCATCCCGACTTTCAGATTCATTCGTGGTATAAGGATGCTTTCAAGAGTTCTGAGGGGGACTGGACGCCTCCTTATTTCGACAGAGAGGCGTCTCGTCAGCTGACGACGACGTATGCGACGCACATCCACGATCGTAGTGGTCGAAAAGTGGGTATGTTGGGTGCTGATGTATCGCTGGAATGGCTGCGACAGAGGCATCAGCGTGTGGATGCAGAAAACCACGAGCGTTTTGAAAAAGGTTTCAAGGAGCAGTCGTACAGTTTCATCATCGATAATGACGGTTCCTACCTGATTCATCCGGATGAGAGCCGTGTATTGAAAAAGAAATTTCAGGAAATTACTGCACAGAGTCCCGATACGCTTGACGATGTGGTAGCTCGGAAGATGCTTCAGGGCGAGAGTGGCTCCTGTAGGTTGCAAAACGACGGCATCGACTCATGGATATTCTATTCGTTTGTGAAATATGCAGAGTGGACTGTCGTGATAGTTGTGCCTGAAGCTATTATCTATCATAACGGTAACATGTTGGCGGCTATTATATTGGCAGTCCTATTCATCGGCTTGGCGATTGTCTATATGTTGTGTCATCATTTCATAAAGAAAAGTATGAGGCCGTTGAGGCGTTTCGTAGTTGCTGCGGGCCGAGTGGCTAAGGGACAATTCGATGTACAGTTGCCTGAGGTAAAGAGTCGCGAGATAGATGCATTACGTAGTGCTTTCAAGGATATGCAGATCTCGCTGATAGATTATGAGAAGGCGACAGCCTCGAAGGCTGCAATGGAGCAGGAACTGAAGATCGCCAGTGATATTCAGCAGCAGATGCTACCTAAGGTTTATCCTCCATTCCCAGAGCGTACCGATATAGACATCTATGGTGAGGTGGTAACTGCCAAGATGGTGGGAGGCGATCTGTTCGATTTCTTTATACGTAACGAGAGACTTTACTTTTGTATTGGCGACGTGGCTGGTAAGGGAGCTCCTGCTGCACTGGTGATGGCTATGGCGCATTCTATGTTCCGTAGTGCATCCATGGCATATGCATCGCCTAAACTCATTATTGAATATATCAACCGCTCTGTATGCGAAGGCAACGACTCATGTATGTTCGTTACGTTTTTTATCGGTGTGCTTGATTTGGCAAATGGCCGCCTGTTGTATACCAATGCAGGCCATGAACCTCCAGTGCTGGTAAGAGAAGGTTATACCCGCTTCCTGTACGTAGACAACAATATTCCTCTTGGCTTGAAATCAGACTGGGAATATACTGAGCAGAAGGCGTTTATTGACAGAGGTACGACTCTGTTGCTCTACACTGATGGTCACACCGAGGCAGAAACTGTTTCCAGTGAGCAGTATGGTAGAAGCAGGATGCGCCAGGAAGCCAGCAGGCTGGCTCACAGGCGGCTTGATTCTCGCTCCTTCATTAAGGCCATTCAGCAGGCAGAGCAGACCTTTGTAGGAGATACTCCACAGGGGGATGATATATCACTCCTTGCCATCAATTATAAAGGGAAAACTGATATGAAACATTATCACCGAGGTTTCTCGCTTGTGAATGAAGTGCAGGAAGTGTCGGCGCTAGCTGTCTTTATGAGGAGCGTCTGTGAGGACATGCACTTTAACGAACTGACCACCGCTGGTGTGAATATCGCTATTGAGGAGGCAGTGGTCAACGTGATAAACTATGCCTATCCGAAGGGCAGTCGGGCCAATATCCTTTTAGAGGTAATGGCCGACGAAGAGAAGATTACCTTTAAGCTCTGTGATGACGGTATGCCATTCGACCCAACATCTGTTAAAAACAAAGATGTAGCCCAGCCTATTGAGAAAAGTAATGTTGGAGGACTTGGCATTTACTTGATTCGCCACTATATGGACAGCATCAGCTATCAACGCATTGATGGACAGAATGTGCTGACGATGACAAAGAATCTTTAGAAGACCATTAAACCGAAGAGAGAGTATGAATGCAATAATCAGAAAAGAAGGCGATAACCGTGTAACCCTGATACTTGACGGGCGCCTTGATGCCTCTGTGGCATCACATATAGCAAAGGAAGTAGAACCGCTTTTCGACTATAGCGACTGTGAAATCGTGATAGACTGCAGCCAGTTGGATTATATATCCTCAAGTGGATTGCGATTATTGATGATTATTAATCAGCGCTGTCGTGCCAATCATTGTGAACTATACATTATGGGATTGCAGGAGAGGGTTCTGGATGTGTTTCAGACAACAGGTTTTGTAAACTTGTTCCAATTTAAATAGCCCCTTTTCAGGGGCTTTAGCGGAAGGTGAGGGATTTATTTCACCTCTTAGCGGAGAGTGAGGGATTCTACATCAAATATCCATATTTCCCCTATATTCTCTAGGAGCTCCAGCATCACTAGCATTTCAAAGATATACGATGTAAGTCGCAATTATTGGTACACTTTCATCTTCTATCGAAATCGTAACTGAAATATGATAAAAACTATTATTGAATATCTTACCTATCGTGAGGAACTTGAAATGGCGGTTCTTTACCTCAACCTTGAAAAGTTGAAGTATCTTGTCGCTATGGATATCTTCGATGAGGATTGTCTCTTGTCCAACGACATTAACGAGACAAAACAAAGATATCCTCTCTATGTCATCAACTTGTGCTATAGCTATATTTTTACGAAGGATCCATATAGGTGTTTCGTTGAGAAGAATAATGGAAAAGCCGAGCGTGTTTGACCCCCGCATGTCCCAGTTCCAGTTTGGTGTCAAATACACCCTTGATTATCTTAATGTTACCCATAAATCCTAATATTTCTCAATTTCAGGCACAAATTACGCATTATTATTCATATTTCACCTTAAATGACTAAATTTGCAACAAATATTAAGCATTTGCGTGATATGAAAGAGATAAACTATAAGGAAATGAAGTTCAATCCATGACAAAGGAAGAGTTCAAGCAGATGATGCGTGGCTTTTTCCCGATGCTAAAACGTTGGAGGAAGTAAAAAGTTAAGGACGGACGTCACCTTTTGTTCTTCTGGACTGTTATATATGTGAATCGGTTCAGAAAACAAAATGTCTAACAATAAAAATAAGTAAGAAAATGTATCATTTAGTTCAAATCTTAGTACCCATCGCATGTGGATGCGTACTTCCCATTATGATAGTATGGCTTACTATCCGTGAGAGCATGAACAAGACCAACCAGCGGACAAAAATTATGCTGGCCGCTATCGAGAAGAACCCCGATATGGACATCGAAGAACTCATGGAGAAGATTTCACCCAAGAAGAAACTGCTGAAGGAGAAACTGCTCTCAAAGCTGTTGTGGGGTAGCATTATCGGATTGCTCGGTATCAGCTTCCTGGTTTATGGATTATTGATTGACTTCAGGGGTGGAATGAACACTGACGGCCTTATTCATATATACTTCGCAGGTGGCATCCTATTGGCCGTCGGTATTGCCTTCCTCGTTAACTACCGCCTGAGCAAGAAGATGCTTGCCAAGGAGATAGAGGCCGAAGAGAAGTTGTTGGTAACAGAGGCAGAGAACAAGTGACCCGCGAAGCATTCATCACACAGGTAGAGCGTGAGCAGGAGGCCCTTCGTAGCTTCTTGCTCGCCCTCTGCTGTGGCAACAAGAGCGATGCCGACGACCTGGCACAAGATGCCATCGTCAAGGCCTACCTCTCGTCTGCAGGCTATCAGGAGCAGGGGAAGTTCCGTTCGTGGCTCTTCAAGATAGCCCACAACACGTTCCTCAACCATAAGGCTAGCTGTCGTACGATGGAGACACTCGACGATGCCCGCACGCTCATCAGCAGCACCACAGCCGACAATGCCTTTGAGCATCAGGAACTCTACCTCGCCCTGCGCACCCTGCCACCCAAGGAGCGTTCCGCCATCACGCTGTTCTATCTGAACGGTTACAGCATCAAAGAGGTAGCCGTGATTACTGAGACCTCGGAGGATGCCGTGAAGAAACAACTCTCACGAGGGCGAGACAAACTGAGACAGGAATTGAGAATGGATGATTAAGAATTGACAGTTATGGAAAAAGATAAAAAACTTGAGGAACTGTTCCTCGCTCAGAAGCCAACGTTTGACGATAAGGCAGAATTCATGGCTACGGTTACTCGTCGCCTGGATGCCGTAGAGTTCGTCCGTCAGCATCAGGAGGCCTCCCTCCGTCGTTATAAACTGGCGATGGTTGCCGCCTTCGTCGTGGGCATTGTCAGCGGTGCTGTCACTATGGCATTCGTCCTCTCTATGCCTACCGACGTTCCTCTCTTTACCCTTAGCGTAGAGAGTAGCATCCTATTGTGGGTAGCCGAAAACTCCCGAATTATCGCCACCACAGCCCTCGCGCTACTGATGAGTTTTGGCATCATGAGCATCCTCAGTAATGTGCAGGATATACTTGCCATTCGCCACAAAAGCATACATATTATTAATAATTTTGGAAACTGATCGTATCATATTGCGTCCTATGAAGAAAAGCATTCTATCAATCATCCTCGCCGTCGCCGCACTGACCGCGACAGCACAAAACACTTATACGCTAAACTTTGATCCAGTTCTTCTGAGTGAAGAACTGGCTAAGGAAAATGTCAAGATTGACAGCTTCTACCTTGCCGACTTCGTAAGCCAGGAGCCTATCACAGAAAAGTTTGCCTTACAAGGAAACAAGATTGCCATCAGCGGTAAGGTAGATAATCCTCAGATAGCAGCTCTCATATTGGAGATGAAGATTGAATATGGCATTCGTACCAATCGCTTTCCGTTATTCCTTGAAGCGGGTGATATTGTTATTACGCAGGATGATTGGATGTCGTGCCGCGTAGAAGGTACACCGCTCAACGATGCGATGTTTACTGCTACACGCGAGATAGGACAGGCCAGTGAGGCTGGCGATAGGGACAAGGCCATTCAGCTCACCAAAGATTATATCCTTGCCCACCGAAATGACCTTACAGCTGCACTGATGCTCACAGCACTGCCTCACTCTACGGTGGCCGATGTCAAGAAGGTATTGCCGCTTATCAGCCAGTGTGGCGAGGTGGTACAGCAGCATCCGCTCACTATTCAGTATAAGGAAAGGCTGAACAAGCTGCTAACCCGTCCGCAGGAGGGCGACAGGTTCCGCGACTTTGCTGTAGAGTACGAAGGCAAAACTACCCGTCTGAGCGATTATGTGGGGCGCGGAAAATATGTACTTGTTGACTTCTGGGCCTCGTGGTGCGGTCCCTGTCGCAAGGAGATACCGAACATCATCGCCGCCCACGAGAAGTACAAAGACCGCAACTTTACTGCACTTGGAGTGGCAGTGAAAGATAAGCCTGAGGCTACGCTGCGTGCCATCAAAGACGAGTCTGTCCCATATCCGCAAATCCTGAACTCGCAGGCAATTGCCTCTGAACTTTACGGCATCGACGCTATCCCCGAAATCATCCTCTTCGCCCCCAACGGAACCATCCTCGCGCGCGGCTTGCGCGGCAACGAGATAGAGAAGAAACTGGCGGAAATATTCGGGGAATAACCTACTTTCCCCCGAATGAACTGCCAATGTTTAAAGGAGTTTAAGTAATTGGCAGCAATGTTTATCGTAGTTTAAAATTGATGCCATAATGACCTTTTTCGAGTGTCAGATTGGCATTCGGCACATAAGTTGCTTTTAGGTGTGTGAGAGCCGGAGCTTAAAAGGCAAAGGCACTCAGAACATACGTTAAACTAAAAAGTATAATTAGGAGGTATTGATTATGTTACCAGTAATGTTTCAGAACAGTTGGATGCCAACAGTATTTGAGGATTTCTTTAACAATGATTGGATGCCTCGTGCCAACAGTACAGCACCCGCAGTCAATGTCAAGGAGAGTGAGAAGGCCTACACGATGGAGCTTGCAGCCCCTGGCATTAAGAAAGAATATTGCCGCGTAGGCATCAACGACGAGGGCAACCTCACCATCGCCATTGAGAACAAACAGGAACACAAGCATGAAGACAAGCACCATCACTATCTGCGCCGCGAGTTCAGCTACTCGAACTACGAGCAGAGCTACACGCTGCCTGATGATGTGGTGAAGGATCAGATCTCTGCCAAGGTCGAGGACGGCATCCTGACCGTCACCATGCCGAAGACCGAGCCGAAGCAGAAGGTCACCAAGGCTATCGAGGTATCATAAAGTGATTCCACTTCAAAACAGCAAGACCCCGACCTGCAGCAATGCAAGCCGGGGCCTCTTTGATTATATATGGAATGGCAACTATGCCATGAAGTGCTTGATATTGCGGGCTGAAGTCTTATTGGCATCGTAGCGGACAGTCAACTCACGGGTGAGTGGACTCATTCAAACTCGACATCATTACAACACAATTATTTCGCTAAAAGGTGAACCATTTTGCCCCAAATTGCAACATTTAAAAGAAAATTGGGTGGCAAACAGTGTTTTGAAATGACACTGAATCAAACTATGGTGGGGGGTGTGGTAGTTGGTATAATAATATAATAATGTTCGCGCGCGAAATAGTATCCAATACCATCATTTGTTGATGGTAAAAGAATAATGCTGCAAATAATGTCGTTTTCATCCAATCAATGTCACTAAGAATTACACTTTCATTTTTATCCTTTGGGGCTGTAATTCCTTTTGTAATTCTTTTCAGGATTATGATGCCGCATGATGCATCATGATATCACATGAATTATTATGGGAATCCATACCCCTAAATGACTCACTGTTAGTGAGTTATTCTTGTAAGACACTGATTTACAGGTACTAAAAAAGAGAACCGTGAGGTTCTCTTTTGGTGTTAATTGCGGAGAGTGAGGCTCCTTTGGCGGAAGGTGAGGGATTCAAACCCCCGATACCCGAAAAGGGTATACCGGATTTCGAGTCCAGCGCGATCGTTCACTCTGCCAACCTTCCAAATGTATTATTGCATTTCTCCAAATGCGGATGCAAAGTTAGTGCAAAAAAATGAAATCACCAAAAGAAATGTTGGAAACTTACGAATAATTATTCGAAAGTAAGTTTTTGCAGGCGGTTTCTCAACTGCTCGGCTTCACTCTTCCTGATACCCAATTTGATTTCGCAAGTATTGTCGTAAGTCTGTGAGATGATGCGTGGCTGCATGTCCTTGACGATACGCATCACGTCGTTCATCATGGGGTAAGCAAAAGAGTAGGTGATAATCTCCTCAACCTGACGTGTTTCTATTTCAGAGTGAGCGATGGCATCGGCAGCTGCCTCACGATAAGCCACGATGAGTCCGCTGGTACCAAGGTTTACACCGCCATAGTAACGTACCACAACGATGAGGATATCGGTAAGCTCGTTGGAATTAATCTGCCCGAGAATGGGCTTGCCTGCTGTTGATGAGGGCTCGCCGTCGTCGTTAGCACGGAAGTCTGTACGCTCAGGCCCCAACATATAGGCATAGCACACGTGGCGGGCATCGTAGTACTTTTTCCGGTAACTGGCCAGCAGCTCCTTGATTTCGTCTACTGACGTTACATGATGAACGAAGGCGAGGAACTTGCTACGCTTCTCCGTGTAGTAGCCCTCGCCTTCGGTCTTTATCGTCTTGTATTCGTCGACAATCATTAGTTGTTATATTCCTGCCAAGACTTAATCTTCACATCGTCGAGGCTCATTGCTGTGAAGGCTTCGATGAATGCCTTAGCCAGACGAACATTTGTCATCAGAGGAATATTGTGATCGATTGCTCCACGACGGATACGATAGCCGTTGGTCAGCTCGCGGCTGGTGTGGTTCTTCGGTACGTTGATAACCAATCCAACCTTGTGCTGGCTGATGAGATCCATCACGTTGTTGTCACCATCCTCATCAGGCCATGCTACAGCTTGAGCCTTTACGCCGTTGTCGTTGAAGAACTTGGCTGTACCTGATGTAGCGTAGATGGTGTAGCCTTTCTTAGCCAGCTGCTGGGCGGGCTCAAGCAGACTAACCTTTCCTTTGGCACCGCCAGAACTGATGAGAACGGCATCCTTAGGAATAGAGTAGCCTGTGGCAATGAGTGAATTGAGCAGAGCCTCATTCAAGTCATCACCCAAGCATCCAACCTCACCGGTAGAGCTCATGTCTACACCGAGTACGGGGTCGGCATTCTGCAAGCGGGCGAAAGAGAACTGAGAGGCTTTCACACCGATGCGATCGATGTCGAACTCGCTCTTCTCGGGCTTCTGGTAAGGAGCGTCGAGCATGATCTTCGTGGCGGTCTCGATGAAGTTGCGCTTCAGGATCTTTGACACGAATGGGAATGAGCGAGAGGCGCGGAGGTTACACTCGATAACCTTTACCTCACGATTCTTTGCCAGGAACTGGATGTTGAACGGACCCGAGATGTTCAGCTCGGCTGCAATCTTATGTGCAATCTTCTTTATCTGACGGATGGTAGAGAAGTAGATGTGCTGTGCGGGGAATACCATCGTGGCGTCGCCTGAGTGTACACCAGCATACTCTACGTGTTCGGAGATGGCATACTCGATAACCTCACCCTTGTCGGCTACGGCGTCGAACTCAATCTCCTTTGTCTCGGTCATGAACTTAGAAACGACTACGGGGAACTCCTTACTTACCTCTGTAGCCATGTTGAGGAAGCGATGCAGCTCCTCTTCGTCGTAGCAGACGTTCATGGCTGCACCAGAGAGTACGTATGACGGACGGACGAGGACGGGATAGCCCACCTTGTCGACGAAGTCCTTAACGTCCTCGAAGCTGGTCAGCGCTCTCCATGCCGGCTGGTCGATGCCCAACTTGTCGAGCATGGCCGAGAACTTATCGCGGTTCTCTGCACGGTCAATGTTGACAGGGCTGGTGCCCAGTACGGGAACACCCTGACGATAGAGCTTCATGGCGAGGTTGTTAGGAATCTGACCACCTACTGATACAATCACGCCGCGAGGAGACTCGAGGTCGATAACGTCGAGCACACGCTCCAGTGAGAGTTCATCGAAGTAGAGGCGGTCGCACATGTCGTAGTCGGTTGATACCGTCTCAGGGTTGTAGTTGATCATGATTGACTTGTAACCCAGCTTACGGGCGGTGTTGATGGCGTTAACCGAACACCAGTCGAATTCTACAGAAGAACCGATGCGGTAGGCACCAGAACCGAGAACTACAACCGACTTCTCGTTGTTATAGTAATTGATATCGTGTGCAGCTGTGTACTTCTCACCCTCAGGATTGCCGAAGGCTGGCGTGTGGGTGTAGGTGAAGTAGAGATAGTTGGTCAGCTCGGGATTCTCAGAAGCAACGGTTGGAATGCGCTTTACTGAAGGCATCACGCCGCGCTGCTTACGATACTTACGAACGGCCAGGTTCTCATTCTCCATGTTGCCGCCCTGGGGCTTCAGCACGAAGCGTGCAATCTGGAAGTCACTGAATCCGCAGCGCTTCACCTCAAGCAGCAACTCGTCGGGCAGTTCCTCAAGCTTGTTGTACTTCTGCAGCTCATGCTTCAGGTCAACGATGTGCTTCAGGCGCTCCAGGAACCAGACGTCGATCTTCGTGAGCTTTTCAATGCGCTCGATGGTGTAGCCCTCTTCAAGAGCCTGTGCGATGGCGAAGATACGGAGATCGGTAGGATTAGCCAACTCCTCTTCAAGGTTTTCGAACTTGGTGTGGTCGTTGCCAACGAAACCGTGCATGCCCTGACCGATCATGCGGAGACCCTTTTGAATCATCTCCTCGAAAGAGCGTCCGATAGACATAATCTCACCAACAGACTTCATTGAAGAACCAATCTGACGGCTTACGCCTGCGAACTTGGTGAGGTCCCAGCGGGGAATCTTACAGATCATATAGTCGAGCTGTGGAGCAACGTATGCTGAGCTTGTGGTGCCCATCTCGCCAATCTGGTCGAGTGTGTATCCAAGAGCAATCTTGGCTGCTACGAAGGCGAGGGGATAACCGGTTGCCTTAGAGGCAAGGGCTGAAGAACGAGACAGACGGGCATTAATCTCGATGATGCGGTAGTCGTTGGTCTCAGCATTGAAAGCGAACTGAATGTTGCACTCACCAACGATGCCGAGGTGCTTCACACACTTGATGGTGATGTCCTGCAGCATCTTAACCTGGTCGTCACGGAGTGAGCAGGTAGGCGCTACAACGATTGACTCACCGGTGTGAATGCCCAGGGGATCGAAGTTCTCCATAGAGGCTACGGTGAAGCAGCGGTCATTGGCATCGCGGATGCACTCAAACTCAATCTCCTTCCATCCCTTCAGCGACTCCTCAACGAGAATCTGTGGGGCGAAGGTGAAGGCTGACTCTGCCAGCTCCTTGAACTTCTTCTCATCGGGACAGATACCTGACCCCAGACCTCCAAGTGCATAAGCCGAACGAATCATGATAGGGAATCCGATTTCGTGGGCTGCCTTCAACGCATCTTCCATCGACTCTACGGCATGCGATACGGGTACTTTCAGATTGACCTCTGCCAGCTTTTTAACAAAAAGGTCGCGGTCCTCAGTATTCATGATGGCCTCGACACTTGTTCCTAAAACTTCAACTCCGTACTCCTTAAGCGTTCCATTCAGATAAAGCTCCGTTCCGCAGTTCAATGCGGTCTGACCTCCGAATGCCAACAGAATGCCGTCGGGGCGCTCCTTCTTAATGATCTCTGTTACGAAGTGAGTATTCACTGGCTGAAAATACACCTTGTCAGCAATACCTTCACTGGTTTGGATAGTTGCGATGTTAGGGTTAACGAGAACGCTCTTAATGCCTTCTTGGCGAAGAGCTTTTAAAGCTTGTGAACCTGAGTAATCAAACTCTCCGGCTTGTCCGATTTTCAAGGCACCCGATCCGAGTACCAACACCTTTTTCAGTTCTTTTTTCATTTTTGGGCTGATTTTGATATCCTTGTTCTTAAATCGCGTGCAAAGTTACGAAGATTTTGCGAAACCACCAAAATTCTATCCCACTGAATGTGTTAAAATAGGCGGACTTTTTTAATTTGTGTCATATATGTAGGCAAATTGGTATGTTTATGCAAATTAAAAGCGGACCAGAAGGTACATTCTGATCCGCTTTGTGGCAAAGTGGGTTACACCTTATTAATATATTTACTCATAATAGGTGAACGAACGTGTGGCTGTCATCTCCTGGCCCATCATCGATGCCTTACGGCTGATCCAGTTGCCATGATCGTCGAACTTGTAGTCAGAGTAGGGGGATTCCATTACCTGGCCACCCATGTCAATGCTCTGTGATTTGATGACACCATTCTCGTCGTAGTTGAGCGTTGTCTTGATGTCCTGACCCATCATGTTGATGGTCTGGCTCTTCAGACGGCCGTTCTCCCATTCGAACTTCATGTCAACGCTCTGTCCCTGTACGTTCATCTTGGCTGACTGGAGGTAGCCTTCTGCATCATATACAGCGTCTGACATGTCACTTGACTGCATCTTACCATCCTGCGAGAAGTTGATGGTGCGCTCGTTGCCCATCATGCTCAGCGTCATTGTCTTTACTGGACCTTTGGCCTCATTAGCCTCAACATCGTGGAATTTCGTTTGTGCCTGCATAGCTACTGTCATAGCCAGTGCAGCAACAATCATCATAATCTTTTTCATTTCGATTCTACTTTTTGGGTTTATTAATTATTTAGTTGATAATAACTGGCTACAAAGGTACAGCAAAAAAATGAGACTGCCAAATTTTAATCGCTCAAAAAAGTTAAATTTCGTGTCATTCTCATAAATCGGGCGTAATTGCTGCAGTTGTTGCAGTGTTGCAGTTGTTTGTAAGAGTGGCGCATCCCCAAAAGTAAGGTCTATATATTATATATATTATATATATATAAATATATAGAATTAATTCTTCACTTTTTCCATTCATGATTTGAACTGCAACACTGCAACAACTGCAGCAAACGCCATTCCTGTATAGATGTAATAAAGTGATAACTGTTTGATTATTATAAGAATACGGATGAAAGCAGGAGTTTCCACGGCAGAAAGCGATACTTTCATCGGATGAAAGCCTTCTTGAGTCATTTGGTGGTTTCGAATTATTTTCGTAACTTTGCATCGTGAACACAGATATATTACAACAACTAAATGATAGCCAACGTGTTGCGGTTGAATACTGCGACGGAGCGAGTCTTGTTATTGCTGGTGCAGGGTCGGGTAAAACCCGTGTCCTGACGTATAAAATCGCGTGGCTGTTAGAGCAGGGAATGAACCCCTGGCAGATATTAGCATTGACGTTTACCAACAAGGCGGCGCGTGAAATGAAGGAGCGTATAGGCCGTTTGGTGGGCAGCGAGCAAGCCAGATATCTGCAAATGGGCACTTTTCACAGCGTTTTCGCACGCATTTTGAGGGCTGAAGCCGAGCATTTGGGCTATAATTCCAACTTTACCATCTACGACCAGAGCGACGCCCGTTCACTGGTGAAAACAATCATCAAAGAGATGGGGCTCGACGACAAAGTCTATAAGCCCTCATCGGTGGCCGACCGTATCTCCATGGCAAAGAACCACTTACTGCTGCCTCAGCAGTATCAGCAGAGCTCATGGGCCAGCGATGACGCTGCTCAGAAGCGCCCTCAGATGTCACATATATATATAAGGTACGCGGAGAGATGCCGTCAGGCTAATGCGATGGATTTCGATGATTTGTTGGTTCAGACGTGGGTTCTGTTTGAAAAACATGAGGAGATCCGCCAAAAATATGTCGAGAAGTTCCATTTTGTGCTCGTAGATGAGTATCAGGATACTAACTTTGCGCAGCAGGCCATTGTCTATCAGTTGACAAAAGAGCGCCAGCGTGTGTGCGTGGTAGGCGACGATGCCCAGAGCATCTACTCGTTCAGAGGTGCCAATATCGACAATATCCTGAACTTTCAGAGTCAGTATACCGATGCAAAACTATTCAAGCTGGAGCAGAACTATCGCTCAACGCAGTTGATTGTTCAGGCCGCCAACTCGCTGATTCGCCGTAACGAACGGCAGATTCCGAAGAACGTGTTCTCGAAAAACGAGCATGGTGAGCGCTTGCAACTGAAACCTGCCTATTCGGATAGGGAAGAAGCGCTGATTGTGACGCAGGACATTAAGCGCATCCGGCGTCAGGACGGGTGTAACTGGAGCGACTTTGCCATCCTGTATCGCACCAACTCGCAGAGCCGTAGCTTCGAGGAGCAGATGCGTAAGGATAACATCCCATATCGTATCTATGGCGGACTGAGTTTCTATCAGCGCAAGGAAATCAAGGACGTGATTGCCTATTTCCGTCTTATTGCCAATCCTAACGACGAAGAGGCTTTTAAGCGTATTGTCAACTATCCGGCACGTGGCATCGGTGATACAACGGTAGGGAAAATCATTCAGACGGCGCAGACCTATGGCGTCAGTCTGTGGCAGGTAATAAAGGAACCTGTACTCTTCCCGATGGATGTGAACAAGGGGACGATGACCAAGATTCAGGCTTTCCGCGAACTGATAGAGGGCTGGATAGGCAGACTGCAGACGGAGGATGCTTACGCTCTCGGTCACGACATCATCATGAACTCGGGCATTAGTAAGGATATCTATAGCGGTCGTAATCCTGAGGACATCTCGCGCCAGGAGAACCTTGAAGAGTTCCTCTCGGGTATGCAGGATTTCGTGGAGAGTCGCCGCGAGGAGGATATGGGTGAGCAGGTTTATCTGACTGACTTCCTGCAGGAAGTGGCTTTGTTGACCGACCTTGACAGTGATGACGGCGATTCAAATGATAAGGTGACGCTGATGACCGTCCATTCGGCTAAGGGCTTGGAATTCCCGACGGTGTTTGTGGTCGGACTAGAGGAAAACATCTTCCCCAGTCCTATGTGCACCAACTCGATGCGCGAGCTCGAGGAAGAGCGCCGACTGCTCTATGTAGCCATCACGCGAGCAGAGAAGCATTGTATACTGACATGCGCGCAGAATCGTTTCCGCTATGGCCGCATGGAGTATGACACGCCTTCGCGCTTCATCCGCGATATTGACTCTGACTTGCTGGAAGTGCATTCTGAAGCGGGTGGGGGTGAAAGTATATTCGGCTCAGCGAGTCGTAAGGCTTATAACCGATATGATGGCGGTGCCTATGGTACAGGTAATACTGGCGGATATAGCAGGAATACACGAGGCTATGAGAGCGAGGCTCCTGAGTGGATGCAGAATCCGAGGCCTGTGGCTACCCAGTTCAAGGCCGATCCCAAGCCGAGAGCCGTTGCTCCCAGACGTCCTGAGAAGCCTGTTGACCCCTTTGGCCCCAACTTCAAACGTCTGCATCAGGCTGTGGCACCGAGACCATTGGCAACAGACCCGAGTGTCAGTGATTTGCATGAAGGATGTAGGATTGAGCATCAACGCTTTGGTATTGGAGAGGTGATAAGAATAGAAGGTACGGGCGAGAATACCAAGGCGACCGTACAATTCCGTAATGCGGGCACCAAGCAGTTGTTGCTGAAGTTTGCCAAGTTCAAGGTTATCGGATAAGAAATTAGAGCGCCTCATCAACGGGGCGCTCTAATTTCTTATTTATCTTTGGCAGATGTTTCTTCTTTCGGAGCCAGGCTTCTTTGCGTGCCTCGTACTCCTCATGATGTTTCTCTAAGAATCCGTCAGCCATATCTTATTTCTCCTTAAATCGGGCGTAAATCACTTTCATTTCGATAGGATTACCGTCACCTCCTACCAACTTCGTACTCGAAAGTCCCATCTGGTTAGCTATTGCTGTAACCGTAGGATTTCTGTAGTTGTCGTATGTGATAGTTGCAGCAAGGGGGACGAGTACGGCCTTGTTCCAATCAGGATGCTTTGCCACCCAGTTCGGATCGCTCTTCAATCCCTCTGCCTTGTTCTTAGCCATCAGGGTGATGAGATTGCCGATGTTGCTGAATGAATAGGCGTTTGCCGACAAACCAGCCATATAGGAACTGGTGTAGTTGTATATAGTCTGGGTCTCAAAGAATGTGTTCAGACTGTCTTTCTGCACCATCAGAATATAGTCAGGAGTGTTCAGCGGGTATTGTGTGCTGATGTTGCTGTTTTGTCTGTTGAAGTTAATGCTTACGGAGAGCAGTGAGTCTTTTGTATGTGCCTGACTGATCTCGTCAACTGGCAATGTAACCTCTGTGAAAATGCCTGCGGGCGCTTTCAGGTAAGTACAGCTCTTATCGTTAACCAGTCGCTGCAAGGCTGCATTGTCGTTAACCACCCTTGTGGTTCGAAGCACCTCGGGAGTCGACGAGAGGAAGAGAGAACCGTAATATACGGTAGTGTCAGCCTGATAGTGGAAATACATATTAATATCTATTTCCGAAATCTTTGCCATTACTCCAAGACCGTCGTTCACCTCGAAATAGAAGCCTGGACACACGTTGTTGACGAATGTGTATACGTTCTTGAAATACTCAGGGTGATCGTAGTAACTGCGAAGCACATAAGTGCCGTAGTTGTTGTATGTCTTGCCGCTCTTGTCGGTATAAGGATCGTTCAATCCGACAATGGAATAGTCGGTATAGCCATTGGTATTGCGCAGACTGTCTTTGACGGTAAGATTTGCCAACGAGAATGCCATGCTTTTCTTCAGTCCGTCTTCTCTGATGTAACCCTCGCTGATGGGATCGAAGTTGCTGTAGTATGTCTTCGCGTCGCTCATGGGTTTACTCAGCTCCTTGATATTGATCTTCATCGGAGTGAGTGAGTCGCCATAGCACTTTGAACGGTCGAATATCAGCCATATCTCACAAGAGTCGGCTGCGATATCACCATCGTATGAGCCGAGTATTTTACTGCGGTCAGGCATAACCATATCCTCCAGTATGTTGAACTGGGTCATGAACTCACTCTTCACATAGGCACCTGTTTCAGGGTCTTTCACCTTGCCGAAGTAGCAGTCAAAGTGCTTTGAAAAGACAGAGTCGACTTGTATAGAGCGGCTGGTAGCGCTGAAAACGCCCGTCGTTATCTCTAATTTATCCGTCTCATCGGTCAGTGACTGTCCGATGCCTTCTGTATCTTCACTACAAGAGAGTATTGCCATTGCAGTAAAAGCAATCGCTGTTATCCATTTACATTTCATGTGTCGAGGTATTCTATATTTTTAATCTTCTTCTACTTCTGGCTGCTCTTCAGGAAACAGCTGGTTGTAGAAATTCTCATATGAGTCGGCAAAGTCCTCTTGATAATCAAGTACGGGGATGTTCTTGCCAGCTGCATATTTCAGCAACTTCTGATCGACTTTCTGATCGGCTTGTATCACGCCGTCGCTGTAATCGATGGCCAGCTTGCTCAACTCGTTGAAATCGAATTCGTTCTTATAGTCCTTCAGTAACTCTGCTTTGGCCTCACGGAACTCAAGGCATTCTTTGAAATTCTCGCCAAGGTCCTTGTCGATGTTCTTCTCAAAGAGCGATGTTACAACCTTTGCTTCTGCAAACGAAGGCTCATCGTGATAAGCGGTCTTGACATAGAGAGGCACAACGGCGCTCATCCATCCCTGACAGTGAATGATATCGGGCACCCAACGCAGTTTCTTGACTGTCTCCAATACGCCACGTGCAAAGAATATAGCGCGCTCACCATTGTCAAGATAATCTTCGCCATTCTCGTCTTTTGCCATCAGACGTTTGCCGAAATAATCGTCGTTATCAATGAAATAAACCTGAATTCTGGCTGACTGAATTGATGCCACCTTAATAATCAGTGGGTGATCAGTATCATTAATGATTAGGTTCATACCTGACAGTCGGATAACTTCATGCAACTGTCCGCGACGCTCATTGATGATTCCCCATTTGGGCATGAACGTACGGATTTCATGACTCTGCTCTTGCATAGCCTGTGGAACACCCTTACCCATCAGCGACAATGAGCTGTCAGGTACATAAGGAGAGATCTCCTGATTAATGAATAATATCTTTTTCTTTGCCATCTTTGGTAATTTTGCCCTGCAAATTTACAAAATTCTCTTCACAAAACCGCTATAAATCATCAGTTTTTAGCAAAAAGTGACACTTTTAGGCTGATTTTTTAGTTTATTTTCCCCTTTTTCCATAAAACAAGGTGTAAAAAAGCACGTTAGACGTATTTCTGTATGAGTGCAACGAAACGGTTTCCATACTTCTGCTTCTTGTGTTCTCCTATGCCTGAAATATGACCGAATTGTTCAAGGGTGGTGGGCTTGATGGTGGCTAGCGAATGGAGCACTTTGTCGTTGAAAATGATGTAGGGTGGAAATCCTTCTTCATTAGCGCATGTTGCACGTAAAACACGCAGGGCTTCGAAAAGCTTAGGGTCTTCGACGCCAGTGGTTGGTGGAAGACCAGGAATGGTGATTGTGGGAATCTCCAGTTTCAGCTTTCGCTTCTTCGGTTCTTCCTTAGTGCTGTGATCGACCACGCATAGTGAGGCCTCTTTCCGTCCATAGAGCACATCGTTGCCGATATCTGTTATCTTTACCTTGTTGCCGTCGTTGTAAGCAATCTCGATGAATCCCATCTGTAGCATCTGTAACAGATAATCCTGCCAGTCGTTCAATGAGACGTCTTTCCCTACACCGAAAGTCTTCAGTTTGTCATATCCGTTGCGTTCAACAGTTGGCGAACGCATGCCTTTCAGGATCTCTATGATGGTGGCTATGCGTATCTTTTCGTCAGAGCGCTTAGCAGCGCTGAGAGCCATTTGTACATAGCGTGTGCCGTCGAATCGCTGGGGCGGATTCTCGCAAACATCGCAGTTGCCGCAGTCGTGATCGGTCTGCTCGCTGAAATAGTTTAATAAAATGCGGCGTCGGCACACATTTGATTCTGCATATTCCTGCATGCGCTTCAATTTGTCCATATTGACGTCCTGTTGCCCACTTTGCTTGGCAAATTCGGTGAGTTGTACAATGTCTGCCAATGAGTAGAACAGAATGGTTTCTGCTGGAGCGCCATCTCTGCCTGCACGCCCAATTTCCTGATAAAAACTCTCAATACTTTTCGGCATGTTGTAATGTATCACCCAGCGCACGTTACTCTTGTCGATTCCCATGCCAAAAGCGATGGTGGCGCATACCACCAGTAACTGGTCGTTCTTGAACTGTTCCTGAGTCTGACTGCGCTCAAGTGGAGAAAGTCCTGCGTGATAAGGAGCGGCGTTGATGCCTTTCTTCCTTAAATCGGCTGCCACTTTCTCTGTAGTCTTTCTGCTCAGACAATAGATGATACCTGCATCAAAAGGACGCGCCTTGATGAAGTTTAGAATGAAATGCATCTTGTCGGCGGCTTTATAGCCTCGTTTGACGCAAAGACTCAGGTTTGGGCGGTCAAAACTTGATATGAATTCACGGGCATTCTTTAATTTGAGCTGCTCAATGATGTCATGCCTTGTGATCTTGTCGGCTGTAGCCGTAAGAGCCATGATGGGTGTGTTGGGGAACTTCTCTCTGAGAATGCCCAACTGCGTATATTCTGGTCGGAAATCGTGTCCCCACTGACTGATACAATGAGCCTCGTCAATAGCAAATAATGATACTTCTATATGGCTTATCAGGTAGTCTAATTCTGCTAAGAGCTTTTCTGGCGAAATGTAAAGAAGCTTTAGACTCCCGGCCAGGCATTTTCTTCGTATTACAAGGTCTATTGCCGGGTCGTTCCCACTGTTAAGTGCTTCAGCCTCAATTCCATTGGCCCGTAAGGTTTCAACCTGATCCTTCATGAGACTGATAAGTGGTGAGATGATAATGGCTGTACCTTTCATGGTCAATGCGGGAATCTGATAGCAGATACTTTTGCCCCCTCCAGTAGGCATGAGAACCAGAGCGTCGCAGCCATTTGTGACATGTCTGATTATTTCCTCCTGATTTTGCCTGAATGAATTATATCCGAAATAGCACCTAAGTGCTTCAAAAATGTCCATATTCTTTAATTTTTGTACAAAGTTAGTTATTTTTTTTGAAAATCCTTTGCACCTATTGGTATTTTTTGTAAATTTGCACATAAATAAATTTAAAAGCGATCACAGATGGCTAAGTACAACATTACAGAAAAGAAAGAAAAAGAGGCTGCCTACAGAAGTCTGGTTAGTCCTCACATGATGGACGAGATGCAAGAAAAGATTATGAACATCATCGTCATGCAGAAGAAGTATCGTGACAAGGAATACTCTGCAAAGAAACTGGCAGAAGATCTTGGCACCAACACAAGGTACATCTCGGCTGTTGTCAATGTGCGTTTTCATATGAACTATACTTCATTTGTCAATAAATACCGCATTGACGAAGCCATGAGTATATTGGTAGACAAGCGTTATCAGGATCTTCGTATGGAGGAGGTCAGTGATATGGTTGGCTTTGCAAACCGCCAGTCGTTCTATGCTTCGTTCTATCGTATTGTGGGCACTACACCTCGTGAGTATCGTCTGCAGCACTTGAGACAACATCCCGCTATGAAGGTTAAGAATGTCCGTAAGGGTTAAGGAGGCATTGTCGCGTGGGTTTTAATTATCAGGATGAGCGATTTGCTGATTTGCAGTTGCTCAGATACCGTTTGAACGGCTTTGAAAGACTTTCTGTTCAGCAGAAAGTCTTAGTTTATTATTTATCTCAGGCAACTTTGTATGGAAGAGATATCACTTTCGATCAGTTTGGTAAGTATAATCTCCGCATAAGGAAGTTGCTTGAAGTGGTTTATTGTGATCTTACCATTCCACATGATACCGATGAGTTCCGCGCTTTAGAGATATATCTGAAGCGTGTTTGGTTTTCAAGCGGCATCTATCATCATTATGGGTGCGAGAAGTTCAGACCAGGATTCAGCGCAGCGTATCTTCATAACGCTATACGGTGTGTAGATGCCCGTAAACTCCCTTTGAAAGAAGGGGAGAGTATTGATGAGATGTGTGAAGAGTTATTCCCTGTCATCTTTGATGAAACGGTGCTTCCTAAACGGGTCAATAAAACTGATGGTGAAGATTTGATATTGACTTCGGCCTGTCATTTTTATGATGGTGGTGTTACGCAACAGGAGGCTGAGGCTTTCTATGAGCGGATGAAACAGGAACAGGCTGATTCAAAGACACCTTCTTCTTATGGTTTGAATTCAACATTGGTTAAGGAGAATGATGAAATAAAGGAGTTGGCGTGGTCGGCTAATGGCAGATATGCTAATGCTATTCGCCATATTGTATATTGGCTTGAAAAAGCACTATCTGTAGCGGAGAACGAACAACAGAGGGATGTTATTTCTATACTTATAAGCTATTATAAGACAGGCGATTTGCAAACTTTTAATGAATATTGCATTGAATGGTTGAAAGACCATGATTCCACGATTGATTTTATCAATGGTTTCATCGAAGTGTATGGTGATCCGCTGGGATTAAAGGGCTCATGGGAAGGTCTTGTTGAATATATCGACGAAGAGGCGACTCATCGCACCAGAACCATCAGTAATAATGCCCAGTGGTTTGAGGATCATTCACCTGTCGATGCCCGTTTCCGCAAACCTGTTGTAAAGGGTGTGTCGGCCAATGTTATTTGCGCTGCTATGCTCGGTGGTGATGAATATCCGTCAACGGCTATCGGCATCAATCTGCCTAATGCTGACTGGATACGGGCTGAATACGGCAGTAAGAGTATTACCATCAGCAATATCACTGATGCTTATAATAAAGCCGCTCATGGTAATGGCTTTAAAGAGGAGTTTGTCATCGATGCTGAGATGCTTAGCCTAATAGATAAATATGGTGACGTTTGCGATGACCTGCATACCGATCTGCATGAATGTTTAGGACACGGGAGCGGACAACTGCTTCCTGGCGTTGATCCTGATGCGTTGAAGGCCTATGGCAACACGATAGAAGAGGCGAGAGCAGACCTTTTCGGCTTGTACTATATTGCAGACAAGAAACTGGTGGAGCTTGGTCTGACGCCCGATGAGGAGGCGTATAAGTCGCAATATTATACTTATATGATGAATGGCTTGATGACACAGCTGATTCGTATCACTCCCGGTAATCAGATAGAAGAGGCTCACATGCGTAATCGTGCCTTGATCGCTCATTGGTGTTATGAGAACAGTGATGTTGTACGTCTGAAGAAACGCGACGGAAAGACCTATGTTGAAATCGTTGATTTTGAAGAACTCCGTCGTCTCTTTGCTTGTTTGTTGGCTGAAATTCAGCGTATCAAGAGCGAAGGTGACTTTGAAGCCGCTCGTCAGTTGGTGGAGCATTATGCCGTGAAGGTTGATCCCGAACTGCATCAGGAGGTTTTGGAACGCTATAAGAAACTGGGGCTAGCGCCGTATAAAGGTTTCATTAATCCTCAGATGTTGCCTGTATACGATGAAAACGGGAATATCTGTGATATTCAGTTGGACTACGGTGAGAGCTATACCCATCAGATGCTTCGTTATAGCACAGAGTATGGTACCTTAATATAAACAATGTCAGATGGATATTAATACAACAATAAAGGAAATCAAACAATCGTTTCGTCTGATGATGGATGGAGCGGTTGCAAAGTCAATGCGTGATAAAGGCCTTGACTATAAACTCAATTGGGGAGCAACCCTGCCACGACTTCGGGAAAAAGCTGATGAAATCGGTAAGAATTACGATTTGGCTATTGCTCTGTGGAAAGAAAATGTACGCGAATGTAAGATATTGGCCACCATGATTATGCCAGCAGATCGTATGTTGTCGGAGGTCGTTGATATTTGGATGGAACAGACTCCGACCCAGGAGATTGCCGAACAGGCGGCTTTCAACCTCTATCAGTATTTGCCTTATGCTCCAGCTAAGGCATATACGTGGATGGCTTCAGAGAAAGAACTGTATCAGTTGTGTGGTTTCCATATCCTTTCTCGACTTTTTATGAATGGCCAAGAGCCCAATGAACGTGGCATAAATGAATTCATCGATCAGGCATTGGCGGCTCTTCAGGGTAGTAGCATTCCTGTTAAGAAAGCAGCGCTGTCTGCCGTTCAGAGATTCGCAGAACTTGGATTAGTATACGAAAGAATTGCAAAAAGTGCAATAAAACGAGCTAATTTAGATTTTTTATAAATAAACTCTCTTTCTTCTGACTGAAAATGAGTACCTTTGTGCGGTTTTCAAGGAAATCAGATGGCTATTAAGGGAAACAGAGATAATGTAATTGCCGCTGTAGAGCGTATTCTTGACAATTATCTTGAGATGAATCATCATCGCAAGACATCTGAGCGCTACAAGATTCTGAGAACCATCTATGGTATTAACGGGCATTTCACAATAGAGGAACTGAATGATTATCTGCAGGAATCTAATTTTCCTGTCAGTCGTGCTACGTTATATAATACGCTTAATCTGTTTCTTGAGTTGCGCTTGGTCACAAGACACCGTTTTCAGGGAACAACCAAGTATGAAGCCTGCTATGACAATAGCAGTCATTGCCATCAGATATGTACGATGTGCGGAAATGTAACTGAGGTTAAGTCTCAGGAGATCATTCGTGCGGTAGATAGTATGCATCTCAAGCGATTCCGCAAGGATGGCTTTACATTATATGTATATGGTGTTTGCAGCTCTTGTCAGTCGAAGATGAAGAAGCGCGCCAAGTTAGAGAAGTTAGAAAAACAGGAACATTTAAAACAGAACAAAAAATAGTTATGAACAAAGGTAAGGTAGATGTCCTGCTCGGATTGCAGTGGGGCGACGAAGGAAAAGGTAAGGTGGTCGATGTTCTGACCCCGAAGTACGATGTGGTTGCCCGTTTCCAGGGTGGTCCTAATGCTGGTCATACGCTGGAGTTTGAGGGGCAGAAATATGTGCTGCGCTCTATTCCTTCTGGTATTTTCCAAGGAGGAAAGGTGAACATTATCGGTAATGGCGTCGTTTTGGCCCCAGACCTCTTTATGGATGAGGCTAAGGCACTGGAGGCAAGTGGTCACGATTTGCATTCACGTCTGCATATTTCTAAAAAGGCACATCTTATCATGCCTACCCATCGTGTACTCGATGCTGCTTATGAGGCTCAGAAGGGTAAGGATAAGGTTGGTACTACTGGTAAAGGCATTGGTCCTACCTATACTGATAAGATAAGTCGTAACGGTCTGCGTGTTGGTGATATTCTCGACAACTTCGAAGAAAAATATGCTAAGGCAAAGGCGCGTCATGAGGCTATTCTGAAGTCGCTTAATTTTGAATATGATATCACTGAAGTCGAGAAAAAATGGCTTGAGGGTGTTGAGTATCTCCGCCAGTTCCCCATTGTTGACTCAGAGCATGAAATTAACAACATCCTGAAGAGTGGTAAGAGCGTACTTTGCGAAGGAGCTCAGGGTACTATGCTCGATGTCGACTTCGGTAGCTATCCTTTCGTAACTTCTTCAAACACCATTTGTGCTGGAGCATGCACAGGTCTGGGTATTGGTCCCAACAAAATTGGGGATGTATTTGGTATTATGAAAGCTTACTGCACACGTGTTGGTGCTGGTCCTTTCCCCACAGAGCTGTTTGATGAAACAGGAAAGAAGATCCGTGATCTCGGTCATGAGTATGGTGCTGTTACAGGTCGTGAGCGCCGTTGCGGATGGATTGATCTTGTTGCACTGAAATATTCTATTATGGTGAATGGCGTTACCCAGCTTATTATGATGAAAAGCGACGTACTTGATGGCTTTGATACCATTAAGGCCTGCGTAGCCTATAAGCAGAACGGCGTTGAAATCGATTATTTCCCTTATAACATCGAGGAGGGTATCGAACCTGTCTATAAGGAACTGCCAGGATGGAAGACTGACATGACCAAGTTCACTTCTGAGGATCAGTTCCCGAAAGAGTTCAGCGACTACATTGCTTTCCTTGAGAAAGAGCTCGAGACTCCTATTAAGATTATCTCTATCGGTCCTGACCGCGACCAGACAATTGTAAGAAAGTAATAAATGGCACAGAAACCAAGTATTCCTAAAGGAACGCGCGACTTCTCTCCAATGGAGATGGCTAAGCGCAATTATATTTTTGACACCATCAAGCAGGCCTATCAGCTCTATGGCTTTCAGCAGATAGAGACCCCCGCAATGGAAACTCTCGGTACGCTGATGGGTAAGTATGGCGAGGAAGGGGATAAGTTGCTTTTCAAAGTACTTAACAGTGGTGATTATCTTTCTAAGGTGTCCGATGAGGAACTGAAGGAACGTCATGCTCTTCACTTGGCGGCTAAACTTTGTGAAAAGGGACTTCGTTATGACCTTACTGTTCCTTTCGCACGTTATGTGGTGATGCACCGCGAAGAATTGCAACTTCCATTCAAACGTTATCAGATGCAGCCTGTGTGGCGCGCAGACCGTCCTCAGAAGGGACGCTATCGCGAGTTCTGGCAGTTTGATGGTGATATTGTTGGCTCTGATTCTCTTTTGAATGAGGTAGAGCTCATGCAGATTGTAGATACCGTATTCACCCGTTTTGGTGTTCGTGTTCAGATAAAGATCAACAACCGTAAGATTCTTACAGGAATAGCCGAAGTCATCGGTGCTGCAGAGAAGATTGTGGATATTACCGTAGCTATCGATAAACTCGATAAAATCGGACTCGATAATGTGAATGCTGAGCTTCGTGAGGATGGCCTTTCCGATGATCAGATTGCTAAGCTTCAGCCAATCATCACCCTTGAAGGGAGTAACGATGAGAAACTGAACACTATTGCTGAGGTGCTTGCCTCTAGCGAGGTAGGTCTGAAGGGTGTAGATGAGCTTCGTTATATCCTTGATACACTGAAGACATTGGGCTTGAATAATGAAATTCAGCTTGACCTCACATTGGCCCGTGGTTTGAATTACTATACGGGCGCTATTTTCGAGGTTAAGGCGCTTGATGTTCCCATGGGCTCTATCCTTGGCGGTGGCCGCTATGATAACCTGACTGGTATCTTCGGAATGCCTGGCATCTCTGGTGTTGGTATCTCGTTCGGTATTGACCGTATCTTCGATGTACTTAATGCGCTCGATGCATATCCTAAGGATGCCGTTAATGGTACGCAGCTCCTGTTTATCAATTTTGGTGAGAAGGAAACGGCTTATTGCCTCCCCGCTGTGGCTAAGGCTCGTGCTGCAGGTATCCGTACGGAGATTTTCCCCGATTCATCGAAGATGAAGAAGCAGATGTCGTATGCTAATGCCAAGCAGATACCTTTCGTTGCGCTGGCTGGTGAGAACGAGATAAAGGATGGAAAACTTACATTGAAGAATATGTTGACTGGCGATCAGCAACTTGTTGATGCAGAACAGCTTATCGATATTGTAAAGCAGTGAGGTCTCTTAAGAGCGTCATCATATTGACTTGTATTGTATGTGGCTTGACAGCGGCAACTAAAGACAAGAGCACAACCATCTTCGTGATAGGCGATTCCACCGCAGCTAATAAGGATACTACGGGTGGAAAAGTGGAACGGGGGTGGGCGATGATGCTTCAAGATTGTTTCGATTCCGATTATATCGTTGTAGATAACCATGCTGTGAATGGTCGCTCTTCAAAGAGTTTCCTTGAAGAAGGACGATGGGATAAAGTGCTCGAACGCATCAAACCTGGTGACTATGTCATCATCCAATTTGGTCACAACGATGAGAAGCCGAAAGCTGATCGTCATACGGATCCTGGTTCTACCTTCGACGACAATCTGGCCAGGTATGTGAGAGAAACGCGTGAAAAGGGTGGTATTCCAGTTCTCATGAATAGTGTGGTTCGCCGTAACTTTTTCGTAAAGGCTCCAGAAAATGATGATGACGAGATACTTCGCACTTCAACTTTTCTGGATGGTACTAAGATGATTGAGGGCGATTCGCTTATTGATACTCATGGACTTTATCGTATTGCTCCAAAGATTGTAGCTCAACGTATGAATTGCCATTTCATCGATGCAAATCAGATAACCCATGATCTTGAGCAAGGACTGGGTACTGAAGCGTCAAAGAAACTTCACATGTGGTTCCGCCCAGGTGAAGAACCTTCAGAACCGCAAGGCAAACAGGACAACACGCACTATAATAAATATGGTGCAAAGGTTGTTGCCAATCTTCTGGCTGACGCTCTCTGTGAAGAAGTACCTCTGTTAAACAGATATCGTAAGAAGTAAGTTTAGACATCGTATAAATAAGAATGAATTCTACAAAATACTTGTGGAATTCATTTTTTTATTGTATATTTGCAAACAGAATTTATGAGGTTTTATTTATTAACTAAACAAATACGATTATGAAGAAAAAGTTTATTTGCGCCGTTTGTGGATATATCTATGAAGGCGATGCTGCTCCCGAGAAGTGCCCAATTTGTAAAGCTCCTGCTTCAAAGTTTTCAGAACTGAAGGAAGATGGTGAAACCACATATGCTACCGTTCATCGTATTGGTGATGGTAAGCCTGAGGGTGTGTCACAGGAGATGATAGACGATCTTCGCAACCATTTCAATGGCGAGTGCGGCGAGGTTGGTATGTATCTGGCTATGGCTCGTCAGGCTGACCGTGAGGGCTATCCTGAGATTGCCGAGGCTTTCAAGCGTTATGCGTTTGAGGAGGCTGACCATGCATCTCGTTTTGCAGAGTTGCTGGGCGAATGTGTATGGGATACTAAGACTAATCTCGAGAAGCGTGCTGCTGCTGAAGCTGGTGCTTGTGAGGACAAGTTTCGTATTGCCAAGAACGCTAAGGCTGCTGGCTTTGATGCCATTCACGATACCGTTCATGAGATGGCTAAGGATGAAGCCCGTCATGGTGCTGGCTTTGCTGGCCTGCTGAAGCGCTATTTCGGTAAGTAGTCATACAATAATTCTATAGCGAATCCGTTTTATCTATACGATGAGACGGATTTTTTATTTTCTGATTATCCTACTGCTTGTGGCTTGTGCAGACGAAGACTCGTTTTCTACAAGCTCATCACTCAAGTTGTCTTTCTCGGTTGATACCCTGAAACTCGACACCGTTTTCAGCCGTACCCCTTCTTCAACATACTCTTTCTGGGTGTATAATCGCAATAATGATGGGCTCCGTTTGCAGGCTGTACGTTTGAAGCGAGGCAATCAGTCTGGCTATCGTGTGAATGTCGATGGCGTCTATCTTGATAATGCCAATGGTTCGCAGACCAGCGATGTTGAGATTCGCAGGAATGACAGTATCCTTGTTTTCGTGGAACTGACGGCACCAGAGGCTTTTCGCGAGGAGCCGACTTTGGTAGAAGACGATTTGTTGTTTGACTTGGAGAGTGGTGTAGAGCAGAAAGTGGCTTTAAGGGCCTGGACTTGGGATGCCGTGAAGCTCTATTCGCCAGTCATTACGAGAGATTCTGTAATTGATTCTCGCGTACCTTATATTATATATGGCGATATGAAAGTGATGGAAGGCGTCAAACTTACCATTCGAAATACTACGCTTTATTTTCACGATGATTCGGGTTTAGAGGTCTATGGCAGTCTGAACACAGAGAACTGTCTGATGCGAGGTGATCGCCTCGACCGTATGTTCTCTTATCTGCCTTATGATCGTGTTAGCGGTCAGTGGAAGGGAGTTCGTCTTTATGCCTCTTCCACAGACAATATACTGATTAATACCGAAATCCGTAATTCTGAAAACGGTATCGTCTGTGATTCTGAAGTTGTAGATGACACCACCCATCTTATAATGATGCAGTGTGTGGTCCATAACTGTAAGGGCTCAGGAGTAGAGTTGAAACATACTCGTGCACTTCTGGAGAGATGTCAGCTCACAAACACCTTAGGACCTTGTTTGTCGATATCGGGTGGTGAGGTAGATATTAAAAGCTGTACTATTGGTCAGTTCTATCCTTTCTCTGCCAATCGAGGTGCAGCACTTTTCCTTTCAAATCAAGATTCGCCTTTACGTCGTTTCGCTTGTGAAGCGAGTATCATCACAGGTTATGAAGATGATGTGGTGCTGGGCTCTCAGAAAAACGATGATACGCCGTTTGTCTATCATTTCAGTAATAGTCTGCTTCGTACGCCAAAGGTAGAAGACGCGGAGCATTACGAGCAGATTATCTGGGAATCATCCAGCGACTCTATACAAGGTACGAAACATTTTGTGACAATCGACGAAGATAATCTGTATTACGATTTCCATCTCTTGCCTCAATCGCCAGCTGTAGGATTAGGATGCTATTAGAACTCAGAGAATGTGAGCGGCATCAGTTTTCTGATTCCATCAATCACATAGATGTGCTTCTGCCCGTAGAGTAAGATGCGGATAGGGCCTCCTGCACGCGTTTCCGACTCGATAATCACCTGGCGACAACTTCCACAAGGACCAACAGGCTCTTCTACTAACTTCCCATTTGTTCCTCGAGCGGCAATCGCCAGCATTCTTACAGGAACGTCTGGATATTGGGCGCCTGCGGCAAACAACGCCGTACGCTCAGCACAAAGTCCCGAGGGATAAGCAGCATTTTCCTGATTACATCCTATAATCTCCACACCGTTGTCAAGTCTGACACCAGCGCCAACGTGAAACTTTGAGTAGGGGGCATAGCTGCGGTTTGTGCCTTCAATGGCCAGCTCAATCAAATGCTGCTCTTCTTGAGTCAATTCCTCCATCTGGCAGACTTTGATGACTGATTTCAGTTCGAGTTCCTTCATAAAAATCGTTATTTTTCGGCAAATTTACGAATAATTCAAGAGAAATCACTACTTTTGCAGAGAAATATCAGGTCTATGAGGAAATTTTTTATAACTACTGCTTTATTCTTGGCCTTGGGCGCTTCTGCCCAGGTGCGATGGAATCAGGCTTATCAGCAATATATCGACCAATATAAGGATATCGCCATCGAGCAGATGCAGCGATATAAGATTCCTGCTTCTATTACGCTGGCTCAAGGTCTTCTTGAGAGTGGGGCGGGGCGTAGTGAGCTTACCCGTAAGGCTAACAACCACTTTGGAATTAAGTGTCATAATGATTGGACGGGGCCAACCAGCTATCATGACGATGATGCTCGTGGCGAGTGTTTTCGAGCCTATAGCTCAGCCTATGAGTCTTACGAGGATCATTCCCGTTTCCTTGCAGGCAGTCGCCGCTATAGTCAGCTGTTCCAGTTGGGCGTCACCGATTATAAAGGGTGGGCGCGAGGTTTGAAAGCCGCAGGCTATGCTACCAATCCTCAGTATGCCAATAAACTGATAGAGATAATCCAGCTTTACAAGCTCGACCAGTACGATAATGCCAAGGGCTACGATAAGTTTATGTCGCAGCGCACCAAGGATCAGCAGATTAATGGTGCCAGTCTGCATATCATTCGTATCTTCAACAAGAACTACTATCTTGTAGCTCGTCGTGGTGACACTTTTAAGGCTATAGGTCAGGAAATAGGCATCAGCTATCGTAAGATAGCCAGATACAACGAGCGAAACAGGAAGGACCAACTTGAAGAGGGTGAGATTATCTGGTTGAAGAAGAAGCAGAAGAAAGCGCCCAAGGATTATAAGGGGCGTCTGCATTATGTTCAGCCTGGCGAGTCCATGTACTCTATCTCCCAGAAGTATGGCATCCGCCTGAAGAGCCTTTATAAGCTGAACCATTTGGAGCCCGATCATCAGATATTTGTTGGCGAAGGCCTCCGACTGAGATAATGATGGCAATCAGCCAAAGTGGATGGTGCCCCCTCGTGGTAAAACATTGCTGCAAAGCGACTCGAGATAATGCCATCTTTGTAAACAGACGACTAGAAGGTCCTATCCAAACACTAGGTTTGTGACGTCTAAACTGCCAGTTAGTCGTAAGGAAACTGCTAGTTAGTCGTAAGGAAACTCCCAGTTAGTCGTAAGGAAACTCCCAGTTAGTCGTAAGGAAACTCCCAAACACCATAAAAACGCCTCTCTGTTTCTCTAGATTGAGCAGACAGAGAGGCGCTTTTTTAAGCATGCTTTCTTTACATTGTGGATGAATCGAGCCACCCTCGGAAGAGCGGAATACGGGAATCGAACCCGCCTCCCAGGCTTGGGAAGCCCGTGCACTACCGATGTGCTAATTCCGCAATAAATAAAGTTTCTGATTATTCCTTATGAGCCGATACCCGGACTCGAACCGGGGACCCACGCATTACGAATGCGTTGCTCTACCAACTGAGCCATATCGGCGATCACCTTTAGCGGGTGCAAAAGTACTCATTTTATTTGGTACATGCAAATTTTAGACCTCTTTTTTTCGCTGAAATCTCTTTCTTTTATCGTTTACCAATCAAAATCAGGTTCATCTGGTGTAGCTGCGGTACAGATAAGAACCACTCCCGCTACTGCGGCAACGCTTAAGCATTCGCCAAGAATCGTACCCGTGGACTTGCCGCTGCGAAAGGCAAAGCAGGGCTTTGAGAACATATTGGTCTGTTGCAGTCGGCCATACTTGCTCACATAGTTGCGTGAGTCGATTCTGATGGTCTCTACATAGTCAGACACCGTAGCTCTGGTCTCAGGCTCGCCAAGTTCCTTGAAACTATATTGTATGTCGGCTCCCAGCAACAATGGAGTTCTGTTACGAGTGTAGCGACGTTTGGTCCCCTTGGTGAACTTCCTCCCTGTATCCAGAAACTTACCCTTACAGCGCTTTGAGAACCATTCGCTGGGTTTACCTATATATATCATATCAGGATTAAGCAATAGTGGCAGATGTTCCCATACATAGATTGGTGTGGTGCCGTGAGGAGCTATGGCCTGTAGACGGTTCTCGTAGAAGGGCGAAATATCCAGAGGTCTCGACATGCCGTTGACCCATGAGAACGAACGGCCTCGGTCTACGTAGATGATCTTGCTGGTAAGGTTCGAGATTTCGAGGAGGGCTGTGCCGTCTGTTGTCAGTACAATCTTCAGTCGGATATTATTGTCGGAATAGACTTCCGTTCCCTCAGCGGCCATCATGCAGTAGACGCCAACCTGACTGGCTGAGACGGTTGATGCGAAGAGCATCATGAGTAGAGTTGCAAATAGCTGTTTCATACTTTCACTGTTTGTTTTATTACTACTGCAAAGGTATTGGTTCTTCATAACACAGCCTAAGGGTATTCCCTATATGTCGATAGGAGTTCCCCTATTTGTTAAACAGAAAAGAGAGCAGTCCCGACGAGGGCTGCTCTCTTTCTTTTATCGAAGGGCTATACCTTACTTGTTTAATAGTGCCAGATAATATTCGCGAACGTCCGACCATTTGTAGTAGGGCCAGTTGTCGGTCTCGAGTGGTAGCTTTGCTTCGCGCTCGTTCAGCAATACCTTCACCAGCTTTTCGCCATCCTTATCTTTCTTGGGGCGATAGAAGATAAACTGTACGTTGCTGCCAGTAGGAATCAGATAGTAGTTACGGAACGAATTCTCGAGCTCGTCGAGATTGTCTACTGATACAGCGCTTCCGTCGAGGTCGAGCATACAAGCCAGAGGCAGCACGACGGTATCATGTCCGAATCTGAGCGAAGCCTGAACCTGGGTTACGGTGTCAGCAGTCTCGATAATGTTCTTCAGCAAGTTCTTCTGGTTCCAGGGCATCTTGTGTCCCGTCTGAGGCGCGTTGCTGTAGAGAATATACCAATAGAGGTTGTTGCTGCGCCACAAGTCGCGCAACTCTTCAGGAGTAAACAGTTCCAGCAGCGAGTCGTCGCCATCATGGCTTTGCATGTTGAGTGCAACATCAGCGATCTTACTCATCAGCGATCCCGTCTGTACATTCAGATATACCCAGTGCTGATCGTTGAAGAGCTGCTCCATCAGGCGTTCTGGATGCTTCAGGCTGTCGCTCATGGCCTGCTGCTTCTGCATAGCCCTCATGACGTTCATCTGAGGCATACCGCCACCGCCGCCACCTTGACGTGAGGGCGAATAGTTCATATAGAACATATCAGCCTTGCTGGCATCGTTGTAGATACGAGCCGAAGGGTTGGCAGCCTGAAACTCCTCACACTCTGCCATCATCGAGATGATAGCGCGGATAGAGGTTGTAGATACAGAATGTATGGGCAGGTTGGGACTCTTGAAAATCTCTGGGAAGTTCTGAGTCATACGCTTGGCGATGCCGTGATGCTGACGCTGACCAACAGCCGTCAGGTCACCCAGACGATCCTTTGTAGTCTTCTGCATTGAGTCTAGTTTTGCCAGCACCTTGTCACCCAGAGGTGTCAGCTTGCCTGCGAACTTTGCTTTGCGCAGCGTCTGTACGGGCATGGCATAATCGTTCTCTTCGAGCAGATAGCGTGCTCCATGACGACCGTAGTGTGAGAAATAATAAGGTTCGTAACCTTTAGGGGTAGGTGTCAGCTTGCCTTTGGGCAGACGGTCGTAGTCGACCATGTTACCAGCAGCCAAGAACTTGTCTTCCGTAATTTCTTCCAAAGCTGACTTGCCCGAGAAACGGGCGATTTGTGCCGAGGCGGCAACTGTACTAGCCAATAATAGGCAGGTAATGATTTTTTTCATAAATAATAAAGTTATTCTATGTTGGTTGATTATAAGTTGTTATTTAAAACCGTGCAAAGGTAACACTTTTATTTGTAATTACCAAAGGTTTATTTGAATTTGATTAAAAAAAACTAATGATATAGGATATTTGATTTGTATCAATAAAAAGGCTGTGTTCGCACACAAACTCACAAATTGTTTGTTCAGTATCAAAAATCGTTGTACCTTTGCACCGTCAAAAGACATAAGGATAACAAATTAATTATTAAAGTAGGGCGGCTCGACACACCGTTCCGAGTAAAGAAAGAAAGGTAAAAAGATGAAAAAGATGATTTTGACAATGGTAGCAATGCTGAGTATGACAACCGCATTTGCTGAGGACGAGAAAGTAGCCGAGGTTAAGAACGCAGAGGCTTACGAGTTGAACATTAATTGCGACAAGCTCGCTCAGACCCTGAAGCTGGACGGTTTCCAGAAGGACGCTGTAGAGAACATTCACAAGACTTTCGCTTCAGAGCTGATGTTTGCTGCTCACTATGGTAACAGCGATCGCGACTCAATGGTTGAGAAGGCTATCAAGAACGATGTTAAGAGCATGCGTCGTGTACTCGATGAGGATCAGATGCACACTTACCTTCGTCTGCTGAACGCCACCATCAACAATCGTGGTCTCAACAAGTAAGAATCACAATATAATAAGGTTATTGTTGTTATTGAAATAGAGGCATTCCTTTTGGGGATGCCTCTGTTTTTTTTGTATTATCTGATGGTCTGCTTTCCGAAGTATCCTATCAGCAACAGTATCAGTGCCGAGCAGGCCAGGATTCCGTCTGCTATTCCTGCAGGAATCATGAACAGCATCAGGTTCATGGTTATCACACAGTTTATCACAGAGAGGTAGAATCCCCACATTCTGTTTTTCAGTACGCCCATCGCGCCAATAACCCTTGTGATACCAAACATAACGGCCATAGGCATCATCAGCATCAGATTGTCCTTAAAGAAGTCGATGGCAAAGATAGGGGGCATTTCTGTCCCGCCAAGGCCTGAGGCGATAGAGGGCATCATCAGCAGCGAAGGAATCGCTTCAATCATAGCGCCGTGAATAATCATAAGAATTGCGGCAGCCTTCAGTTTCTTGTTAATCATACGGTTTTGATAATTTAGTAAAAAAATAGAGAGACAAGTCTTTTTAAAACTCATCTCTCTCTAACTCTTTGTACACCCGCAGAGGCTCGAACTCTGGACACCCTGATTAAGAGTCAGGTGCTCTACCAACTGAGCTACGGGTGCATCCCTTTTCATGATGAAAGGAGGTTTCTTTCCTCCCTTTTGTACACCCGCAGAGGCTCGAACTCTGGACACCCTGATTAAGAGTCAGGTGCTCTACCAACTGAGCTACGGGTGCATCATTTTTGTTTTGCGGGTGCAAAGGTACGCACTTTTTTTGATTCCACCAAACTTTTTGGCGATTTTCTTCAAAAAAGTTATTGTCTTGTGCCGTGGAAACCTTCTAAGTTCTCATATCTGCGCTCCATCATGCGCTTATAGATGTTTCTGATCCATAATTTATGTGTTGCGACGAAGGCGCCTCCGATGCCAATCATGACGAGATAAGTGTTCGTCATCCCGATGGTATAGAGTCCTATGCTCGTCAACACGATAGGTCCGATGAGTGCCGTCAGTTCGATAGCCAGCTGTCTGCCGTTCTCGAAGTTTCCTTTGGCCGTCATCTTCTGCTGAAGCGGCAGCGTCTGTTTGTTGTAGACAGCCAACTGGAAGATGATGAAGTGGAGCAGTCCTGCAGTCATCAGCATATATGCCAGCAGCATCAGCACGCTGTATTTGCCAGTAAACACGGCAGGCAGCATGATGAGGAATGGGATGACGAGTACGGCGGTATAGAACCAGTACTTAGCCTCGAGCACAGCGATGATGTTTTCGCGATGTGTCATCAGCAAGTCGATATAGTTGCCCTCCTGACCCATAATCTTCACCAAGACCGTGATGCCGTAGATAGCAAAGCAGTACATACCCCAGAAGTTCAGCGCCAGTTCCCCGTTATAGATTTCTGTATAGGCAATGATCAGCGAGAAGAAGATCACCACCGTCAGACTGATGATACAACGCGAGCGCATGGTCTTGTTGCGCATGTTCGACTTCAGTTCAATCTTCAGGTATTCTCCCACGATGCCGAAACGGTTCAGGAAGCTGAACTGCGATACGTGCTTCAGTTTGCGCTCCTCCTTCTTCGAAATCTCCTCGTAGACATATTTGAACTGGAACCAGCGGTTGATGAAGAACAGCGCGACAATCAGCGCCAGAACGATGAGGATGAAGTACCAGCTTGTGCCAACCTCAATATAGGTATCGATCATTTTGTTGATCACCTTCTTGTTCATCGTGATCAGCGCAGGACTGAAGGGCAGCGCATAGAATGCGGCAGCAGGGATGAACCACAGCACGTTGCGATTGATGAGCGTGCGGAAGAAGAGATAGATCTGACTGTTGAAGATAATCAGCAGCTCTACAGTCAGCAGTTCGAGCAGCATAGGTCCGAAGCCAGCTCCGCCCACCAGGATGATGACAGAGTAGGGGATGAACATCGCCAACCACAACAGGTTGTAGGCACTCACATGCTCAGATATGAGGAAGCACTCGATGGCCGTATAGCGCGAGATAGGCTGCAGGATATACGGTTTCACCATCATGCCCGGAGTGGTCTGAACGATGAATCTCAGCATGAAGTCGATAGGCATCACAAGGGTCATGGCTGCTATCATCGTGCCAACATCGCCTTCTGCGGTCATACCGATCAGCGTTCCGTACATAATGAGATAGATGGCGAAAAAGGCGCCGCCCACATAGATAATGGCCTTGGCCCACTTGTTCTGTTCGAATGCCGGACTGCGCTTATAACTCAGGGTTGTGTTCTTACGGAGTAACTTGTATAGTTGGAATCTGTTCATATTGTCGAAGAGGGGTATTATCTGAGATCAATAACTTCTGCCTGTGGGAAATCTTTCGAGTTGAAGCGGAACTGGCTGTCGCTGATAGCCTGCTTCTTCAGGTTTGTGATGTCGAAGATGGTCCACTTCTTTCCCTGTAGCATCTTTACTTGAGTAGGCTGATACGTCGTTTTGTTGACGCTGATAAACAGTTCTTTGATTTTCTTGTCAGCAGTCGCCGCAGTAAGATGCACCACATAGTCCTTTCCCGACTTGTTCAAGGTATAGTTGTAGCCCTTCTTATAGAGGTTGATGAAGTTGTAGGGGTTGATAGCCTGCAGCTGTGCCTCTGTTGGCGTGCTGATGTTCACCTCGTCGTTATTCTTCATATAGGTCCACTGGGTCTTTCCGTCAAACCATATGGTGGCCTGTGGCGTTGTGGCGTAGAACTTCTTTCCTTTGATAGCGATCGAGCCGTTTGTCATTCCGTGCGTGCCCGACATTCTGAAGTTTGCCTTTACGCCTTCTTTTACCGTGATGCTTGCGGCAGCCTTGTCGAGAACGCTCTTAGCTGTCTGAGCCGTTGCAGTGAATAGTGAACAGTGAATGGCGAGTAGCGCCATCACTGCCATCTTGATCATGTTTGTTTTCATTATCCTTATTCTTTTTACCTTTTTAGCTTTTTACTTTTCACCTCAGTGCGTTGAGCAGGTTGTTCAGACTGTTCTCGTCCTGAATCATCACCTCACGCGGTTTCGAGCCCATCGCTGCGCCCACGACGCCAGCCTTCTCCAGCTGATCCATCAGTCGTCCTGCGCGGTTGTATCCGATAGCGAACTTACGCTGAATCAGCGAAGTGCTTCCGCTCTGGTTCACCACAATCAGGTGGGCAGCTTCCTCAAACAGCGGATCGAGGTGCTGCATGTCCACATCCCTTTCGCCCATGCCGCCCATATCAGCCTCTGGCATATCAGGCTCAGGCAGCTCAAACGGCATGTTGAAGCTCTGCTGCGAGGCGATGAACTCATTGATGCGCTCCACCTCTGGCGTATCCACGAAGGCACACTGCACACGGATAGGCTCTGCGCCGCCCAGGTAGAGCATGTCGCCCTTACCTATCAGCTGCTGGGCGCCCGTACGGTCGAGGATGGTCTTCGAGTCGATGCCCGCAGAGACCTTGAAGGCGATACGGGCCGGGAAGTTAGCCTTGATGTTACCAGTAATGATGGTCGTCGTAGGTCGCTGAGTGGCAATCACCATGTGGATACCCACCGCGCGCGCCAGCTGTGCGATACGGGCTATAGGCAGCTCGATCTCCTTTCCTGCCGTCATGATCAGGTCGCCGAACTCATCGATGATGACCACGATATACGGCATGTATCCGTGTCCGTTGCGAGGCGGAATCCTGCGCTCGATAAACTTCTTGTTGTATTCCTTGATGTTTCTCGCGCCAACCTCCTTGAGCAGGTCGTATCGTGTATCCATCAGCTTACATAGTGAGTTGAGCGTGCGCACCACCTTCGTCACGTCAGTGATGATGGGGTCGGCATCCTCGTCGGGCACCTTTGCCAAGAAGTGGTTAATCAGCGGGTTGTATATCGAGAACTCCACCTTCTTGGGGTCAACGAGCACGATCTTCAGCTCGCTCGGATGCTTCTTATATAATAAAGAGGTCACGATGGCGTTCAGTCCTACCGACTTACCCTGTCCAGTGGCACCAGCCACAAGCAAGTGGGGCGCTTTGGCCAGGTCGAACATGAACACCTCGTTGGTAATCGTCTTACCCACCGCACAGGGCAGCTCCATCTGACTCTCCTGGAACTTCTTCGAGTTCAGGATCGACTCCATCGACACGATCGACGGTTTGGCGTTAGGCACCTCGATACCGATAGTACCCTTGCCAGGGATAGGCGCGATGATACGGATGCCCAGTGCCGAGAGGCTCAGCGCGATATCGTCTTCGAGCGAGCGTACCTTCGAGATTCTCACGCCAGGCGCCAGCGTAATCTCGTAGAGCGTGATCGTAGGCCCCACGGTAGCCTTGATGCTGGCAATCTCGACGCCGAAGGTGCGCAACACCTCGACGATGCGGTTCTTGTTGGCCGTCTGCTCAGCCATGTCGATATAGGGTTTTCCGTCGTTGTCGTACTTCTTCAGCAGGTCGAGCGTCGGATACCTGTAATTCTCCAGGTCGCGCTTGGGGTCGTAGGGCTCCATGCTGTCTGTGTCGACGAGCGTGTTGGCGTCGGCCTCTTCCTCGTCGCCCTTGGCCACCTCAACCTCCATCATCATCTCCTCGCTGTCAGCCACTCTGTGCCTTTCGGGCTTCTTGGATTTGATGACGTTGTTGTCTTCGTTCTGATAACCCTCGTCTATCACCACGGCGTCGCCGTTGCTCTTAAACTCCACGGTCTGCGTGGCGGGGTCGTCGTAAACCAGCTCTTCCTCCTCGTCCATCTGAGTCTCATACGACTCCACGGGCTCGTCGGGATCGTTGTTCGTTACCTTGAACTTCACCTTGTCGATAAACTTCGACGGGTTCAGAATCTTGCGTATCACGAAGATGGTCTCAGCGCTCAGATAGGTCAGGAAGGCGATGGCCACCAGAGCCAGCAGCGCCGAAAGTCCCGGCGTACCTATGATGTTCTCGAGATATTGGCTGATAAACATGCCGTGGTCGCCCCCGGGGTTATAGCTTGCGTCGACGAAGAGCGGCGAGAGGAATTTAGCGAACGTCACCGAGCTCCACACCATCAGCACCATCAGCGAGAGGAACCATTTCAGCAGGTTTACGCGATAGGCCTTGATGAGATGAATGCTCAGCAGGAAGATGAACACGGGCACCAGGAAGGCCGACAGTCCGAAGCATCGCTTGATGAAGTACCACGAGATGTAGGCTCCCATGCTGCCGCATGTGTTGGCGTACTCGTGATTCCGGTTCAGCAGCTCGCCCTCCTTGGGGTCTTCAATCACGCTCTGGTCAGCCTCTCCCGTGGTGAAATACGAGATGAAGGCAAACATCATGTAGATGGCCACTGCCAGCAGCAGCACGCCAAATACGAATTTCAGTCTTTCGTTCAGGAAAATATCTTTAAAGCCCAGCACACCGCTCAGGCTGGAGCTGTTTTTGTCGTTTCTGGTTTTCTTTTTCTTGGCCATTTCCTTGTTCTTTTGCATATTTTGTTGCAAAAGTAGTTGAAAAAACTCAGATTTCATCATAAATCGCAGTTTTTTTTGTAATTTTGCACTCAGAAATGAAAAAGTTAATATATAATAAGTTCGAAAAGAGCAAGATTGCGAGCCTGCGAAGGGTGCTGTATACGGGCAAGACCGTAGTCGTTCTTTCAGCTGAGGAAGCCGAGCGCAGCGTCGATTACCTGCTGTCGCAACCTGTTCTTGGATTTGATACCGAAACACGTCCGTCTTTCCGCAAGGGCGTCCATTACAAGTGTTCGCTCCTTCAGGTTGCGAGCGACGACTGCTGCTTTCTGTTCCGTCTCAATCACATCGGACTCTCGCCAGCCATCGTTCGTCTGCTCTCCGACAAGACGGTCACCAAGGTTGGCCTGGCCTGGAACAACGATCTGATGTCGCTCCGCGAGCTGGGCGAGTTCGAGCCCGGAACGTTTGTCGACCTTCAGGATATGGCCCGCGAACTGGGCATCGAAGACCAGAGTCTGGTGAAGCTCTACGCCAACATCTTCAATGGTCGCATCAGTAAGGCCGAGCGCCTGTCCAACTGGGAGCGCGACGTGCTGAAGGACTCTCAGAAGCACTATGCCGCCCTCGACGCGTGGGCTTGCGTGAATCTTTACCGCGAGATGCTGCGACTGAAGCAGACGGGCGATTACGAACTTGTTGTAGTAGCAGAAGAAACAAAACAGAATGATGAAACAGATATATCTGAAACGAGGTAAGGAGGAGAGTCTGCTGAGATTCCATCCCTGGGTGTTCTCTGGCGCCATTCAGCATGCTGACGAAGGCATCGCCGAAGGCGACATCGTGCGTGTAGTAACCGCCAACGGCGATTTCATCGCTGTGGGCCATTATCAGCAGGGCTCTATCGCTGTCCGCGTGCTGACGTTCAGCGACGTAGACATCGACGCCCGGTTCTGGGCTTCGCGCCTCTCGTCAGCGCTCAGGATGCGCCAGGCCATCGGCATCGCCGACAACCCTCAGAACAACACCTATCGCCTGGTTCACGGCGAGGGCGACAACCTGCCCGGACTCATCATCGACGTCTATGGCAAGACGGCCGTCATGCAGGCTCACAGCATCGGCATGCATCTCTGTCGCAAGCAGATTGCCGAGCAGCTGGTCGGCGTGATGGGTTCGCGCCTCGAGAACGTCTATTATAAGAGCGAGACCACGCTGCCCTTCATGGAAGAGATGCAGAACGGCTTCATCTATGGTGGCAGCGACGACAACGTGGCCCTCGAGAACGGCCTGAAGTTCTACGTCGACTGGCTGCGCGGGCAGAAGACGGGCTTTTTCGTCGATCAGCGCGAGAACCGTGCCCTGCTCGAGCGTTTCGCCAAGGGCAAGAGCGTGCTCAACATGTTCTGCTACACGGGCGGCTTCTCGTTCTACGCCATGCGTGGCGGCGCCCGCCTCGTCCATTCCGTCGACAGCAGCGCCAAGGCCATCGAGCTCACCAATCGCAACGTCGAGCTCAACTTCCCGGGCGACGAGCGCCACCAGGCCTATTGCGAGGATGCGTTCAAGTATCTCGAGCAGGCTGGCGACCAGTACGACCTGATCATCCTCGACCCGCCCGCCTTTGCCAAGCATCGCGGTGCGCTTCATAACGCCCTGAAGGGCTATACCCGCCTTAACAACAAGGCTTTCCAGAAGATTCAGCCAGGCGGCATCCTCTTCACGTTCAGCTGTTCTCAGGTTGTCACGAAGGATCATTTCCGCAATGCCGTCTTCACGGCAGCGGCCCAGGCTGGTCGCAAGGTCCGTATCCTGCACCAGCTTCACCAGCCAGCTGACCATCCCATCAACATCTACCACCCCGAGGGCGAATACCTCAAGGGCCTGGTGCTCTATGTAGAATAATTTTTGGAAATGAAGAGAAAAGTAGCAGGTTTCATCGCGAAGCACAGGCTTCTCGACCCCTCAGGGCTCCATCTCGTGGCGCTGAGCGGGGGAGCCGACAGCGTGGCGCTCTTGCGCGTTCTCATCGCTCTGGGCTATCGTGTCGAGGCTGCTCACTGTAATTTTCATTTACGAGGCGCCGAGAGCGACCGCGACGAGGCTTTTGTGAAGCATCTCTGCGAATCGCTCAATGTTCCACTTCACTTAATCCATTTTGACACAGACGAATACGCCCGTGTTCATCAAGTAAGCATCGAGATGGCGGCTCGCGAGCTGCGTTATGGCTATTTCGAGCGTCTTTGTCAGGATATCGGAGCCTCTACGGTGTGCGTGGCCCATCATCGCGACGATGCCGTCGAGACCTTCCTGATGAACCTGCTTCGGGGTTCGGGCATTCATGGACTCACAGGCATCCGTCCCCGGAACGGCATCGTGGTGCGCCCGCTGCTGGGCGTGAGCCGTCAGGAAGTGCTCGAATACCTCGATTCCATCGCTCAGGATTACGTCACGGATTCTACAAACCTCGAATCCATCGTGCTGCGCAACAAGCTTCGCTTGCAGGTTATCCCGCTCTTACAGCAGCTTAACCCGAAAGCGGTCGAAAACATCGATAAAACCGCCTCTTATCTCCGTGAGGCCGAGAAAGTCTACGATGCATTCATGCAGAATGCCGTCAGCACCGCCTCTTCAGCCTCTCAGACCATTTCTGCGGATGAAATTCTCCGACAACCATCGCCCGAGTCTTTCCTCTTCGAGTGGCTGTCGCCCCATGGCTTCAATGCCTCGCAGATAGAGCGCATACTGGCTGCACTGATGGGCGAGCCGGGTAGGGAGTTCCTGTCGCCCAGTCACGTCCTGCTCATCGATCGCCGTACGCTCGTCTTAGAGCCCGTTTCCGAGCCTGTGAAGCCGCTCAGAGTGCCGGAATCAGGCAATTACCGTTTCAATGGCGAAAAACTGTTCTCTTTCAAGGAATCCGAAGAAGTATCGATTTCAAAATCAGCCGATTGTGCGACGCTCGATGCAGCAAACATTCAGTATCCGCTGACCATCCGTCTGGTACAGGAAGGCGACGCTTTCTGTCCCTTGGGCATGGAAGGGCGCAAGCTGGTGAGCGACTACCTCACTGATCGCAAGCTGTCGCTCCTCGAGAAGCGTCGAACGCTCGTCGTCGTCAACGCCAATGGCGACATTCTCTGGCTCGTAGGCCATAGGCCCGATCATCGTTATCGTGTCACCCCCGAGACCACCCGTGTCTTAAGTATTACTTTAAGCGAGAAATCTTAACAATATAAAATCCCCGTCCTGAGCGTTTAGAGCGGGGATTGCTGTTTTTATTGCGTGGCGGGGTTATTCTGCTGCTGCGGCGGCGATGGTCCAGCCAGCGGGGATGCCTACACCGCCTTTTTTCCAGGGCACATTCGCATTGATCTGTGCATCATCAGCTGTTCCTGCCAGATTGCTATTCATATCTGCTATATAAGCCGAATAAGCGCTGCTGATATAAATCGTCTTTGTCGTTACAGATTCATCCGTGCCAGCACCATTGAGCCAGTCTGCAAGGCAGCCAGAAGCACTGAGATCCGTAGCCTTACAGGTGACGCTGGATAATTTCTTACAGCCCTGGAACATGCCATGATAGCACCCTTCTGCCAGCGTCTTGGCGGGTAGCTCGGGCGCTGTGGTCAGTTTTTCGCAGTTCAAGAACATGCAAGAATAGCAGTTTTTCTTCATTTCTGTGGCGGGCAGTTTTGGTGCTGTGGTCAGGCTTGTGCAGAATGAGAACATAGTATCATAGCACTCTTCTGCCAGCGTCGTGGCAGGCAGTTCTGGCGCTGTGGTCAGGCTTTCGCACCAACTGAACATGTTATCATAGCACCCTTCTGCCAGCGTCGTGGCGGGCAGTTTTTCTGGCGCTGTGGTCAGGTTCTTGCAGAATGAGAACATAGAATTATAGCACTCTTCTGCCAGCGTTGTGGCAGGCAGTTCTGGCGCTGTGGTCAGGCTTGTGCAGTCAAAGAACATGCTATAATAGCACAATTTTTTCAGCGTCTTGGCGGGCAGCTCTGGCGCTGTGGTCAGGCTTGTGCACAAACTGAACATGCTATCATAGCAGTATTCTGTCAGCGTCGTGGCGGGCAGGAATATCTGGTGATCAGCGTCCTTGTTCTTCAGCATATCTTGACCATTGAACAATCCCATGAAAGTATTGTCGGCTGTCAACGTCTTATTGGTGGGGTAGTTGTCCTTGTTTATCAGGCTCATCACGTTGCCGTAAACAAATGTCTCGGCAGAGAGCTCGAAGCGATAACAATCGATATAATTATCAGCCCCGTACGTCTCGTTCGTGCCTCGGAACGAGATCTTGTCGCCCGCGGCAGCCAGCGTAACACCATCCGCTGTCAGGTCGTCCTTCCATGTGATGCCGCCATCGAGCGAGTACTCCACGTTAGGAGCAACGACATCGCCACTATTTTTATTAAACTTGACGGTCGCCCCATCCACAGCGGCCTCGAAGGTGAGCGGTGTCTCCAGGTTGATCACCACGCTGACGTCGCATGTGGCCTTCTTGTCGCCAGCCTTGGCGGTGATGACGGCCGTTCCTGTGCCCACGGCATGAACCACACCCTCATCGTCTACCGTAGCGACACTCTCGTCAGACGATGACCATGTGATATCGTCGTATTCAGCATCGCTGGGACTTACCGTGGCCTCGAGCGTCACGGCCTTGCCAGCATAGCCCATCTCGAGCGTCGACTCGTCGAGCGTGACGTCCGATACGGGAGGCGTTGGGTTATCCGTTTCGCCCAACAGTTCGTCGCACGATGTTTGCATCATGGTCATTGCCACCAGCAACGCCATACAGGAAAGTTTCTTGATTGTCAGTTTCATCTTGTTTATTGTTTT